>URPH01000045.1 GCA_900549665.1 uncultured Lachnospiraceae bacterium | reverse complement strand
AATCTGGGAAATATTACCCTTCATAATAAGCTGGCAATCCCCATTTTTATCTGTCACCAGTGTACTAACAAATTTGCGAGAATAATCAAATGGGATTTCATCCTCTTTCTGATACTGCGTGAGAAGATCAGCAAAATGCTGTTCATGCCCAGGCATCGTCTGGCAGGCAAGAATTGCATTATCAATTGGATTACATACACCGGAATGGAAAGCACTATTTAAAAAAGCAAAATCCAATACCTGCCCACTTTCGTTTCCCAGCACATCCATATAGTATTCCAATAGGATACTTTCATTGGTCAGTGTTCCTGTTTTATCCATGCAGAGCACATCCATGCTACCAAATCCTTGCATTGCATTAATGTCTTTAATGATTGTCTGCTTTTTACTCATACTCAGGCTGCCCCTTGCAAGGCAGGCTGTGATCACCATCGGCAGCATTTCCGGCATCAAGCCAACGGCAACAGACAGTGCAAAGGCAAAGGATTCCAGCCACCTGCCACCTGTGATCTGCAATAGTATGAATACAATAGGAATCAATACTGCAATAAAACGAAGCATGACCCAGGCAATAGAGTTGGCTCCTTTTTGAAAAGACTGTTTTTCATCTGGATCTTCTTTCGTAAAACTGCCATATAGTGTGTCTTTTCCGACTGCAAGCACAATACCCTCACCTTTTCCACTGATGACAGTCGTTGCCATAAATGCAAGATTTTCAAGTTGCGTCAAGGATTCCGAATTACTGTAACTCAATGCCTGTGCATTTTTTTCCAGGATCGCACTTTCGCCTGTGATCGCTGCCTGGGAGAGAAATAGATCACTTACTTTGGTGAGTCTCAGATCAGCCGGAACACGATCACCTGCCACAAGCAGAACAATATCTCCAACCACCAGTTCCTCAGCTGGAATCTCTTTCACTTCTCCCGCACGCCGTACGGTAATGCTTTCATGTATCAGCCGGTTTAGCTGTTTTGATGCATTCTTTGCACGAAGTTCCTGAACCAAACGGATTGTTCCGCTAATCAAAATCATTGAAAAAATGATAACCGCAGTCGTTGCATTTCTGGCAAAATTCGATACAAGAACCACATCTGTAGCCAGTGAAATGATTCCAAGAACTAAAAGAATGATATTAAATGGATTGATGAATGCACGTCGCAGGAGTCTTAACATAGTATCATTTCTTCTTTGCGAAAAACTATTTATACCATGCTTCTCCCTCATCAATTCAACCTGTGATTGTGACAGTCCTTCCCCGGATATCTCTAATTCCCGATATATTTGCGAAACTTCTTGATAGGCATATTTCTTAATGCAACAATCGATCAGTGTAGTTTTAGGCATAAAGACTAGCCTCCTTCCTCAATACCAATATATTAATTTTAACATTATTTTAAAAAAACTCCATGCTTAGATTCTTGCTTTTTTCTTGCGATTACATTGATAATTTACTTCTACACCGCACCTCTTTAAAACCAATAAACTCAAGGCCTTTGTTCCGTCCCTTAAACACTGCCGTGACAATTAAAAGCAAATCATAATACAACAACGTTCTGTTCGATACTAGAAATATATCATCAGCATACAGTTTGAGCGGAAAAAGTCTCATGGTCATGAGCGAAAATGAAAGCAAAATTTATTAAATGGTACAACACATACTATGCCTTTAAAATTCCAGTTACATATTCATGTTGGAACCTAATCACCAGTTATTTTTATTGTAATACTTGCAAAAAAAGAAGCACTCATACAAGCGCTTCTCCTTACCATATTAGGACTTCGATCAAAAGTTCGTGGGCCACAAAGTGGGCCATTTTTCAAAAAATTACATGAATTTATATAGAGTTTTATCCAAGTCGGAAATCCGCTAAATGCTCTAGCTATCAGCATTTAAAGGCATTTAACAACTTATATGGACATTTATGAAATCGGTCTCGTAATAACGATACCTAATTTCATTTCTGTATATTCCTCCTTGTATTTCTTCCGAAATACCAATTCTTAATGTAGCAGGGCTGCAAGGCAGCCCAATCCTGTTAAATCATACCACACCGCGTTTCAAAAGTAAATTGTAACTGTATATGGTCTGCGCAGTTACAGCAAGGTTACTGTTCGCTCCGTGCCCAGTAACACAGCAAGATCTTTATCTGCGGTCCCGGGACATGATCATCAGAAGGCTGCCGCTCTGGTAGCGGATCACTGCCTCTTCTTCCTGGATCTCATTACTTACGGTAAGTCCGCTGTCCGCTACTGTCAGATTATATCCGGCCAGCGTATACTTAAAGCCCTCAAGGGTAAGTCCCTCAACCGCTCCTCCTGCTGGAAAAAAAGAAACATATTTTCCAAACTGCCTGTCCTTATAAAGCCTGGTTCCACTCTCCACAAGACAGATATAATTCTGCTCGTCTGCCAGGGCAACCTTCACGCCTTTTTGTTTTCCCAGGGTAAGAAGTCCCAGATTGCCAAGGAAGTGGTCCAGCCTGCCTCCTGTAGCTCCCAGGATTAAAATGCTGCGTGCCCCCTGATCAATCACCAGGTTTAATGCAGACTGTGTATCCGTATCATCCTTTTCCGGCTGAAGCTTCATAATTCTGGTTCTAGTAAGGCTGTCAAGGTATGCCTTTCCATCTGCAGATACGCTGTCAAAATCCCCGTCTGCAAGATCCGGCACCAGCCCGGTCTCCCTGAAAAAGTCCAGCCCCCGGTCAGCTGCCACAAGCTGCAGCTTTTGGTCTTTATTCTCTTTTTGCAGTTTTTTTAAAAAATCGAGGGCAAAATCTTTCTGGATCATGCCCCCGCTTACGATTACTGTGTCTGTCATACTGTATCTCACTCGATTCGGTCGCTGATTTCTTCAATTTCTTTCTGAATGTGACGGACATTTTCTGCGATGTCACCGCCAAATACCCAGGATCCGGCAACAAAAATATTTGCCCCGGCCTTCATAACAGTCTCAAGAGTACCCTCATTGATTCCGCCGTCCAC
>URPH01000044.1 GCA_900549665.1 uncultured Lachnospiraceae bacterium | reverse complement strand
CCGCATTTCTGCGGCTTGTAGGGAGTTTAAGGTTGAGCAAGTGTCGAAGACCCGAAACTTGGCGTGATGATGCAGAAGGAAAAAGACTTCGGTATGAGGCTTATGCGAAGAGATTTCTGGAGCGGTTTAAGGAAGCTGCATAAGGATTACCGGCATCCTGCGAAATTTGTATCAAGTTTTCATCGAAAACTTGATATGTAGACCGAGACATTTGCGAAGCAAATATTGCATGGCGAGGGTTCGTTGATTGAGTGGGATGTATACATACGTTAGAGCGTTCAAAAAGAAAAAGATATAAAAAACGATTGAATTTTTGGAAAGCTGGGCATATTATAATCCCATCTTTGACACTTAAAGAAAAGTATAGTGGCAGAATCCATTGATTTTACTTGGATTCTGCCACTTTTGATATCTGAAAGTATGTTGTATGGAGACATCACTTCAAAATTATTTTTATTTTTTTATTCAGTTCTTTTGGCTGATAGTATTTTTTGTCCAGACCAAGCCCGGTTATTGAATTCAGGGCAGTACACGCATCAGAACTCGTGTAGGTTGACATATAGCACATATCCTCGATGTTTGCCACGTTCATACTTTTCATGGTCTCTATCAGCGTATCTGCCGTGTAATGGGTTCCATGCAGATCCAGCTTTTTCTCCATCAACCGGTAAATAAGCAGTGCTGTGTAGCAGATCATAAAATGAGCAATGATGCGTTCCCGTTTCTGATGAAAAACCGGACGTGCTGAGAAGTTTGTCTTCATCATCCGGAAACAGTCTTCGATCTTATAGCGGTTTGCACTGACTTCTAAAATATCTTTGGCAGAATCATCCAGATTTGTTGCAACAGCATAAAAACCATCATATTTCTCTTCTTCTTCAATAACGGACTGATCAATGGTATATTGATCGGTAATCTTTTCACCGGATTTTGTGGACGAAGTTCGTTTGATAAAACGTGTGACATCATGTGGACCTTTTTTGTAAGTCTCCGGATCCAGATTTTTCAAAAGCTTTTTTGCACGATCAATCTGCCGGTTACGGATATACCGCTGGTATTCCATCATTTTCCTCGAGAAAGAAACAATTATTTTCTGCGGTACAACCGCTTTTGACTTCATCTTACGGACAGAGCCGTTCTTACCTTCCTTTTCCTCATGCAGCCCCAGATCGAACGCCTTGTCTGCAGGAATAATCTTATAAATCCTGTCATTATACAGCTCCCTGTTTTCGGGATCATGACGGTCGAATTCCTTCATATCCTTTATGGTCGCAGGTTCATCGGAAGAAAGCAGATGGTAATCCGTGTCGCTGAATACCGCCTGCTGCAAGGCAGCCGAAAGTTTCTTAATGGACTGGGTAACGATAAAAGCTCTTCCTCCCATCGAATTGAAATTCCGTATATTCAGTGAACCAAGTCCGGCATCCGCACAGTAAATGAATTTTTTCCCTTTAAACATCTTTGTGAGCTTTTTTTCCAGAGGAATGGCAGTCGTCTGCTCATTGTCTGATCCGGAGGTAATGCACATGGAAAGGGGGATACCGTCCCTGTCCATAAACAGTCCCATTTCCACGATGGGATTCGGACGATGTTCTTTGCATGGTCCATACTTTCGCAGTCCCTTGATGGTTTCCCCGGTTACTGCATCGATATAATCCTCATCATCCGTTTCAACCTCAAAATAATAGTTGGAACAGTCATAAAAGCATACCGAAGTATCTCTTTTAACAAGCTGGCAGCTGGTCTCAAAAAGGTGGGCGATATATTCATCGTAGTGTTCCTGCAGGATATCCATTGTGCGTAAAATATGGACATAATCGAATACCGGCTGCTCATAAAAACGGCAGAGATTCTGATGCGTTCCAAGTTTCGAATCCGGATACAGAATACGTGAGTAAGTGAGAAAACGGTTGATCAGGTTTGGATCAAACTCGTTTTTCCTATCAGCCGTAACGGATTCAAAGAAAGAATCAATTTTCAGATCATGATAAAACTGCTGCAGGAAAAAGTAGCCAATATTTAAGAGGGTACTGTGTGAAGCAGTGTCTCCGGTTGCCTTAATCTTTTCAGCAAAATCAACTTTGATTTCTAAAGATACGCAGTTCTTATTTTTATACTCCTCATTATATTTTTTGACCTGTTCTTTCGCATAAGCAAGCGGGTCATCGGTAATCTTTAGAAGTTCAGAATGCTTTCCGATACGGGCAACATTTTTAGTTGTTGTTTTCTTGCCATTGCGGATCCCCATCTGTACGAAGTAGGTTGGATCCTTGGATTTTCTGTCATAATTGAGTTTCATACCCTATTATAACATAATCCTAGATAAAATACAACCCCGTACAACAAATAAAATGGTAAAATTTGACAAAAAAACACCGCATTTCTGCGGCTTGTAGGGAGTTTAAGGTTGAGCAAGTGTCGAAGACCCGACAGGTGTATATATGTTGAGATTCCATGGTGCAGGAACAATACGGAGAAGGCGAGAAAGGCTCTGCGGGAATACTATATTTTCGAGGGTCCATATACACTCTCTGTTGGAAAAGCATGTTCGCTTACTTATTATATACTGTATTTAAAATAAAACCTTGATAAATATGGTGTACTGTGGTATACTTTATTCAGTTCAAGATATAATAGTAACAGATGATTAATGGATTTAGTCCTGGGGTGTACGACAATCTTACTTTTTTGAACCTACATTTACGTTCATGGGATTCCAACATTTATAAGTGGATGTCGAGCCTCCTTTGCAGTGGATGGCTGAAGCTTATGTGAGGTCGCCCACCTAGCTTGAGCTAGGGCGTCAAAACTGTAGGAAACGGCATTTTGGGATATGAATAAGAATCTGTTAATTTTCAAATAAAGTAGACTCCGAAAGGGGTCTACTTTTGTGTTTATGGTAATACAATAGAGCATGCAGAATTGGTCATGCCTGCATAAGAAAAGAAGTGACAGGGGGAGCTTGTTGTGGAGAATAAGGTTAGAAGAAAACACAGATATAAGGGAAACTATGTTGAGCGTGTCCGGACACATAATCCTCTG
>URPH01000043.1 GCA_900549665.1 uncultured Lachnospiraceae bacterium | reverse complement strand
AAATAGAAATCTGAAAAGGAAAAGTCATAGTGTCCTTGACAAAGGGTACACTTTAGATATGGAAAAGCAAAGAGATTTATTGAAACAGATTTTTGGCAGTATGAAGGAAAATCCGGTTATTACAGCCCCTTTTTATTGTGATTATGGATTTAATATTTCTGTTGGTAAAAACTTTTATACCAACCATAATGTTACGATACTGGATGGGGCAAAGGTGACTTTCGGAGATGAAGTATTTATTGCTCCCAACTGTGTATTTTCTACTGCGGGTCATGCGATAGACAGTGAGCAAAGATGTAAAGGACTGGAGATTGCTTTGCCAATCACGGTGGGAGACCATGTATGGATAGGCACCAATGTGTCTGTACTGCCGGGTGTGACAATTGGAAGTGATACGATCATCGGAGCCGGAAGTGTTGTCAACAAGGATATTCCGTCCGGTGTGATAGCAGCAGGCAACCCTTGTAAAGTCATCCGCAAAATAACAGAGGATGACAAGAAAAAGTATCCGATCTTTGAGGATGCTCAATAATGTAAATGGGAGGCCGAGATGGAAAAAGAGAAACTGAAAGATAAGGATTATGCCAAAGAGCTTGTTCGTATTATCCGCAAGTACCTGCAGGTAAATAACAAAAAAGAGTTGGTTGAAACGCTTTCCGATTATCACGAAAATGATATTGCGGAGGCACTGACAAGACTGACTGCCGATGAACGTAAAAGGCTGTATCCCATTCTGGGAGTAGAAAAAATCGCTGAGATTTTTGCATATCTGGATGAGGATGAACAGAAATTCATAAAAGAACTATCCATCGATAACATTGCAAGGGTTGTATCGGAAATGGATTCCGATGATGCAGTGGATATTCTGGAAAATATGGAACAGTCCACCAAGGATGAGATCGTAAAGAGATTGGATAAGGATGCCGGTGAAGATGTGCGGATGCTGTTGTCCTATGATGAAGACGAGATTGGTAGCCGTATGACGACCAACTATATCTGTATCCATGAGGATTTAAACATTCGTCAGGCCATGAGCGAACTGGTGCGCCAGGCAGGTGAAAATGATAATATTTCCACAATTTATGTTGTGGATCAAAATGATCTGTTTTGTGGAGCAATTGATCTAAAGGATCTGATCATTGCCAGGGAATATGAAAATCTGGATGACCTGATCATTCGGTCATATCCTTATGTACTGGATCATGAAAATGTCAGTGAATGCCTTGACCGGATCAGAGAATATGCAGAGGATTCCATACCGGTACTGACACAGGAAGGAAAGATTGTAGGTATTATTACCTCATCTGACGTTGTTGAAGTTGTCGATGATGAAATGGGCGATGACTATGCAAAGCTGGCCGGTCTGACTGCGGAAGAGGATCTGCGTGAAAAAACATTGGAGAGTATGAAAAAACGACTGCCCTGGCTGATTGTATTGCTGTTTCTCGGGATGGCTGTTTCTTCTGTAGTCGGTGCCTTTGAAAGTGTTGTTGCTGTACTCCCCGTTGTGATTTGTTTTCAGTCCCTGATACTTGATATGGCGGGAAATGTCGGTACACAGTCACTTGCTGTGACGATCCGTGTGCTCATGGATGAAAATCTGACCGGTAAACAAAAGTTTTTGCTTGTGATGAAGGAAATGAAAATCGGACTTTTAAATGGTGTGTTTTTAGGAATTATGGCATTTCTGCTTCTGGGCGTATATATCAGCTGCTTCAAGCATTATGATCTGCCGCATGCCTTTCTGATTTCAGGATGTGTTGGAATTGCGCTGGTTGTATCAATGGTGATCTCGAGCTTTGTGGGAACCGTGATCCCGATGCTTTTCCACAAGATCAAGGTGGATCCGGCTGTTGCTTCCGGGCCGCTTATTACGACAGTCAATGATCTTGTTGCGGTTGTGACATATTATGGGCTTTCATTATTGTTTTTGATTCATATTTTTCATGTGGCCGGATAAGGTTGCTGTTGATCTATAAGACAGACAGTAAATATAAAATGCAATACAAGGAGTTAGCATATGCAAACCAGAAAAGAAGCGATGGCATATGGACTGTCATTTCCGAATACCTATACAGAGGCACCGTTTCATGATCCAAACTGGGATCTTGTCAGGGTAAAGGGCAGTAAAAAAGCTTTTTTATGGATTTACGAAAAGGACGGTCTGATAAATCTGAATGTCAAGGTAAGCCCTGAGTGGAGAGATTTTTACAGGCAGATATATGAAGCCGTTATCCCGGGTTATCATCAGAATAAAGAGCATTGGAATACCATTATTCTGAATGGCAGTATTCCGGACGAGGATATCAAAAGGATGATTGCTGAAAGCTATGATATTGTTACAGACAGCCCGGTAAAGCGGATTTATGAAGCGGTAAAAAAGATTCCAAAGGGAAAGGTTGCAACATATGGACAGGTGGCACTGCTGGCAGGAAACAGCAGGATGTGCAGAGCGGTCGGCAATGCACTTCATCACAATCCGGATCCGGACAACATCCCCTGCTATCGTGTGGTCAATGCGAAGGGAGAGCTGGCCGGGGAATTTGCTTTCGGAGGAAGCGGTGTGCAGCGAAGGCTTTTGGAAGCGGATGGCATCACCTTTATCGGAGACCGTGTAGATTTGAAACAGTGTGCCATTCATATTGAAGATGGTATGATTGTGTAAGCTTATGATAACTGTAAACGAATACTGTAAAAAACAGTTTGGAGAAAAATTATATAAGATCAGCCTGAATGGCGGAATGAGCTGCCCGAACCGTGATGGGAAGCTTGGTGTGCGGGGCTGTATTTTTTGCTCGGCTGGAGGTTCCGGAGATTTTGCTCCTGACCGGAGTATCCCTCTGGATGAACAGATTGAAGATGCCAAAAGAAGGGTTTCGTTCAAATATAAGGGAACACATTATATTGCCTATTTCCAGGCATATACCAATACCTATGCACCGGTAGAAAAACTGCGGGCTTTGTTTATGCCGGTGATAAAAAGAGAAGATATCGCGGTCTTATCCATCGCAACACGACCGGATTGCCTTTCGGATGAGGTGCTGGATTTATTAAGAGAGCTGAATGACATCAAGCCGGTATGGGTTGAACTGGGACTTCAGACGATACATGAAAAAACAGCAGACTATATCAGGCGCGGATATTCCCTGCCGGTATACGATAAGGCCATTCGGGATCTGGAAGCAATCGGGATCCATACGATCACACATCTGATTTTAGGCCTCCCCGGTGAAACAAAAGAGGATATGCTGCAAAGTGTCCGTTACGTGTCGGATTGTGGCAGTCAGGGGATAAAGCTTCAGCTTTTACATGTCTTAAAGGGAACGGATCTGGCCTCTGATTATGAAAAAGGACTTTTCCGGACACTTTTGTTTGATGAATATATTGATCTTCTGGTTGACTGTGTCAGGGTATTGCCAAAGGATATGATCGTACATCGTCTGACAGGAGACGGTCCCAAAAATCTGCTGATTGCCCCGATGTGGAGTGCAGATAAAAAAAGAGTGATGAACGCCATACATCAAAGACTGAAAAAAGAAGGTTTATATTGTGAATAAAAATGTCGCCGGATGGGAATCCGGCGGCTTTTTTTATAGTTGCATACCTTTTGACCCTAACTTGATATCCACGAATTGCTCCGCCGCAAAGCAGCTCCCACAATTCTCAAACATTCGAAATCCGCTGATTTACTGCGTAA
>URPH01000042.1 GCA_900549665.1 uncultured Lachnospiraceae bacterium | reverse complement strand
ATGACATCTAGGAATCCCTTCTTTTTAAAATGTCCTTGACAAGGGGTACACTTTAACGATGGTAATCTGACCATTCAAAAGGCTGCAGCAGAGGCAGATATGACGGTCACACAATTTGAAGAGAAATATTTGAAGTAATACAGAGTCGAGGATGTTCTATGGGTGGTAATTCCCATGGAGCATTCTCTTTTTTTTGATCATGTGGCAAATCCGACAAAAGAGTTTTAAAGCATAACATTTTTGAACAGCAGTTATATTAGCCCCAAAGATCCCCAAATGGTACAGGATCAGATTTGCATGCTTTAAATAATGAAATGAGGTTTTGGTTGTAAAAACAGGGGAAGAGTATTTATAATGATACCAGAATCAACAATCAGAAGTTTGATTTGGAATTGTACAAGGAGAAAGACTATGAAATTATTATTGATACGTCATGGAGAGCCGGATTACAGTATTGACTCTCTGACAGAAAAGGGATGGAAGGAAGCGGAGCTTTTATCCGAAAAGCTTTGCAAAATGAAAATAGATGAATTTTATGTATCGCCTTTAGGAAGGGCTAAGGATACGGCCAAGGCAACGCTTGAGAAGATGAACCGGGAAGCGGTGGAACTGCCATGGCTGCAGGAGTTTCCCTGCCGCATTGATCGTCCGGACCGGTCAGATAAAAAGACCGTTTCATGGGACTGGCTGCCCAAGGACTGGACAAGCAGAGAATTTTTTTATGATAGGGACAGATGGTCTGAATCAGAGATTTTTCAAAAAGCACATGTAGGGGAAGAATATGATAAGATCATCCGGGAGTTTGACGCTTTCTTGGCTGATCACGGATATGAACGGGATGGCAATATGTACCGTGCGGTGCGCCCCAATAATGATACAATCGTATTCTTCTGTCATTTTGCACTGGGATGCGTATTGTTAAGCTGGCTTATGGGAGTTTCACCCATGGTTCTGTGGCATGGACTTTGTGCTGCGCCTACCTCTGTTACAACGGTTGTGACAGAAGAAAGGCGGCCGGGAGAGGCGTATTTCAGGATGAGCAGCTATGGGGATGTTTCCCATTTGTATGCGAAGGATGAGGAACCGTCCTTTGCTGCCAGATTCTGCGAATGCTTTACCAATGAGGATGAACGCCATGACTAAGTTCCCTGCTTGATTATAAAAAAAATCTAAACTCTGTTGACATTGTATGATAAAAGGCATATATAAATAAAGGTGAGTGACACCCTGTCACATATAGAGAGGTGTTACATAATCAGATATTGAAAGAGGAGCAACCGCAAAAGGAGCGATTATGGGAAAAATATTTAAAAATCTGATTCCTTATTGGAAAAGTGTGATTGTGATTTTTATCCTGTTGGTGATTCAGGCTTATTGTGACCTGGAGCTGCCACAGCTGACATCCAATATCATTGATACAGGTATTATCAATGGCGGTGTGGAGCATATTATGCCAAAGGAGATCACCAAAGAAACTTATGATATGATGTCCTATCTGATGGATGACAATGAGAAAGAAATATGGCAAGACAGTTATTCTTTAGAAGGCAGCAATTATGTTCTGCGCGACTATTCAGAGGATGAGCTTACAAAGCTGGATACAGACATGCTGATTCCGGTGACTTTGGCGTACCAGATGCAGAAAATGCAGGAATCCGGTGATATGACCGGGGCTGCATCGCAGACCGGGATGGATCAGATGCAGCAGATGATAGACAAGGCGCGTGACAGCGTCGGGGAAATGATTGAAACGACCGGTGAAAGCACCACAAAATCAATGGCACTGCAATTTACCAAGAGCTGTCAGGAAGAAGCCGGAATGGATGCCGATGCAATGCAGATACAGTATCTGCTGATGGCCGGGCTCAAGATGTTAGCCATGGCTTTAGTTCTGGGAGCCGCATCCATGCTTGTCGGACTGTTTGCATCAAGAGTTGGTGCGGATCTGGGACGGAAGCTTCGAAGAGGCGTATTTGAAAAGGTCATTGGATTTTCCAATGCAGAAATCGATAAATTTTCAACGGCATCCCTGATCACCAGAAGTACCAATGATATCCAGCAGGTCCAGATGTTTACGATCATGATGCTCCGTATGGTTTTATATGCGCCGATTATTGGTGTCGGCGGTGTCATAAAGGTTGTCAACACTAACTCCGGTATGGGATGGATCATTGTTGTTGCTGTTGCGTGCCTCTTATGCCTGATCGCTTTCCTGGTGTTTGTGGCTATGCCCAAATTTAAGGTAATGCAGGTGCTGGTTGACCGCCTGAATCTGGTGTCACGTGAAATTCTGACCGGACTTTCCGTTATCCGTGCATTCGGCCGTGAAAAGAAGGAAGAGGAACGCTTTGATGATGCAAACAAGGATCTGATGAAAACACAGCTATTTACCAACCGTGTCATGGCTGTGATGATGCCCGGTATGATGCTGATCATGAACGGTACATCTATTCTGATCACCTGGGTGGCTGCCAAAAAGATCGATCTTGGAACTATGCAGGTCGGTGCAATGACAGCATTTATCATTTATGCGATCCAGATTGTTATGTCCTTCCTGTTTTTATCCATGCTTTCGATCATGCTGCCACGTGCAGGTGTTGCGGCAGACCGAATTGATGAGGTTATGAAGATGCCTTCATCTTTGACAAACAAACCGGATGCTGTGGATTTCCATGCAAAAGAGGGTATCGTGCGTTACGACAATGTTTCCTTTGCTTATCCCAATGCAAAAGCGGATGTGCTGGAGCATATTTCATTTACAGCACGTCCGGGAGAGATTACTGCAATTATCGGAAGTACCGGATGCGGTAAATCCACGCTGGTTAATCTTCTGCCCAGATTTTATGATGTCAAAGACGGTTCCATTACGATCGACGGTGTGGATATCCGGGATATGAAAATGGAAGATCTGCGTGATAATATCGGTTTTGTACCTCAAAAGGGTGTTCTCTTTTCCGGAACGATTGCTTCCAATTTAAGATTTGGCAAGCATGATGCTACCGATGAGGAGATAAAAGAGGCTGCTGAGATTGCCCAGTCATTGGATTTTATTGAAGAAAAGAAGGATAAATTTGAAAGCCGGATCGCACAGGGCGGAAGCAATGTTTCCGGTGGCCAGAGACAGAGACTTGCGATTGCCAGAGCCATTGTCAAAAGACCGAAGATCATGGTGTTTGATGACAGCTTTTCCGCACTGGATATGAAGACGGATGCCGCACTTCGTAAAGCGCTGGCAGATAAGATCAAGGACTCCACAGTGCTCATCGTGGCACAGAGGATCAGTACTATCATCCATGCAGACCGGATCCTGGTTCTGGATGAAGGAAAAATTGTGGGAATGGGTACACATCAGGAGCTTTTGGAAAACTGTGAGGTATATGAACAGATAGCCAGATCCCAGTTATCCGCAAAAGAACTGGGACAGACACAGAAGGAGGCATCATTATGAGTGAAGAAAAGACATATCAGAGACCTCCGAAAAGAGGTCATGGCGGCGGACGAGGCATGATGCCTGCTGAAAAGGCGAAAGATTTTAAAGGCTCCATCGGAAAACTGATTACCTATATCGGAAGATACAAATTTCCGATTTTGGTTGTAATGGTTTTTGCAATCATCGGTACGGTGTTCAATGTTGTGGGACCTAAGATACTGGGAAAGGCTACGACAGAATTATCCCGTGGTCTGATGGCAAAAATTGCCGGAACCGGGGGAATTGACCTGACAAAGATCGGACAAATCCTGATTTTTGTACTGGGACTTTATGTGATAAGTGCAGTCTTTACATTTGTACAGCACTATATCATGAGTACCATCAGCCAGAAGATCTGCTACCGCATGCGTAAGGAAATATCCGAAAAGATCAACCGCATGCCGATGAAATATTTTGAAAGCAGAACCTATGGAGAGGTTTTATCGCGTATTACCAATGATGTCGATACGCTTGGAATGAGCTTAAGCCAGAGCATCAACCAGATCATTACATCGGTTACCACAATGCTCGGTGTTTTGATCATGATGATCTCTATTTCACCGCTTTTAACACTGATCGCCTTATTTATCCTGCCGGTATCCGTATTTCTGATCACCTTTGTTATGAAAAAGTCGCAGAGATATTTCCGGTCACAGCAGGAATATCTGGGACAGATCAACGGACAGGTCGAAGAAAACTTTACCGGACATCTGGTTATTAAAGCATATAATAAGGAAGAAGAGGTCATAAACGATTTCAACAGGACCAATGACCATCTTTATGATTCGGCATGGAAGTCACAGTTTATTTCCGGTATGATGCAGCCGATCATGATGTTTGTGGGAAATCTGGGATATGCTGCGGTTGCCCTGATCGGCGGTATTTTAGCCATTAAGGGCACCATAGAGATCGGTGATATTCAGGCGTTTATCCAGTATGTCAAAAACTTCACGCAGCCGATCCAGCAGATCGCGCAGGTTGCCAATCAGGTACAGTCCATGGCAGCAGCTGCAGAGCGTGTATTTGAGTTTTTAAATGAAGAAGAGGAAGATCAGACCGTAGAGCATCCGGCAAATATTGAGGATGTTGTGGGCAATGTTACTTTTGAACACGTTAATTTCGGATACAAGGAAGATCAGACGATCATTCACGATTTCAGTGCCGAGATCAAACAGGGACAGAAAATTGCCATTGTCGGACCGACCGGTGCCGGCAAGACTACAATGGTAAAGCTTCTGATGCGTTTTTATGATGTAAACAGCGGGGCTATCAAGATTGATGGACACAATATCAAGGATTTCAACCGCCGGGAGCTTAGGGATGCATTTGGTATGGTTTTACAGGATACATGGTTATTTAAAGGAACGATTATGGAAAATATCCGCTACGGCAGGCTGGATGCGACAGATGAAGAGGTTATTGCCGCTGCAAAAGCGGCATATGCACATCGTTTTATTGAGACGCTGCCGGGCGGCTATGATATGGAACTAAACGAGGATGCAAGCAATGTATCGCAGGGACAGAAACAGCTCCTTACCATTGCAAGGGCGATCCTTGCCGACAATAAGATCCTGATTTTGGATGAAGCTACCTCATCGGTCGATACCCGTACAGAAGCCCGTATTCAGAAAGCCATGGACAATCTGATGAAGGGAAGAACCAGCTTTGTCATCGCACACAGACTTTCTACCATTCGTGACGCCGACCTGATCTTAGTCATGAAGGATGGCGATATTATTGAGCAGGGAACTCATGAGGAACTGTTGGAAAAAGACGGATTTTATGCTAAACTTTACAATAGCCAGTTTGAGGAAGCATCTTAATAAAATATTAGGTGGTACAAATCAGTGTTTCTAAAATAATCATAGAAATTTTTATGTACACTCAGAAATGATAAGGAGATAGTTCAGGATGAATCAGATTATTTCAAAATTGATCATATATGGAGATCTGCCAAAGGACAGTATATTGATGGAGCTTGCGGATATCTGCGAGCAGGTAAAGAGCGACAGATACAACAAGGATGAGCTGATCACTCGTATTTATAAGCAGATCAAACGGATTTTGATCATTGCAACCGATTATGGCTTTGATGAAAATCTGTGGCAGAATTATCTTACCTATCTTTTGATCACAGATGAAAATCCGTTTAGCATTACCTGTGAAAAAATCGGGGCGAGAGATGGCGGAAGCGTCAATCATTTTGCAAAAAATGACTTCAAGGCCTTTATGGAGCTGTTCCACTATGATTTTTCCTATCTGGAAGAAGCATTGGGGATCGATTGCTTTTCTACCCTGTCTGCTTATCATGCCATTGGCAAGCCGGAGCTGATGTACAATAAAAATGTCAGTGAAAAGGTACAGGCTTTAAGTCGAAAGTTAGCAGATGCTAACACAGAGGAAGAATTTTTCAAGTATGTAACCGGATTTTATAAAGACTACGGTGTTGGCATGTTTGGTCTGAATAAGGCCTTCCGTATCGGCAATGTGGACGAAAAGGGTTATATCACATTCCAGGCCATTAACAACATGGATAAGGTCATGCTGGATGATCTGATCGGATATGAGATCCAGAAAAAGAAGCTTGTTGACAATACAAAGGCATTTGTGGAAGGCAAAAAAGCCAACAACTGCCTGCTGTTTGGTGACAGCGGTACCGGCAAATCCACCAGTATCAAAGCCATTGTCAATCAGTTTTATGATCAGGGACTTCGTATGATCGAGATTTACAAGCATCAGTTTAAGGATCTTTCCAATGTGATCGCCCAGATCAAAAACCGAAATTATAAATTTATTATTTATATGGATGATCTGTCTTTTGAGGAATTTGAGATCGAGTACAAATTCTTAAAGGCAGTAATTGAAGGCGGCGTGGAAACCAAACCTGAAAACATCCTGATTTATGCGACATCCAACCGTCGTCACCTGATCAAAGAGACCTGGGGCGACAGAAGTGATGTTACAGTGGATAATGGCATCCACAAATCTGATACAATGGAAGAAAAGCTTTCACTGGTGCATCGTTTTGGTGTTACGATCTGCTATTCCAAGCCTTCTCCCAAGGAATATTTCAACATTACGACAGAGCTTGCACACAGGGCAGGTATTCAGATGTCCGATGATGAAATCCGTGCAGAGGCTAATAAATGGGAGCTTTCCCATGGCGGCATTTCCGGCCGTACGGCACAGCAGTTTGTATATTATCTGAGCGCCATGGAACAGTCATAATTTTTACACGACATTTTACTTGACAAGATCCGGAATGTCTTGTAAAATAGGCAATGTCGTGAGACGCCCAGATAGCTCAGTCGGTAGAGCAGAGGACTGAAAATCCTCGTGTCACTGG
>URPH01000041.1 GCA_900549665.1 uncultured Lachnospiraceae bacterium | reverse complement strand
CTTATCGTGCAAGCACGAACGACTTTTTGACCTTTTGACCCTGATATCATATTATTTTAGAAAGTCTTTATTTTTCTTTCACTTAATCTTCCGAATTTATCCAAACTTTGGACACAATTTTCCAGTATCATAAAACCATCGAAAGTGATTAACGCATTTTCTTAATAAATGGAGCTGTAGTTTCATGATTGCTTCAAGGCCTTGGGATGGTCAGCTTCGACAATCAGCAATCCCCATTTTTATGGGTTTACTTATATATTTTCTCACTCCTTCTCATTTTTATATTAAACAGAAAAAGACCGCTCCAAACAGCGGTCTTTTTCATTGCAATCTATTTTTCCATTGCTTTTACAATCTTGACAACCCGGCTTGTGCCCAAACGGCTGGCTCCCAGCTCCATAAACCTTTCGGCATCCTCCAGGGATGAGATGCCGCCTGCTGCCTTGATCTTAACCTTTGGACCGACATGCGCCGCAAATAATGCCACATCATCAAAGGTAGCACCTCCCGTCGAAAATCCGGTAGATGTCTTGATATAATCCGCTCCTGATTCTGTCACGAGCTCACACATTTTGATCTTTTCTTCGTCAGTGAGTAGACAAGTCTCGATGATAACCTTTAAAATATGCTCCTTGCAGGCAGCCTTAACTGCCTTGATCTCTTCTAATACATAATCATATTCTTTGGCCTTCAGCATACCGATATTGATCACCATATCAATTTCATCGGCTCCATTCAGCAGGGCATCCTCTGTCTCAAATACTTTGGATGCAGTTGTCATATTGCCATTGGGAAATCCGATCACGGTACAGATCTTAACCTCATCACCGACATATTCCTTGGCCCTTTTCACATAGCAGGGCGGGATACAGATTGATGCGGTCCTGTACTTTCCGGCATCATCACAAATCCCTTTGATTTCTTCCCATGTTGCCGGCTGCAGCAATAATGTATGGTCACATGCACTTAATATTTTTTGAATATCCATTTTGTTTTCCATCTTTCCTTTTCATATGTTTTATAATCATTTTGACCCTGATATTACAAATTATACACTAGCGCCAGCCGGTAAAGCAACCATTCAACCTTAGTTATTTCCGCCCCGTTTTCAAACTTTTCTCTCATTCTATCCAGACTTTTCTCTCATTTTTTCAGACTTTTCTCCCATTCTTTTCAGACCTTCCGCTTATTGTTTCCAGTCTTTTCTTTTATCATTTTCGGGGCTCTTTCCACAGTCATTTATTCCATAAATTCCACTGCGTGCTTTCTTGTCCACAACGGAAATAAATTGTCCTGACACTTGGCATTGGCACGCTCCTTGATCGCAATGGTATGAAAAAACAACTTCCAAAGATCCGTATAGGAATCATTGATTTCTTCCGTATGCAAAAGCTGTTCATATTCTTTATCGCTGAGCGTCTTTAAATAGTACATCTCATCCTTAGGATGTATGATTGCTTCCCTGTGCACATCATCCACGATCATAAAATGCTCAGAGGGCATACGGTCTGCAAAGATAGGACCAAGCGCGACCACCAATCGGCTCTTTGGCTCAATATGAGCTACAAATACACCCTTTTGTACCTCGTGAAAACGGATAAACTCCTGAAAATGATTAACTTCCTTGCCAAGTCTTTTATAGATCTGGTTGAACTGCAAAATTTCCCGGTACATCACCATATTGAGTACATCCGGTCCACAGGAAAATCCTACGATCAGCACACGGTACATCAGATCCAGAATCTCTTTTTCATATGCCATGGAGGCATAGGCTAACTGCCGGTACAACCGCAAAGATATCTTATTTTTGACAGACCGCATGACACTTTCTGCCTTTTTTGCATCTGCATCCACATGTGTATATGTGTCAAATAAGGAATACTGCTCAACCGGTTCCAGCATCAGCTTGATATTGGCATGGCCCTTTTTGCTTGCCCATGCATCATAAATACAGGTCAGCATGGCTTCCCATTTGTGCTCACAGGTAAAAATATACATTGTTGTTTCCTTCTTTGCCCTTTTATTCAGGACACATGGTAATCCGTAAACAGATTCATCTGCTGAAACTGCACCGCCGTTTCTCCAATCTGTGCTGTCGAAACATCCTCAACATCGATCAGTCGGTTGCGGATAAAATGGTGCTCAATAGGGGTATGATACAGCATCTTCCCATTGCAGGTGATAAAATACTGCGCCCGTTTCAGGGTAATCCTCATCTTTTTGAGCATTTCAAAATCAATGCTGCGGTATCGTCTGGCATTTAATATTTTCTTTGCTCCTGTCGGACCGATGCCCGGCACGCGCAAAAGCTTTTCACAGGATGCCGTATTGATCTCAACCGGGAATTCCTCCAGGTGGTTGAGCGCCCAGTTGCACTTAGGATCTATTGCATCATCAAAAAAAGGATGCTCCTCACTCAAAAGCTCATCGGCAAAAAATCCATAGTAACGCAACAGCCAGTCTGCCTGATACAGGCGATGCTCCCGCAAAAGAGGCACCGGTGTCCCGATTGCCGGAAGCATGGCATCCTCATTGACCGGGATATAGCCGGAGTAAAAAACTCTCTTCAGATCAAAGCTCCGATACAGGCTCTGTGTTGTACGGACCAGTTCAAGGTCTGTCTCATCCGTCGCACCGATAATCATCTGTGTACTCTGCCCTGCCGGAGCAAAAGATCTTCCCATATGCAGATCTTTTTTGTCTGCCGGAAATAAAAAGCGTTCATCCTCTGCTTTAATGCCTACCGGCAGATCATATGGCGAGTCAGTCGCATGATCATATACATGATTGGCTGCATGATTGGCTACATAATTGGTTGCATGATTAATTGCATAATTGGCTGCATGATCGAATGTATTATCGGATACTCTACCCGTTAAATGACCGCAAGTCCCCGGTTGACCGGCTCCACTTTGTGCATCAATCTCCTGTCTTGGATATCCCCATATACTATGGATCAGATAATCATTGATCCCCGCCCTCTCCATGCGGGCAGCCCTGCCGGCAGAAAGCCTGTGCATCGCAATCGTCCCGGATATCTGGTTCATCGGACGGATGATATTGGCCATCTGCTTATTGGGTGCAAGCTTTTTCAGACTGTCCTGTGTCGGAAGCTCCATATTGATACTGATACGATCTGCCAAAAGCCCGGCAGAATATAAGAGCTCCCTCGATGCTCCGGGAATGGCCTTGACATGGATATAACCGTTAAACCGGTACTCACCTCTCAATAACCGCAGTGTCTCCACAATCTTTTCCATGGTATAGTCCGGATTTTTCAAAATACCGGAACTCAAAAACAGTCCTTCAATATAATTTCTCTTGTAAAATTCAATCGTAAGCGTACAGATCTCCTGCGGTGAAAACGTAGCTCTCTCCACATCATTGCTTTTCCTGTTTTTGCAATATTTGCAGTCATAAATGCAATGATTGGTCATCAATATTTTCAATAAGGAAATGCATCGTCCATCAGCTGCAAATGAATGGCATACTCCGGCCGCACAGGAATTGCCGAGATAACCCTTTTTGCCGGCTCTGTCGACACCGCTGGATGTACATGCCACGTCATATTTGGCAGCATCGGATAAGATCTCCAGCTTCTTTGCAAGACTTTTTTCAGGCTGTATTCCATTGATCACTGTATGATCCTGCCGATTTATATCAGGTAAAATTGCTTTTTTATCCGGTTCCATCAAAAACGCCCTTTCCGCAAACATGTGTTTGTGTTATCATTATACAAACATACGTTCTGTATTTCAAGTAAAAAAAAAAAGAAAATCTGCCAAACAACATGATGTACTTGTCATGCATCCGGTAGTTCACATGATATATGTTGTTAAGCTCAATCGGATTGTAAAATTTCACATCTATATTTTCATGTGCACACAAAGCCGAAAAGCTTTTATTGCTATTTCTTAAAAAAACGGCTGATAAATGCCATCAATCAAAACTCGGACCTTTACACCCCGGTCTGCAGCATCATACAGAGCAGCCATCACATCAAGCCCACTTTCATCGGTACGGAAATCAAATGTAGACAGTTCTATCGATTCCTGCGCAGCCCCGATCATCCGAAGCCTCCACAACAGTGCCTCCTCATTGTCATCGATGCAACGGATTCTTTCTGTTCCGGGCTGATCCGCCTCAAATTCTGTCTGCGCAATTTTTTCCACAGACTTTCATTTCTCCGACTCTATTGGTCTATATAATTCTACACTCTATTGGTCTTCATACTCCAACATCGTATTGACGCTTCCTAATGTAAATAATATAATTTTAGAGATACACGGATCAATCGACCGGAAAGCTACAACCGGCCATTTCAAATTATAACGGAGACCATCATGGATGAAGTACAGTTATTAAAAGCAAGGATTCAGGAGTTAGCCAAGGCTTCCTACAATCAGAACCGATATACATTTACGCCTTTTCTTTCGCCGGCGGAGTTGTTGATCGTCGACGAGCTGGCATCTGATTTTTCCTATGTTGACTTTAATACCTTTGGTGGAAATGACATTTGTGAAAGACAGATGGTGCGTTTTGGCTCCGCTCGCACTCTCGGTTATAAGGAAGAATATCCGATCGCCATACTCTTAATCGAACCCTTTATCGAAAAATTTGCCGAAGAACTCGGTCACCGTGACTATCTCGGAGCCTTAATGAACCTCGGTATCAAAAGAGAAATTCTCGGCGACATTCTGATAAAAGGAAAAAAGGCCTATTTGTTTTGCGAGGAAGAAATCGCCGACTATATCATTACCAACCTGGACAAGGTGCGACACACAAGTGTCCGCGTTTCAAGGATATCCCAGGATGTGCCGGATCTGCAGAAAGAATTGCAGGACATGGAAATATTGGTCAGCGCCCCACGCTTTGACGCTGTTGTTGCTGCGATCACCAAATTATCCAGAAAGGATGCTTTAGAGCTTTTCCGTGAAAAAAAAGTTGTCTTAAACGGACGTGTTTGCGAAAATAACAGCATGCAGCTTAAGGAAAACTCTGTGTTTTCCATTCGCGGGTATGGAAAATATATTTTTATCGAAGGTGGAAATCAGACACGCAAGGGCAGGATTTATCTGCATCTGCAAAAATATGTATAGCTGATATATCCGGATTATGACGATCCGTTCAGCCAATCTTGGCGGACTTGTCTTAATTGCTCCGGCTAAGACAGTTATATCTGACTTGACAAGAATTGAGGTACGTATGAAAAAAATTTTAATTACCAATGACGACGGAATTTACGCAGACGGACTGATCCGGCTCGCCACAGCAGCCAAGAAATTTGGCGAAGTCTATATCGTGGCGCCGCATGACCAGAGAAGTGCCGTGTCACACAGCATCACACTCCGCCACTCTTTTGAAGCGTGGAAGGAGGATTTTCCGGTTGAGGGCGTGCATGCCTATGCCTGCAACGGAACTCCGGCCGACTGCATCCGCATCGGTGTTTTGAATATCGTGAAAGGAAAGCCGGACCATATCTTTTCCGGCATCAATTATGGTTTCAATGCAGCCTCCGATCTCCAGTATTCCGCAACCGTCGGTGCCGCCTTTGAGGGCGCTTTTCAAAATGTGCCATCCATCGCTTTTTCCGAAGATGCCACAGAATGTCATGAGATAGCGGATCATTATCTGCATAGCGTGATCGAGGAACTGCTAAAGGAAGCTCCCGGAAAAAACTACATCTGGAATGTCAACTTTCCCGGCTGCCATCTATCCGAATGTGGCGGTATTCTCCGTAACCGCTCGGTATCTGCTGCCGAATTTTTCATCGACTGCTATCACGAGACTGCACTTCCAAACGGTCACACCTCTTACATGGTAGAGGGCATCCGCAATTATACAGCCGAAGAAGGCAGCGACCTGCATGCGATCTTCAGTAATTACGTTTCTATCGGAAAAGTTAAGAACTTTATGTAAAAAAAGATTGACACATAAATTGATCTATAATATAATAAATACTGCTGTGAGACAAACACAGTGATGTGCGTTTAGCTCAGCTGGATAGAGCGTTTGGCTACGGACCAAAAGGTCGGGGGTTCGAATCCTCTAACGCACGCTAACCCTTGGGACCTGGGAACCTTGACATCAAGGTTTCTGGTCTTTTTTATTTTCTTTTACAGCTTTCGCGATCGACACATCCACCCTGCTATACGGTATCAGCATCGCCTGCAGCGCGTGATAAATATCCGATTTCCCCGGCCACACCGTATTTTTCAGACAATTCTTTTCATCCAGCTGGTGAAACCATGAGCCACAGCTATGATCCAGTACCGTCGTATCCAGATACTCCATAAACGCAGCATACCAATCTGCATACTTCTGATCCCCGGTCACGCGATATAAAACAGCCGAAGAATTAATTGCCTCTGCCAATGTCCAGTGCATCCTGTCGCGTACCACAGGCTTTCCGTCCCAATCGGTTGTATATACAATTCCCGGTGCACCATCTGTATTCCACGCATCTGCAACTGCACGGTCAAAAAGTGCCGCTGCCTCTTTTATATAGTCTTCTGCTTTTTCGCTTCCAATTCCATAAGTAGCTGTTGCCCACTGAATAATCAGCCTTGCCCATTCAATTCCGTGCCCCGGTGTCGCACCATAGGGTTTAAACGGATCATCCGGCTTTTCCTTATTTTTTTCCAGATCCGGCTGCCAGTCACCGGTAAAATGTTCCGGTATCCGGTATTGGTTGTCCTTCGCCCAGCCGATCACATGATCTATGATACGACCGGCGCGTTTTCTGTATTTTACGCTCTCACTATTATCCGGCAGCTCATCCAGCGCATCCGCGACTGCCAAAAAAGTCTCAACCGTATGCATATTTGCATTGATTCCGCGATAATCGTCCAATACTGTAAATTCCGTATTCCATGTATCACAGGAAAGACCTTCCTCTTCATTCCAAAACTTCTCATCGTACAGATTCAAAGCATCATAAAGCAATTCTTTCGCACCCGGTCTTTTAGCCAACAAAGCACTGGTCGCTGCCAGAATGACAAAGGCATGCGCATAGCACTGCTTTCCGGGCACGATCTCACCATCTTTGGTAAGCCCGGCATACCAGCCTCCATTTTTATCATCCTTAAGCTCACCCATAAGTCCGCGTATTGCTGCATCGGTAAGCTCTGCACTTTCATCATGTCCAAGCATCAGGCCTATGCTGTATACATGCGCCATCCGGCTGGTGATCCAGGTCTCCCGGTTACGCTCCTTCCACGGTGTGCCATCGTCTCCCAGATAATAGGAAGATCCGCCCGGTGACGGAAAACGGTGCCCAAATGCCAGCAGGGCATTGACATTGTTTTTTAAAAAAGCTTTATTTTCTTCTGTATCAATAATATGTTTTTTGTCCATTGTAATCTCCGACTTTTTTTATTATTTATATACTCCGTCACATGCTGTTAATAATAATTGAGTTTTCTAAAAAACTCGATTATCACTTAATTCATCGAATATAATATATCCGGCTGCCGGTTCTTTGCCATCTAATCTAATTAGCTAACTCCCTTTTTACAAAAGTGTGTCTGATGCATAATCCCTTATAATTATTCGCTTTTTCTATTTTTATACATTTCATATTCATTATTCCATAATGTGGAGCTTATTTTTTGATAAGTTGTCGTGCAATTTATTAGAATGGAATTTTTGAAAGAGCCAGCACCTTGAATGGGCTGACTCTTTCAATGTCACCTGTAATTGACAAACTTGAAGTTAACTTTCCACTAAGTTTTCATCAATAAACTCAAAATATGGTTTCTTATTAACTTCAGTGTTATGTTCAAGATACCATTCAGCTGCATCCTTCAATCCATCTTCTAAAGTTGTAGTTTCCGAGAATATCTTGCCTTGACGAGACACATCCAAATAGTACTCATAGTTGTAAAAACTAAAATAATTTCTCTGTTCAATTTCCTCATAGACATTTACGAAAGTCGGCTTTTTTCCTAAACTCTCGTAACATTTTGTAACCCACTCTTTTATAGATACTGCTTCAGCATTACCAACATTTAAAATATGCTCCTCTGGTTTTTCCTTTATAATCACTTCCATCAACCTGCACAAATCTTTCACATGGAAAAATTGTAATTTCATATCTCCATCCTTTGGTAAATAGAATTTTCTATCTGCTAAGGCACAATCAAATACAAACGCCTCTCTATAAACGTTATTCATAGGCCCATATAGGTATGGCGGTCTTAATATATACGCATCTTTCACTCTTTCAAGTAATGCCTTTTCAGCTGCTATTTTATCAGTTCCATATGTACCCCAAAAGATATTTGCGGCTTTCTCTGATTCTTCAAGAAATGGTTGAACTCCATACTCTGGATACACAGCACTTGAACTAATCATAATGTACTGTCCATAAGAACCTAATTCCTTAACAAAATCAATAATGTCTTTTTCATTATAAGCTGTTATATCAGCCACAACATCAAAAGAGAGGTTTTTCAATATACCATTCAAATTATGTCTATCGCCTTCAATGAGTTTTGCTCCCCGAACTTGTGACTTGGTATTTCTGTTAAGTACATATACTTCATAGCCCATATTCACAAAATATTCAGCTGCATACTTACTTACAAAAGTTGTTCCCCCTGTTACTAGTATCTTTTTCATAAATTCCTCCTTAGTTCTAAAAATCCCGATTTATCTGTATTCAATGATATCTTTAAATGGCTTCCGTGGTCTTTTAGCTGGAGCTTCATTCGCAAATCCAACTGCAACAATTCCGGTCAGTTGGTGTTCAGTTCCAATAAAATCGATTAGATCATTATAGGCAAAACAAGTATTTGCGATCCATAAGGTACCTAATCCATATGATGTGGCGGTCAGTATCATATTTTCGACAGAAGCGCCTATCGACAACGAATCACAAATCTCTTCGATTCGCTGCTCTCTTTCAATGCTTGTGAATGGCGTTTGCTGATTTGTGTTAAGTACTACAATCAGACACGGGGCTTCCTGCATAATCCGGACCGTATTTTTGGCATCCGGAATGGCAAAAGCCCATTCCGGCATAAGTTTGTGGGTGCTTTTTTCGGAGTTAATCCCATTGCGCATCACATCGACTAAACGGTCTTTTTCTTTTCCCTGATATACAATAAATTTCCATGGCTGTCTGTTTTTAGCGGAAGGTGCCAGGGTTGCGCTGTATATTATATGTTCAAGTATTTCTTTACTGACAGCATCAGATTTATATTTTCGTATGCTTCTTCTGTTTTCTATTTCTTGAATCATGATTTTCTCCATAAAATACCGATTTTTCAGTTTCAAAAACTGGAATTGTATATTAGTTTTTCTTATTTAGTCTAATATGGAAATCGTTGGCTTTAGAACATTCTTCATATG
>URPH01000040.1 GCA_900549665.1 uncultured Lachnospiraceae bacterium | reverse complement strand
CTGTAAAGCAGTTCGGTCCAAATTCTTCAACCAGCCGCCACTTCATATTCGGTGTGAAAAGAGCTTTTACCTTTATCCCACCCGGAAATATCTTCTCATTTGACAAATCCGGCATTGGTACATCTCTGCACAGAAATCCACAGTCTGTTTCAACAACACAATCCATACGGTTCAGTTTGAACAGCCTGTAATCTTTACGTTCTAAACACCACCCCCATACATACCAGCTCGACCACTGGAAAACCAGATAATATGGTTCTACCCTTCGGTTGCTCTCTCCAGATGGAGCATAATACATGAACTGTATGATATGCCTGTTTTCTATTGCATTTTGGATTACCTCAATTTTCGGAGCAAGAGAGCCTTTATACCATGAAGACAAATCAATCAGCATAGAGTCTCTTCCACTAATAAACTCTGATGATCCAGTCTGGATTTTCTCCATCAGCTGACCGTAGTATCGCTTTCCACTCACACTGTCAAGACCTCTCAGCCCCGCAAGAATCATCTGCATATCTTTGGATGTCAGAATTGTCCTATCTATACAATATCCGTCCATAATGCTAATACCGCCACCGGTCCCCTGTGCCGTCCTTATTGGAATACCTGCTTTGCAAAGATCTTCAATATCCCTGTTTATTGTCCTGCGGGATACCTCAAATTTTTCTGCCAGTTCAGGAGCCGTTGTCTTTTCTTCCTGCAGTAAGATCGACAATATCCCAATAAGCCTATCTATCTTCATAGTTTCCACACTCCATACATATCATATCTAACACAACACGACAACTATATGTCATGTTTATTATATCCATGAAAAATTTTTCTGTAAACAAAAAGCCTACAAACATAAAGTTTTATTCCCAATGTCTGAAGGCTCAATAGCATTAGTTAAATTTTCTCTTTCTTATAAGCCGGATCATCCTACGATCCACTTGGAATCATCTGGAAATATCTCAGTGCCTCTACGATTAAGATACTTAATTACATTGTTGTTTTGCTTCTTCTTTTAATTTCGATATAATTTCGCTATATGATATTCTAGATTCATCATATAAAGCATAAACCGCAACACCCTCAAATAGTCCGACATTATCTAATTTGCCGTTGTAGCCATGCTGTTCCAACCATTCAACTACATCATCATACGCATCTGAGTATTGCATTTCATATGCATATGGATGATCAGATTCCAAAACAAATCCTTTATCTTCCATAATAATTTTCACTTTTTCCATCTCTGTATCAAATTCTTTACTATTAAAATATTTCATAAAATGCTCCTTCCATGTAACTGAATTAAATCATTCTAAAATATCTCAGTGCCTCTACGATTGCATTCTCCTTCTCCTTCGGACACTTAGGCTGTCTTGCGTCATCTGACTTAGGTTTATTATAATTCTCACGCTCTATGATTCCATACTTAGCCTTAACCTGTGCAATATAGAGATTAGAAACTTTCATCCCATCATTATGCTCCGCCACGTAGGACTTTATCTCCTCATAAGTAGCCTTGCTCTCAGCCGCCGTTAAATCAATCTCATCCATGTCAAGTCTCACATTCATATGATGTTTCGCTTCGTGGAGTTTGGACAAAAGACATACTGTCTCCACATTCGCCGTCGCCGGAAACATATCCACACAACACACCTTCCTCATCTGATACCCACGATCTAAAAACGCCTCCAGATCCCTTGCCAGACTGGTAGGCTTGCAGGAAATATACACAATATTATCTACATCATAATCCAAAATCTTCTGCAAAGCCTTGGGATGAATACCATCACGGGGTGGATCCAGGATGATAAAATCCGGTTTTTCCGAAATGGAATCGATCACCTTCAAAACATCACCTGCGATAAATTCGCAATTATGTAAATCATTTAATTCTGCATTTTTCCTGGCCGCCTCAACAGCTTCTTCTACGATCTCAACACCGATCACTTTTTTGCATACCGGTGCCATCATCTGTGCAATCGTACCGGTTCCGCTATAAAGATCAAATACCACCTGATCGGCCAGTCCGTTTTTGCCATCCAGAATATAATTTCTGGCAGTATCGTACAGCACTTCTGCTCCCAAGGAATTGGTCTGGAAAAATGAAAACTGGGAGATTTTAAACTGAAGTCCCATCAGTTCCTCATAAAAATAATCCTGTCCATACAAAATTTCATTGCGGTCCGCCTTTACCACATCGGCGATCGCATCGTTGACCGTATGAATAATTCCGGCAAAGCTGCCTTCGAGCCTGCCCTCCGTCTGCAATGCCAGAAGTTCCTTTGTAAAATCATCCAACAAAGACTTTTCTTCACACGGAAGCTTTGCAACATCGCTGCTGGTAACAAGCGCCACTAAGATCTGTCCGGTCTTGACTGCCTTTCTTACCAGTAAGTGACGCAGATATCCATTCTGCTTTACCCTGTGAAAATATGATACATTCCGGCTTCCAAAGAAGTTTAAAACTGTCTGTAAAATCAGCCGGTAATCATCATCCACGATCATGCAGCCCGTCACAGGAACAATGTCATAAAAGCTCCCTCTTTTATGTAAACCTAAAGAAAGAGGTCCCTCTTTATATTCATCACCAAAAGAAAACTCCATTTTATTACGATATCCATATTGTCTGGGACTTTTCTTGATGCCTTCAAAGGTATACCCGATTGTTTCATTTCTATTTATGTAAACCGCATCCAGTAAGCTTCTGACCTGCCCGGCCTTCAGTTCCAGCTGTTTGTCATAAGGAAGATTTTGATAATTGCATCCTCCGCAGATTCCGAAATGAGGACATTCTGCCTCAACTTCGTCCGCTGATTTTTCGAGTACTGCTTCCAGCATACCCTCGGCTTTTCCTTTCCGCTTTTTGGTAACACGGAACTGTATTTTCTGACCGGGAAGTACGTTTTTTACAACAGCTTTGTTTTCTTCATCTTCCACCATGACAATTCCCTTTGACGGAAATACAACGTTTTCCACATAGCCTTCGTAGCTCTGTCCTTTTTTCATTTACTTTCCTCTCGTTCTTTATATGATAAACTAAAATAAGGCTGTTGCATAACGCAACAGCCTCTGACTCTCAAGCTTTTATTATTCTGCATCTGCAGATTCATCTTTTGCCTTTGCTACCTCAACCTCATCATCATCGTCAAAGTAATCTTCATCAAAGTCATCTTCAAAATCTTCTTCAAAGTCTTCTAAATAATCCGGTGTAAAATAGCAGTATATAGCATATGCAATCGCTACCGCTGCTGCAACAGCACCGATAATTGCAAACACCCAGAGAACTGCCTTACACTTTTTCTCTTCTTTAACTTCTTCCTGCTTTTTTAATAAATCACCGACCGCCGTTGCGATTTCTTCAATTTTTGCTCTATTCATAATGTCAAATTCCTTTCTTCTAATACTTTTAATGCATACTCTTATTGGATAGTTTACCACTTTTTTTATTTTTTTACTATTGTTTTTTATAAATTAACGTTTCAAATCAATAATTCTTACAGTAAATCATCAAATATGAAATATTCGTGGAATAACAGAGTATCGATCATGCAAAAATCACACCTTCTGCAGCTTGGCAAATGCAGCAAACAAGATCTTCTGTCCATAGGTATCAAATTCTACCGTTACCTGATAATCCCTTGGTCCTTTTTCCATGGCTTTGACAACACCCTCGCCAAACTTGATATGCTTTACACGATCTCCGATGTCATAATCCGGTCTGGTTCCGGGAACAGAGGCCACTCCTTTTGTGATCCCTTTTGCAATAAAAGGCTTCACCTCTGCCTTTGTCTCCTTCTTTTTCAAAACTGCCTTGGGCTTTACAACCGGCTTATAACCACCTGGTGCAACCGATGTCTGTCCAAACGCATTACTACTCGATACCGGTTTTGACACGGTCTGTCCAAATACATTATCACTCGACACCGGCTTGGGCTCTGCCTGTCCAAACACATTCCCGCCCGATACCGGCTTGGGCTCTATCTGTCCAAATACATTATCGCTCGACACCTGTTTGGGCTCCGCCTGTCCAAACACATTTCCACTCGATACCGGCTTGGGCTCCGTCTGTCCAAACACATTTCCACTCGATACCGGCTTGGGTTTATCAAATACATCATCCGACAATACCGGTCTTGGCTTTGCATAAACCTCCTGCGGAGAACTGCCTCCAAACACGCTCTGATACGGCTTCTTTGCAAAGGACTTCTTGGCAGATGCAAACGTATCGTCCACATATTCGTTCATCTGGAAGGATTTCTTTTTCGGAATCCGGTTGTCTATGAGCTCCTGCGGAATTTCCTGCAAAAATCGTGATACCGGATTGTACTGGGTCTCTCCGCGGATCATTCGCATCTTGGCAGCTGTCACCGTCAGATCATCCTTTGCCCTGGTAATTCCCACATATGCCAGTCTGCGTTCCTCTGCAATCTCTTCATCCGATCCGTCCATGATACTCATATAGCTCGGGAACAGACCATCCTCCATTCCGGCAAGGTATACATGCGGAAATTCCAGTCCCTTCGCACTGTGAAGAGTCATAAGCAAAACCTTATTGTGATTTTCATCCACATTATCAATATCCGCAACCAGCGCCACCTCAGCTAAAAATTCCGACAGGGTTGCATTTTCATGTTCCTCTTCAAAAGAGACAACCTTGGAAATAAATTCATCAATATTGTCAATCCGCGCCTGCGCATCTTCATCTGAATTGGCCTCTATCTGTTCCACATAACCGGTGATCTCAATGATATCCTTTACCAGATCACTCAATGACATAATTCTGGCTTTTGCACGAAAGGCCTGTATCATGGTTACAAAGGAATCCAGCTTGGAAGCACTCTTTCCGATCGTCATGATCTGACCGGACTCTTCCAATGCCTCATAAAATCCAATGCCTCTGTCATCGGCATATTGCTGCACCTTTACGATCGTCGTTGCACCAATTCCTCTTCTGGGAATGTTGATGATCCTTTTTACCGCCAGATCATCATTCCCATTGTCAATCGTCTTTAAATAAGCTAAAAGATCCTTGATCTCTTTTCTTCCATAAAAGTTTACGCCACCTACAATGTCATAAGGCACACCTGCATGGACAAACTGTTCCTCCAGTACACGGGCCTGCGCGTTGGTACGGTACAAAACTGCACAATCCTTGTAATCGGCCACGCCCTGATTTTTCTTTCCGGCAATATCATAGGCAATATACTCAGCCTCTTCAACCGCCGTATCAAACTGTCTGAAATGGATCCGGTTTCCCATTCCCTTATCCGTCCAGAGAGCCTTGGACTTTCGATTGATATTATTGCTGATGACTGCATTCGCAGCGTCTAATACCGTCTGTGTTGAACGATAATTCTGCTCCAGCTTAATAACCTTTGCTTCCGGATAAATCGTCTCAAAATCCAGAATATTGCGGATATTGGCCCCTCGGAACTTGTAAATAGACTGATCATCATCACCAACCACGCACAGGTTGCGCCTGCTTCCGGCAAGCAGCCTGATAAATTCAAACTGAATAGAGTTGGTATCCTGATATTCATCTACCATAATATATAAAAACTTTTCCTGATAGTTTTGCAAAACATCCGGATTGCTTTTAAAAAGCTCTACCGCATTGACAAGCAGATCATCAAAGTCCATTGCATTGTTTTTTAAAAGTGTATTCTGATACTCGATATAGGCATTGGCAATCTTGGTCTTGTTGTAATCACCTATAGCTGCCATACGATAATCATCCGGTAAAATGCCTTCATTTTTGGCTGAAGAAATAGCACCTAAGATCGTACGCTCCTTCAACTGTTTAGTATCGATCTGCAGCTTTTTGCAGATATCCTTCATAACGGATTTGGAATCATCTGTATCATAGATTGTAAAAGAGTTATCATAACCTAACCTGTCTGCATATCTTCTCAATATACGCACACAGCTGGAGTGGAAGGTCGATACCCAGATAGAGTCAGAGCCAAATCCAACCAGATCCTGCACTCTTTCCTTCATCTCGCCTGCTGCCTTATTGGTAAATGTGATTGCCATGATATTCCATGGATTCACCCCACATTGTTCGATCAGATAGGCAATCCTGTGCGTCAGCACCCTGGTCTTGCCACTTCCTGCGCCGGCCAAGATCAATACCGGTCCATCCGTTGCCAGAACAGCCTCTTTTTGTTTATCATTTAATCCTTCCAAACGATTCATTGCAGTTTCCTCTATAATATATCTATTCTCGTTATCATAACCGACCAAGATTTGCCCTGCAAACCTTGGTCTGATTAGTAGTCGTCGAATATCTGGTTGCGCAAGCGCACCATCTATTCTCCTCGTCACCATAACAAAAAATGGACCGGACAGTTAATACATCCGGTCCATAAAACAAACATACGATCCTTATCAGTTCAGCTTCTGGCCGCAATTACCGCAGAATTTTGCACCGTTGGTCGGTGTACCGCAGTTAGGACAGAACTTCGGAACGGCCCCGCCGCCATTCGCCGGCTGCTGAGACTGCATATTATTCATATTATTCATATTGTTCATATTATTCATATTGTTCATGCTGTTCATCATCTGCTGTCCCATCATCATGCCCATCTGCATTCCCATCATCTGTGATGCTGCACCTGCACCGGTATTTCCACCTTTACCCATGGAATCTGCCATAGCGATCTGACTGTATTTGCCAACATCACCAACCATAGACTGTGCTGCTGCTTTTTCCTGCATCTTTTTGATTTCTTCCGGATAGTTGAAGCTTTCAATCGTAAAGCCGGTAATACCAACACCGATCTTTCTCATCTCCATATCGAGATCTTCTTCGATACCCTTGGAAATTTCGCGCGCATTGACCTGCAGATTAAACATATCCTTGCCTTCTTTGGCAATCCAGCTCATCAGAAGCTGATCCAGGAAAGAAGTAATACGTGTACGGACATCCTCTACACAGTATGTCTGCATGGTGCCGGAAAGCTTCTCGAGCATAACACTATGATCTACAACACGGCAGTTGAAAGTACCGAATGCGCGAACCGGCATACCCCCAGGAAGTCCCGGTGCCGGAAGATTGATGGCATTTTTGGTACCCCATTTGCACAACAATTCTTTGGTATTGATAAAGACAACTTCCGCTCTCATACCGGAATTAAATCCGAACTTAAAACCTTTTAAGCTTGATAAAAACGGAATAATCTGTGTTTCAATATCATATGTACCATCATCTGTAAATACACCCTCGATCTTGCCCATATACATAAAAATAGCATCCTGACCGGGGCGGATCACAAGCTTGGATCCTTTTTTAATTTCATCGTTGGGCCATTTCCAGAAAATCACACCTTCTTTGGTTTCGTCCCACTCAACTACATTTAATAACTGATTTGAAAATAATCCCATATTTCATTCTCCCTTTTCCATATTATGATGTCGGGTCAAAAAATATTTGCCCTTAACTTGATATCCACGAATTGCTCCGCTGCAAAGCAGCTCCCGCAATTCTCAAACATTCGATATCCGCAACAATGATTATGCCTGACCGCCGGCAGACAATCCCATCTCAGCCTTTAATGCAGCTAATTCATCCTCAACATCAGAGCTTGCATCCATATCTTCATAAGAAGCCTTCAATGCATTGATATCGGAAGCCTGTGAACCTGCATTGAGCTCTTCCATGGCATCTGCTTCATCCAGCATACGGTCAACCTTTTCTTCCATCTTTTTGAAGGCATCCAGTCTGGAACCGGCACCCTTAGCGGAAGAACCTACTTCATTCATACGTTTCTTGGTCTCTGCAACAGCAAGCTTAGCCTTTAAGGTCTGCTGTTTGCCTTTAAGCTCTGTAATATCGGACTCGAGCTTTTTGGTCATTTCACGCATCTTGTATGAATTTTCAAGACACATATTGTAATTAGCCTCTAAAGCGGTGCGTTCCTGAGCTAACTGTGATTTTTTATTTAAAAACTGACGCGCATCTCCATCGTTGCCCGCTGCAACTGCTTTTCTGGCATAACGATCCATCTTCTCCATCTCGGAATCGCACTCGTCCAGCTTTCTCTTTGCTGCCTTTTCATCAGCGATAACCCCTGCTGTTTCCTGTTTAACCTTGGCAAGATCATCATTTAAATCTCTCAGATACTGATCGATCATCTTAGCCGGATCCTCAGCTTTGTCTAATAAAGCATTGAAATTTGCAGCCATGATGTCTTTAAATCTTGAAATAACTCCCATTGAATCCTCCTCTGTCGCCTGCGACTCTTATATTTTTATAGATCTGTCTGTATCAAAATCATAAACATCCAGATAAGTCTATTATATTATATTTGGCAATCTATGTCGATACAGTTCATTTATTTTTAAGAAAAAAACTACAAAGAAAAGAACTACAACACGGCGACAACAATTCCCGCAACAACCAGCACAGTGCAGAAAGTCCTGTGTAAAACATGTTTTTCATGATAGATCCATTTTCCGGCAGCCAGTGTCACAATACAGCCGGACTGCTTGATCAATGTCATGATCGTGATCTTACTTGCCGGATCCGCATTTGCCACAAACAAAGCCCTGTCCGCTATGACAAATAAGAAAGCCAGAAGCCAGATCCACGGATTTTTGGCAGCTCTTTTTAAATGTATCTCTTCTTTTCCAAAACCCTTTCCAAGACATAAATACAGCCCATATAACAGGACTAAAAATAACATATAAAAAAACTGAAGCTCAGAACTGTTGAGATCACGCATGAGCAGCTTGTCCATCAACCCGGATACCGCATTCAACATACATGAAAGCAGGGAAAAAATAACAATGACCGGTTTGACATCCTCTTTTTCCTCTGCCTGCAGCTCCGGTGTTCCATCTTTTTTCAACAGCTTTTTAGGATGTATCCGTACCTTTAATAAAAGTAAGCCTGCGGCAACTAAAACCAGTCCAATAATCTGATTGGTTGACATAACTTCATGCAATATCAGACTTCCAAGCAAGGTTGCAAACAAAACTCTGGACAAATCCAGCACTCCATACAGGCTGATCGGCATTTTTTTGATTGCTTTAAAGCTTAAGATCCATGCGCAAAAAATAATGAGTGATTTCAAAAAAATAAAACCAAGCATGGATACCGGCACATGCATCGCATTTTTATAATCCGGAACCACCATCAGAAATGCAAACAACGTATAAAAAAACAATACCTCCATTACCGAACTGTATTGCAGGGATTTTTTCTTTACAATCTCTCTTGCTCCCTTCAACAGACCATATACTAAAACAAGCAGCATCCACATGTTATCACTCCTCCTGTTCCCATGAGAGAATAGCATAAGCAGGAACTTTTTACAATCTCTCCAATATCCTATTAATAGAAACACTTATTTTTCAGGAGGAATTATGAAAAAGAAAATCAGTCTGTTACTAATGATGTGCATGCTCTTTTCCACGATATTGACGGGGTGCGGAAAAGAAGAAGGTTCTCTGCAGAAGGTCACACTCAATGAAGTTGCCCATTCCATTTTTTATGCACCGATGTACGTGGCCATTGAGGAAGGATATTTTGCAGACGAAGGCATTGATCTTGAACTTGTCACGGGCTTTGGTGCCGACAAGACCATGACCGCTGTTTTGTCCGGCGAAGCCGACATCGGATTTATGGGAAGCGAAGCGACCATATATACCTACCTCGGCAGCACGGATGATTATGTCGTAAACTTTGCACAGCTGACACAACGCGCCGGCAACTTCCTTGTTGCAAGAGAGCCTATGGACGATTTTAAGTGGGAAGATCTGAAAGGTAAAAATGTGCTTGGCGGACGCCAGGGCGGCATGCCGGAAATGGTATTTGAATACATTTTAAAAATGAATAATATCGATCCGAAAGCTGATTTATCGATCGACCAGAGTATTGATTTTGGTTCCACAGCTGCTGCCTTTTCCGGAGGACAGGGCGACTTTTCGGTTGAATTCGAACCATTTGCCACTTCCTTAGAGGAAAAAGGCGACGGCTACATCGTTGCCTCCCTCGGTGTCGACTCCGGCTATGTGCCCTATACCGCATTCAGTGCCAAGAGCAGTTATATGGAAAAAAATCCCGAAATCATTCAGGGATTCACCAATGCCCTGCAGAAAGGCATGGATTATGTAAACTCACACTCTTCCGAAGAAATTGCAAAAGTCATTGCACCGCAGTTTGAAGAAACAGAGATTTCCACGATTGCCACGATCGTAGAGCGTTACAAATCACAGGATACCTGGAAAGACAATCTGATCTTTGAAAAAGACAGCTTTACGCTTTTACAGGATATTTTGACAGATGCCGGTGAGCTCGAGCAAACCGTTCCGTACGAAAAGCTGGTATCAACAGTCTATGCCGAAAAAGCTGTCAAATAAAGTTCATTGGTAAGGTAGCTGTATAAAAAAGCTGTCTTTATCTCATATTGCCGGTTTAGGACAATGCAGGATAAAGACAGCTTCAAATCATTTTTCAGTGGAATCCGATTTCATTCCGTCAATTATTTTTTCGATCATCAGCTTTTTAACATAGACATCATAGCTGAGCATACAGATAAAGGAAAATTTCTGAAGAAAATCCTTATCCTCGACATCGGCAAAAGTCTTTTCACTCTCATGAAACATCTTGACAACATCCTCTTTCATATGGACAAGGCGTTCGCTTTCCAATGAAAAAACTTCATTATAAATATCTTCCAGAGTAAGCTCTGAATCCTTTCCAAAGTACGGTTCCGTGATCGGTTTTAACAATGCCTTGATATCGCTGATCGACAAAACCCCTTTAAAATAATAGATAAAGATCAGAACCAGAACATGCTCCTTGGAATATTTCTTTTTGACAGGTGGTGGCAGCAGATCATTTTTGGCATAATTATTGATCATGGTCTTTGTCAGGATCTTGTCCTCATCCGGATAACGTGTCGTCGATCTCAGATGCTGGTCCATAAAGGTCGTTACCTGGTCCATATACAGATCAATATCCGGTATATCTTCACTCTGTATATGTTCAATCCGGCCCAGACTATCCAAAATACTTTTTAATAAATCATTTTTATCAATTGTCATATCTCTGCCTCCGGTCATGAATACATCTCTGACAAACACAAACGCAATTTATTTTTTAACACTTATATCATATTATGATATCAGGGTCAAAAGGTCAAAAAGTCGTTCGTGCTCGCACGATAAGACTTTTGAACTTGGGACCCACCAAACATGAGAAAATAGCGATTTACGCAGTAAATCAGCGGATTTCGAATGTTTG
>URPH01000039.1 GCA_900549665.1 uncultured Lachnospiraceae bacterium | reverse complement strand
ATGACATCTAGGAATCCCTTCTTTTTAAAATGTCCTTGACAAGGGGTACACTTTACGCACTTTGATTAACCAATGGCTTCAAAAAGGTAAAGTGATAACCGAGATAGCAGATGATTTAGGAAAATCAGAAGAATATGTTAAGAGTCTGATATGACCTAGAAAAGGGAACCATATATGTGTATAAGAATGAATAAAGTGAGCATTTTTCTTTTTGTCCTTGTGTCTTCTTTGAGTTTTATATTGACTGGATGCGGAAAAACAGATCTGTCAGACGAAACCTCTGAACAGGAATCGGAAACAAATTGCCCGGTGCAGAATACAGAGACCGAAGTAAAGAATAATCTGGATAATTGGATTGGTCAGTATGCTTTTGATGAGGCGTATAGCGAAGAAGGATATGCGCCCATGTTTATGGATTATGATATTAATATATATAAAGAGAACGATCAATATTATGCGGATGTAGTAGTAAATGGTCAAATGACGGGAATTAATCTGAAGGCAAGATTATACGGAAGTGATGAGTGGGTTAGTCTGGTGATAGAAAAATATAATCCGGAGCATGTAACAGGATTGAGTAAAATGGAGAATACTGTATTGCTTAGTCTGGAAAGACAGGGAGAAGATCTCTATACCTATTGGGGAGTATTGTATCCACTGGCAGAAGATCTGCCGGCTTCCGGTATATATTTTGAAAAAGTAACAGAAGAGGAAACTGTTCAGATAGGGAGTCCCAAAGAAACGAATGGACTGGAAGCTTGGGTTGGTAACTATGCTTTTTCTGAGGAACTTGGTAAAAGTACAGAAGAATTGAGAGATTATGATATTACGATTTATGAAGAAGACGGACAATATTATGCAGATTTGAAAATTTCCGGAGGGGGTATAGGAATAGATGTAAAAGCAAAGCTGTTCGGAAATGATGAATGGATCAGTCTGGTGTTAATAGGGTATAATCCGGGACATAAATCGGGATTAGAGACAATGGAAAATGGAGTATTGCTCAGTCTGAGGAAGCAAGGAGAAGATATTTACACTTATTGGGGTGGTCGGGATGTGACAGAATTGCTAAGTGATAGCAGCTATGATTATTTTGCATATTATGATTCTGTCCGGTTTTTTAAAAAGATTGGGGAAGAAAAAGAATGATCAAACCCCTCTTTGTAAAAATGTCAATAAAATAAGAATTGTAAATGCTTTGCGATAATGATATAGTTATCGCAAAGCATATTTTCTTTTCCGGAGATTTTCTGTTTCCGGTAAAACATATCTTTATGATGTAAAATATCATATCTGTTTATCTTTTAGAAAATCCATGCTTGTAACTAAATAAGGGCAGGGATTTGTAAAAGAACAGGCAGAGGATGAATTTACCAAATTGATTGATAAAGAAGTGAAAAATGCAAGACTGAATGAAGAATGGAGGTCGGAGTATTTGAAAACGTATGTAAATGATATGGATATGCGGCGCGAAGGATATATAGAAGGCGAAAAGCTTGGCAGAGCAGAAGGTGAAAAGCTTGGCAGAGCCGAAGGCGAGCGGGAAAGAGACCGCACTTTGATCAACCAATGGCTTCAAAAAGGTAAAGTGATAACCGAGATTGCAGATGATTTAGGAAAATCAGAAGAATATGTTAAGAGTCTGATATGACTCAGAAAAGGAGAGACCTATGCGTTTAGATAAATATTTAAAGGTATCCCGTCTCATCAAAAGAAGAACTGTTGCCAATGAGGCATGTGATGCGGGAAGAGTGATGATCAATGACAAGGTTGCCAAGGCAGGCAATGAGGTAAAGGTCGGAGATAAGATCACGATCAATTTTGGAAATAAGGATGTGAGTGTCCGCGTTCTGACAGTAGCGGATACGGTCAAAAAAGAAGAAGCAAAAGAGATGTTTGAATATTTGTAAGTTTGTACAGGTCTGAAATTTTAAACATCCCGTCATAATCAGGGCAAGGCCGGAATATATATGGAATAAGGGAATTTGAAGATAAACAGGAGCACGATATTTCCCATTACCTATAACCGGGAGGCTTTGATTATGGAAGAAATGAATAAACAGAGAGCACATAAACTGATGTTGAACAACCGCAATGTCTGTATGGTCAGCGGGGTCAGTGATGTGCTTTCTTTTGATCTTGCAGAGATATTACTGGAAACAGATCAGGGAATGTTGATGATAAAAGGCAGCAATCTGCATGTAAACCGCCTGTCTCTGGAAAAAGGTGAGGTGGATGTGGAAGGACAGATCGACAGTCTGACTTATTCGGAATTATCCGGTATGGGGCAGAAAGGGGAATCCTTTTTCGGAAAGCTGTTTAAATGATGAGTGAACAGATTATAGAGGAAAGCCACTTTTTAGCATACTGCTTTATGTCCGGTGTAGTAATAACCATCATCTATGACCTGTTCCGGATCCTCCGGCGTATTATAAAGCACACCAATTTTTTTATTGCGATCGAAGATCTTTTTTTCTGGATCGGAGCCGGGATTTTTTTATTTTTTATGCTCTATAAAACAAATAATGGAATGATAAGATGGTTTTCCGTAGCAGGAGCCGGACTCGGAATGCTCGTATATAAATATACGATAGGGGAACATCTTGTGGAGATTATGTCAACAATTTTGAATTGGCTACTAGATATGGTATTCCGGGCTTTTTCCTTTGTGCTTAGACCGGTAAAAGCATTGACAAAACAGATGTTTGGCAAGATAAAAAGGGCCTGCAAAAAAATGAAAAGACAGGCAAAAAAGAAGTTGACGGGCAACATAAAAAAGATTAAGATAACATTATGTAAACGCAAAAATCAAACTGGTAAGAGGGGTCGCTATGAAACGAAGAACTCGGAGAAGAGTCGCATTTCGAGGTAGGCGTCAGAATCGTTTCGGCATGTTTTTGGTTTCCGCAGTTGTCGTTATGTTGTTGGTGGTTATTTCCGTAAACAGCTACACACTAAAGCAGAAGCAGCAGGAATATATGTCGGCCGAGGCAGAGCTGGATGCCAAGATTGCTGACGAAGAAAGCCGTACCACAGAGCTGGCTGAATTTAAAAAATATACACAGACACAAGCCTATATTGAAGAAGTTGCCAAGGATAAGCTGGGACTGGTCAAGGAAGGCGAGATTGTATTCAAAATGAAATAAGACACTGATTTGCAGATTATGCGACGGTGTCTTTTTTTATTGCCACTGACCGGAAATGACATTTTTCTCAGCCCTCGTCCACTATAATAATGGCAAAAAGGGAAAAGAGTGGTGGACGATGAAGCGGAGTCTTTTACAACATGAAAAACACAATATTTTACCGGAATACGGAAAGAAGCGACTGATCCTGTATGCGGATACCTTGCAGGAAATAGCCGGGAGTTTTGAGGAAGAGACTGCTCCGGATGAGGGGGAGGAAGGTGTGCGGTTGTATCTTTTGCAAAAAAAGCAGGAGCAAAACTGTCTTTTTGCAGACCAGCTTTCCCAGACCGCGGATGCTTTAAAGGCACTGGCCAATGAGACCTATGCGACCTCCGGTCTGCTTTCCCGTCTGAAACGGAGGATTGAAAAAGGGCTTGTAGATAATAGTCTGATCGTGGAGGAATTGTATGTGGTGGAGGTGGAGGAGCATCTGGAAATCGGCATGCAGATAAGGGCAAAAGAGGATGAGATGTTTTATACGGAGGAGCTGATGGAATACCTGTCGGAGCTGTGCCACCGCAGGCTCAAATCACAGGAGACCAATCCGACCTATGTACATGATGAGACCAGACTTCTGGTTTTTGAAGAGGAGGTCAACTATTATATTCTCGATGGCATCGCAAGGGCAAAAAAGGAAAATGAGGACGATTCCGGCGACAGCTATCTGATCCGTGAGTATGCAAGAGGGATGCAGCTGATCGCCTTATCCGACGGAATGGGATCGGGGAGTCTGGCGGCTTCTGACAGTGAAAGGCTTCTGGATCTTTTGGACAAGTTTATGGAGACCGGTTTTCATGTTGATAAGGCAGGAGCTTTGTTAAATTCCCTGATCTGCATGAATACACAGGAGGAGCACACCGTCAGCCTGGATACCTGCGAGGTTGATCTGTATCAGGGGACCTGTCGGTTTTTAAAATATGGAGCAGTGCCTTCCTTTATAAAAAGAGGACAACGTATATTTTGTGTAACAGGGGAATCCCTGCCGCTGGGTATTTTTTACAGGAATGATCCGGATGACCGGGCATACGGTCTTGAAGATGGTGATTATCTGATCATGATGACGGACGGGGTGCTGGATGCCTTTTTATCCGATTGCGCGCCGGATGGCAACATGGAGGCTGTCAGAGAATTTCTGGCAGGGCTGTCTTTTGAAAATCCCAGACAGATGGCGATCATGATCATCAATGCAGCCATTGCCAAGGCCGGTGGAAGGATACACGATGATATGACGGTTGTTGTCTTTGGTATCTTTGCCAATACCTGAATTTGCTGTATAATGTCGATATGATTACAAAGGTAAAAAATTACATCGGACAATTTCATATGCTGGATTCGACAGATCACGTTGTGGTCGGACTGTCCGGCGGTGCCGATTCGGTCTGTCTTCTGGTTTTGTTAAACCGGCTAAAAGAGGAATACGGATACGATCTTTCCGCTGTGCATATTCATCATGGACTGCGGAAGGAAGCGGACATGGAGGCTGATTATGTCAAAAAGCTGTGTCAGGATCTGCAGATTCCCTGCCGGGTGGAAAAAATAGATGTGTCCGCTTATCAAAAGGAGCATCATACCGGAATTGAGGAATCTGCCCGGATTTTACGCTATGAAGTATTTGAGCGTGAGATGAAAAACGGTGCAAAGATCGCGCTTGCACACCACAAAAATGATCAGGCGGAAACGGTTTTGTTTCACCTGTTCCGGGGGAGCAATTTAAACGGCCTGTGCGGAATGAGCCCTGTGCGCGGCAATTATATCCGGCCGCTGCTATGTGTGACGAGAGATGAAATAGAGGCTTATTTACAAGCGGACCATATTGCGTATGTTACAGACGAGAGCAATTATGATACGGCCTTTAAAAGAAACTGTATCCGGCACAATATTCTGACGACGGCCGAGGACGAGATCTGCAAAGGAGCCGTCAGTCATATCTGCACCACGGCAGAAAGTGTCAGTCAGGCACTGGATTACCTGCAGGATCAGGTGGATGCAGTTTATCAAAAGCTTGTGACGGAAGCGGCAGACGGATGCAGGATACGTCTTGATGATTTTTGCATGCAGCATCCTTATATTCAGACAGAGCTTGTCTACCGCATGATTTTTTTCTGCAGCGGCAGAAAGAAGGATATTTCCAAAAAACATGTAGATAATATTCTTGGACTTGTCCGGGGACAGAGTGGTAAAAGGATCCGTCTGATCTATAAAACAGAAGCCTACACGGATCAATACTGTCTGCATGTGCACAGGATTTTGGACCCGGATTTGGAAAATGTGCAGAAAAAAAAGCTTCCGTCTGTCAAAATGAGGGTTTTTGATTACAAAAAAGATGGGAATGTACCGGTCAAAAACTATACGAAGTGGTTTGATTATGATAAAATAAAAAAAGTGCCTGTTTTACGGTATCGGAAAAGCGGGGATTATTTTTACTGTACACAGACTGCAAGAAAGAAGCTGCAGGACTATATGGTAGATGTTAAAATACCGCTTACACAGAGGGATGAGATCCCTCTGGTTGCAGATGAAGATCACATTATGTGGATCGTCGGATACCGGATCAGTGAATATTATAAAGTTACGGATACAACACGACAAATTTTGGAAATTACGATAGAAGAGGAGAAAAATGATGAATAACAAAATCAATGTTCTGTTAAGCGAGGAACAGGTGGATGCCCGTATTGCGGAGTTGGGAGCCCAGATCAGCAAAGAATATGAGGGAGAGGAAATCTTTATGATCTGCACCCTTAAAGGAGCCTGTTTTTTTGCATGTGAGCTTGCAAAGAGGATCACAGTGCCGGTAGCGCTGGATTTTATGTCTGTTTCAAGCTATGGCAATAGTTCCGTATCCAGTGGAAAGATCATCATGAAAAAAGATTTAGAGGAATCCATTGTCGGCAAAAATGTAATTGTGGTAGAAGATATTGTGGACACCGGCAGGACATTAAGCTATTTGATGGACAATTTAAAACAGAGAGGTCCCAAGTCATTAAAGCTCTGTGCCATGTTGGACAAGCCGGACCGCAGAGTCGTGGATATCAAGGCAGATTATACCGGATTTGAGATCCCGGATCTGTTTGTTATCGGTTATGGACTGGATTATGCACAAAGATATCGGAATCTTCCCTATATCGGTGTGCTGGAAGTAGAGGAGTAAGTCATTGGAAACAAAAAAAAGAGGAATCCGGGTCGTACTGGTTACCGTACTGGTTTTGCTGGGTATCAGTGTGTTGCTCGAAATGGGGAAGAGTTCACCCCGTGATTATACAAGAGCTCAGTTCAAACAGGATATCAAGGACGATCTCATCAGCGAGGTTGAGATCATTCCCAATACACAGACACCGAGCGGCCGTCTGGAGATCGCATTCCGGGATGGCAGCAGCAAGGTCTTGTATGTGGCAGATGTGGAAGAAATGGAGGATCTGCTGGAAGCCAATGATATTCTTGTCATGAGAGACAATATTCCGCAGGATACATGGTTTAAATCCATTGCCATGCCCATTCTGATCGCAGTTGTATGTCTGGTGTTGTTTATGATGCTCCTCAATGCATCGGCAGGAGCCGGTGGCGGCGGTGGCAGCAAAATGATGAATTTTGGCAAGAGCCGGGCGCGTGTGACCATGGGAGACAACAATTCCATTACCTTAAAGGATGTTGCCGGCCTCAAAGAAGAAAAGGAAGAGCTTGAAGAAATCATCAGCTTTTTAAGAAATCCGGCACAGTATACAAAGGTCGGGGCACGTATTCCCAAGGGCGTATTGCTGGAAGGACCTCCCGGAACCGGTAAGACACTGCTTGCCAAGGCGATCGCGGGCGAAGCCAATGTACCGTTCTTTTCCATATCCGGTTCGGATTTTGTAGAGATGTTTGTCGGCGTCGGTGCATCCCGTGTAAGAGATTTGTTTGAGGATGCCAAAAAGAATCATCCCTGTATCGTATTTATTGATGAGATCGATGCCGTTGCCAGAAAACGCGGTACCGGTATGGGCGGCGGACATGATGAAAGAGAGCAGACGCTCAACCAGCTGTTAGTAGAAATGGATGGTTTTGAAGAAAATACCGGAATTATCGTCTTAGCAGCAACCAACCGTGTGGATATTCTGGATCCGGCTATTTTACGTCCCGGTCGTTTTGACCGTAAAATCGTGATCGGGCCTCCGGATGTGGGCGGAAGAGAAGAAATCCTCCATGTCCATGCCAAAAACAAACCGTTCCTTGATGATGTTAATCTCAAGCACATTGCCCAGAAAACAGCAGGATTTACCGGTGCCGATCTGGAAAACCTGTTAAACGAATCCGCGATCAATGCAGCAAAGGACAACCGTGCCTATATCAGCGCGGAAGATATCAACCGTGCATTTATCAAAACCGGAATCGGTACAGAAAAACGCAGCCGTATTATTTCCGACGAAGAAAAAAAGATCACCGCATATCACGAATCCGGACATGCGATCTTATTCCATGTTCTTCCGGATGTAGGACCGGTTTATATGGTTTCCATCATCCCGACCGGACAGGGAGCGGCAGGTTATACCATGCCACTGCCGGAAAAAGATGAAATGTTTCTTACCAGAGGCAAGATGTTACATGAGATCATGGTAGCACTTGGCGGAAGAATTGCCGAGGAAATTATCTTTGATGACATTACAACCGGCGCTTCCAGTGATATTAAGCAGGCAACCGAAATTGCACGCCGGATGGTAACACGCTATGGTATGTCTGATCACATCGGAACGATCAATTATGATGATGAAGGTGACGATGTCTTTATCGGCCGTGACCTGGCGCATACCAAAGCCTACAGTGAACAGACAGCCGGCAGGATTGATGAGGAAGTCAAGGCCATCGTGGATGACTGCTATCAAAAAGCAAAAGAAGTGATTCTGACGCATGAGGACGTGCTTCACAGATGTTCTGCCTTATTATTGGAAAAGGAACGTATCTCCATGGATGAATTTGCAGCATTGTTTGATGAGCCGTCTGCAGAATAATCCGGACAAGTTTTGTGCAATATGTACAAAAAAATATCAATTGCTTTGTAATGTTTGTGAAACGTGAGTGTAGACTATTTTCAGATATTTGTTAGAATATACTTGTAACCCCCCAATACATTACATAGTTTTTTGCTATACCCCAAAAGAAATACCTTCTCGAAAAAGACAGCTGTGCGACCGCTGTCTTTTTTCCTGTCTAAAAATAAATTTCCCGATATTCCTCCGTTTCCCTGCTTTCCGTCAATGGTATTGAGTCTTGGTATCATATATCAAATAATTTGTGGCACATATACGCTGATTGTGATAATATATACAGTATATGGGGCATTTATGGAGGGCACAATACAATGTATAACAGTGATTTTTCTAAAATCCAAAGTACACAGGCTTACATGGCAGGCATGAGGCCTGTTCTCAATAAAAGGGCTCTTTTTTCCGACGTGTCATCAGAATTTGTCTGTCCGCCGGAACCCAATCCTTATTCCATCGTAACAATTAAATTCCGGGCTGCAAAAAATAATATTGATAAAGTATACTTTGTCTGTCAAAACGAAAAGCATCTGATGATGAAGTACAAGACAGATGAGCTGTTTGACTGGTATGAGTATGATCTGGAGCTGGATGATGAAAAGGTATCCTATTACTTTGAAGTGACAGCCGGCAGGATTACCTGCGTGTATGATTTCCGTGGAGTTGCCAAAAATGTGGAGGACTATTACAAATTTGTCATTGTTCCGGGCAACCGTGTCCCCAGATGGGCAAAGGGTGCTGTTATGTACCAGATCTATGTTGACCGTTTTTGCAACGGTGATCCATCCAATGATGTTTTGACAGATGAGTACAATTATATCGGAGAGCATGTCAAACGTGTTGAGGACTGGGGCAAATATCCGGCAGTCATGGATGTACGCGAATTTTATGGCGGAGATTTGCAGGGTGTGCTGGATAAGATGGATTACCTGCAGGATCTGGGAATTGATGTGATATATTTCAATCCTTTATTTGTATCCCCGTCCAATCACAAATATGATATTCAGGACTATGACTATATTGATCCGCATTTTGGCAGGATTGTCAATGACCGGGGCGATTTACTGGAGCCCGGTCAAAATGAAAATAGAGAAGCATCCAGATATATCAACCGTATTGCCAACAAGGAAAATCTGGAAGCGTCCAATGCTTTGTTTGCGACTGTTGTCGAAGAGGCGCACAGGCGTGGCATGAAGGTTATTTTGGACGGTGTTTTCAATCACTGTGGATCCTTCAACAAATGGCTGGACCGAGAGCGCATCTACGAAAATTTTGAAGGCTATGAAAAGGGTGCCTATATATCTGCGGACAGCCCATATCGTGACTATTTCCATTTTTATGATGAAAACCGCTGGCCCTACAATCCGACCTACGACGGATGGTGGGGACATGATACTTTGCCCAAGCTCAATTATGAGGGCTCCGAAAAATTATACAATTATATTCTGCATATAGGAAAAAAATGGGTGTCGCCGCCGTACAATGTTGACGGATGGCGTCTGGATGTAGCAGCTGATCTGGGACATTCGCCGGAGTTCAATCACAAGTTTTGGAAGGATTTTCACAAGGCAGTCCGAGAAGCCAATCCGGAAGCGATCGTTTTGGCGGAGCACTATGGCAGCCCAAAGGAGTGGATTGAAAATGGCGAGTGGGATACCGTGATGAATTATGATGCCTTTATGGAGCCGATCACCTGGTTTTTGACAGGCATGCAGAAGCACAGCGATGACTATCGGGAGGATCTGTATGGAAATGCTGACAGCTTCTGGGGAGCCATGCATTATCACGGAGCTGCTTTTTGCGGCGAATCTTCCCATATTGCGATGAACGAGCTTTCCAACCACGATCATTCCCGCTTCCTTACAAGGACCAACAAGCGTGTCGGACGTGTCAATACTATGGGACCGGAGGCTGCCAATGAAGGCGTGGACAAAGCGGTCATGAGAGAGGCTGTTGTCATGCAGATGACCTGGGCCGGAGCCCCCACCATTTACTATGGAGATGAGGCCGGTTTGTGCGGCTTTACCGATCCGGATAACCGCCGTACCTATCCCTGGGGACATGAGGATCATGATCTGATCGAGTTTCATAAAGTTATGATCCGTATCCATAAAGAAAGTACCGCTTTCAAATACGGTAGTCTGAAATATCTGATCGGTGATTACAACCTGATCGGTTATGTGAGATTTTTCGAAGATGACCATTATATTACGCTGGTCAACAACAATGACTACGAGGTAGACCGCGAATACTCCGTCTGGGAGTCCGGAATACCGAGAGAATGTGAGATGGAACGTATTGTGCAGACTGATTCGGAAGGCTTTACAACGGACATTGTGAAGTATCCGGTTGAGGGTGGCAAGCTGCATATCGTGCTTCCGAAAAAGTCGGCTGTTGTGCTGCGTTACCGGCTGTAAAAAGGTTTTTGGCAGCAGGCTGTCGTATCGTGTTTTCAAAGATATCGATGAATGTAAAAAATGCTTGCAATACGTCATAAACTGTGATATAAATTTATATTGTTGGGGCTTAAAAAGCCTTGCATGGATGGATTCCCGAGTGGCCAAAGGGGACAGACTGTAAATCTGCTGCAACTTGCTTCGGTGGTTCGAATCCACCTCCATCCATTTCTCTTGTGAGAAAGATATACTAATTTAATAACGCGGGGTGGAGCAGTCTGGAAGCTCGCCGGGCTCATAACCCGGAGGTCATAGGTTCAAATCCTGTCCCCGCTACTCTTTTTTTTGAAACGCCCAGATAGCTCAGTCGGTAGAGCAGAGGACTGAAAATCCTCGTGTCACTGGTTCGATTCCAGTTCGAGCCACCAAAAAGCTTAGCATTAGCTAGGCTTTTTCATTTTATATAAAATAATGGTATAATTTATTTATTAAAGATATTAGTTATTTAAATTACTACTATTTCTTTGATAAAATAGATAATAGATTCATATTTAAATAAATTATAGTTAAAGATAATAAGAAAGGATGAATTTTACCATGGATAATAAGGTTTTAGCAAGAGTAGCGGGAAGAGAAATAACTTCTCAATATATATCAGAAGTTATTTCAAGATATCCAGCTCAACAACAAGCAATGATTGACAATGAACAAGGAAGAAGAAATATATTAGAACAAGCAATTGCTTTTGAATTAATGTATGAGCTAGGAAAAGAAAAAGGCATGGATACTTCAGCTGAGTATGTAGAGCAAGTTAATAAAATAGCTAAAGAATTATTAGCTCAAATTGTTATGAAGAAAA
>URPH01000038.1 GCA_900549665.1 uncultured Lachnospiraceae bacterium | reverse complement strand
GATAAGACGATACGTTATTATAGGTGTAATATCCAGAGAATGTTGGAAACAGTAGATGTTCCGGTTATAAAAATATCTACAGAAATGCTACGAAAGTACCTGGTAGAGTATCAATCAATTAATAATTGTGGAAAGGTTACTATAGATAATGTTCGCAGGAGCCTTTCCGCATTTTTTTATGGTTAGAGGAAGAAGATTATATTATTAAGAGCCCGATGAAGAGAATCCATAAGGTAAAAACGGCGGTTGTGGTTAAGGAAACTCTTCCGGATGAGAAGGTTGAGATATTAAGAGATAACTGCGAAAATCTTCGTGACCGGGCGATGATAGATTTCTTACTTTCAACAGGGATTCGTGTAGGTGAATTAGTCAGATTAAACATTGAAGATATAGATTTTTCGGAACGGGAATGCGTTGTTTATGGAAAAGGTGATAAAGAACGTAAAGCATATTTTGATGCAAAGACCAAGCTGCATTTAATGAATTATATCGAATCAAGGATAGATAATAATAAAGCGTTATTTGTATCATTAAATAGACCGCATGATAGACTGACAGAGAGCGGTGTTGAATTGAGACTTAGAGAAATGGGTAAAAAACTGGGAGTTGAAAAAGTACATCCGCACAAGTTTAGAAGAACAATGGCAACCAGAGCGATAGAAAAAGGTATGCCGATTGAACAGGTACAGAAAATTCTGGGACATGAGCAGATAGATACCACTCTCAGATACGCTATGGTAAATCAAAATAATGTGAAATTGTCGCATAGAAAGTATATATCATAATTGGTTATAAATGCAAATGTAATGACGTTGTATTGACGTGTGACAAAAGAAGTGCTATGATATAGAAAAAGTAGGAGGTGTGTCTTATGGATACAAATTTGAATGTTGCTATTGCACCAAAGGATTCAACTTTTCAGGTAAGGATAAATTCAGAAATCAAGAGAGCAGTTGAGGATATTTATGCAAAAACCGGAATGACATTAACAGATGCATTTAACACCTTTATTCAACAGTCTTTAAACGTTGAAGGTCTTCCTTTCATTGTTACAAAGAATAGCAAAGAAGCGTTGAGGGAACAGGCAGTTGCAATGCTTATGCTTGATTTAAAACGTGCTGAGGAAAGAGCTGATGCAGAAGGATGGATTGATGCAAATGATTTAGAGCGGGAATTGGGGGTACTTGATTGAAAAAGATAAAATATACTCCTGATACAGCGGATAAATTGCGTGCATTAAAAGCGACAATATCGCAAGAATATGGTGTCGATAATGCTAGAAAAATTGTTAAGAACATCACGGATGCAATAAGAGGACTTAGTGACTATGAAGAAAAGGGATCCGAAGTATCGAAAATGTTTGACGTGGTGTCAGATTATCGGTACATATTTGTGTCTAAAAATTATGTGTTTTATAGAATCGAAGAGAAATATATTCGAATAATCAATCTTTATCATGAGAAAGAGGATTTTATGTGGCAGTTGTTTGGGGTAGATACTACACCACAGGACACAATAGATTATTGGAATGAATAGAACAGAAGCTTTGAATTTGAAGGTGACATATGAAGAAAATATTTGATTCAAATATGGTAAAAACTATTGCGATTATAGCAATGACTATAGACCATATTACATGGATGATTTATCCTGGTTATCCAAAGGAAATGCTCCCTATCATCCTGCATACTATCGGAAGAATAACATGTCCTATTATGTGTTATTTTATAGCGGAAGGATACCATTATACGAAAGATATAAATAAATATACGAAGCGTCTGTTTGTGTTCGCATTTATATCACATTTTGCTTATGTGTTTGCATCTACGAGTTTTGTGGATTGGAAATCCTTTATTCCGTTTTATTATGGGAGTGCTTTGAACCAAACAAGTGTTATGTGGTCACTTGCATGGGGATTGGTTATGCTACGAGTTGTCAATAGCAAAAAAATAGAAAGCAATCTGATGAAAGTGTTGTTTGTTATACTAATTTGTTTGATTAGTTTTCCGAGCGATTGGAGCTGTGTTGCAAGTTTGTGTATTTTAGCATTTGGAACCAATAGAGGAAAATTAAAAACTCAAGTACTGTGGATGATTTTCTATGTGGCTATATATGCAACGGTATATTTCTTTGCAATAGATAAAATATATGGCTTGTTACAAATGGCAGTAGTTTTATCTATTCCGATTATTATGATGTACAATGGAAAAAGAGGAAATAATGAAAGAGTAAATCGCATTATGAAATGGTTGTTTTATTTATATTATCCATTGCACCTATTTATTATTGGCTGGTTGCAATTTGCGACTTGATTTGCATTTGATTGAACACATGAAAATCCCAGTAATACTGAGAGATTATAACAGAGCGGAAGCTTTGAAGTTGTGGAGGTGATATAATGACAATTCACGAATACGGAGCAGATAGAGAAAAAGTAATCGTACTGATACATCCTTCTGTAGTTATGTGGGACTATTTTGAAAATGTCATACCATTACTTAAGGACAAGTATCACTTAATTATTCCTGCGCTGCCCGGATATGATGAAGAAAATCCAAATGAAGATTTTACCAGTGTAGAGGAAATTGCCGATAATTTAGCAAAATGGCTAATAGAACATAAAATCAGAACAATAGATACTCTTTATGGTTGTTCTATGGGGGGAGCTATTGTGCTGAAAATGATTGCCGAACAGAAAATTATTATAAAAAATGCGGTTTGCGATGGTGGAATTACACCTTATCAGCTTCCGTGGCTCATCACAAGGTTTATAGCTGTCAAAGATTTCCTGATGATTTCTATGGGGAAAATCGGAGGATTAGGGCTTCTTGAAAAAGCCTTTTCTACTGATGAGTATAGTAAGGAAGATTTAAAGTATATTGTCAAGGTTCTTCATTTTATAAGTTATAAAACAATATGGCGAACTTTTGATTCATGCAATAATTATGTTATGCCAAAGAACATACCTAAATATGAAGGGTGTCTGCAATATTGGTATGGAGATAAGGAAGCAAAAGATCGAGCATGGGATATTAAATATATTAAAAATCATTTTCCAGATACAAGGTTTATCAATTTTGAAAATATGGGACATGGTAGTATGGCAAGTCTTTATCCTCAAAAAATGGCCAGGCGTTTGGAAGTTATAATAGATGCTTAGAATTAGAAAATTCAAATTCCAGTTTTGCCAAAATGATGACAGACAGGGCTGGAAATGTTTTTATCGGACTGGCATCCGCAGCTGTTTTGTCAGCAATTACCGGAGGCATTATTGCCCTGATCGGTCTTGCGGTATAATTTTATTATCTAAAATTAGTCTGTTACATGATGATTGAGCCACCTGCCGGAACGGAAACGCAGGGTAAAGATGATGGCCCGAAGGCTCCAGTCGGCAAACATGCCAATCCATACGGCGATGGGACCAAAGCCCCAGACGCGGCATAAATAAACACATAAAACTACACGGCAAAGCCACATGGTGCAGCAGGAGGTGATCATGGAAAATTTTACATCTCCGGCCGCCCGCATGCCGTAGGCGGGAATGAAGGAAAGCACCCAGGAGATGGGTTTGGTTATTGTGATAAAGATGACCATCTGGAAGCAGAGCTTTGCGCTTTCAGCTTCCATACCACCCAGCATGGTGATTGGTTTGGTAAGGGCAAAAACTACCAGACAGCTTATGATGATGACAGCTTCTGAAACCCAGGAAAGCTTTTTGATATAATAAATGGCTTCATCCTTCCTTCCGGCGCCAAGACACTGGCCGACTACTGTCATCAGTCCAATTCCAATGCCCATGGCAGCGACGCCGTTGAGCATTTCCAGAATATTGGTCATAGCCTGCGCTGCGATTGCGACAGTGCCAAGTGTAGAAACGGTGGACTGGATTGCCAGTTTACCAAACTGGAACATACTGTTTTCGACTCCGGAAGGGATGCCGATATACAGTATTTTTTTTATGGTTGAAAGATCCGGTCGTATGGAAAGATAGTTGCGGATGGAAATCGGATTTTTACGGCTGCGAAGTCCGTATATGACTACTACGGCGCAGAAAATACGCGAAACAAGAGTCGAGATCGCTGCTCCGGCTACACCCATATTGAGTACAAAGATCAGTAAAGCGTTGCCACCGATGTTGAGGAAATTGGAGGTAACGGATATGATCATGGGGCGGCGGCTGTCGTTTTGTGCACGCATGATGGAGGCACCGGCATCATACAGACCGATAAACGGGAAGGACAGCAGGGTAAACAGAAAATATACCTGTGAATTGGTCATAACATCGGCTTCGACCTTGCCGAAAATCAGTCTGAGCAAGGGTGTGCGGAAGATCAGACAGATCAATGTCAGTGCTGTTGATAGCAGTGCCATGACGTAAAGTACCTGTTCAGCCGCGTGATTGGCATCTTTTTCATTTTGGCTTCCAAGATAGTGTGAGCAGAGGATTGCACCGCCGGCTGCGAGCGCAGAAAGTGCCTGGATGACGAGGACGTTGATGGAATCGACGAGGGATACTGCGGATATGGCGGCAGAGCCAACGTTACTTACCATCATGGTGTCCACGGTTCCCATCAGACAGGTGAGAAGCTGTTCTACTATGATCGGGAATAAAAGTTTGCGTAGGTCGGTGTTGCTGTATATGTGATTTGAGTTAGTAGATGTTTTCATAGGGGTACTTCCTTATTGGTTTATCATGGATTAGTATTTTGATATCCGGGTCAGGAGAATTTCTACCCACTCCGTCCTGCTGGGGCATGCAATTGTGGTCTGCACTCGCTTATTCCGAGCCGTGCAAAAGTTAATGCCATCAAAAGCGAAAGACTGGCATGGAAAATAACCCGTTCAAGCCGAAGGCGCGTTTTATTTTCCATGCCCTTGCCAGCGAAGCAGAGTGGATGACGGCATTTACTCTTGCTAGGCGCAGGAATCCAAAGAGTGCAGACCACAGTTGCATGCCCCAGACAGGACGGAGTGGGTAGAAATTTTCAGAAATATTATAGCACTACTTTGATAGAACGCAAATGAAAAAACAGGCTGTACTCTGACAGCCTGTTTTTTAGCATTATCTTTTCCCGGCTAACTCCTCATTGATGTAGTAGCTTGCGGTATAATCATCCATTTTATAGGTTTTCAACGTATATTGTGCATCTTTTATATAGGTTGATTTATCATCTTCTACAGGAGGAAGGATGGATAACAGAGGCAGGTTACCGCCGTCTATCAGATCTCCGATCACATAGGAAGTGTGGTTTTTCTTCATGCAGTCTGTAAAATCAGAAGCCCACGCTTCAACGTATTTTTCCACTCTGGGAGATTCTTCAAATAAATCGTATCCTTCTAAGAACATGCCGCTTTCACCGACTTTAAAGTCGACACCTGCTTCATCGGCCAGATCCTGATAGGGTTTCATATAGGTCTCGTAAACATCATCCATGGTCCAGGTCGTGCCGTTTTCATCAACAAAGCCGGGCCAGATCATCTGGTCAGGATCGACATGGTTATGCTCACGCGGAGCGACAAAGCTTCTTGGTTCATAGCAGTGATAATCCAGATTGATTCCGGCTTTGGCAATCTTTTCCCAGTAAGCCATATTGGCATCGTCTGGCCTGTCACAGGTGGAGATCAGGACACATCTGTCGGGAGATACTTCCCATACGGAATTGGCAATGGAAATAAAAGCGTCTGCCATTTCATCGGATGAAAGGCCGCTTATGCCATAAGAATGGGTTTCGGCAGAGTTTTCGCAGGAGAGCTCAAAGCTTAAATAATCATTGGGAACATTGGCATATCTTTTTGCAAATGCTGTGATCAGAGCTTCCTTTGCCTGATACTGCTGGGTGCTTGCAAGGCAGTCCGGTGTGTAGATGTTGTCCGAATACTGATAGCCGTAGCCTTTCAGGTCATCATCCATAAAGCCGTCAAAGCTGATTTCAATGTGAATACCGTATTTCAGTCCCCAACCAATCGCACGGTCAATGTCGTCAATGATGTTCTGGTTGACTGTGGAGCGGTCGTTGCCATAGTCGGGATAGGCGAGGCTGGCACATCCGATACGCAGACTTAAGTAGTTGAAGCCGAGGTCTGAGAGGGCAGCAAATTCGCTTTCCTGATAGTTGGTAGAAGCTCCGAGTATAGTCAGCCCACCGTCTTTCCCGGGTTCGGAATATTTGTGGGAATATGCTCCCTTCCATTTGGAGGAATATCCTTTTTCTTTTGTCGAGGGAACCGGTGCTGCATCTTTGATGGCAGCATCATCGATCGGATTTACAGCAGCAATATCATCAATGGAAGCATAAACAGCTTCCGGTTCAAAGCTGTCATAAAAACGTACCATTTGCAATGCAAGCTCGCTTCTTGTCAGTGTGTTGTTGATATACAGACAGTTGGTATCCGGATCATTTGGAAAGACATATTGTCCACTCAGTCTGGATGCCAGACCGATAGAATACATAACTGAGGTAATGCCATAGGATTGGTTTTCTTTGACCGCATCGTTGCCATGCCAGCCTTCCTCAGCGGAATAAAAAGAATAGGAACCGTCTTTCATTCTCAAAAACTCACACATACCGAAATGATCGCAGCCGATATCCCAGTCAGCGGGTGTCCAGCGGTTGCTTCCACTATTGTCATTTATCATGGATTTGGGAATCCCGTCATCGGAAAGCAGACTGGCTGCATAATAGACTGCCATCATGCTGTCCGAGGTGCGGACCGCTTCCTTGGAACCGTTGGTGACGGATTTCCATTCATTTACTTTTTCAGCATCTGCCCCCTGTTTTTCAAGGATTTTTTCAATGATGCCGCGTAGATCCTTGGTTGTCGCGGGAGCGTCCAGATTTTCCATGTATTTGGCATTGACAAGTCCAAGAGTCTGGATGCGCAGTATTTCGGGATCTACCGAAGCTTCGGTATCCGTGGTATCTGCAGATTCTTCGGTATTGGCTGATAATTCCTGATCTGTGGCTGATTCGCCGGATTCGGATGATATGGTCTCTGAAACGGATGGTTCGTTATCTGAGCCTGTACTGATACAGCCTGTCATAACAGACAGCATAAGCAGGCAGGTGGCTGTAAAGAGCCCTGCTTGTTTGAGAGTGTTGGATTTCATGAAATTTCCCCTTTCTGAAATGAAAAATATTTGATTTGCGTTTCCCTTTAACACTTTTTTATTTTGGACGGTATTACCAGCCAGAATAAAAAATATAAATTATTATAACAGATAATAGTCGGATACTCTAGGGATTATATTGCGCCAACAGTCTTATGCTAATAATTTTATGATATTTAATTCCGGAGGGAAAAGTACTGAAGGGAAAAGCCGGCGGAGTATGGTTTGACATAGAAAGGTATGGTATACTTACCAAAAGACTTTACAATAAAGGGGTAGACACATGATAAAGTTATATATTGTCTGTCTGGTCGTATCACTGCTTTTGTATTTTATGCTGTATGTTACCGATGTAAAGCGTAGCATCAGCCAGAATATGATGGCACTGATCATGATTCTTTCCAATCTTTATATGGTGGATGAAAATAAGGACATTATCAGTGAACAGCCGTAGAAGGTGGGCTTTATTACGTTTAACCGAAGGCTCGAATATATGGGCTGCAGCGATTATGCATCCGATGTTTTTACAGAACTCAAAGACAACGAGGTCGGAAGGCCGTTGAAAAAGACAGGCTGTATGGGCACCATCATACGAGGATCAACAGCATCAAAAAGAACCAGAGCTTTTATGATTTAGAGATCCATACCTTAAACAATTTTATCGGCTCCATTTCCGGTTTTGTCGTGGAATTCCGGGATGAAACGGAACATCACAAGATCTGGATCTGGTCATCCGGAGTGTGCCCACGCATGATCTTGATAAAATAGGGGTAGATGATGCCATCCTGCGCAAGCAGGGCCGTTTTACAAAAGAAGAATATGAAGAGATGAAAAAGCATGCCGAGATCGGCGGGGAAATGGTACGCAACATTCTGACCGGAGTAGAGGAAAAGCAGTTTGTGGATGTTGCCCAGAATGTGGCACATTACCATCATGAAAAAGTGGACGGGACCGGATACCCCGATGGGAAAAAGGGAGATGAGATTCCGGTTGAAGCGCGTATCATGGCGCTGGCGGAGGTATTTTTAAGCTGTCGGAGTGAACTGGAGGATTATTATGACCACTGCTCTTAAACAGGTAAAATATTTATAATTTGGCAGTGGATTGAGAATGATTTTTCTTTTCTATTTATATAAAAACGATTATACTAATAGATATAGAAGGTAATCAAATAAATATTATTTTGGGGATAGGAGTGATACGATGAAACTGACATTTATTGGGGCAGATCATGAGGTTACGGGAAGTTGTCATTGTTTACAGGCGTGTGGAAAGACTATACTCGTTGACTATGGTATGGAGCAGGGCATCAATGTGTTTGAAAATGCGGAGCTTCCGGTCAGTCCGGCAGCCGTGGATTATATTTTTCTGACACATGCCCATGTAGACCATTCCGGTCTGCTTCCTCTTTTATATACAAGAGGATTTCGCGGACAGATACTGATGACAGATGCGACTGCTGATCTGTGCAGCATCATGCTTCGTGACTGTGCACATATCCAGATGCAGGAGGCAGAGTGGAAAAACCGCAAGGCAAAAAGAAGTGCTACTTCGGATCTGATCGAGCCATTATATACGATTGCAGATGCCGACGGTACATTAAAACAGATCGTTCCCTGTCATTATGACAGCATTGTCAATGTGTGTGACGGCATTAAGATCCGGTTTACGGATATCGGACATCTGCTGGGCTCTTCCAGTATTGAGGTCTGGATCAACGAAGCCGGTATAGAAAAGAAAATTGTATTTTCCGGTGATATCGGCAATACCAACCAGCCATTGATCAAGGATCCCAGGAAAACAGCTGAGGCAGATTATGTTGTCATGGAATCGACCTACGGTGACAGGCTGCATGCGGCAGAGAGACCGGATTATATTGCAGAGCTTACTTCTATTTTAAAGGAAACCTTTGACAAGGGCGGCAATGTTGTCATTCCTTCCTTTGCCGTAGGACGTACGCAGGAGCTCTTATACTTTTTAAGACAGATCAAAAATGAAAAACTGGTGAAGGGACACGAAAATTTCCCTGTTTATGTGGATAGTCCGCTTGCCGTGGAGGCAACCGGAATTTTCCAGAAAAATATATACAGCTGTTTTGATGATGAGGCGATGGCACTGGTGAAAAAGGGAATCAATATCCTAAGCTTTCCCGGACTGCATCTGACGATCACCTCAGATGAATCAAAGGCTATCAACTTTGACGAGGAGCCAAAGGTTATTATATCCGCGTCCGGTATGTGTGAGGCAGGACGTATCCGCCATCACTTAAAGCACAACCTCTGGAGACCGGAGTGTACCGTTTTATTTGTCGGCTATCAGGCTGTTGGTACATTGGGACGTACGATCGTGGAAGGAACAGATGAGGTAAAGCTTTTTGGTGAACCGATCAAGATCCGTGCAAGCATCCGTCAGCTTACCGGCTTATCCGGCCACGCTGACAAAAACGGACTGATCGACTGGATCAACGGCTTTGAAAAGAAACCGGATCGTGTCTTTATTGTACATGGTGAGGACAGCGTATGTGAATCCTTTAAGGAATGTCTGATCCATGAATATGGCTACAATGCATATGCGCCTTATTCCGGCACGAGATTCAACCTTGCCAACAATGAGCTTGAATACATTGCAACACCGGTCCGTCTGGAAAAGAAGAAGCTTGGAAAAGCTGTATCCGACGTCTTTGCAAGACTGGTTGCTGCCGGACAGAGACTGCTTGTGGTTATCCAGCACAATGAAGGCGGAGCCAACAAGGATCTTGCCAAATTTGCCGATCAGATCAATTCACTTTGTGATAAGTGGGATCGCTAATCGAGAAAAAGGAGAAAAATTGTGAGTTACGCAGATCAGGTTTTTAAAGAAATGTGCCGTGATATTTTAGACAACGGCACCAGTACAGAAGGAGAAAAGGTAAGACCGCACTGGGAAGACGGTACAAAGGCATATACGATCAAAAAGTTTGGCGTGGTCAACCGGTATGATCTGAGAAAGGAATTTCCGGCTATTACGATCCGCAAAACCGCATTAAAATCCGCAATGGATGAGATCTTATGGATCTACCAGAAAAAATCCAACAACGTTCATGACTTAAAGTCACATATCTGGGACAGCTGGGCGGATGAAACAGGTTCGATCGGAACCGCCTACGGCTATGTGGTCGGGGAAGAATTTATATACAAGGGCGAAAAGATCGACCAGATGGATTATGTCCTGCGTCAGTTAAAGGAAAATCCCTACAGCCGCCGCATCCTGACCAATCTGTACCAGTATCATGATCTGGCCGGCGGACATCTGGATCCGTGCTGTTATTCCGCTACTTACAATGTGACAAAAGAGGGCGATAAGCTGGTGCTCAATATGGTGCTCAACCAGAGGAGTCAGGATGTACTGACCGCCAACAACTGGAACGTGGCACAGTATGCCATCTTATTGATGATGGTAGCACAGGTCAATCACATGGTACCGGGTGAGCTCATCCATGTCATTGCAGATGCACATATTTATGACCGTCATGTGGAGCTTGTCCGTGAGCTTTTGGACAGACCCGAGCATCCGGCTCCCAAGGTAAGCCTCAATCCGGAAATCACGGATTTTTATGCCTTTACAACCGATGATCTGATTGTAGAGGATTATGTGACAGAGCCGCAGATTAAAAATATTCCGGTGGCCATATGATGTAGCTGTCCGACAATGTGCGGATGGTATATAAAGCAATTGGATTATTTTTATGAAAAATTATCCGGGACAAAAGAAAGGACATATCAGAAATGAATTTAATTGTTGCAGTAGATAATAATTGGGCGATCGGCAACAAAAATAAGCTGCTGATCAGTATTCCCGCCGATATGAAAAATTTCCGTAGCCTCACCACAGGCAATGTCATTGTCATGGGCAGAAAGACGCTGGAAAGCTTTCCGCAGGGGCAGCCGCTTGGCAACCGTGTCAATATCGTTCTGACACAAAACAAAGATTATCAGGTGAATGGAGCGACCGTCATCCATTCGCTGGAAGAGCTTCAAAAGGAGTTGGCAGGATACAATGATCAGGAAATTTATGTGATCGGCGGAGAGAGCATCTACAGACAGCTGCTTCCTTTGTGTGACAAGGCAATTGTGACAAAAATTGATGAGTCATATGAGGCGGATACCTATTTCCCAAATCTGGATGAGATGGATGACTGGGAGATTGCCGATGTGTCTGATGAGCAGACCTATTTTGATGTATGTTATCATTTTGTTACCTATCAAAGAAAAAAGGCTTAGTTTTAGTTTGTTTGTTTAGTTTGTTTTTTAATATTATTGACAATGTCAGGCAAAAGTTTGATAATATGATATGATGATATCAGGGGAAAAAGATCAAAAAGTCGTTCGTGCTTGCACGATAAGACTTTTGAACTTGGGACCCGCCAAA
>URPH01000037.1 GCA_900549665.1 uncultured Lachnospiraceae bacterium | reverse complement strand
TGCTTTGCAGCGGAGCAATTCGTGGATATCAAGTTAGGGGCAAAATACCTTTTGATCCTAACATCATATCATAATAGTATTTAAAACATAAAGGGTGAACAGACATGAAACATAATATTTTGAAACTCTCCATATATGGTACAGTTTGCACAATTTATACAGCGGCTTTTTTATTTGGAGCCATGTATCCACAGTATGGAATCCCCCAAAACAGCATTGTCATAGAGGATACGCGTACAAAAGAACATGATGATGGTCGGAGGATTGTATACCGGAGCTATTTTGCAGAGAGGATAAAAGCGCTGTTAGAAGAGTGACGGTATTGATATTTGTGAGTGAAAATTTGAGACAAACAGGATATTTTATGACACATTGGTGTCTTTCGCGGAAAGACGGGAAATAACAATGAAAAAACAGGTAAAAATAAAAGTGACCGGAACGCAGGCCGGAACGGACGAAGTGATTACGACAGAAACCATGGGACATATGTTATATAAAGAACCGTATTATTATGTTTCCTATGAAGAGAATCTGGATGCTTCATCAGAAAAGAGCAGCAAGACGACACTGCGGTTTTGTGAGGATGAGCTTCGTGTTACCAGAAAAGGTGAGGTCAACAGTGCCCTGGAATTTCAAAATGAAAAAATACATAACAGCGTCTATATGACAGCGTACGGCAATTTTGAGGTTATGCTTGTGACAGACACTCTTTTTATTGAAAAAAAAGAAAAATCCGCAACGATTGCTGCGGATTATCGGATCGGTTTTAATACAATGCCTCCCACAAAGGGGAGGCTTGAAATTGTTATCACGGAAAGTGATATGGATCAATGGATATGATCTGTTGATCTGTTTTGCCACGGTCTTATTTGACCTGACTGACACCTGCTTTGGCCTTGGCTTTTTCCCAGGTGGACTTCCAAAATCCTTTTTTCTCGGGTTCATTGCTTTTGGCACTCTTACGATAGCCACGTACTTCTGTGATATAAATACCACTGACTACGGCTTTTACTTCTTTTTTAACCGGAATTGCATCAAAGATTTTTTCATCAGCAACAAAGTTTGTAACTTGTGGACCGACTTTTGCTTTAACAATCGGGATCTTGGTCAAACGCATCAACTTGGGTGTCTGTGAAATTACCATTGGCGGAAGACCGGAATCTTTTAGTTTCAATCGCTTTTTATCGATAATCAACATGGAGAGCGTCTGCTTGTTGGCCTCCATAGCCACTTCCTGCGCTTCCTGATTCTTTTTTGCTCTCTTGTAAAGCAATACAATTCCTACGATCATTGCAATTAATATTAAAATAATTACAATAAGTACAATCCATCCTGTCGTACTCATGGAATACCTCCTGATTCATTATGTCCTAATCAAACAAAATCATTGTAACAAACTTTTGCACTCTGTTCAATAAATTTTCACATTTTTTAAACTTTCGTTCTGTTTACATAAACAAACCGCTGTGATAAACTTAAACTATCGCAATTTACCTGTTCCGATATTCTGGAATAGGTTTAAAATCAATGAGGAGTAATTTTAATTATGATGAAAAGAAAACTTTTTTTTGCCGGATTACTGGTTACAATGGCCGCTTTCATGTTTGGATGCGGAAAGTCAGAAGACAAAAAGGCTGAAAGCATTGATGATATCAATCCGGATGAATATGTGACACTGGGAGATTACAAAAATCTTGAGGTCAATGTTGACCATTATGAAGTAATAGATGATGAAGTAAAGCAATATGTAGATAAAGATCTTGAAACCTATGTTACCAATTATGATCTGTATGATTATACAGCAACAGACAAGCAGATTGTATCTGCCAATGACATCGTCAATATTGATTATGAAGGAAAAAAGGACGGTGTAGCATTTTCCGGCGGAACAGCTCAGGGTGCGCACTTAGAGATCGGTTCCGGCCGCTTCATTGATGGTTTTGAAGATGGACTGCTTGGAGCCAGTGTCGGGGATACCGTTGATCTGAATCTGACATTCCCAGAGGATTACAGCAATGAGGAGCTTAAAGGACAGGAGGTCGTATTTACGGTTTCTATCAATTCCATTGATGAATCCCATATGCCGGATTACGACGAAGCTTTCTTTGCAGATCTTGGAATTGATAATGTGACCAATTATGATGAATATCTGGATTCTGCAAAAGAATACATCCAGAGTGCATGTGATCAGCAAAACAATACTGCGATTGAAACTGCCCTTTGGAATGTTGTCAAAAACGGCAGTGAGGTATCGGATATTCCCCAGATCCTTTTGGATGAGAAGCTTGAAGAGCTGGATGCTGATTTACAGGAATATGCAGACCAGTATGGTGTGGATACCGATACGATGATCGGATATATGGGTTATGATGCTGACTCATATGAAGAGATGAGACAGAGCACGGCCAAAGAAGAGGCCGAGAAAGATCTTATCTGCAGGGCAATAGCCAAAGCAGAAGGAATTACGATCACAGATGATGATGTCAAAGCGGTCGCACAGGAAGAATATGAAAGCTACGGATTTACATCAGCAGCGGATATGATTGCATCAAAGAGTGACGAATATCTTCGCTCATATGTCAGATACAGAAGGATTATGGATCTGTTAAAAGAGACAGCAAACATTACGGAAAATGACAGTATTTCTTTCTTAGCCGATTATCTGGAATAAAATACCTGATGGGGATTATGAGGGAATACGGAAACGGAGAAACTTATGAATAAACGTATACTTTGTATACTTTTAAGTAGCATTATGACAGTTGGATCTGCGTTGTCCGTGTCAGCGGAGACTTCTTCCGATGTCAAAAAACAGCAGGAGCAGACACAGGAAGCGCTCAATGAGCTGAATGACCGTGTGGACGATATTTCACAGCAGAGAGAGGCCGTTTCCAATGAGATTCAGGTGCTGGATACGGAATTGGTTGATATTCTGACCAGTATCAGCATTTGTGTTGATGAAATTGCAGCCAAAGAGGATCAGATTGCAGTTGTCAAGGAGGAGTTGCAGCAGGCTGAGGAGGATGCGGCAACCCAGTATGAAAATATGAAAACGCGTATCCGCTTTATGTATGAAAAAGGGGATAATGCCTACATTGCGGCTTTACTGGCAGCTGACAGCTGGCCGGACATGCTCAACAAGGCCTCTTATGCAGAGGAGCTGTATTCATATGACAGAGATCTGCTGACACAGTATGAGGATACCATTACCAAGGTTTCCGATTACAAGGAAGAGCTGGAGATTGAAGAGGCAGATCTGCTTACAAGTAAAAATGAGCTGAAGGAGCAGCAGGATTATCTGGAAAATATTATTGCTACCAAAAAACAGAGTGTAGCCAATTTTGATGATCAGTTAGCAAAGGCAACTGCTCAGGCAGCAACCTATAAAAACCAGCTGGAAGAACAAAACAAAAAGATTAAAGAGCTGGAAGCCAAGGAAGAAAAAGAACGCAGGGAAAAGGAAAAAGAGGAAGAGCAGGGAAAGACGACAGAGGTTGTTTTAGCTGCCGGAAGTAATGCTTCCAATCGTGCCGATTCATCGGCGGTTATCGAATCGGTTACAACAAGTTCCGAGGGAACCGCACTCGGAAGAGAGGCAGCGGCATATGGATGTCAGTTTATCGGCAATCCCTATGTATTTGGTGGTACAAGCCTGACCAACGGAACAGACTGCTCCGGATTTACACAGGGTGTGTATGCACATTTTGGCATACGTATTCCCAGAGATTCCACGAGCCAGAGATTTTGTGGTACCAGTGTTGATTATTCACAGGCGCAGCCCGGCGATCTGATCTGCTATGCAGGTCATGTGGCACTGTATATCGGAAATGGACAGATTGTGCATGCCAGCTCTGAGAGGACCGGTATCAAGATCAGCCCGGCAACGTATCGTACGATTTTGGCAGTGCGCAGAGTTGTGTCGTAGGCAGGAGGACTTTATAAGGAGCATAATGCTGAGGATTATAAAAAGACATTAAATGAATGATTTTAAAAGGTGACTGCATGTGAAGTGTGGTTGCCTTTTTTCTTTCAGAGAGTGGATCGGGTGGTGTATCAGATGGATTAAATTTGACCGGTCATTTATGGACTATCTGCACAGACTTTCGCATACAATGTAAAAAAGCTTTCTGAGGGGTAGCTGTGTGAAAGAATATATTGAAGAGAGAGCCATCAATGTCGCTAATTATATCATCGAGCATAATGCAACAGTGCGTCAGGCAGCAAAGGCATTTGGTATTTCGAAATCGACGGTACATAAGGATGTAACAGAACGATTGGAGTGCATCAATCCGTTTCTGGCAGGTGAAGCAAGAAAGGTTCTGGATGTTAACAAATCAGAGCGGCATATCCGTGGAGGAATGGCCACAAAAGAAAAATATACACACCATATGTGTATAACAGACAGATAAAAAAGAGCTTTGCATTGACGAAGGTTTCGTAGTGCAAAGCTCTTTTTGATGTTGAGATTTATCTGCGTTTTTTACCAAACTTGCTCTTGAACAGATCCTGCCATACAGCGGGATGGAAAAAGATCAAAAGAGGGAACAGCTCCAGTCGCCCAGCAAGCATATCGATGATAAATACATACTTGGACAGGTTACTGAAGAAACCAAAGTTTTCAGTCGGACCGACCATATTGAGACCCGGGCCGATGTTGTTGATGGTAGCGGTTACTGCTGTAAAGTTGGTGACCAGCTCATGTCCGTCAAATGATACGATCAAAAGAGATACCACAAACACGGTAATAAAGGTTATGAAATATACATTGATGGAACGGAGAACCTCGTGTTCAACAGGCTTGCCGTCCATCTTGATCTTTTTGATACTTTTTGGATGGATATAGGAATCCAATTCCTTGGCAACCGTTTTGAATAAGACAACAAAACGGGATACCTTAATGCCTCCACCGGTGCTGCCTGCACAGGCTCCGATAAACATGATCAGGACAAGAATCGTCTTGGAGGTCTGCGGCCACAGACTGAAATCGGTTGTAGAAAAACCGGTCGTGGTGATCAACGATCCAACCTGAAAAGCGGCATGCCGGAGTACCTCGGAAAAGCTTTCGTAGTAATTGCGGATATCAACACATATGATAGCGATGGATGCCAGAATGACCAAAAAGTAGCAACGGACCTCTTCCATGCTGATCGCCTTTTTAAACTGATGAAATAAGATCAGATAATAGGCATTGAAGTTGAGACCGAAAAGAATCATAAAAATAGTCACAACCCATTGAATATAAGGCGAATATCCACCAATACTTTCATTTTTGATGCCGAAACCACCGGTGCCGGCTGTGCCAAAGGAGGTGGCAAGTGAATCGAAGAGTGTCATACCGCCGCACAACAGGAGTATGCACTGGATAACTGTCAGGCCAAAATAAATCAGGTACAAAATACGGGCTGTGGATTTGATCTTGGGAACCAGCTTGCCAACGGACGGTCCGGGGCTTTCTGCCCGCATCAGGTTCATGTGGGAGCCACCGGTCATCGGAATAACGGCTAACAGGAATACCAATACTCCCATACCGCCGATCCAGTGGGTAAAGCTTCTCCACATCAGGGAGCAATGACTCAATGCCTCAACGTCACTTAAGATGCTGGCGCCGGTCGTGGTAAAGCCGGATACCGTTTCAAACAGAGCATCAGTCAGAGACGGAATCTCGCCACTTGCCCAAAAGGGAATAGCTCCAAAGAAGGACATCACAGCCCAGCTTAATGTGGTTGTCACACATCCTTCTTTTAAATAGAAAACAAAGTCGCTCGGTTTTTTAAATGTCATTAAGAAACCGAGGATCATACATAAAAGAGCGGTCACAAGATAGTAAAATCCGACACTTTCCTGATATATCAGAGCAACCAGACATGGTAACAGCATCAGGATACCTTCTATTTTCAGGACCTGCCCTAAAATATAACGAATAATTGAACTATTCATAAAATTAGCCTCCGCTAACGTAATATATCACGGATATCGTGAAAACCGGTATGCGTCGTTACGACCATGACGGTATCGCCGACCTTGATGCAGTCATTACCACTGGGGATAATGATGTTGCCATCGCGGTTGATAAAGGAGATCAACAGATTCTTTTTTAAAGGAAGATCTGCTAATGAAATATCCGTCACTTCCGATTTTTCATCGATACGGAATTCAATTGCCTCTGCACGGTGATCAAACAGATGGTACAGAGTCTCGATATTGCTGTCCATGGAATCTTTTTTGGCACGGACGTAGGCAATGATCGCTTCCGATGTAATATAACGGGGATAAATCAGACTTCCGAGATCCAGCTGGTCAATGACATTTTTGAAATTGATGTGATTGATCTTGGTGATGATCTTGGCATTGGAAACCTGTTTTGCATGCAGCGTCAGCATGATATTTTCTTCGTCTATTCCGGTTAAAGGAACAAAGGACTCGACATATTCGATGCCTTCCTCGCTTAAAAGCTCTTCGTCGGTTCCGTCACCGTTGATAATAATTGCTTTGGGAAGCAGGATACTCAACTCTTCACAGCGTTTGCGGTCGCTTTCGATAATTTTGACGTCAACACCCATGAGCAGAAGCTGGTTGGCAAGATAATAGGAAGCCTTGCCGCCGCCGATGATCATGGTATCCTTTACCTTGTGCGTGCTGACACCGATCTCCTGCATAAATTTGCGGGCAATCTTGCGTGTGGCAACAAAAGAAATAACGTCACCTTCCTGAATGGTAAAAGTACCGGAGGGGATGTGTACTTCTTTATCACGCTCAACTGCACAGATTAAGATATTGCAGGTGATATGCTTGTGCAAGTTCATCACGGTCAGACCGTTTAAGATGCTGTCCTTGGGAACCTTGTAATTGATCATCTCTGCCTGTCCGTGTGCAAAAGGATTGACCTCAAGTGCAGTCGGCATGGCTAAGATGCGGGATGCCTCTTTGGCAGCTTCGAGTTCAGGATTGATGATCATGGCAAGCCCGAGCTTGTCACGCAGATAACCGACCTCCTTGCTGTAATCCGGGGTGCGCACTCTGGCGATTGCCGCGCAGTCGGCAACACGTCTGGCGATCGTGCAGCAGAGCAGGTTGAGCTCATCGGATGGTGTAACCGCGATCAGTAAATCGGCAGCTTCAACACCGGCTTCCATCTGCACACTGTAGCTGGCGCCGTTGCCGGTGATTCCCATGATATCGTATAGATTGGTGGCTGCCTGTACCTTGTCAGAGTTGGTATCGATCAGGGTAATATCATGCCCCTCCTGAGATAATTGTTCAATCAAAGCAGAGCCGACCTTGCCGTATCCGACAATAATAATATTTAAGCCCTTGGGAGCCTTATTTTTATTTTGGAACATATCTGAAAACCTCCATATAGAAAAACTATAGCATTTTTTATACAAAAAGTCATCTGCATTGTGGTTTAGAATTCGTACAGATTTGGGACTGGAATAAAAAGGAAATGTTATCTGAACGGAAATTTGTTTTGACTTTAAAAAGTGCTGTATTTATAATGAAGATACACAAAAAAATACCTAGGAGGAATGAAATGAGTCAGGAACTGGTCATTGTTTTGGATTTTGGCGGACAGTACAATCAGCTCGTCGCCAGAAGAGTGCGTGAATGTAATGTTTACTGTGAAATTTATTCTTACAGAACCGATATTCAAAAGATAAAAGATATGAATCCCAAGGGGATTATTTTAACCGGAGGTCCCAACAGCTGTTATGAAGAGGGTGCTCCGACATATAGTAAGGAATTGTTTGAAATGGGCATCCCCGTTCTGGGCCTGTGTTATGGCGCACAGCTGATGCAGCATATTCTGGGCGGTGAGGTAAAAAGAGCCGACAATAGAGAATATGGAAAAACAGAGATTACCGTGGATACAGCATCCGGTCTGTTTACCAATGTGCCTGAGCATACACTGTGCTGGATGAGCCATTTTGATTATATTTCCAAAATGGGAGCAGGCTTTCGTTCCGTTGCGCATACCGACAACTGTCCGGTAGCGGCATATGAGGATACAGACAGAAAGCTGTACGGTATCCAGTTCCATCCGGAAGTATTGCATACGCCGGAAGGAACGAAGATGATTTACAATTTTGTCCGCAATATCTGTGGCTGCTGTGGCGACTGGCGGATGGATTCCTTTGTTGAAAAGACAATCGCCGACATCCGTGAAAAGGTCGGAGACGGAAAAGTGCTTCTTGCTTTGTCGGGCGGTGTGGATTCATCGGTGGCAGCAGGATTGCTTTCAAGAGCCATCGGCAAACAGCTGACCTGCGTATTTGTAGACCATGGTCTTCTCCGTAAAAACGAGGGCGATGAGGTAGAGCAGGTATTTGGTGAAGGCGGACAGTTTGACCTGAACTTTGTCCGTGTCAATGCTCAGGAGCGCTACTATGCAAAGCTTGCCGGAGTTGAAGAGCCGGAGAAAAAGCGTAAGATCATTGGTGAAGAATTTATCCGTGTATTTGAAGAAGAAGCAAAGAAGATCGGCGCTGTCGATTTCCTTGCACAGGGCACCATCTATCCAGATGTGGTTGAATCCGGTCTTGGCGGAGAATCCGCTGTGATCAAATCACATCACAATGTAGGAGGCCTTCCCGATTACGTTGATTTTAAAGAAATTATTGAACCTTTGAGACTTTTATTTAAGGATGAGGTCCGCAAAGCCGGCCTGGAGCTTGGTATTCCGGAAAAACTGGTATTCCGCCAGCCCTTCCCCGGTCCGGGACTTGGCATCCGTATCATCGGCGAAGTAACAGCCGAAAAAGTGCGGATCGTGCAGGATGCCGATTATATCTACCGTGAAGAAGTGGACAATGCGATCGAAGCATACAAAAAGGAACACGGAGAAGAGCCTTCCTGGACACCGAACCAGTACTTTGCCGCCCTTACCAACATGCGGTCCGTTGGTGTCATGGGTGATGAACGTACCTATGATTATGCGGTTGCCGTCCGTGCGGTCAAGACGATTGACTTTATGACAGCGGAGGCGGCGCAGATCCCGTTTGATGTGCTGCAGACGGTGATGAGCAGGATTATTAATGAGGTTCGTGGGGTGAACAGAGTCATGGTGGATGTGACTTCGAAGCCGCCGGGGACGATTGAGTTTGAATAAGGTGCAGTGTAAAAAAGAATCCAGTATTTATGCGGGCTCCAAACAAATTTGTTTAATGCGTGGCAACGATTTGGCAACGGATTTTCCTTATTCAATGAATGAGATTACTTTATGAGCATAAGAAAACCTTACTGATTTTCAGATATGAAAACTGAAAATTGGTAAAGTTTTTTCATGCTTATTTTTTCTTTTTACGTTTCGTTTGTTTCTTTTCTTCTTTTTCCATTTCTTTCAATCCAGCGAGAAGCATATCGCTGATTTCATGTGAAGGAACCTTAGTGAAAATTTATTTGTTGAAAATTTTGGTAATTAAAAATTGATTTATTTGTCACATAATGCATGTTTCAAGTGTCTAATAGACAGAAACAAAGAACTTGATATGAATTATATTTTAGTGCTTATCAAGTTTGGAAAGGAGAGGGCGATGAGTCTTATTGAAGATGCTAAAAATAAGAATCCGGATGCGTTTGAACAGCTTATACAGCCACAATTACAAAGAATGTATCGTGTTGCAATTTCTATGTTGCATAATGAAGAAGATGCTGCAGATGCAATACAGGAAACGGTTCTTAAATGCTGGCAAAAAATTGGACAACTGAAAAGTGAAGAGTATTTTGGAACGTGGCTCACTAGAATACTAATAAATCAATGCAAAGATATTTTGAAAGAAAGAAAAAAGGTTGTTCTACTTGAAGAGTTTCCGGAACTTATACATGAGGATCATTACTTTACCAATGAATGGAGAAAAATATTAAGTAATTTAAATGGAAAGTACCAGATTGTTATGGAACTGTTTTATGTGGATGGGTTTTCTACAAAAGAAATTGCAAGGATGCTACATATAACAGAAGTGAATGTCCGTAGTAGAATGGTCAGAGGGCGGAAGCAACTGGAACAGATTCTTACGGTAAGAGCAATGGATTAGTTGGAGGCTTGTTTATGAAAATAGATGAATACAAAAAAATTAGTGATAATGTGCAGGTGCCTGATGTTGTATGGGAAGGATATCAGAATGCTATTAAACAAATTAAAATGGAAAAAGAAACAGATAAAAATATTGTGAAAATTTCTAAATGGAAAAATGTGAATGCTCTTGCTAAAATTGCAGTTGTATTCGGGGCAGTTGTATTGTTATCGGGTGGTACTTTTTTATCTGTAAAAGCCTATATAAGTCATTTAGAAAAAATAAGAAACATGGAAGCTGAAGAAGTTATTGATTTGTATGAGAATATCTTCCAGTATGATAGTAAATATATGTCCAGATCTATGTCTGCAGATGAGGAGAGACGTTTTAGCGAATTATATGATTTGTATTGTAGAGATATGGCAGAGCCGGAGGGAGAAGTTGCTGTTATTTCTTCAAAAGATGAATACAATGGAGAGGGAATTGCGTTTTCTAAAGAAGAGGGTATCTTAAACCTTCCTATGCAGGAAATGACGGACGAAGAAATCCTTCAGCTTGTGGTATTTAATATGCTGGGACGATATGTTGATTATGAGGCATATGTGAAAGCGAGCAACCCTTTGTATTATTTGAATGCTTTAGAACAAATGACAATGCAGGAGGTTGATGAATTATACATAAATTATAGTTCTGCCAATACGGAGACTAGCTTTTACAATAGAGAGTTATCCTTTGATGAATTGGGAAGAAGAAAAGTTCTGAAAATGCTTTATAAAAGCGGAGAAAAGCAGCCGGAGAACACAATGCCTATCATTCAAAAGGAGAGTGAATATAGTGGGGAAGATATAGTGTTTTGTGTTAATAATTGTACTTTTTATTTTCCGAATGATGAATTGAGCGATGAACAGCTTTTAGAACTAATTGATTTTCAAATAAAAATTGATTATTGTAGACAAAGAATAGAGGATGAGATAGAGCGTGGGATAAGAAGTGATTGGCCTTATATAGAATATGTGGAAAGAGAAAGAATTATAACCTTGGATTCCGATGTAAAAGTAGATGATGAAATCTTATCCCAGCAATGGTTAAAAGCTTATGAGGATATTTTGAGGGAGTATTATAGAGAAAATAGTACCTATTATGAAAATCCCGAACGTTACTATGCAAATGTCTGTTTTATATATCTGAATGATGATGAAATTCCAGAAATGTTATTTAGTCACGGATGTACTGATTTGGATTATGATGATAGATGTAATTTGCGAAATTACTTATACACTTATAAAAATGGAGAAGCGGTACTTCTGACGCCGGGTGCAGAAACGATAGATGATTTCTACGGATATAATAAACCTTTCAGCTATGTAGAACGAAAGGGTATGGTTTATTGCGATTATTATTATATATATGATTTTACAACATATAATAGCGAGACAGATATGATTGATAATGTAAATGATCACATGTCTAAAATGGATGTATGGGATTTGGATACCTTGACCTGTACTTCGTCGAATGCTAATATTGAAATGTTACATGCTATTTATAATTATGTTGAGGAGGAGTATGCAGACGCCACATTTAATGTTGAGTATTATGTCAATGTTTCGGATATTATACGAGATGAAAACACAGGTTATGTAAAAGAGATTATTGGAGAAAAGGTGGACCGCCAAACTTATGAGAAAAGTGAGGCGAGTCTCTGGAGTGGAGAGCAGATTACGACTCTTTCTATTAGCGATTATGATAAGATATACGCTGATGACAATCTGTTAGAGGCACTTGCGCAATGCTACTTGAAAAATAGAATGTGATTTTTCGGGAGAAATTACTATGAATAAAAATTAAGTAGAAAAAGTGATTTGGTGGGCATTAAAAAATCTTTTGGGAAATCTGTTGCCATTTATTCCTTTTGGTTTTCTTTTGCCTATTGCATATTAAAGCATTTTTCAAAGTATTTTTAGTAGGAATGTTTGCAGTATTGTTTATAGAAATCTTTCAGTATATGACACGATTGGGAAGTTTTGATATAGATGATATAATTCTTAATATGGTTGGTGTTTTAAGTGGATATGGGACATTTGGGCTGGTTAACCATGTTTTGCTAAAAGAGAGATAAGGTTTTAGATTAAGTTGCATTTTATTGAAATGTCGATTGATTTTATCACGTCCTATGCTATAATATCTTCATGGCAACACTTTGGCAACAGAAAATCAGTAAGCCAAAATAAAATGTGCAAATGAGGTAAAATATCGGCAGATTTTAAATGAAACCTAAACAAAATAGTAAAGTGTACCCTTTGTCAAGGACACTATGACTTTTCCTTTTCAGATTTCTATTT
>URPH01000036.1 GCA_900549665.1 uncultured Lachnospiraceae bacterium | reverse complement strand
GTAACTGGTACTCCTGTGCCAGATAGATTAAAAAACGCACCGGCATATTGGGATTCAATGTAGACTGATGCTCATACATGTTGATTGAGCCTGCAAGCAGGAATGCAAGATCATTTTTCCTTGAAATATAAATCGCATTGTCCAGTGTCACAATCTGCAGTTCATGAGGATTGGTATACGCAGTCCCATGCAGGGCATTGTAAAGTTGCAAAAGTGCCTGCCTGTCATTGCCAAATACCAGACGGAATAAAATATCCTTGGTCTGCCTTTTCGGACGGAAGATGTTTTCCTGTAATCTTTGGAAAAACATATCCCACGTGTATGTTGTTACCTTCTTTTTTGCCATATAGCATCCTCCTTTTTGCAGGAGAATTTATATAGCACGTTCTGTTTCACAATCCAAAGTCTGATATATGATTCGAAACCAAATTTGAAACTGGTAACAATCCTTTCTCATCCTTTTCATAAATCTCCTGCTTTATAAAGTTTTAATGAATTTAAAAGCATAAGATCTAAGAATTGATGTAAGAAATTAGATTAGAATGTATTTTTAACCGTCAACATTCTATCAGAAAATAGAAATATGCTCTTGCAGAAATCATAACATTAAAACCATAAATTCGCAAGAGCATATTATAAAATTATATTCTTCTTAATATTCCTAAGACAACGGTTTAATCCTGCCCATTATCTCGCGGTCAATTATCCAATCCGTCCATTCGCTACTTCCTAGAATACCGGAATAACTGCATTACCATATGTGTCATTGATGTAAGTTTTTACATCATCGCTTAATACAGCGTCAACCAAAGCTTTTGTCTTTGCACTGTCTTCATTGCCTTCTTTTACGGCAATAACATTTGCATAAGTATCTGCTGCAAGTGAGTCAGAAGCTTCTACAGCGATGGCATCTGCTACATTTAAGCCGCCTTCTGCTGCGTAGTTACCATTGATTGCTGCAATATCAACATCCGGTAAAGAACGAACAAGCTGAGCTGCTTCAATTTCCTTGATTTCAAGGTTTAAAGGATTTTCAACGATATCCAGAACCGTAGCGGAAAGACCGGCGTCTTCTTTTAATTTGATCAGGCCCTGTGCTTCAAGTAACAGTAATGCGCGTGCTTCATTGGTTGTATCATTGGGAACTGCTACAGATGCACCCTCTTTTAATTCGTCAAGGCTTGAGGTTTTTCCTGCGTAAAGTCCAAAGGGCTCAAAGTGAACAGCAGCTACGGAAACAAGATGTGTACCGTTTTCTGCATTGAAATCATCTAAATAAGGCTGATGCTGGAAGAAGTTTGCATCCAGCTCGCCGTCTTCCAACGCGGTGTTGGGAAGTACATAGTCATTGTACTCTACGATTTCAAGGTCATAGCCTTCTTCTGCCAGTTTGTCTTTTACCTGTGCTAAAATCTCTGCATGAGGGGTAATGCTTGCGCCAACCTTGATAGTCTCAAGCTCCTGTGTATCAGAAGCATCTGCTGCGCTGTCAGCGCTTTCTGTTGTCTCTGTGGTTTCTGCTGTGGCAGCATCATCTGCTGTGCTCTCCTGCGAACCGCAGCCTGTTAAAAGAGCTGCGCCAAGTGCTAAAGTTGCCAGTAATACGGTAAAGTTTTTCTTTTTCATAATGTGTTCTCCTCTTTCCTCTTTTTCATATAATGATGTTGGCGTATCTGATTTTTTATTCACCAACCTTCATCCAATTTATTTTCATTATTTTTTCAGACACATCCATCCGGTCTGTTTTCATTATTTTCCGGACACTTCCATCCGGTCTGTTTTCATTATTTTCCGGACACTTCCATCCGGTCTGTTTTTTTATCAATTCCGGATACGTTTATCCGTCTTGTTGGCAATAAACATGCCAAGCTCCTGGAAAATCTGTACGATCAGCACGAGTACCAGTACGGTTGCCCACATGATGCCTGCCTTGTAGCGGTAATAGCCATAGTTGATGGCGATTGCTCCAAGACCACCGCCCCCGGTAAATCCGGCCATTGCGGAATATCCAAGCAATGTTGCAAAAGCAATGGTACAGCCGACAAACAGTGACGGACGCGCTTCCGGCAAAAGCACCTTCCATATAATCTGGAAGTTTCCGGATCCCATAGCCTGTGCGGCTTCGATCACACCATAATCCACTTCCTTTAAGGATGATTCCACCATTCTTGCGATGAAGGGGATCGCTGCCACAACCAGCGGAACTACGGTTGCATTGGTTCCGATCGTCGTTCCGGCTACCAGTCTGGTAAATGGTAAAATGGCGATCAGCAGGATAATAAACGGAATGGATCTTGTCAGATTGACGATCACTCCCAAAATCCAGTTTAAGATCCGGCAGGGACAAATTCCTTTTTTATCTGTAATAAAAAGCAGTACACCGAGCGGTATTCCTACAAGATAAGAGCATGCCGTGGATAAAATAACCATATACAAGGTTTCCAGTGCTCCGCTTCCCAACAGAGAAAGTAACTGACTAAATTCCATCGATAAATTCCTCCTCATAGTGTACTTGTATTTCGTCCAGATATTTCTTGGCCCGGGCGATCAGCTCTTCATTGTCCGGAAATTCCAGAAGCATCTGTCCATAAGCTCTTCCGCCGATATCCTCGGTTCCGGCTCCCAAAATGTTGACCGGGATCTGACAGTGCAAAACCAGATTTGCCAAAACCGGTTCGGAAGACGCCTGTCCGCCAAAGACCAGTCGAAACAGCCTTCCGCTGTGATCCTGTTTTTCAAATTTCTGCTTGGGATAGATCATTTCCTGCGCAACCTTTGTCTTGGGCGATAGGAACACATCCTGAATGCTTCCCTCTTCAATGATCTCGCCCTCATTTAAAACAGCTACATGGGTACAGATCTTTTCAACCACCCGCATCTCATGTGTAATGACGATGATCGTGACACCCAGACGCTCGTTGATCTCTTTTAAAAGTTCCAGAATGGAATTGGTCGTATTGGGATCCAGCGCACTGGTTGCTTCATCACAAAGCAGGTATTTAGGCTCGGTTGCAAGTGCTCTTGCGATTGCCACACGCTGTTTCTGTCCACCGGATAGCTGTGCCGGATAATGGTACATGCGGTCCTCAAGTCCTACCATTTTGAGAAGCTCTTTTGCCCTCTCCTTTGCCTGTCTGGCGCCAACGCCTGCAATCTCCAACGGATAGCACACATTTTTCAGGGCATTTCTCTGAGCTAATAAATTGAACTGCTGGAACACCATGCCTATCTTTCTTCTTTCTGCTCTAAGATCAGCACTTCCGAGTGCGGTCAGCTCCGTATCATCGATATAGACCTTTCCCTCTGTCGGACGCTCCAACAGGTTCAGACATCGGACCAGTGTCGATTTGCCGGCACCGGATGAACCGATAATACCAAAAATACTTCCATCTTCTATTGTAAGACTGACATTTTTCAAAGCTTCTGTCTGCTTATCCTTTTGTACAAATGTCTTGCTTACCTGTTCTAATCGGATCATATTGCTTGTAAAATCTCCTTCCTAAATTGTAAAAAGCTCCCGCTTTTATTCATAAAAAAACAGATACATTTCTGTACCTGCCCACGCTTACATCAATCATCTCTGTCTTTAACGACGTATTGACGGTACAGCAGGATAAACCATATCATGACATCTCATCATACAGCAGCATATCTGCATATTCATCATTGTATTTTTGCTAATTGATCCTGTCATAATCATTTGTCCTCCTGTTTCTTATTTTTATCACAGGCTTTACAACTTCATTACAGTTTAGATTTCTGCCTGCATCTGATCTACTCTGTATCTGCAGATCGGTTATCTTTGTGATGGGCTTAGTATAGCATCCTGTCAGGAATTACGCTAATACTTAGAAAATATAATCGGCTATAGCATAAAACTATAGCCGATCTTTAAAATTTCTATTATTTTCTGTTATATCTGCGCAATCATATATGGCAGCTTACTCTTTCAATTTAAAACTCTACTTTAAAAATTCTGGCACTAAACGGCGCCAGATCGACCACGACGCGACTGTCCTTTCCACTGTATTCCTGCGGATACATATGGCAGTTGTCATCCTCCGGCTTCGTACAACCACCGTAACATTGCCAATCACTGTTTAAAAGCTCCTTGATCGATTTGCACGTATCAATTCCAAAGGTAAAATTCTTCCAGAACTGGTCTGACAGGTTAAGCGCTGTCACAATCCAGTTGTCCCTGCCCTTTCTGGCATATACATAGGTAGATTTTTCCTTGGCATGAATCTCCAGCCATTCAAAGCATTCGGAATTGTACTCGCCTTCATATAAAGCCGGTTCGTTTTCATAAAGTTTACATAACTTTATATAATACTTATGAAAAGCATCGTGGAACGGATATTTGATCAGATCCCAGTCCTGCTCTCTTTCTTCATCCCACTCGCGGAACTGTGCAATCTCATTGCCCATAAAGTTGAGCTTTTTACCGGGATGTGTGTAAAAATATGCATAAAAGGCTTTGATCTGACGGCATTTATCCTCATACTGTCCCCACATTTTCTGGATGATGGTAGCCTTGCCATGCACCACCTCATCATGGGATAAGGTTAACATAAATAATTCTGTGTAAAAGTACTGCATGGAAAATGCAAGCTTATAATAGTGTGCAGGTCGATGCGCGGGCTCTACCTTGAAATACTCCAGCGTATCGTTCATAAAGCCCATGTCCCATTTATAATCAAATCCCAGTCCCTGATAGGTAACCGGCGCTGTCACTTTCAAAAAGTCCGTCGAATCCTCGGCAACTAAAATACACTGTGGGAAACGCCGGTGCAGTCCGTAATTCAGTCTCTTGATAAAATTTACCGCACTCGTGTTGACACCACAGTCCGGATTGCCGCGCCAGTATATCATCCGGCTGATGGCATCCATCCGCAGCCCGTCAAAGTGAAATTCCTTCAGCCAGTAATAAGCGCTTGACTGCAGAAAGCTTGCAACCTCGCCCCTTGCATGATTAAAATTGTAGGTTCCCCATTCACTGATGGCAATATCCTTACTCGGGAATTCATAAAGCGCTGTTCCGTCAAACTTTCCAAGTCCGTAGGAATCAATTGCAAAATGAACCGGAACAAAATCAAGCAAAACACCAATCCCATTCTGATGGCAGAGATCAATGAGCTTTTTTAACTGATCCGGTCTGCCATAACGCCTTGTCGGTGCAAAAAATCCGGTGTTCTGATATCCCCAGGAACAGCTTGCCGGATGCTCCGATAACGGCATAAACTCCAGATACTGAAATCCGTTTTCTTTGAGATAGGCGATCAGTTCATCCGCCATTTCATCATAATCCTGCCCCTTACGAAAGCTTCCGGGATAACACTCATAAATATTCATCGGACGGTCATAGCACTTATCCCGCTGTTTCATCCATTCGTCATCCTCAAACCGGTAATCGGAAAGATCTTCAATCACAGAAGCAAATGCCGGCGGCATTTCCATTGCAAAACCATACGGATCACAGTGCTCTATCCGTTCACCACTCTGCGTACAGATCACATATTTATATAATTGTCCGACTTTTGCGCCCTTGATATAGGCCTGCCACACCCCTCTGTACTCACAGGGATACATATTGTATTCTTCCCATCCGGAAAAGTCACCGATCAGCTTTACATCTTTGGCATTTGGCGCATAAACCCGAAAAGAAACACCATCCGACTCCACGTGCGCCCCAAAATATGTATAGGCATCGAATGCTGTTCCTTTTAAAAATTCATCGTAATTCATAGTCCCCCAATCCATCGTCCCAACGTCCGGACGACTGATTTTCTTATGGCACGACCTGCTTCACAGCCATCATGCGTCGTAACTATCGTATTTTATCATTTTTTAAGATACCTTTTCAACAGATTATCTCCTGTATTGACAGTTTTTTCATGTTATTACACACATCAAACAGATTGTGGGTATTATTTATTGAAGTATCCCTACATTTTAAAAATAAGACCGGCCACAGCCCCACAGACCATCCAGAAAAAAGGATGTATTTTATTCAGTTTTTTCAAATTCATCGCCACAAAAAAGACGGCACATAAGATCAGCGGAAAAACCGGCAGCTGAAAGCTTCCATCCTTTGCGGTAAACAATGCCGTCTGGAAAATACCGTAAACCGCGGTTGCGATCAGACCGGTAACAACCGGACGGATCATGGCAAACGATGATTTTACATAAGGATTTTCATTGAATTTATCCAAAATCTTGGCAATGATCACAATAACGATCAGGCTCGGCAGTACCAAAGAAAAGGTTGCTACGATCCCACCTGTCAGCCCGGCTGCATGAAAGCCCGCATAGGTTGCCATGTTGATTCCGATCGGTCCGGGCGTACTCTCGCTGATGGCAAGCATATTGACCACATCCGCCTTTGTGTACCAGTCATGTCTGGACGGAATGTCCATCAGAAACGGAATTGTCGCCGGTCCTCCGCCCACAGCAAACAGTCCAATCTGAAAAAATTCTATAAATAATTGTATAAAAACGTTATCCATCTGTATCTCCATCCGCTTTTCGTTGTACTTAACAAGTCCTGTACGACACCCTTTTTACACAGAAAGCTTTCCTGTTTTGTATAAAACAATCCCCACAATACCGGCTAAAACCACCAAAAGCACCGTCGGTACCGGCGTAAACATGGCAAGCAAAAATCCGCCCACAGCCATTACTGCCGTGATTTTATCAACGATACTTTTTTTACCCATGGTGAGCACCGTATTTAACATCAGCGCGCATACGACCACCTTGATCCCGCCGACGGCATGTGCCACATAGGGATTATCCATAAACTGCTGGATAAACATGGCCAGAATAGAAACAATGATCAAAGACGGGCTGATCATTCCAAGTGTTGATACAATGGCTCCCGGTATGCCTTTTCTCTTGTATCCGACAAAGGTGGATACATTGACCGCGATGATCCCGGGAGTGCACTGTCCAACCGCATAATAGTTGAGCAGGTCATCCTCCTCTACCCAGTTCTTTTTCTGCACCAGTTCGTACTTTAACATCGGCAGCATGGTAAGCCCTCCGCCGAAGGTCAGCCCTCCGATCCGGAAGAAAGTTGTATACAGTTCCCAAAATTCACGCATTTTTATCACTCCTAGTCCGGGCAGCCGATCTGCGCCTGCCATTTGAACGTCAACTGAAATATCAATCAAAATATCAAAAAAACAATAATCAACAAATTTAACGATCCGATTGAAAGATGGAACAAAAACCGGTAAATACCTAATATATTGTCAGATTTCATGATCAGACGAAAAATCCAGGTAAGAAATATATCTTTCGCTAAAATCCGGTTCCATCGCCAGATTGATGATTTTCTTTTTAGGAAAATCAGAGACATTGGAAAATAGCTTATCTTTGATTACCAGCTTATCATATCCATATACTCTGGCTCCGGAAAGTGCCGTATTGCCGCATGCAAAGGTCTTTCCCCGGAAAGCATCCGGCAGCAGTCCGACACCAAAGGCGGCCTCAACATCCAGATAATACCCAAAACCGCCTGCTACGTAGACCTGTCCGATCTCCCAAAGCGCACAGCCAAAAGCTTCCGAAAGATAATCGATACCACACCGGACGGCTGCCTTTGCAAGCTGCATCCGGCGAATATGATCTTGTGTTATGTAAACTTGTTTTTTGTATTCAATGGCTACACCCTGCGCAAACCACTCATCCTGCAGGGTTCCATGACAATCTATCCTGTGTTCCTTTAAAAGCCGGTACAAAATTGCAACCACATCCGCGCCAAACAATCCGACATCTGCGATGGAATCAAAGGCTGAACCGGCGGCTGCCGATGTTGCTGCCATACGGTCAGAATCGAATAATACCATTTCGGCGTTTGTACCAAGATCTATTAAGAGCGTGGGACTGTTATTTGTTGTTGAACCAACAGCCAGAATACCACTAAAGATATCCCCGCCCACAAATGCACTGTAACCGGGCATAATATAAGTCTCAATTCCTGCAATTTCCGTCCGGACCTCGTCTAAACAAACGGCATCAAAAGGTGCCTTACTAAGCCCCTGCACGTCATATTCCATCAACAGGTGCACCATAGTTGTATTTGCTGCAATCACCATAAAAAGGACATCGTCACCTCCCAGCTTTTCCACGCCCTGGCAAAGCTGATCCCGTATGATATGGCTCAATTCTACCCGATGTCCGTGCTCCGATGCCTCCAGTCGGGAAATCACATCACTTCCAAACCGGTTTTGTGCGTTGACAGTTTTATAGGTTTCGATCACCTGTCCATCGGATGCAGAGACCTTCTGCATGACCAGTGTCGTCGTACCGATATCCGTCGTAATAAAATATTTCCCATCATACCCGTCTATCGGCTTCCATTTTATATCCGGCGCCTTGGAAACGGCATCTACCTTTCTTAGCTTGGGAACCTCAATCTCACAATCGGTATATAACCGGGAAAGACAGGCCAGACGATATCCCTGCCGCAATTCATCCGGTGAAAAAAAACGTCTTTCCTGCGCTGTCGGTAAGGGTGCTCCCTTCAAAAAACGCACCCTGCATTTGCCGCAGATTCCCTTACCTCCACAGTTTGCGGCAACCGGTATTCCTGCCTTCTGACATAACAAAAGTAAGCTTTCTCCCGATTCGAAAAAAAGCTTACTTTCTGATGTTTCATTTTCTGTTTTGATTACCAGTTGCAATTCAGACATCTTTCATCCCGCCTACAGAAATCTGTGCTTTATCTTACCTTATACAAACTGATTTCTGTCTCTGTTATAAACATAACCGATTGTAGCGAGTTTATCAAGTATTGTCTGCTTGTCAACATCCTCATCCTCGCATAAATCATCAAGTGAGGAATAAAAATCTCTCAGCTTTAAGTTGACATAACTCAAAATCATTACCGGGTCATTCGGCATCATATCCATATCTCCTTTTATCTGCCGGATGAGGAACCATTGTTTCCATCATTGTAATAATCAAAGAACTTCTGGATAAATTCATCGGCACTCTGTCCGTTCTGCTGTGAATCGCTGCCGCCATCACTGTTTCCATTGTCCTGATAGGTGCTCTCCTGATTCTGTGAAGCTGCTGTGTTGGTTGTCTGTGTCAGGGTAACAGATACGGTCTGTTCTTCATATCCACCGTCTTCTTTTGCACGCTGTATTACAACATCAACCGTTTCTCCGGCTTTATAGTATTGTAAGGTTGATTTTAAATCATCATAATCCGTAACACTCATTCCGTCAAATTGTGTGATGATATCACCTTTTTTAATACCGGCATTTGCTGCTGCACCGTTGTCCTGGATCTCTAATACATAAACACCCTGAGGAATATTGTACATTTCGGAAATATCCTGTGAAACATTCTGGCAGGAAATACCGAGATAGCCCTGTTCCTCTGTACCGACAATATCTCTTGTTTCACGGTTCATCAGATTTTCTAAAATCGGCTCAGCCGTATTGATCGGAATTGCATATCCCATGCCTTCTACAATCGTGGATGCAAACTTGGAGGAGTTGATACCGATCAGCTCACCTTTCATATTTAATAAGGCGCCGCCACTGTTACCGGGGTTGATGGCAGCATCGGTCTGAATTAACTTGGCTGTCATGCCGTCAATGGTCACTTCACGATCCTGTGCACTGACAATACCGGTTGTAACACTCTGTCCATAGCCTAATGCATTACCGATGGCTACGACCTGATCACCGACCTTAACATCGGATGAATTACCAATTTTGGCAATGCTGATGGATGATTTGATCTCATCTGATAAGTCGCTTAGCTGAACTGCGATGATACCCAGATCATTTTCAGCATCTGTACCTTTTACCTTTGCTTCGACAACTTTATTTTCATCATCGCCAAAGCATACGGAAATCTCGTTGGCATTGGCAACTACGTGGTTGTTGGTCGCGATCAAAAGCTCGGTATCATTCTGTCCAATGATAATACCGGAACCGGCACTTGTTGCTTCATACTGTCTGGTACCAAACATACTCTGTACTTCTTCAACACCCTTATTGGTGATGGATACAATGGAAGGCATGCAGCTTTCAGCGATCTGTGCAACGGTATATTCGCTTGCATCCTTATTCGAAACCGGATTGGCGGTTGCTTTATTACTTTCGGATGATGCATCCGTACTGTCTGTGGAAGTGTCTGCTGTTTCCGATGCCACAACCGTTTCACTGATCTGTGTATTGGCATTGGCGGCTGCGATCTTCTGATCAAAGCCGCTTGCTTTCATAACACCGATAAATACCAGTGACGCAGCCAGACCAAAGGCAACACCGCTTACCAACATCATGCCGAATTTACGGACTGTTGCGGGCATCTTTTTTGTTTTCTTGGTGTGATCATCTCCATGATCGCCACCATTCATATCAGGAGCAGCTCCATAATTTTGTGAAGAGCTGTCATATTCATAATAATTGTGATTTTCGTACATAGCTAAAACCTCTTTCCTGTTTCTTGATACTAATAAGATAACGTAGCTTTGTTATAAAAATATGGTAAAAATGTGTTTATTTTGTGAAATATGCAACAAGCAATACAGTCAGAAGAAGCAAACACAAAAACTGCCGTGGCAGGCGGAAGATATGATATCCTCCGGCCAGGACCACAGCAGTTTTCTCTCTTTTTATTTTAGGGTTGTCAGTTTTATCACGGCTTCCCGGCTATTGGTAGTCAGCCATGCAACCGATACCATTGATCAATCTTCCTTATGGGCAACCAGCTTATCACCGTCTACATCGATCACAATGTGATCACCCTGTCCGATCTGGTCGGCAAGGATCAGTTTGGCTGCGGCAGTTTCCACATATTTCTGGATATAACGTTTCAACGGTCTCGCACCATAAACAGGATCATAACCATGATCTACAATAAACTGTTTGGCAGCATCTGTACATGACAGATGTAAATCACGGTCACTCAGACGTTTATTCAGATCCGCAATGATCAGATCGATGATTCCGCTGATGTTATCCTTGGTAAGCGGCTTGAAGAGAATAGTCTCATCCAGACGATTTAAAAATTCCGGTCTGAAATGAGCTCTCAAATCATTCATGACAAGCTCTTCCGCTTCTTTGGATATCTCACCCTTTTCATCAATACCGTCAAGCAGATACTGTGCTCCGATATTGGAAGTCATGATCAGGATGGTATTTTTGAAATCGACGGTCCTGCCGAGTGAATCGGTAATACGTCCGTCATCCAATACCTGCAATAATACATTGAATACATCCGGATGTGCTTTTTCAATTTCATCAAACAGCACAACGGAATACGGTTTACGACGAACAGCCTCTGTCAACTGACCGCCTTCTTCATATCCGACATATCCGGGAGGCGCTCCGATCAGACGGGATACGGAATATTTTTCCATATACTCACTCATATCAAGTCTGACAATATTGCTTTCGTCATCAAACAGGCTCTGCGCAAGTGCCTTTGCAAGCTCTGTCTTGCCGACACCGGTGGGTCCCAAAAACAGGAATGAACCGATTGGCTTGGTCGGATCCTTGATACCGGCTTTAGAACGGATAATCGCTTCTGTGACCTTGGTCACACCTTCATCCTGGCCTACCACTCTCTTGTGAAGCTCTTCATCCAGATGTAAGGTCTTATTGCGTTCGCTTTCCGTTAATTTTGCTACCGGGATACCGGTCCAACGGGAAATGATCTTGGCAATCTCATCATCATCCACACTCTCGTGTACCAGACTGCGATTCTGCTTGCCTACCTTTGCTTCCTCTGCTTCCAGTTCTTTTTTCATCGCCGGCAGTTTGCCATAGCTAAGCTCTGCAGCTTTTTCCAGCTTGCCTTCTCTGGTTGCGATCTGAATCTCATTGTTGACAGCTTCAATATCCTCACGAAGCTTCTGTAATTTTTCAACGCTGGCTTTTTCATTTTCCCAGGTTGCCTTTTGCGATGCAAACTGTTCCTTTAATTCTGCCAGCTCTTTTTGTAAATCAGCCAGACGCTCAATGGAAAGCTTGTCGTCTTCCTTTTTAAGAGCCGTCTCCTCGATCTCCATCTGCATGATACGGCGGTTCAGCTCATCCAGCTCTGTCGGCATGGAGTCAAGCTCTGTCTTGATCAGGGCACAAGCCTCATCTACCAGGTCGATCGCCTTATCCGGCAGGAAACGGTCTGTGATATAACGGTTGGATAAAACAGCTGCGCTGACTAATGCGGTATCCAAAATCTTGACGCCGTGGAACACTTCATAACGGTCTTTTAATCCACGCAAAATGGAAATTGTATCTTCTACCGTCGGTTCATTGACCATAACCGGCTGGAAACGACGTTCCAAAGCCTGGTCTTTTTCAATGTACTGACGATACTCATCCAAAGTTGTGGCACCGATACAATGCAGTTCACCACGCGCCAACATCGGTTTTAACATATTGCCTGCATCCAGTGCGCCATCTGTTTTGCCCGCACCGACAATGGTATGCAGCTCATCAATAAACAAAATAATCTGTCCATCACTGTTTTTAACATCCTCAAGTACGGCTTTCAGACGTTCCTCAAACTCACCACGATATTTTGCTCCGGCAACCAGAGCACCCATATCCAGTGAAAAAATCTTTTTATCCTTTAAGCTGGCAGGTACATCGCCACGGACAATACGCTGTGCAAGTCCTTCGACAACGGCAGTTTTACCAACACCGGGCTCACCAATCAGCACCGGATTGTTTTTGGTCTTACGGGACAGAATTCGGATCACATTCCTGATCTCCGCATCACGGCCGATAACCGGATCAAGCTTCTGTCTCTTTGCTTTGTCTACCAGATCCTCCCCATATTTTTCCAAGGTATCATAGGTAGCCTCCGGATTGTCGCTGGTCACACGCTGATTGCCTCTGACAGTTGAAAGAGCCTGTAAAAACCGCTCCCTCGTAATGCCAAACTCCTGCATCATATCCTTGATGCCTTTGTTGGGATATTTTAATAAGGATAAGAACAAATGCTCGACGGAAACATATTCATCTCCCATAGCCTTTGCTTCATCTTCGGCTGATATCAACACTTTATTTAGGGACTGTCCGATATAAACCTGACCTCCCTGAACCTTAACTTTTTTCTCTATCAGCTGCTTTACGTAGTTTACATAATATTCTTTCTGAATATCCATCTTCTCAATGAGTTTTAAAATCAGACTATCTTCAATCGAAAGAAGGGATAATAACAAATGTTCCTCATCAATCTCCTGATTGCCGTAATCATAGGCCAATTTTTCACAACCATTGATAGCTTCAATCGATTTTTGCGTAAATTTTTGAAAATTCATATATAACACCCCTTTCAAAAAATGTATGTGTCAATCTGTGTCAACATAGGCTTCGACATACCATACAATCTGGTATCTCTCATGCTCTGGGTATGTTATAACGCAAAAATTAGCACTCGTCAAGAGAGAGTGCTAATAATTTTTCTAAAAATTCTATAAACTGATTTAACTTAATCGAATTTCTAATTTCATGTCCAGGCCCTCCGCAAGACGCTGCAGCGTTGCTATGGATGGATTGCCGATGCCTCTCTCTATTTTGCTGATTTCAGCCTGATATATCCCTGTCTTTTCTGATAGTTGTTTTTGTGTAATATGGGCATTTTGTCTCGCCAGGGCAAATTGATACGCAATGAGACGATTCATATCAGTCTCCTGACACACCTCAACTAATACTCCATTATCCCATACCACATCAGCATCCAGATCCAATTCGTCATTCCATGAAATGCCATAACCGCCGGTATCCACCTGTACCTGTTCAAATAAGGAAGGTTTGGACGTAAAAATACAAAATTGCGGGAACTGTTCAAACAGAGTGGTAACATTGTACTGCTTGACTTCCCCTCCGATAAACCGTGCCTCAATTATAAAATTGGGTAATGCCCTGACGCTTTCGATTCTATGATTCATAGTATGCTCTCCTATTTATCATCATATGATAACAACCTAAACTGCTGGTATTCCCACATATTTAACAATTCATCCTTGTGACAGGAAATAAAATGCCTGACCATTCTCTGCTCTTTCGATGAAAGATCTCCCTCAAACATTTCGCCATCCTCAAGCGAAAACATTCCGACACAATCACCATGGATAGCATGAATATGCGGTGGATTGTGCTCTTTTTGCCTTATATACATTTTGATATCCACGAATTGTTCCGCTGCAAAGCAGCTCCCACAATTCTCAAACATTCGAAATCCGCTGATTTACT
>URPH01000035.1 GCA_900549665.1 uncultured Lachnospiraceae bacterium | reverse complement strand
GTACAGACTACAGGCTGACAGCCAGAGGCGCCGCGCAGTCCGGTGGGATTTTTTATTAGTATACTTCTTTGAAGAAATCCGGGTTTTCCAGCTTTCCGTCTAAAAGCTGCTCGGTTTCCGTCTTTTCTCCGATCGCCTGCAGATAAAAGCCGGTGACCGTCATTTTTATATAAGGACATACCCAGAACAATCCAATTCCAAAGGAAAGAATACCAAGTAAATACATGCCGATGAAGCTGGCTAAAAGTCCGAGATAAGTGAGACGTCTGCCCTTCATAAGCTCCTTGCTCTTTGCAAGCACAGCCTTGGGATCCATATCCGGATGATCCGGAATCAAAAAGTAGACCAGTGTATAGTCAAGATAGATGATCAGATCCACCACAAGCATGAAAATACCGGTTATGATCGCTGCAACCATATAGGCCGGATTGGCTAAGTTGGTGGAGAGCAGATACATACATACGATAAATGGAACGCTTGGGATTAACATGCGGATCACCATCAAAAAATACGTGATGATCGTCTGATCGGCTAAATGCCGGAAGCCGTACCACATTTCCTTAACCGGTACGAGATCCCTGGAACGCGCATATTTCAGACAGATGCGGTTCTGGCCGACCACAAAGATTGCGGTGAGGCAGGAGACAACTAAAGCCATACAGATATCCAGGATATTTGCCATGTATGGATTGCTGACCGGCATGTAGGATAAGAGCAATGTCGGAAGGTTGGTAAGAAATCTGGCAAAAACATATGCGGTCAGGATGGTGGCATAACGCCCTTCCAGACAACCACGTGCCTTTGCTTTTAAATCTGAAAAATTGAGTTTCATGAAAATGCCTTTCTTGTTATCCGGCCCGGAACTTAACCGGCCAGATTGACGTTCATGCCTTTGTATTTGGCAGCGTCCTGTAATTTTAAATCCTTTTGATAGGGATTGTCTTCATTGTAATATTTGATCTGCGTGCGGGTCTCGCCACCGGAAACATAGCTCCTGCCACATTCCGGACAGACACTTGTCTTGATACTGACACTTGCCTGCAGTACCTTGCCATTTTTCAGGGATGCCTTTTTGTAGGCATTGGATACATGCTCCTGTTCATGTCCCATGACAGCTGCCGCAGCTGCATTGGGGGAAATATGGGAAGGCGATTTGAATGATACCATTTCATCGGAACCATCCTGATATTTGCGGTTTTTACATGTTTCACATTCGGCCGGTGAAGACTTGGCGCCGGGACGCTTGACCGTAGATTCGCCCGGATTGATGATGGGCTTTGTGTCAGCCTGATAGCCGCCGATACCTTGTATGTTCATATCATTCCCTCCTTGTCTGTTATATATCTGTTTATTATATACATTTGTTTTTTAGAAGCATGCCTGATGCGATTATAATTGTTTGGCGTCATCAAAAAGAATGGGGAACTGCTCCTTGAACTGTTCGATTTCTTCCTGAATGGGAACGCCGGTCATGTTTTCATACTGATCCAGATATTCCTGATACATCTCAGGATTGTTAAGTACCTGATAAACAGATACGGTTGTGGTTATCGTTGAAAATACGATGGACACCGCGGATATGAAAACTGCTGTCTTTGCAGCGCGTACCATCTGTTTTTTGTGACCTTTGGATAATACCGCAAAAATGATGGAGAGCGCTCCGAAAAAATATGCGGAAAAAGCAAAACAGCTGCACATCAGGGAAAGGATGGCAAAAATCGTGGAAAACAGTAAAAATAAATTGGGAATCAATATCACTTTTTCCGGTGGCCTGTTTTGCGATTCGTCTGAATAATAGTCCATAATTAACCTCCATATCGGTAAAGCTTATTTTAGCATGAAATGCAGATTGAATAAAGGTATAATTTCTAATATAATAATAAAGAATTGCTAAAATAATAAGTTATCTGGCAGTTTAAAGCTATCGGGCGTGCGATACATGAAAACGATATGGATGGGTACGGAAGATAGATTTTATGTATACAAGGAAAAGAAAGGGAGAAGGGTTATGAAAAAGAAGTTATTGGCGGTGCTTTTATGCGCCTGCATGACGGCGTCACTCGTTGCCTGCGGTGGATCTGAGCCTGCGGAAAGCACAGAGGTTTCCGAAAACACAGAAACAGAGACGGACGAGCCGGAAGCCGAGGCCGAAGAAACAGAAGCAGAAGAGGAAGAAGAACAGGCTTCCCTGATGGGCTTCAATATGGTAAAGGACGGAGATTTTTCACAGGGCGAGGAAAACTGGTTTTTATATCTGAATGCCGGTTCTGCAACCATGTCTTATGATAATGAGGAGTTGTCCGTCAATATCACAGGCGTCGGCAAGGAAGAGCATGGGGTACAGATTTATTATGACGGATTTACACTGGAGACCGGATGCGTATATGAGATCCAGTTTGACGCGTCATCGACGGTAGAGCGTACAATTCAGTACCGTTCACAGATCAACGGTGGAGATTATCATCCTTACAACAGTGAATATCTGACACTGACACCGGAAACACAGCATTTTGATATTCAGTTTACAATGGAAGAAAGCAGCGATCCGGCACCCAGACTGTGTATGAACATGGGCTTTATAGATGGGGATGATCCTGGAGAGCATACCGTTGTTTTTGACAACTTTGATTTCCAGTGTATCGATGAAAGCGGACGTCTCAAACCGGAAGCAGCCGTTGAGACACCAAATATCCAGATCAACCAGATCGGTTACCGTCCGGACGATACCAAACTGGCAGTATTTTGCGGAGACGATCTTGACACAGAATTCCACGTTGTAGATGCAAAATCCGGGGAGAGCGTATTTGACGGCAAGGTAGGAACTGCCGCTGTCAACAAAAATACCAAGACCAATGAGGCGGTCGCAGATTTTTCTGCATTCAAGACTCCCGGTACATACAAGATCACAGGAGATAAGTGCGGTGAATCCTTCGAATTTGTGATCGGAGACGGCATCTATGCGGATGCATTAAAGGATGCAGTCCGCATGTTATACGTGCAAAGATGCGGCAGTGAGCTAACCGAGGATCTGGCAGGTGATTTTGCACACCCGGCATGTCATACCGGAGAGGCTGTGATCTATGGCACCAACAACAAGATCGATGTATCCGGCGGCTGGCATGATGCCGGTGACTATGGCCGCTACACCGTATCCGGCGCAAAGGCAGTTGCCGATCTGTTACTGGCGTACCAGAAATATCCGGAAGCATTCGGTGATGATTTTGATATACCCGAAAGTGGAAACGGAGTATCCGATGTATTGGATGAAGCCAGATATGAGCTGGAATGGCTGTTAAAGATGCAGGCATCAGACGGTGGTGTTTACCACAAGGTAACCTGTGCTAACTTCCCGGAAACCGTTATGCCGGAAGAAGAGGTAGACCAGCTGATCGTATTGCCGGTTTCCACAACCGCAACCGGAGATTTTGCGGCAGTCATGGCAATGGCTTATGAAGTATATGCAGATGTGGACAGTGCATTTGCTGACACCTGTCTGACAGCAGCTAAAAAGGCAGCAGCCTATCTTGATAACAATGAAAATCAGGCATTTACCAATCCCGAAGATGTTGTAACCGGTGAATATCCGGACAACTTTGACGAGGATGAAAGATTTTGGGCATATGCGGAGCTGTTAAAGGCGACCAAAGATGAAGCTTATGAAAAAGCGGTGGAAGGCATTGATCTTGATAAAGTCAAATACGGCCTTGGCTGGGCTGATGTCGGATACTACGGAGCCTATGCATATCTGACAAGCGGTGCAACAGACAGCACAGTTGAAAAAGCAGTTATGGATAAAATGACAGCCGGCGCGGAAGAAATCGTGAAAAACATCGGAAAGGATACCTATGGTTGTTCTTTATTCAAGGATTATGTATGGGGAAGCAATATGTTAGTTGCTGATAACGGCATTATTTTATCTCTGTACTCAGATGTTTCCGGCAAGGATTACACCAGGGAAACCAAAGAGCAGCTTGACTATCTGCTTGGAAACAACGGAAACAGCTACTGCTTCCTGACCGGTTATGGTACGTTATATCCGGAGGGCACTCATCACAGACCCAGTCAGGTACTTGGAAAGACCTTAAAGGGAATGTTGGTAGGCGGACCCAATGCCAATCTGGAGGATCCTTATGCGGCAGCAGTATTAAAAGGAAAAGCCCAGGCACTCTGCTATGTAGACAATTCACAGAGCTATTCCTGCAACGAGATTACCGTTTATTGGAACTCACCTTTGATTTATCTGTTGGCAGAAGCACAATAAATTTGGTAAAATAAACAGAAAGTGACACCGGTGGGCATCCCGGATGCTTACCGGTGTTTTTCTGTTCTGGCGGCTGGTGGAGCCAGAGAATACTTTGAAAATAATAAAAGAGGAGGAAAATCCGGTTATTCATAAGATGGCTGGATTATTCGCAAAAATGGATATTAATCAGGTTTTAAGTGATGAATTAAAGGTGCAGAAATGGCAGGTGGATGCTGCGGTCAAACTGATCGATGAGGGCAATACCATTCCTTTCATCGCACGTTACAGAAAGGAAGTGACCGGTGCCTTAAATGATGAGGTGTTAAGAAATCTTTTTGAACGTCTCACCTATCTGCGCGGACTGGAAGAACGTAAAGAGGCAGTGCTTGCCAGCATTGAGGAGCAGGGCAAGCTTACCGATGAATTGAAAGCAAAGATTGTTGCGGCACAGACACTGGTTGCGGTTGAGGACTTATACCGTCCTTACAAGCCGAAGAGAAAGACCAGGGCTTCGATTGCCAAGGAAAAAGGACTGGAGCCGCTTGCCAATATCATTTATCTTCAGATGACAACAAAATCTCTTGAAGAAGAAGCCAAGGCTTATGTCGATGAAGAAAAAGGTGTTGCAACGGTTGCCGAAGCACTTGCCGGTGCCGGCGATATATTAGCCGAGGCTATCTCTGACGAGGCGGATTATCGTACAAAGATCCGTAGCCTGACAGAAAAAGAGGGAAGCGTTGTTTCACAGGCCAAGGACGAAGAGACGCAGAGCGTCTACGAAATGTATTATCAGTTTTCGGAAACAGTCAAAAAAATTGCGGGACACAGAGTGCTTGCATTAAACCGTGGTGAAGCAGAAAAAATTTTAACTGTAAAGATTGAAGCACCTGTGGACAAGATTCTTTCTTATCTGGAAAAGGAAATCATCCGTCGGGACAATGCCCATACCAATGATTTCTTGAAAAATGTGATCAAAGACAGCTACGACCGTCTGATCGCTCCTTCCATTGAAAGAGAGATCCGGACTGCCCTGACAGAAAAGGCAGAAGAAGGCGCGATCAGTGTCTTTGGCAAAAACTTAAAACAGCTTCTGATGCAGCCGCCGATTACCGGAAAAGTGGTGCTCGGCTGGGATCCGGCCTTCCGTACCGGCTGCAAGTTGGCTGTTGTTGACGAGACCGGAAAGGTGCTCGATACCAAGGTGATTTTTCCGACGGCGCCCCAAAACAAGGTAGCAGAAGCTAAGGCAGAGCTGAAAAAGCTGATCACCAAATATCATGTATCTTTGATTTCAGTCGGTAACGGTACGGCTTCCAGAGAATCAGAGCAGGTGATCGTGGACTTTATCAAGGAAAGCAAGCTGCTGATCTCTTATGTGATCGTCAATGAAGCAGGAGCCAGTGTATATTCGGCTTCCAAGCTTGCAACCGAGGAATTTCCCAATTTTGACGTGGGACAGAGAAGTGCGGCTTCAATTGCCAGACGTTTGCAGGATCCGCTTGCAGAGCTTGTTAAGATCGATCCCAAGTCTATCGGTGTAGGCCAGTACCAGCATGATATGAACCAGAAAAAGCTGGATGAAGCCCTCGGTGGGGTGGTTGAAGACTGCGTAAACAGCGTGGGTGTTGACTTAAATACAGCGTCTGCGTCCTTACTTTCTTATATTTCCGGTATTACCAAGGTGATTGCCAAAAATATTGTTGAATACAGAGAAAATAACGGAGCCTTCAAGGAGAGGAAGGAGCTTTTAAAGGTTGCCAAATTAGGCCCCAAGGCATATGAGCAGTGCGCAGGCTTTTTGCGTATCCGCGATGGTAAAAATCCGCTGGACGCCACCAGTGTGCATCCGGAATCCTATGCGGCAGCCAAGGCTCTTTTGGAAAAGACAGGCCAGACTCTTTCCGATGTCGGACATGCCAAGTTAGCCATGCCTAAATCCGGAAGCAGGGAAATGAAGGCTCTGGCAGCAGAACTGGGTGTCGGTGAAATGACCCTTTCTGATATTGCCAAGGAGTTGGAAAAGCCCTCCCGCGATCCGCGTGCGGATATGCCTGCTCCGATCCTTCGAAGCGATGTCATGAATATGGAAGATCTGAAACCGGGCATGCGTCTGAAGGGTACCGTGCGCAATGTCATTGATTTTGGCGTTTTTGTGGACATCGGTGTGCATCAGGACGGATTGGTGCATATCTCCAAGATTACCGACCGTTATATCAAGCATCCACTTGAGGCTGTCAGTGTAGGAGATATTGTGGAAGTGGAAGTAATGAGTGTGGATCTTGCCAAAAAGAGGATCCAGCTGACTATGCGGTTTTAAAAAGCGTGTGCGGAAAAATACTTTTCCTGATTTTGGTACTTGCATAATGCAGTACAATCGTATATAATCTGCAATTGAAAAGAACAATTCTTCGGGGTTGGGTTAAATTCCCTACCGGCGGTAAAGCCCGCGAGCAATGATTGCATGATCCGGTGTGATTCCGGGGCCGACAGTATAGTCTGGATGAGAGAAGAAAGTCAGATGAGCCGTTTCGATGGCTTGGCTTTTTGTGAATGGATAATCCCCGATCGTTTGTCGGGGATTTTTTTTATCCAAATCACACAGGAAGAAGCGTCCTTTTTATATGTTATATGCATGCTGTCGTGTTGGCAGATATGCATTCATTTGAAAGGAGATCACAGACATGAGTGAAAAAACAACACAGGTAACAGTCAACAGAGGCACAAAAAAGAAAGTTAGCATGCGCAAACTGACAGGTACGGCAATGCTGTCTGCCATTGCATATGTATTGATGTTTTTGGACTTTTCGGTTCCGTTTATGCCCAGCTTCATCAAGATGGATTTATCCGAGCTTCCTGCTTTGATCGGCTCCTTTGCATACGGACCGGTGGCAGGCGTGATCATCTGTCTGATCAAAAACGTACTGCATCTGTTTATTACAACGACAGGTGGCGTAGGAGAGCTGAGCAATTTCTTGCTGGGTGCATCCTTTGTACTGGTTGCCGGAGGTGTATACCGTTTTAAAAAGACCCGTACCGGTGCTTTGATCGGATCCGTTCTGGGGGCTGTGCTGATGGGACTTTTCAGTATCGTTTCCAATTATTTTCTGGTTTACCCGATCTACTACAATTTTATGCCAAAGGAAGCTATCCTTTCCGCATATCAGCTGATCTTTAGCGGCGTGCACAATATTTTAGAGTGCCTGATCGTCTTTAATGCACCGTTTACCTGCATCAAGGGACTGATCAGCGTCGTTATCACATTTTTGATTTACAAACGACTTTCTCCGATTTTAAAAGGAAATGAAGAGTAAAGTACGGCAAAGGCATGCTGAGACAACGGCCTCTATAGGCTGTTAAAAGTAAGATGAGATTGAAAATAAAGGGCCTTGGACTGCAGCATATAGATGCGATGCGGTCCGAGGCTTTTTTTGGTATTTGATTGCCATATGACAGATTTCTGATCAGGATATCTAATTGACAGGTTAGCCGTGCCTATTGCTTGCACTTTTGTAAAAATCAAGTATAATAAAAATGTGTGACTGGGCTTAGCCACCTTTTTATAAAATATGACTGGTCAGGGCCGTTTCATCGACTGTGACGATTACAGAAATATACATTCAGGAGACCGGATATATGAGCGATACAAAAAAAGATGTCTTAGAGACAGAAAACATGGATGCAGAGACTGATGCAGGAATGGAAGAAAAGACTACAGATGCCGTACCACAGGACAATACAGAAGCATCAGAGGAACCGGCTTATGAAAAAACAGAGCTGACAGATCCGATTTACGAAGTGGATGTGCATATCAAGGCTTCCGATTTATTTGATTATTCACTGCGGCATGCTTATACTTCACTGGGTGGACTGCTTTCAACTATTATTGGGTGTCTCATGATTTATGCGTATTTTGCCAAAGGAGCAAGTGCGTTGTATCTGATATTTGGAATTATCGTGGTTGTTTATATTCCGGCTAACCTGTTTCTGATGTCCAGACAGCAGGCTATGCAGGAAACCTTTCAGAAACCGTTGCGTTATACCTTTTATAAAGAAGGAATGGCTGTTTCACAGGGCGATGTACAGGATGTGATCGGCTGGGATTATATTCTCAAGGCAGTGGCTACTTCCAACAGCATTATTGTTTACACAGGCAAAAACAGAGCATCCATTTTCCCAAGAAGGGATCTTACGCCGGATGCAACAGCATTGATTCAGGTATTATCTACACATCTGGATCCTAAAAAGATCAAAATAAAACAATAAAGGAATAATGGCAAAAGTATTTGCCGATTGATTTAAGATGATAATAGAAACATTTCAACCCAAAGAAACATATCAGTGTGGTTTTAAGATCGGCCAAAATGCCAAGGCGGGAGAGGTATACGCTCTGATTGGAGATCTTGGTGTCGGAAAGACGGTGTTTACGCAGGGAGTGGCAGCCGGGCTTGGTATCACAGAGCCGGTCAACAGTCCGACGTTTACGATACTGCAGGTTTATGATGAGGGCAGACTGCCTTTTTATCACTTTGATGTGTACCGGATCGGCGACCCGGAGGAAATGGATGAAATCGGATATGAAGACTGCTTTTACGGAGAAGGAGTCTCCTTCGTGGAGTGGGCTGATCTTATCCGGGATATCATGCCCGATGAGACACGCTGGGTTACAATAGAAAAAGATCTGGAAAAAGGCTTTGATTATCGTAAGATTACGATTACCGATCCGTCAGATAAGAAAAAGACGGCGGGTGAAAAATAAAGAATAAACAGGTGAATATTTATGAAGATTCTTGCAATAGACAGTTCCGGTCTCGTGGCAAGTGTGGCAGTTATCGAAGATGACCGCCTGATTGGAGAGTATACGATTGATTACAAAAAGACACATTCGCAGACGTTGCTTCCTATGTTAAATGAAGTAAAAGAAATGATCGAGCTGGATCTTTCGACAGTGGATGTTGTGGCTGTGGCAGCAGGACCGGGCTCGTTTACCGGGCTTCGTATCGGCTCGGCAACCGCCAAGGGGCTTGCAGAGGCTTTGGATCTTCCTATTGCGGAGATACCGACCATGGATGCCATGGCTTACCAGCTTTTAGGCTTTGACGGCATCATATGTCCGATCATGGATGCCAGACGCAATCAGGTTTATTCCGGCTTCTACTCCTTTGAGTGGAAGGACGGAGAAGAAAACGGCTTTGTATTTAAAATAGAAAAACCACAATTTGTAGAGGATATGCATACCGTTATCCGGGAATTAAATGAACTGGGGCGTCCGGTCATGTTTCTGGGTGATGCTGTGCCAATCCAGAAAGAAGCCATCCGGACAGAGCTTTCTGTTCCGTTTGGATTCGCACCGGCTAACTGCAACAGACAGCATGCGGGTGCAGTTGCGGTTCTGGCATTGCAATATGCCAAAGAAGGCCGCCTTGTAAAGGCCTATGAGCACAAGCCGGAATATCTGCGCTTATCGCAGGCTGAAAGAGAACGCATGGAGAAAGAAAATGCTTCCAGATAATGAGATTATGATCCGCGAAATGACCATGGATGACCTTGATACCGTGGTAGAGATTGAAAAGGAATGCTTTAGCGTGCCGTGGTCAAAACAGGGCTTTGTGGATGCACTTCAAAAAAACGACGCATATTATATTGTCGCAGTAGCAGATGACAGGGTTGTCGGATACTGTGGAGCTTATGGAGTGTGTGATGAAGCGGATATCAATCAGGTCGCTGTGACCGAGGCGTATCGCCGTGGCGGCATCGGAGAGCAGATGGTCAGACAGCTTTTGGACGGACTGATACAGAGAGGGTATCTGTATACTACACTGGAGGTGCGAAGGTCCAATGCGGCAGCAGTCGCTTTGTATGAAAAGCTGGGATTTGTTTCAGAAGGAATCCGCAAAAACTTCTATGAAAAGCCCACGGAAGACGCTGTCATCATGTGGAAAAGATAGACATTAACGGTAAACATTACCGCTAGGATATAGATACATGTTCCTGTATAATCAAGATAATTAGCAATGACTAACTGCTTGACAGGGCAAAATGCTCTGACCGACAGGATAGTTGGATTTTATACGCATCGGAAAACGGAAAGGAACATGACAGATGAGAGAATTTGACAATCATATTTTAAAAAAGGTTTTCTGCAACAAATGCGGAAGAGAAATGCCTGTGGAAAATGGGATGCTTCGGGCAGGTTGTTTTGGAGCAGACCAGGTTTTTGGATATTTTTCCCGAAAAGACGGGGAACATCACAAGTGGGATCTGTGTGAGCAGTGTTATGATGAGCTGGTCGGCACATTTCGGATTCCACCATCAAAAAAAGAGGAAACGGAGCTTATATAAATGTTGGACGTGTGCCTTCTTGGAACAGGCGGAATGATGCCGTTACCATATCGCTACCTGACATCAATGATGGCAAGGTATAATGGACAAAGTATATTGATTGATTGCGGAGAAGGTACCCAGATCGCAATGAAGGAAAAGGGATGGAGCCCTAAACCGATTGATATTATGTGTTTTACACACTATCATGCTGATCATATCAGCGGCCTGCCGGGAATGCTTCTTACCATGGGCAATGCCGAACGCACCAGCCCGCTTCTGATGATCGGTCCCAAGGGACTGGAGAGAGTTGTCAACTCGCTGCGTGTGATCGCGCCGGAGCTTCCTTTTCCGATTGTATTCAAAGAAATTACACAGGATGAAGAACGCTTTCAGTTTGAGGGCTTTCATATTGATGCATTTAAAGTCTGCCACAATGTGATCTGCTATGGCTACCGTATTTCTGTTGAGCGGAACGGCAAATTTCAAGTTGACCGTGCCAAGGAACAAAATATTCCGGTTGCCTGTTGGAATCGTCTGCAGCACGGTGAAAGTGTCGAATATGAAGGCTGCTTTTATACGCCGGATATGGTCATGGGGGAGGATCGCCGTGGGATCAGTGTCACTTATTGTACTGATACCAGACCGACGCCCCTGATCGAAAAATATGCGGCAGATACAGATTTGTTGATTCTGGAAGGTATGTATGGTGAAAGGGAAAAGCTTGCCAAGGCCAAAGAACACAGACATATGATGTTTGAAGAAGCTGCGACGATTGCTGCAAAAGCAGACCCTAAGGAGCTTTGGCTTACGCACTATAGTCCGTCCCTGACGCGTCCCGAAGAATACATGAGGGATGTTAAAAAGATCTTTCCGCGTGCTCATGCGGCCCGGGATGGGAAGACTGTGGAGCTTTGTTTTGAGGAAGAATGACATATGAAAAAGATTAAGGGGACCAGAAAAATCGTGCTGATCATCGTTTTGGTGGCATTGGTTCTCGGCTATTATTTTTATCTGTCCAACCGGAATACACCGGCCGGATCAGAGGAAACAGATGTTGAGACCATGACGGAAAGCGAGAGAGTACTCAGTCGTGATCTTCAGACCAATTATCCGCCGACACCGCGAGAAGTAGTTAAGTACTTCAGTGAGATCACGGAGTGCTTTTACAATGAAGAACACACCGATGAGGAACTGCAGGCTCTTGGCCTGAGAATGCGCGAAATCTATGATGATGAGCTGGTAAACAATCAAAAAGAGGAAACATATCTGGACTTATTAAAGTCAGATGTTGAGGCTTTTAAGGAAAGCGGACGAACGATATCGAGCTTTGCTCCTTCGTCCAGTCTGGATGTTGAAACCTTTGAAAAGGATGGACATGAGTGTGCCCGTCTGTACTGTGTTTATGATATCAAGCAGGATGGACTGCTTTATCAGACAACGCTTTGTTTTATTTTAAGAAAAGACGAGGATTCACACTACAAGATTTACGGCTGGAAGGCGGTTAATCCCAATAAGCAGACGAGTGAGTGATCAAGTTAGGGGCAAAATACCTTTTGACCCTGATATCATTATATAAAAACAGGAAGTGGAATTGTGACAGAAGATATTTATATTTTGGGAATTGAAAGTTCGTGTGATGAAACAGCAGCCTCTGTTGTAAAAAACGGTCGTGAGGTTTTGAGCAACGTAATCTCATCCCAGATTGACCTACATACACTTTATGGAGGTGTTGTACCTGAAATTGCCTCCAGAAAGCACATTGAAAAAATCAATCAGGTTGTGGAACAGGCACTAAAGGACGCCGAAATGACCATGGATCAGATCACAGCGATTGCCGTGACTTATGGACCGGGCCTTGTGGGAGCATTGCTGGTAGGAGTCTCTTTTGCCAAATCTCTTGCATTTGCGCTTGGCAAACCGCTGGTCGGAGTCCATCATATTGAGGGGCATATCAGTGCCAATTATATCGAGCATAAAGAGCTTGAGCCGCCGTTTGCGTGTCTGGTTGTATCAGGAGGACATACGCATCTGGTGGTAGTAGAGGATTATGGAAAGTATCAGATTCTTGGAGCAACCAGGGATGATGCTGCCGGAGAGGCCTTTGACAAGGTGGCACGCGCGATCGGACTCGGTTATCCGGGCGGTCCCAAGATTGATAAAGTGTCCAAAGAAGGCAACCCGGATGCCATTCATTTTCCGAGAGCAAAGGTGGAAGGCAGCGAATATGATTTCAGCTTCAGTGGGCTAAAATCAGCGGTTCTCAACTATATCAATTCCTGCGAAATGAAGCACGAGCCGGTTCCTGCGGCAGATGTGGCAGCTTCCTTCCAAAAGGCAGTTGTAGATGTACTGGTAGAGCATGCCATGACCGGTGTACAAACATATGGCTTTAAAAAGCTGGCAATAGCGGGTGGAGTAGCTTCCAACTCGGCATTACGTGCTGCATTTGAAAAAGCATGCAAAGAAAACGGAGTGGAATTTTATTGCCCAAGCCCGATTCTTTGTACGGACAATGCGGCTATGATCGGTGCTGCCGGATATTATGAATATATGCAGGGAACGCGCAGTGGCTGGGATCTTAATGCGATTCCCAATCTGAAGCTGGGCGAGCGCTAGGACTAATATTGTAGAAGAAAGAAAGGAAAAAGATCTGTCATGGACAGATCCGGACTGGATATATGAAAACAACTGCCATTGTACTGGCTGCAGGGCAGGGAAAAAGAATGGGTTCTGATGTGGCAAAGCAGTTTCTGCTTTTGGACGGAAAGCCTGTTCTTTATTATTCTCTGAAAAATTTTGAAGAAAGTCTGGTTGATGATGTGATTCTGGTGACCGGTGATGGGATGCAGGATTACTGCAGGGAAAACATTGTCAAAAAATATGGTTTTCAAAAAGTCAGGGCAATCGTTACCGGTGGGAAAGAAAGATATCATTCCGTGGCTTATGGGCTGCGAGCGGTAGAAGCAGATTGCGATTACGTCCTGATACATGATGGTGCCAGACCGTTTGCCAATCCTTCTATTATTGAAAGAGGCATGGAGGCTGTTGTAAAATATGGGGCGTGTGTTGTCGGTATGCCTGTAAAGGATACGATCAAGATCAGTGATGAAAATGGATTCTGTGAAAGTACCCCCAACAGAAACCGGGTGTGGCTGATCCAGACACCGCAGATCTTTTCTTATCCATTGATACATGGAGCATATGAAAAGCTTCTGCAGGAAGAAAAGCGTCTGTTGGAAAAAGGAGCTGCGATCACAGATGATGCAATGGTGGCAGAGCTCTTTACCGATCATAAAGTGAAATTTGTTGAGGGAAGCTATCAGAATATCAAACTGACCACACCGGAGGATCTTGAGATTGCGGAAGTGTTTCTGAAACACGAAAATAACTCTGCGCCATGATAGCGGATTATTATGTGCTTAGCGCACGGATAGGCCCTTGAAATACAGGAAGAATGTCGGTTGGAAGGTAAAATTTCACCGCAGATAAATGTACATCAAATTTATGTTTTTGGAGCCGGATATCATAAAATAAAAAATTTTGTAAAAAATTTGAAAAAAGTTATTGACTCTAAAAAATAACTTTGATAGAATAACACTTGCGTCGGCTGAGAGACAACAGCTTGACACGAGTGGAGAGGTATCGAAGTGGTCATAACGAGGCGGTCTTGAAAACCGTTTGTCCGCAAGGGCGCGTGGGTTCGAATCCCACCCTCTCCGTTGAGCTTCCGAGCTCAATACAGATGGTAAAATAGTTTTTCAACTTTTTTGGAGAAGTACCCAAGAGGTTGAAGGGGCTCCCCTGGAAAGGGAGTAGGTCGTTAATAGCGGCGCGAGGGTTCAAATCCCTCCTTCTCCGTTGGTTATTTCCAACCATCCGAACCTTGAAAACTAAACAGCAATGCAACCCTGAAAAATTCCAAGAGAAAATTTC
>URPH01000034.1 GCA_900549665.1 uncultured Lachnospiraceae bacterium | reverse complement strand
CCGTGAACGAATATAGCAGGGGCCCAGACCGCGTCAGACCGCAGAGGGGTATTCCCCGCCGGAGACTGTGTAAAAAAACTCTGCTTATCTATTTACATTTTTTCAGGTTCGGGATAGTCCACGCCAAAGGTGTCAACTGTCATGGATTTGATACGCTGATCCTCCAAGGGTCTGTCAGAGTAATCTGTCGGTGTCTCAGCGATTTTATTCACAATGTCCATTCCTTCGGTGATCTTTCCAAATGCAGCATAGGCTCCGTCAAGATGAGGAGAGGTCTTGTGCATGATAAAGAACTGACTGCCGGCTGAGTTGGGCATCATGGATCTGGCCATGGACAATACACCTTCGGTATGCTTTAAGTCATTTTGAAAACCGTTCTGTGCAAACTCACCCTTGATAGAATAACCGGGGCCGCCCATTCCGGTGCCCTGAGGACATCCGCCCTGGATCATAAAGCCACGGATGACTCTGTGGAAAATCAGGCCATCGTAATAGCCTTTGCTGATCAGACTGATAAAGTTGTTGACAGAAACCGGAGCAATGTCGGGATATAATTCTGCCTTCATGACATCGCCGTTTTCCATAGTAATGGTTACAATTGGATTTTGTGCCATTTTTAAACCTCCTGTTTGTTTCTTTGTCTGGAATCATATATAATGATAATAAACTAATCTCATTCTAACGAAAAATGAAATGGATGTAAAGGAACAGACCATGTATGAGGTTGAAATCACACATATTTTTTTGATATTTACAAAAGCGGTGCCTGATGAGCAGGTGGATTTATTGAAAAAAGTACTGGCTCCGAAGTCGGATATCCGACTGACTCTTAAGTGGATAGATGATGCGGCGGGCATGGAGCTGTCCGGCGGTATGGATGTAGTCATGCAAGATAAAGACAACCATCCGGCAGATTTCTGCATCACAGATATTCCGAAGCTCTGCCGGCTGGCTGCCACAGAGCAGATACCCTCCCTTTTATTTTTACATGAAGGCAATCAAAATGCTCCCATGCAGCAGATTCCTTATGCGGTTATGGATTTTGAAGGAATTGACTATGCATATCTGTGTGATATTTATAAAAGATTTTTCCATATTCCATGGACCATACTGGAGACAGAGCGTTGTGTGCTCCGGGAGATGACACCGGAGGATCTGGACGCTTTATATGAGGTGTATGCGGATCCGGAAATCAGCAGATATACGGAAGCTTTATATGAGGACCGTGAGCAGGAGCTTGCTTATATGAAAGATTATATTGAGCATGTTTACCGTTTTTGCGGACTGGGTATCTGGGTCATTGTGGAAAAGCAGATAAACAGGCTGATCGGACGAGCCGGTCTCGCATTCAGGGACGGATACGATACACCTGAAATTGGATTTATAATAGGAAAAGAGTATCAGAGAAGGGGCTATGCATATGAAGTATGCAGAGCTATTTTAAAGTATTGCAAAAGCCTGGATATGAAAACGATCCGGGTCATATATCAAAAGGAAAACCGGGCATCGGAGGAATTGTGCAAAAAGCTGGGATTTGTGATAACCGGGGCTTTTTCAGAAGACGGTAAGGATATGGTCACAGGAGAAATAACCCTATGAAAAAAGAAAATAAGTATTCATCAAAAAAATTTTATACTGTCACACCGGTTCTTCTATTGGTTCTGATGGTTGTCGTCAGTTTTCTGGGAGTTCATATTTTCCGGGTGCAGTACGATAAAAACAATCTGCAGGAAGAGATACAGGATTATAAAAATTACGGCAAGTATTATGCCATGATCACAACAGATGACAGTGCTGATTTCTGGCAGTCTGTTTATAGCGGTGCAAAAGAGGAAGGTGAAAACTCAGATGCATATGTGGAACTGTTTGCCGGAAATGTAGGCACCAATTACAGCATAGAAGAGCGGCTGGATATTGCAATCGCTTCAGATGTGGACGGTATTATTTTAGAGGGCGAGGATGGAGAAGGAATCCGGCAGAAGCTGGAGAAGGCTGCTGAGAACGGGATTCCGGTTGTTATGGTTTCGCAGGATGTTTCTGACAGTGAGCGTATCAGCTTTGTCGGAATCAGCAGATACAATCTGGGACAGACATACGGAAAGGAAATTACCACGCTGGTCGGCCAGATGCTTTCGCAGAATGACAATTTATACAATGGCGGTACACCGTTATCGGTTATGGTACTGATTGGAAATGAGGATGACAGCACCGGGCAAAATCTTTTGTTGTCCGGCATCAAGGAAGAAATTGCCAAAAACAAATCTTTTGCAGACCGCATTTCCATTGAAACCTATTCGGTGGATGACTCAGGTGCGTTTACGGCAGAGGAATCCATCCGGGATATTTTTATGGGACAAAAATCTGTGCCGGATATTCTGGTCTGCCTCAATGAAATCCACACCAACTGTGTTTATCAGGCGGTTATCGACTACAATCGTGTCGGTAAGACCAATATTATCGGATACTATGATTCGGATTCCATTTTAAATGCTGTCAGAAAGGATATTGTTTTTTCAACGATATCAATGGATACGGCACAGATGGGACGGTATTGTGTGACGGCTCTCAATGATTATCTGGATGACGGCTATGTCAATGATTATTATACTGTTGACACGTATGTAGTGCGCCGGGACAATGTGGATTCTTATATGGAAGGAGAGAGTGAATGAGACTTCGTCGGAAAATAAATGATCTTTCCATTCAGAAAAAGCTGATGCTGGTATTTTTTGTTACGACAATCCTGGTACTGGCTGTGAATCTGTTTATGTATATCGATATCAACGCCATGATGCGCCGGCTGGATCAGATTTATGTCAGCAATATCAATTTGAATTCCCTGTCCGATATGCTGGATAAGGTACAGAATGATATGGACAATTATCTCAATACCAAGACAACCGATTCGATGGATGCCTATTACAAATCCTATCAGGAGTACAGCTCCAGTCTGGAGGATCTGTCCGATCAGATCACCGGAAGTGAGGTACAGCGCATGGAACGCAACATCCGCAATATGTCAGAAAAATATCTGGGATATACGGAGTTTGCGATTGAGGCAAAGCGTGGCAGGAATGTCGAAAAATACCGATATTACAATGAAGAGGCGACGACGATATACAATTATCTGAAAGCCTACATCGGAAGCCTTAATATGTCACAGTTTAAATATAATTCCACTAATTATGCGGCTATGTCCAAGGCGCTCCGTTACGTGGAGGTTGTTAATATGATCGTATTTTTATTTGTGGCATTTGCCAACGTATTTTTAGTTTTGATGGTCGTCAGGGATATTACAAGACCTTTGACATCCTTATCGGAAGTGGCCAATGAGGTGGCGGCCGGCAATCTGGATGTTGATATGCTTGCCGTTACGTCCAAGGATGAGATCGGTGTGGTGAGCAGTGCTTTCAATCAAATGGTGGTCAGTATCCGCAACTATATCGGAAGACTTCGCACGAGTATGGACAATGAGCGTGCGCTCAAGGAAAAGGAACTCAAGATGGAGACCCATCTGAAGGATGCGCAGCTAAAGTATCTGCAGGCGCAGATCAATCCGCATTTTCTGTTTAATACATTAAATGCGGGAGCCCAGCTTGCCATGATGGAGGATGCGGACCGTACCTATGAATATGTCCAGAACGTTGCACAGTTTTTTCGCTATAATATAAAGAAAAATCATGACACGGTGACCTTGCGTGAGGAACTGGAACTGATCGATACCTATATTTATATTCTGAATGTGCGTTTCTCGGGTGAAATACATTATGAAAAGGATATTGATGAGTCGTTGACGGATCTTGTCATTCCGAGTATGATTTTACAGCCTGTTATAGAAAACAGTGTTAATTACGGTATTCGCGGGATTCCCTGGGAAGGTATCATCCGGGTTGAATTATATGAAAAGGATGACCATGAAACCGTATGCCTTGTGATTGAGGACAATGGTGTGGGAATATCAGACGATGCCGTTGCAAAGATTATGTCGGATCAGGAATTTGAAAATAATACGAGAGAGGATTCAAATGGCATCGGACTACAGAATGTGATCAGCAGACTGCGGTTGTTTTATGATGTCGATGATATATTTGAAATTTATTCATTGGGAAAAAATAAGGGAACACGGGTCGTAATTTCGATTCCGCTTTCAAAGGAAGAGGTGGAAGTCCATGTATAAAATTATGCTGGCTGATGATGAGGGGATCGTGATCGATTCCCTGCGGTTTATCATTGAAAAGGAATTTAAGGAAAGCTGTCAGATAGAATCTGCCAAAACCGGGAGAAATGTGATTGAGCTGGCGGAGCATTTCCGCCCGGATATTGCCTTTATGGATATTCAGATGCCGGGAATCAACGGAATTGAGGCAATGAAAGAGATCCGGCGGAATAATGGCAGTACAATTTTTATTGTTATGAGTGCATACGATAAATTTGATTATGCCAAGGAAGCAATTAACCTTGGCGTATTGGAGTATCTCAATAAGCCGGTCGAAAAGAGCAAGATCGTTGAAGTACTGAAAAAGGCGATGTCCATGATTGACAAGGACCGGAAGAAGAGAAGCGAGGAGCTCATGATCCGTGAAAAAATGGAAACGGTCGTACCGATCATTGAAAACGGACTTATTTATAATCTGCTGTTTCAGGAATATTTTGTGGATGATATCGAAAATTTCAAGACACTTCTGGAGTTCAAAGCAGATTACTGCTATATGTCGGCGCTCGTATTTGGACAGGATCAGGTGGGAAATCATATGACCAATGCAGTCGGAACCTCGGTAAGAGTGCAGGATCATTACAATGAGGTACGCGAGATTGTAAAAGGATATTTTCCGTGCATCATGGGATCGGTCATGGCAAATAAAATCGCTATTTTGATTCCGGCCGAAAAGGAAAACCTTAATTATAATGAAAGAATAGCTCTGATCGATAAAGCAAGAGAGCTTGTAAGAAAGCTGAGAAAGAGGACGGACGTTTCCTTCCGCATGGGATTCGGCTCCATTGGCAGACTGCAGGATTCCATGAAATCCTACAATGAAGCACTGAAGGCCTTATTGCAGACTGACGGAAGCGTGGCGCATGTGGATGACGTCCCGATCACTTGTGATTATGAGGAAAATTATCCGGTTGAAACAGAGCATGAGATTTTTGAAGAGACCAAAAAGGGCAATGTTGATGCACTTTGCACAGTTGTCAACCGGTATTTTGACTGGATGATGGAAAACTATGGAAACTGTGAATATGATATCAAACTGAAGGTTCTGGAATTTGTCCTGCGCGCGGAGACCATCAGCTACAATGCAGGTGGCAGAACCTATCGTTTCCGGTCAAGACAGGATTATCTGCCGGCAATTACGGGAATGACGGATATGGAAATGGTGCGGGGCTGGTTTATCGATAAGATGAGTCAGGCCGCAAGAGAGGTATCTGACAATATGGCAACACAATCCGGCGGTGTTATCAGTCAGGCCAAGGCATATATCCTTGCCAATTATCAAAAAGAGATATCTCTGGATGATGTATCAAGAGCTGTTGATATCAGTCCGTATTATTTCAGTAAAATATTTAAAGAAGAAACCGGACAGAACTTTATTGAATATCTGACGGCTATCCGTATGGAAAAAGCGAAAGAGCTTCTGACCGGATCCGGCCTGTCCATGAAGGAGATCTGTGCACAGGTCGGCTATGCGGATCCCAATTATTTTAGCAGAACCTTTAAAAAGAACGTGGGGCTGACCCCGACAGAATATAAGGAGCAGCAGAATGGCTAAAGCATTTTTTAATAAACGAAATACATTTTTTGTGTTGGTTCTTCTTGTGATGTGTCTTTTAAGCGGCTGCGGCGGACGGACGCAGAAAGAAGAGGCGGATAAACAGGAAGAGGACAAACTTCAGATTGGTTTCAGCTTTGATTCGTTTCTGATCGAGAGATGGGAGCGGGACCGGGATATTTTTGTCACAATGGCAAAAGAGCTTGGTGCAGAAGTCAATGTTCAGAACGCCAACGGTGATGTTGAGGAACAGATTGCCCAGATTGAATACCTGATCGATAAAAAGATGGATGCGATACTGATCGTAAGTGTTGATTCGGATGGTCTGTCCGAGGTTGTCAAAAAAGCAAAGGATGCGGGAATTATTGTGATTGCCTATGACCGTATGATCTACAATGCGGATGTGGATCTGTATATTTCATTTGACAATGAAGCTGTAGGGGAGCTGATGGGAGAAGCACTTGTTCAGAATGGGATAACAAATGGAAAGGTGCTGGTCCTTTCCGGTCCGACAACCGATAACAACGTATCCATGGTAAATGAAGGCTTTACTAAAAAAATGCAGGAAAACGGCAATGAGATCGTGGATACCATGTATGCGGATAACTGGCGGCCGGAGTATGCGTCGGAATATATTTACAGTCATCCGGAGGTATTGGACGAGATCGATGCTATTATGTGCGGAAATGACAGCATTGCCACACAGGCGATCCGTGTTCTTGCCGAAAAAAGAAAGGCCGGAGAGATTCTGGTGACCGGACAGGATGCAGATCTGGAGGCATGCCAGCGCATTGTGGAAGGCACACAGCTTATGACTGTTTACAAGCCGGTAGAGGTACAGGCGCGGACAGCAGTGGAATGTACCATCGGATTGATTGAAGGAAATATGCCGGAGGGAATCAATGCCCATGTATCGGACGGAACCTACATTGTGCCCGGTATTGTGCTTGATCCGGTGTCTGTGACAGCCGCCAATATGGATGCTGTGATCATTGACAGTGGCTTCCATCTGAGAGAGGATGTGTATCTGAATGTGGGAGATGATGGCAACGAGACAGCTGTTGACAAGGATATGCCCTGATGGATGTGCTTGTATGAAAGATATCTGCAAACAAATTAGCATTTTGTTGTGGGCTTCGATTTGTTTTTTACAAAAAAATGCTATATATCAAAAATTTGCTCGTGCACGCTCCGTGGAAAAATACAGAATTTCGCAAACATTTGCTATTGGTCCTGTGATATATTGATAAATGTAACAGGGAGACAGATCGTTTCCCTTGGGCGAAAAAGTATATAATATTTAAGGGAGGAATTTCAAACATGAAAAAGAAATTACTTAGTGCAGTTTTAAGTGTAGCTGTAGTTGCATCATTATTAGTTGGATGTGGTTCTTCAGATGCCGGAACAACAGGCAGTGATGCTTCAACATCTTCAGAAGCTTCAGAAGCTTCAGCAAATGGTACAAGAGTTGGTGTATCAATGCCCACAAAAGACTTACAGAGATGGAATCAGGATGGTTCCAACATGGAAGCTGAATTAAAAGCAGCAGGATACGATGTAGACGTACAGTATGCATCAAACGATGTTCAGACACAGGTTTCACAGATTGAAAACATGATCTCAAGCGGTGCTGACGTATTGGTTATCGCAGCAATCGAAGGTTCTTCACTTGGTGAAGCATTAGACATGGCAAAAGATGCCAACATTCCTGTTATCGCATATGACCGTCTGTTAATGAATTCAGATGCTGTTTCATACTATGCAACATTCGATAACTACATGGTAGGTACCGTTCAGGGCCAGTACATCGTAGATACACTGGATCTTGACAATGCAGCAGGTCCTTTCAACCTTGAGATCACAGCCGGTGACCCTGGTGATAACAATGCAGGCTACTTCTTCAACGGTGCATACGATGTATTAAAACCTTACATCGAATCAGGCAAATTAAACGTTGTTTCAGGACAGAAGACATTTGACGAGTGTGCAACTCCTTTATGGGCAACAGAAACATCTCAGTCAAGAGCAGAAAATATCTTATCATCTAACTACTCAGATGGTACAAACGTAGATGTTTGGTTATGTTCAAACGACTCTACTGCACTTGGCGTAGAAAACGCATTAGCAGCTAACTACAACGGAACATACCCGATCGTAACCGGTCAGGACTGCGACGTTGAAAACGTAAAGAACATCATTGCCGGAAAACAGTCTATGTCAGTATTCAAAGATACTCGTACACTTGCAAGCCAGGTTGTTAAGATGGTTGGCCAGATCTTAAAAGGCGAAACCGTTGATGTAAACGACACAACAACATATGACAATGGATCAGGAGTTATTCCTTCATACCTTTGCCAGCCTGTATTCGCAGATGTAAACAACTACAAAGAATTATTAATTGACTCTGGATACTACACAGAGGATCAGTTACAGTAATATCGACCGAGATATTCAAAGTTTTATAGCAGGCGGGTAATTAACCCGCCTGTTTATTCTAGTAAACGTATGACTTAATATTAAAAACAAGAAAAACTATGAGAAATTTCTTTGAAATGGAGGGATAAGTTTGGCAAAAGTATTACTTGAGATGAAAAACATTACCAAAACCTTCCCCGGTGTTAAAGCTTTAGACAATGTAAATTTGCAGGTTGAAGAGGGAGAAATCCACGCACTGGTAGGAGAGAATGGTGCGGGTAAATCCACACTTATGAATGTTCTGAGTGGTGTTTATCCATATGGAACCTACGAAGGCGACATCATCTACAACGGAGAGGTGTGCCAGTTCCATAAAATCAAAGATTCCGAACAAAAAGGAATTGTTATTATTCATCAGGAATTAGCGTTAGTTCCTCAGATGTCTATTGGAGAAAACATGTTCCTCGGAAATGAAAGAGGAAGAAAAAATGCGATCAACTGGAATGAAACCTACGGCGAGGCTGACAAATACCTCAAAATGGTAGGTCTTTCCGAATCATCCAGGACACTGATCAAAGAGATCGGTACCGGTAAACAGCAGTTGGTTGAAATTGCAAAAGCACTTGCTAAAAAAGCAAAGCTGCTGATTTTGGATGAGCCGACCTCTTCCCTCAATGAAACAGATTCCAAGGCACTGCTTGACCTGATGTTAGAGTTTAAAAAGCAGGGCATGACGATGATCATCATCACACATAAATTAAACGAAGTTGTATATGTAGCTGATAAGATTACCGTTGTCCGTGATGGTTCCACTATCGAGACTATGAACTGTCATGAAATGGAAATCAACGAAGACCGTATCATCAAAGGAATGGTTGGCCGTGAGATCACCGACCGTTTCCCGAAACGCCACGATGTTAAGATCGGTGACATCAATATGGAAGTCAAAAACTGGACCGTACATCATCCGTTATACCCGGAGCGCAAGGTTGTAGACAATGTACATATGAATGTCAGAAAGGGCGAAGTTGTCGGTATTTACGGATTGATGGGAGCCGGACGTACCGAGCTTGCCATGAGTATCTTCGGACGTTCCTACGGAGCTAATATTTCCGGTACCCTGACAATCAACGGCAAAGAGGTTGTATTGAAAAATCCTCGTGAAGCCATCAATGCAAAGCTTGCATATGTAACAGAAGACAGAAAAGGAAATGGTTTGGTACTGAGCAATCCGATCCGTGTCAATACTTCTCTTGCCAATATGGCAGGCGTCAGCAATCACAATATTATCGATGTAGATAAAGAGTATCAGGTTGCTGTTGAATACAAAGAGAAATTAAAAACCAAAACACCTTCTGTAGAACAGAACGTCGGCAATCTGTCCGGTGGTAACCAGCAGAAGGTATTGCTTGCAAAATGGATGTTTACCGATCCTGATATACTGATCCTTGATGAGCCTACCAGAGGTATTGACGTAGGTGCCAAATATGAGATTTACTGTATCATCAATGATCTGGTGGCTGCAGGCAAGTCAGTTATCATGATCTCTTCCGAATTACCTGAGGTAATCGGTATGAGTGACCGTATTTATATCATGAACGAGGCCAAGATCGTTGGTGAAATGAATGCCAGCGAAGCCACACAGGTTAATATTATGGCCAGTATTTTACAATCAGGAAGGAGCGAATAAAAATGGGTGGCGTAAAAATCACAGATATTTTAAAAAAATACACAATGGTAATTGCCCTTATTTTAGTAGTAGCTTTCTTCTATTGGAAAACGGGCGGTAAAATTTTACTTCCGCAGAACATCAACAACCTGATTTCACAGAATGCATATGTGTTTGTATTGGCAGCAGGTATGTTGTTGTGTATTCTGACCGGAGGTAATATCGATCTGGCATGTGGATCCGTAGTCTGCTTTATCGGTGGCATCGGAGCCGTGATCATGTCCAAAAACATCAATGTATGGGTTGCCGTTTTAGTTATGCTTGTCGGTGGTATTTTAGTAGGTATCTGGCAGGGCTTCTGGATCGCGTATGTCAAGGTTCCTCCATTTATCGCGACGTTGGCCGGTATGTATGCATTCCGTGGATTGTCCAATGTAGTATTACAGGGTATGACAGTCGGTATCGGCAACAGCACATTCTTAAATGTGTTCGGTGGCGGTGCAGAGTGTTATGTTCCAGATTTATTCGGAAACGGTTCGCTTAATGTTACCTGTCTTTTACTTGGAATTATCATTGCAGTGATCTATGTTGCATTTGTTCTGAAAAACAGGATCAGTGCAAAGACCAAAGATTATGCAACAGCTCCTCTGGCAACAGAGATTATTAAGATGTTTATCGTATGTGCTGTTGTGATCTGGATATTCTACAAACTGGCACAGTACAAAGGTATCCCGACCTCCTTAATCTGGATTGCAGTTGTGCTTGTTGCATATGGATACATCACATCCAAGACTACCATGGGTCGTTACCTGTACGCAGTTGGTGGCAATGAAAAAGCAACCAAGCTTTCCGGTATTGATCCCAGAAAAGTATATTTCTTTGCGTATGTCAATATGGGCCTCATGTCAGGTCTGGCAGGTATCCTTACCGTAGCAAGAGCCTGTGGCGCACAGCCGACATTCGGACAGGGCTATGAAATGGATGCTATCGCAGCCTGCTTCGTAGGTGGTGCTTCCGCATACGGCGGCGAAGGTAATATATTCGGTGTTGTTATTGGTGCAACTTTGATGGGTGTTATCAACATGGGTATGAGTATCATGGGTGTTGAGGCCAACTACCAGAAGGTTGTTAAAGGTCTCGTACTTCTGATCGCGATTGTCTTTGACGTAATGTCCAAAAAGCAGAAGAAATAAAGGAGGAGGATGAATCATGAAAAATGCAGTGGCAGTATTAAGAAAAAATACGATGTTAATTGTCCTTGTTCTTGTGTTTCTTTTCTTCACGATAACAACAAAAGGACAGATGTTTGAGGCATTAAACTTTAATGCTCTGATTACACAGAATGCATATGTGTATATTCTTGCAACCGGTATGCTGATGTGTATGTTGACCGGTGGTAATATCGATTTGGCCTGTGGTTCTTTTGTATGCTTTATCGGTGCCGTCGGCGGTATCTTTATGGTAGTCAAGGGAATGAACCCGTTTTTGGCCGTTCTTTTGATGATGGTGATCGGTATTGTTTACGGAAGTGTCCTCGGATACCTGATCGCATACTTAAATGTTCCCCCGTGGATCGCTACACTGGCAGGTTATCTTGCTTTCCGTGGCTGGGGTACCGCACTTTTAAGTGCAAACAGCTCAACCGGTAGTATTGCACCTTTCCCGAGCGGCTTCTTAAATGCCTTCTCCGGAAAAGTATTCAGCTCACCGATCGGACAGCTCAATGTTGTTTGTATGGCAGTTGGTGTTATCGCAAGTGTTCTGGTTGTTGTGATCAACATCATGACCAGAAAAAATAAATTGAAAAAAGGATATGATGCGGACAGTATGACAGCTGTTATTATCAAATCCGTTTTATCAGTTGCAGTAATTATGTTATTTGCATACAAGCTTGCTTTGGCAGGTGGTATTCCCACTGTACTGATCTGGGTAGCAGCCATTGTACTGGTTTACAGCTTTATAACCTCCAAGACAACACTTGGACGTTATTTCTACACCATTGGCGGTAATGCCGAGGCAACCAGATTGTCCGGTATTGACACCAGAAAGATCATGTTTACCGCATACTTAAATATGGCTGTTCTGACAGTTATCAGCTCTTATATCGTTATCGCAAGATTCCAGGCTGCCAACTCTACAGCCGGAACCAACTACGAAATGGATGCAATCTCTGCATGCGTTGTAGGTGGTGTATCTGCTTACGGTGGATCCGGTACAGTATCGGGAATGGTTGTCGGTGCTACACTGATCGGTGTTATCAACCTCGGTATGTCCTTAATGGGTATCGATGCTAACTGGCAGAAGGTTGTAAAAGGTGTTGTACTTTTAGCAGCCGTTGTATTTGAAATCTTAAATAACAAAGATACATCTAAAGCTTAAAAATAAAAACTCATAGTTTTTCTAAAAGAGAAAGATGCAGTTTTACTGTTATCTTTCTCTTTTTTTTGATATGATATAAGGGTCATAAGTATAAACCCTGTTCGTGCTCGCACGATAAAGGGTTTGTATTTATGACCCGCCCACACATGAGCAAGTAGTGATTTTCCATGGAAAATCAACGGATTGCGAATGTGTGGAGAATTGATAAGCTGCAAAGCAGCGCATCAATTCGTATATCATAGCGGCAGGCGATTCCCCATGGAAAATCAACGGATTGCGAATGCAAAAAACAATAACAGAAAGGAAACTCCGGTCAGTCACAGCTGACACCACCCCGGATAACAAACAAATATGAAAAACATGTCCTTTAAAAAAGATCCCGGAAAGAAATATGATGAAAACGCCAGAAACGTAGCAAAAAGAAAATGCTTTATCATTTATCTGGTGGCAGCCTACATCCTGTATCAATCCTATGGGATCATACAGTCCAAGCTTCAGAATGAAACAACGATGTCATGGGCAGGAGTTGTTGTAGGAGCCGGGATCCTTATAGTTGGTTCGTTGACCGTTGCGGTTATTGCAACCCTGAGAATGGGAAGAGAGCTGGCAGCCAGTGAGATCACAGAAGAGGCTGTGAAGAATGAAATAAAGAATTCCGAAAGCGATGAAGAAACGGTTGCAGCAAATAATCCTGAAAACAATGAAGAGGATACCGATCAAAAACCTCAAGGTAATGAAGAGAATGCCCCAAAGAACCCTGTAAATGAATAAAAAAGTCACAATACACAATTTCTAAAGATTACGAAGATAAAAAGTATCTCCGGAATCTGGAAACATGGTCTGTATATATGATATGATGTACAGGAGTTTGGAAGTTTATCATAAACAGATTTACAATAATCGGATTGGCAGTCGGGGCTTTTGGTTTTGATATGCCAGGAAGTTGAAAGATAAAGATATGTTATTTAATTCGCTAAATTACTTAATTTTTTTCCCCATTGTCATACTGCTGTATTTTGTCATTCCGCTTAGATATCAAAAAGTGCGCAATGTATGGCTCTTGATCGCCAGTTACTTTTTTTACATGAACTGGAATGCCAGATATGCCCTGCTGCTTTTTGCTTCGACCTTTATTACATATCTGGCGGGGATTGGAATAGACCGTGCAAGAACAAAAGAAAGGCCTGTATTGACGAAATGGATACTGGGACTGAGCTTTGCTGCCAATCTCGGGATTTTATTTTTCTATAAATATATCAATTTTTTTATCGGCAATTTTAATAAGCTGCTGGGAGCGGCAGGAGCCGGTCAGCTGGAGCCTTTGGATATCCTGCTTCCGGTCGGTATCTCTTTTTACATCTTTCAGGCACTTGGATATACGATGGATGTATATCGCGGTAAGACAAAAGCAACAACCAACCTGCTGCGCTATATGTTGTTTGTGTCGTTTTTTCCTCAGCTGGTCGCCGGGCCGATTGAACGAAGCACGAACTTGTTAAAGCAGTTTGATGAGCCGCATACGTTTGAAACGGACAGGGTGAGAGAGGGTCTTCTTATCATGCTCTGGGGACTGTTTATGAAGATCATGATTGCCGATAATCTGGCAACCTGTGTGAATCTCGTATATCAGAATTATCCTGCATATACCGGTGTGGAGATAGCTCTTGCAACGGTGTTATTTGCATTCCAGATTTATTGTGATTTTGGAGGTTATACATATCTGGCGATCGGCAGTGCCAGGATACTAGGCTTTACATTGATGGAAAATTTCAATGCGCCCTATCAGGCCCTGAGCGTCAAAGATTTCTGGAGACGCTGGCACATTTCCCTGACAGGATGGTTTACGGATTACCTGTACATTCCGCTGGGTGGAAACAGAAAGGGAAAGCTTCGCAAATATATCAATACCTTTATTGTATTTTTTGTGAGCGGATTGTGGCATGGAGCCGCGTGGTCTTATGTCGCATGGGGGATGATCAACGGTATTTACATGATCATACAGGATGCTACGGCCGGTATGCGTCAAAGGATAAAAACTTTTTTCAGGGTAAAAGAGGAACGCTTCAGTTATCGCTTTGGGTGTGGCCTTGTTACCTTTATACTGGTTGATTTTTCCTGGCTGTTTTTCAGGGCAGACAGTTTTGGCACGGCACTTTGCATGCTGCGGCAGATGGTAACTGCCTTCCAGCTGCCCAAATTTTTCGGACTGGCGGTCAACCGTATGGGATATTCCATGCAGCAGCTTGTGGCACTGATTTTTGCAATGCTTTTGCTGTTTGTATTTGATGTTTTAAAAAATCATTATTATCTTTCTGAGAAAAAAGCGCATACCATAATGTCCGATACCACCACCGGCGTGAAAAAAGTGCACAATGTTTTTGAACTGGTGCTGTCGCAGGGACTGTGGTTTCGTTGGCTTATATATATCGGACTTCTGTTTATGATACTGGTATACGGAGCTTATGGTCTGGATTATACGCAGACGGAATTTATTTACTTCCAATTCTGATAAGGATCCGAACTGATAAGGATCCAAAGTATCTGATGATGCAGTACAGAAGAAAAGTTAGCCGAGGCTAACAACAAGGGCGGAATAAATGCCCTGCGAAATATATAATAAGGAAATTGTATGAAAAAGAGAGTTGTTTTTTTTACAAAATGTCTGGTCATGCTGGCATTGATCGCTGTTTTCTGCTTTGTGATCGTCATGCCGCAATATTTACTCAATTATCAGGCTTCGCTCATTGACAAAAATGAACGTCTGTGCTCAATCGACGGAGCCAAAATTGTGCTTGTCGGCAATTCAAACTGGGCATTTGGCGTTGATTCGCAAAAGCTTGAGGAGGCCATGGGGATGCCTGTCGTCAACATGGGAATGCACGGAGGAATTGGAAATCCGTTCAATGAACAGGCTGCAGTACAAAATATTCATGAGGGTGATATCGTCATTATCAGCTATAGTAATTTTGCGGATGGAGATATGATCAAAAATCCGGAGCTTGCATGGATCACGATCGAAAACCACCCGGCATTGTGGAAATATATCCGGCTGAAGGACTGGCCGGACATGATAAAAGCATATCCCACTTATTTAAAGGACTGTCTGGATCTGTGGAGTCAGGGAATTGGCAATATGGACAGCGGAACCGAATACAGTCGTCTGCAGTTCAATGAATACGGTGACAACATCTATGACCGTCCGGCTCTCGTTGTTTCGGATGAAGAGCTTTCAGAGGCACACATCCCGGAAATCGGAGATGAAACCATTGACCGGTTGAATAAGCTCAATCAGACACTACAGGAAAAAGGTGCCACCCTGCTGGTAACACCGTATCCGACCCCGGTGACTGCCTATACCCCGCCGACAGAGGAATATGTGGCATTTTCGGATCAGATAGAAGAAAGACTGGACTTTCCGCTGATTGGCAGGTACGAGGATTACCTGATGGATAAAAATTTGTTTTATAATACATACCTGCACCTTAATAATGAAGGAAAACAGCTCCGCACACAGATGCTGATCGGCGATCTGCAGGAGTATTTGTCATCAAAATAAAAGAAACTGCTTATATTTAACTGTAAATAGAAGCAGAATATATAAAAATTACCGGAAAGGAACTATATCAAAATGATAGAAATTTTAAAAGCGATTTTATTTGGTATTGTGGAAGGCATCACAGAGTGGCTGCCTATCAGCAGTACCGGACACATGATCTTGTTAAATGAATTTGTCACACTGGATGTCAGCGAGGAATTCTGGTCCATGTTTGAGGTTGTTATCCAGCTTGGTGCGATCCTGGCGGTTGTTGTGTTGTACTGGAACAAGATTTTTCCGTTTTATCTGGGAGAGAAGGCAAAGGAACACCATGGCTATGTGCGTAAAAATGTCTTTATCCTATGGTTTAAGATCCTGGTGGCATGCATACCGGCTGCAATCGTAGGTCTTTTATTTGATGATGTGATCGACAAGTATCTGTACAACCCCTGGGTTGTAGCAATTATGCTGATCGTATTCGGTGTTCTCTTTATTGTGGTTGAAAATTACAATAAAAATAAGAGCCCGAAGATACGCCGGCTGAAAGATCTGGATTATAAAACCGCTTTTATCATCGGTATGTTCCAGCTGATCGCTGCGGTATTTCCCGGCACATCACGTTCCGGAGCGACCATTGTGGGAGCCTTGCTGATCGGCGTATCCAGAACAGTGGCAGCGGAATTTACATTTTTCTTGGCAATCCCGGTTATGTTTGGTGCCAGCCTGTTAAAGATTATTAAATTCGGTTTCCATTTTACCGGTATGGAAGCAGCGATTCTGCTTACCGGTATGGTCGTGGCATTTCTGGTTTCTGTTTTTGTTATCCGTTTCCTTATGGATTATATCAAAAAACACGACTTCAAAGTATTTGGCTGGTATAGGATCGTGCTTGGTATCCTGGTTCTTCTGTACTTTTCTGTCCGCATGATCACAGCCGGGTAAGCATCTGCTGATGGAAGAATCACAGACAGCCGGGCGATGAAACTGTGGCTGAAAAATTGACACAGCATGTATTTTGCGTTAAACTTATAATTATAAAAAGGTTGGTTAATGAAGCCATGATTGATAGAATCATAGATGTTTCATGATTACCCGATATGTGTAAGTAAGGAGGAACATACATATGGCAAAGACAAAAGCAGCAGTAAAGGCCGTTGTGGCAAAAGTACCGGCAGTAAAAGATGAAATAAAAAAAGAAGTTGAAAAAAAAGAAGCCCCCGTTAAAAAGGCACCGGCTAAAAAAGCTCCTGTAAAAAAAGCAGAGACAAAGGCTGTTGTACATCTGCAGTTTGACGGAAAGTCCTATACCAATGACGATCTGATTAAAATTGCAAAAGATGTATGGAAATATGATCTTGGCAACAAGCCGGCAGACTTCAAAACAGTTGATCTGTATGTAAAGCCGGAAGAAAGCCGTACCTATTATGTGATCAATGGAGAGATCACGGGAAGCTTTGGCATTTAAGCCGACAGATGGATGTGCTGTTATAAGTACACAACCGAATAAATGATGATGGATACCGCAGGATTTATATTGATCCCGCGGTATTTTTGTTTTAGTTCTATGCGCCGGCCTGTCCGGAAAGCTGCCTGCCACGCCTATGGTCTTTTCGGAGCATTTCATATCGGATTGCGTAAATTTGTCAGATGCCGCTCTGAGGCTCAAAATTTGTGTACTTCACTAAATGGACGGTGCCCCTCCGGTGTCCGCCTATGGCCGACACTCTCCGGTTGTCTGCACCTAGTGGGAGTAAATGTCGCCATCT
>URPH01000033.1 GCA_900549665.1 uncultured Lachnospiraceae bacterium | reverse complement strand
TGATTGATAACTATCTGGTGATGGCTATGGCATCCGATCCGGAGGCAGGACCGGTCTACGGCCGTCTGCTGGCAGAAGGCCTTCTACATCAAAAGGTACGCTATGTACGTGTCCATGCCGAAAAGATTGTTTTAGGCAACTCTACCGTCCACCGCGGCATCCGCATGGATGTTGAAATGCAGGCATTTGATCATGAACCGGCTGAATCGGATCTTCCGGACAAGATCTATGATTTTGAACCTCACCATCAAAGCAGGGATAATCTAATCAAGCGGAACCGTTTCGGTCAGGCTAAAATTGATTCCAACAATTTAAGGTCCGGCGAAAATGACTTTAACAAGCTTCCGGATTTATGTGTGATCAATATTTTGGATTATGACCCTTTTGACAAAGGTCAGATGCAATATCATTTTCACAACATGTGTGAAGAGGATATTTCCATTCCATATCCGGACGGACTGGATTTTTATTATTTTATCACAAAGTCTGCAGAAGCGTTTACGAATGATACCGAACTCTGTGCCCTTCTTAAGTATATCCAGAACAGTACACAGGAAAATGCCACCACACCATTGACGCAGGAGCTTCACAAATATGTTACAAAGATAAAAGAATCAGCATATGGGAGGAATCAGTATATGACATGGGGAGACTATATCGACGAAGAAGTGGAAGAAGCATGCAAAACAGCAAGAGAAGAAGAAAAATTCCGCCTGCTTATAAAACTGGTTAAAGATGGAGCCATACCTGTTCAAACAGCCGCAAAAGAAGCTGATATGTCTGTAAAAGACTTTGAAGAAAAATTTCTGTAAAAGCGTAAAAGACGGTCAGGCATTGCCTGACCGTCTTTCTTTACAACTTAATTATGCAATTTCACTCATACAGAGCTGTTTGTAAAAATTACTGTAATAATGAAAGCACACCCTGATTAGACTGGTTAGCCTGAGCCAACATTGCCTGACCTGCCTGAGACAGGATATTGTTGTTGGAGTACTTAACCATCTCTGTAGCCATATCTGTATCACGGATCTGGCTTTCAGCGCTTGTAGTGTTCTCAACTACATTATCGAGGTTGTTGATTGTGTGCTCTAAGCGGTTCTGAACAGCACCAAGTGCGGAACGCTGGGTAGATACAGTCTGAATAGCAGCTTTGATAGTATCAATTGCGTTCTTGGCATTGGTATCATCAGCTCCATCAACCTTCAGGTTCTTAACTCCAAGACCATCTGCACTCATAGCGTCAATATCAAGAGAAATCTGATTATTGTCAGTTGCATCTGCACCAACATGTAATTTTAATGTCAAAGTAGCTGTTTTGCTCTGGCTTGTAGCAACATAGTTTGCAATATCAGCAGTATCAAGTAATGTAGTACCCTGAGCATCAGTATACAGTTTCTTACCGGTCTTTAAGGATGCATTTCCGGTAGCCGCATCAATGTCAAAATAGCTATCCATTGCATTAGCAGAAATCTTGTTGCCATCCGCATCATATAATTTTCCGGGAGCTGCTGTATAATTAGCTTCTGTTGCCTTTGTACCTGCTGTTGCTGCAGAAATGTTAATCTTATCGCCGTTAGCTGCAGTACCAGCAGTTATTGCAATACCAAGAGCTGCAAGATCTGCTGTATTAGTACCATCTTTCCAGTTAGTTCCATCATATGTTAATGTCTTAGCCGCAGTAAGATCCCCGCCTGTATAATTTAATGTAAGGCCAGTGTTTGTTGAAGTTGCTTTTGAAGATGTAGGAGCTGCTGTATAGATATCTTTACCCGCAGTAATAGCTGCATCCAAGTCTGTATCAGTTGTTAACTTCGTTCCATCTGCTGTAAAAATATCCTGACCTGTCTTTAATCTATTGATCTGATAACTTGCAGTATATTCCTTAGGATCCTGTTTATTACCCTTCAGCAGATAGGTCTCGTTGAACTTGGTTGTTTCTGCAACACGATCGATTTCAGTTGTTAACTGGTCAATCTCATTCTGGATATAACTTCTGTCATCCATGGAATTAGTTCCGTTAGCTGCTTTAACTGCCAACTCATTCATTCTCTGCAGCATATCCTGAACTTCATTCAGGGCACCTTCAGCTGTCTGTACTGCACTGATACCATCCTGTGCGTTGGAAGAAGCCTGTGTCAGACCTCTGATCTGTTTACGCATTTTTTCAGAAATAGAAAGGCCTGCTGCGTCATCAGCTGCGCGGTTGATCTTGTAACCGGAAGATAACTTCTCTGTGGACTTAGCCTGCGTATTGGTTGTTAAGCCTAACATTCTGTTAGAGTTCATTGCTGTTAAATTGTGTTGTACTACCATAATATTACCTCCTTGTAATACTGGCACAAATCCGTTTGTGTCAGTTTCTTTGTGAATAGTTTCATTTGTTGCTCTATAGTAACCGAAAACCCAAACTTCAAAGACGGGCCCTGTCTATGGCATTTAAAGTCTCCGATTATTACCTCTCTGGTCTCTTTTTCTTCAGATACCTGGGATCTGTTTCAGGCTCCGCGTAGTATCTGGGAAGAGCTGCCTTTTCATCCGGACCGGTGATCTGCTTTTCCAGTGTGGAGCTTCGCACGATGTTGACATCCTTTGGTGCATCGATCATGATACGCAGATGATTTTTTGTGCCGCCAAGAAATACCACCTTGATGTTGTCGCCGATCATCAGATATTCTTCCGTACTAACTGTAAGTCTTAACATAGAAACCTCCTGTTTCCCACGCGCCTCCTGGCTGTTTTCTAATGCAACACTTTGATATAAAATGTTGCATTTTTTGTTTACACAATATATATCGGTCTTCACTGCAAAACCTTAACCCCTTTATTAAAAAAATTTTCTTTTTTTCAAAAAAACTTTTTATTTTAATCAAAGGTGCACAGACAGAAAGATATCGTCCCTTTCATCCTGTGTGATTCCAAGATATCTCTTTGTTATATCATAGGAAGAATGATTATAGATATCCATCAAAAGCGCCGGTGGAACACCCTGTTTCCATGCATGGTATCCAAAGGTTTTCCGCAAAGAATGACAGCTGATATGTTCCTCCTGAATCGTGTTTTCCGCAGCCCTTCTCACAATACGATATGCCTGAGAGCGGCTGAGAGGTTTGTCCCGGTATACCTTGGCAGAAAAAATATAGTTGTCCGGCTCCGGTTTCTTCATTATATAGAAATTAGATAATGCTTTCCGGGTTTCCGGGCATAACACAATTTTACTTTTTTTCCCTGTTTTATGCTCTATCAATTGTAGGTGTGTACGACATTTGGCATTTTCAAAATCAAATACATTTTTCCAGCGAAGCTCCAATATATCACTGATGCGCAGTGCGGTGTGAAGCCCCATGACGATCAATGTGTAGTTTCGCTGGTTGGGTTGGATTGTTGCATAGTAATTGATGAATTGTGAAAGTTGCCGCGAATCGCGAATTGGCTGTGTTGTTCCCATAGTTTCCTCCTATATGTATAATGCAATTCTAAAAATCAAATATACCATGCAACATTTTATATCAAAATGTTGCATTTTTTGTTTGCCTGACATGTTTCGATTCCGGCAGTCTGAAACGGTATTTTCAATCCTGCTCCTGCCAATGTAATCGCAGCAAAATTAAATTCCCCCGTAAGCGTTTCTTTCCGCTTACGGGGGAATTGTTATTTTCATTGTTCAATTATGGAGCTGTATTTTTTGCATTATGTATCGTCTATGCAATACTGTTCTGAAGCACAGAATACCTTGCTATCCGGCACACGTAAAAATGCTCTAAAATGAGACCAATTCAGATTGTGAACACATGTGTTCACAATCTGCTCATCTGGAAAAGCAAGATAAAAGAGACTCCACTCGCCATGAATGAAGCCTCCTGATATATGTATACATCCTGCAGCATATTATCCGCAGGATGCCGGTTGCCTACGCAGCCCTTTCGTCCAGAAGCTGTTTTACTCGTCTTATGCGTGTGCGCCTGAAACTGCGGCGATTGACTTTAAATATACGCTTGACCATTGCAGGGAAAACAGTCCCAACAAAGCCTATCATCTCATACAGGCTTTTGCTCCGGGCGAGGTCAGTTATGAGGAAGCACACCGCATCGGAAAAGAGCTTGCAGACAAGGTTTTAGAGGGGAAATATTCGTATGTTGTCACCACGCATATTGATAAGGAGCATATACACAACCATATCATCTTCTGTGCGGCTGATAACATCGAATACAATAAATACCATGACTGCACACAGACCTACCACCGCATCCGCCACCTGAGTGATAAACTGTGCAAAGAACACAATCTTTCTGTCATCATTCCCGGTGGTGAACGTGGCAAAAAATACAAGGAATGGCAGTCTGAGCAGAATGGTTCGACCTGGAAAACACAACTCAGACGGGACATCAATTTTTGCATTAAGTCAGCTTCCACTTACGAAGAATTTCTGCTTCTGATGCGGGCAAAAGGTTACGAAATCAAAGGGGAAACTTTTGGAGAAGATGCCGCAAAATATATCTCTTTCCGTCCTCTGGACAAGGAGCGTTTTGTGCGTGGCAGTGCGAGGTCTTTAGGGAAAGAATACACAAAGGAACGTATCCAGGAACGTATCCAGGAACGCATCGAAAAGAAACGGGAACGAAAGGCAGTGATCCCGAAAAAAGACTACTCTGCCCGCAGGATCATTGACACCTCGGACGAGAAATTCCAGAACAGTCCAGGACTGCAACAGTGGGCGGCAATCGAGAATCTGAAGATCGCCGCACAAAGCTATAACGAAGCCGGTTCTCTCTCCGATCTGGAGCATAAGATTACTGTAAAAACCGAAGCCGGAAGATCTGCCAAGCAGAGCGTTGTGGAACTGGAACACCGCATGAAAGACCTTGCGGAAATCATCAAATATGCCGAGCAGTATAAAGAAAACCGCTCCTACCATATCGCCTACAAAAAGTCAAAAAATCCTGACGCATATTTCCGCAGATATGAGAGCCAGATCATCCTCTATGGTGGCGCAAGGCGTATGCTGGAGCAGGCAGGCATCAAGCTAAAAGGATTGAATGTGGATAAGCTGCGAGCCGAGTATCAGGCATTGGAAACGCAGAAAAAAGAACTGACCGCAACCTACAAAAACTGTGAAAAAGAGGTGCGGGATTTGAAGCAGAAACAGGAAAATCTTAATCGGTATCTCGGACGGACACAAACCAATCCGGTGCAAGAACAACAGACAAAAAACAAAAATCACAGCTTATAAATGAAATAGGCAGCTATTTCTTCTTTAGCTGCCTACCCGCTAATGGAATATTTGGATTCGGGCATTACCCACGCCTTCCTACGGTCTATAATTATATTAGCATATATCAGTTGTTATTTTCACTACATCTTTATCTATCTTTTCCACAGCATTTCGAATAGTTGATTCGTAATAATGCACTGTTTTATCAGAACATCCTTCTACTCTTTTTGCTGCAAGAAATAGCTGTACCAAATCAACTGTGTAGTCCTACCACCGTCTCAACTGTACTTTCGTTGTCCCAATCCAGTTCGTATAATTCCTGATTATTGAAAAATACCGGAAAACGGAACTTAAGACTCTTCAGAATTCTGCCATCCTCCTGCTCTTCCTCATAAATATTTACCTCTTCGAGGAAGCTTTTCATAAATGTTTTCTTCTCCATATCCGTGAATCTGTCATAGAGTTTATCAAAGAACAATAAGAACTGATACACATTATCCCCGGATATCTTTTCCTGCTTAATATTATACAGTCTTGTCTCCACAGCTTCCATTTATACATTACTTATCCTAATTCTTTTTCAATTTCCTCAATCGACGGCAAACTGCTCTTTAATTCCTCCGGCAAAGCACTTACCATCTGATTTTTCCATTCTGCTACGCCGATTGGATTCTGATAACCAGCAAGAGAATACTCCACAACCGTCTTATTTTTTCCTTTTACCAGTAACAATCCTATAGTTGGCTTATCATCCGAATGACGCATAATATCATTTACAGCATTCTGATACATATTAAGTTGACTAACAAATCCCGGTTCAAAATCACATGCCTTCAACTCAATAACAACATAGCAACGCAATTTCAAATGATAAAATAACAAGTCTAAATAAAAGTCCTGTCCCCCTACTTCTAAATGTACTTGTCTTCCGACAAATGCAAATCCTTGCCCTAACTCAAGCAAAAACTTTTGTATATGCTCAATCAATTGCTGTTCTACTTCTGCCTCTCTTCTAGGAATATCCGTCCCTAAAAAGTCGAAGAGATATGGATCTTTAAATATCTGATTAGCCATATCAGATTCTAAAGGTGGCAATGCTGTTGGAAAATTGTTTATGCTTTTCCCCGTTCTCTCCATAAGGCAAGATTCTATCTGCAATTCTAAGATTGTACTGCTCCATCCATTCTCAATTGCCTTAGTTGCGTACCACAATCTGCCTTCTTGACTATCTATCTTGTCAATTAATTTTAAATTTGTTCTCCATGGTAATTGTGCAACAACCCGTTGCACAATTTCATAGTCCGGCCAACACTCTGCAAACTTACGCATATATTTGATATTTCTAGCCGAAAAACCCGACATATCCGGAAAAGCCTCCTTTAAGTCTTGTGCCAAACGGTCAATAACCTTTGCTCCCCATCCTTCCTTTTCCTGCTTGTCAAGTATCGCTTTACCAATATTCCAATACAGACAAATCATACTTGAGTTAGCATTTAAAACAATAGTCACTCTCTGCTTTTTAATCTTCTCTTTTATTTCATTTATAAATTCCAAATAACCATCACTCATTTCAGATAAATTAGGAACTACCGGAAAAATAACTCCTTCTTTATCTTTTCCCATGTGCTTTCTCTTATCCATAAAGAACCTCCTACAAATTGTGTAACAGGCTGTTGCACAATTACTATTGCATTACTTACCGGCTGTATTATCTTCCTTGTTATCCTCGATTCTTTTATTAGACAACTTCTCCATTTGAATCTTATATGCCATCAACCGCAAAAGATACTGTGGAACTCTTCTATTTCCTAATTCCCAGTCTGTTTCTGTCATGTAAGGAATTTCAAAGTACTCACAAAATTCTTTTCTATTCATTCCAATACTTTCTCTTAATTTTCTTAATTCTTCTCTTGCTTCCATAGTCCACCTCTTTATGCATTGCATAAAATTATTATATAATTTTTATCTCATGCGGTCAATAACTTATTTACATAAAAAACAATGAACCTCGGTGAAAATTCGCTTTTCTCCGAGGTAAACTCAAATTTTTATCATTATATTTCATTTACACTTTTTTCAACGCTCTTTCGTATGTATCACATCCCACTCTCGCAGGATGCCGGTATGCTTTATGCTGCTTCCTTAAACCGTTCCATAAATCGCTTCACATAAGTTTCATACCGAAGTCTTTTTACCTCTGCATCATCACACCAAGTTTCCGGTTCATACTGAATCTCCACGGCGATATCTCGTAAAACCAGTGCTCCGTACTTCTCCATCATCTCGGCTAGGAATGTGCAGCAACGTTCAAATTCCTTATTCAAAGCTTCCCTCCTTCCTTCGTTGCTTCTACATCCTATTAGAATAATTCCGATAATTTTAGTTTCCAGAATCTTTGTGTAGTATCGTGAAGAAATTGCGGCATAAACATAGTCTAAAACACGCAAATCCAAACAGCGAATTATCAACATTTGAGCACAGATAAATCCGGTTTTGTGATTTTCGGTCGCTTTGAAGATTCTTGTTTTTCCAACGCTACCTCTAAGCAAACAAATCAAGTCACCATTTTGCAATTTCACATTTTTATTGGAGTTTTATGCTTTATAATCATACTTTTATATGAGATAGTGAAAAATCATGCTATATTCTGCTTCAAATTTCTTTCCTGCCTTTAAAGTCTGCGTATATTCTCTCTCCGAAATATCACCGGCAAAATCTGTTTTATCACTTCTTCCAAACCAGGGTTCGATACACAAAAACGGTGCATTTTTGCCTTCGGGAGACCAGATTGCAAACAAAGGTGTGTCAAACAGCACCTCTACGATCAGATTTCCCTGTGGATCCGCAAGTCCTACTTTTTTCGTCTGGCCGCCCTCAATCATATAAGTACAGCGGTCAAAAAATCCATCGGTGATCTCTGCATACCCATCCGTTAACGGCAGTATCAGATCTTCTTCTACCGCAAGACCGGTATCCAGTGTATTGCCATGATGATGAATTTCTGTCACACCGTCAAACAGCAGCCGATAACCGGTCTTATCTTTTTCTCCATGCACCGGACACAGAAATGCCGGATGCGCACCAATGGAAAAATAAAGATCCCCGGCAGCCGGATTTTCGACCTCCCACATTACATCAACCTTATCACCACTAAGTCTGTAACCGATAGAAAGAACAAATGGGAACGGAAATTTTTTCATTGTTTCTTCATTGGATTTTAAACAGAACCGGATCTCATCATCTGTCTGTGAAACCAGGGTATGCTCCATGTCCCTGGCAAATCCATGCTGTCCCATCGGATAGTCCTTTCCCTGCCAGGTAAATTTTTTATCCCGCATACTTCCTACAAACGGAAACAATACAGGAGAGGTACGTCCCCAGAATTTTTTATTGCCATACCACATATATTCCCGGTTGTTGTCCTTCCGGATCACAGACTTTACCTCAGCTCCGAAAGAATCGATTTCCACCTTTAATAAATCGTTTTCTAAAAAATAACGCATGCTAACCTCCTCATATAACCGTTTTTTTATTCAAAATTGGTTTTATCATAATCTTCTTTGATATGTCCCTTATCAACATGTGGCCTGATAAAATGATTGTACGCAAAGTCCCAAAGTTCTTCTGAACCATCCTTTGTCCGTTCATTGCGTCCCAATATCTGACTGAGCTTTACCTGCTTTTCCTCCCATGATCTGCCATCGGAAGCGCAGTTTAACATCAATGGCTGGATATTGTCCATCGTGCGGGCAAACTTCGCCTCGGCACTTTCGGCTGCTTCAAATTCCTCCCAGAGACCACGGAGCTTGTCCTCCTGATCCTTAGGCAGTACACCAAATAAACGGTCAGCCGCTGCTAACTCTCTGTCCTTCTGCGACTTTTTGGCCTCTTCATCATATGCATAGGTATCTCCGGCATAAATTTCTACCAGATCATGGATCAATAGCATGCTGACCGTCTTTAATACATCGATCTCTTCGTTGGAGTATTCACTCAGCAGCAAAGTCATGACCGCCATATGCCATGCATGCTCCGCATCGTTTTCTTTACGGCTGGCATCTGCCAGATAGGTCTGGCGGCCAATAAGCTTTTCCGCATCTATCAATCTGCAAAATTCCATCTGCTTTTGCAAACGCTCATTGTCCATACCTTAATCCTCCATCTCCATATAGGCTTTCGCAACCTTTTCATAATCAATGGCGTTGGTGATCTTTTCAGCCGTAAAGCCATCCTCTGTCATACGACAACGATAGATATACTGACCGCTTTCATCCAGAGTATCATCCTTTATAACCTCTGCAACAATGTAGTTTTTCTTTTCAAACTCAAACTCATCTACAACAGCCATTTCCACTTCACTGCCATCTTTTGCTTTTGTGGTAAATGTAATATATTCTTCGCTGTCGGGTGTCTTGTTGATATCTTCCATTTGTATCGTCCTTTACCTTTCTTTATGTGCATACGGTACGACATTTCCATCCTTGTTGAGAATACTCTGGATGGAATGCTCTACCATGTCTGAAATCGCGTCTTCTGTATAAAATGCCATATGCGGTAGCATCAGAACGTTGGGCAGATCCTTTAAAATGGACATTTCGCGATGACCGATGTTCTGATACTTATAATCTCCGTAGAAAATTCCAAGCTCGTTTTCAATGACATCCAGCGCAGCTGCACCAACCTTGCCACTTTCCAAAGCATCCAGAAAAGCAGGTGTATCAATGATACTGCCTCTTGCCGTATTGACAATGACAACACCGTCCTTCATGGTCTTCATGCTTTCGGCATTGACCATATGGAAGCTGCTCTCTGTAGCCGGTGTATGGAAGGTGATAACATCACTTTCTTTGAATAACTGTTCCAGTGAAACATACTCAGCAAGCTTTGCTGCCTCGTCATTGTGATAGGGATCATAAGCAACAAGCCGGCATCCAAATCCGGATAAATTGCGGAGTACATGTGTACCGATCTTCCCTGTCCCGACAACTCCGACGGTCAGATCCTTAATCTCTTTTCCGATATTTCCGGGAAGTGAATAATCCATTCCCTCTGCCCTTTTGATGATAGACTTCATCTTTCGGAGTGCCATTAAAATCAGCATAACCGTGTAGTCTGCCACACTTCCTGTCGAATACTTGACGTTACTCACTGCTAACCCATATTTTTCTGCGGACTTCAGATCAATGTGATCAAATCCGATCGTCCTTGTGGAAATGTGCTTTACCCCGATTTCTGCCCAGATTTTGATAATGTCCTCTGTGATCGGCTGCGTGATGACACTTACTCCCTCGCATCCGGAAGCCAGTTTTGCATTATCCACCGTAGGGATCTCCCTGATCGGAATAATCTCCACTCCATACTGACTTCCGAATTTTTCAAAATACTTTGCTTCGTCAAAATCACGATAATTGTACGCTGCTATTTTCATTTACTAATCCTCCCAGATATCACTGATAAAATATACTAAAGAAAGAAGCTGATTATCGCCTTACTTTCATTCCCTTATTTTACCATGAAACAATAAAAAAGGGATAAATAATCAACTTATTTATCCCTAAATGATCTGTATTTGATAAGTTATTTTTCTTTTTTGCCCTGTCTTAGGTAAATTGCCCAGTACATGGTGCCTACAAATATACCACCTACAATATTTCCCAATGTGACCGGAAGCTCATTTCGCACAAAGAAGTTCAGCCAGCTAAGTCCATCTGCCGAAATTCCGTATTCCTTCATCGCCATAAGCCCTGCCGGAATATAATACATATTGGCAACACTATGTTCATATCCGCATATTACAAAAATCATGATTGGAAGGAAGATTGCAATAATCTTTCCCGCTGCATCCTTGGCTGCAAATCCCATCCAGACAGCGATACAAACAAGAATATTACACATAATACCTCTTAAAAAAGCATCTCCAAATGTCAACGAAGTCTTGGCTGCCGCGGTAGCGACCGCATATTCAGCCATGCCATTCTGAAACATGGAAAATGTATGTCCGTATACAAGCAGTGCACATATCAGTAATCCTCCGAGAAAATTTCCCAGGTATACGATCACAAGATTGCAGACCATCTCACGTACCTTGATCTCTTTGCTCAGACAGGGAATGATCAACAGACAGTTACCCGTAAACAACTCGCTTCCCGCTAAAATCACCATTGCCAGTCCTCCCGGGAAAATGCATCCGGATAATACCTTTGCAAGCGAAGGTACATCAACGGAAACAACGGCGACCGATGCTCCGGCTCCGGCTATCGCTATAAACATTCCTGCCATGATTGCTAACAGAAATGTTTTCAAAAAAGGCATTTTGACCTTGTCCTTTCCAATTAAAATATAGTTTTTTGCAATCTCTGCCGGTGAATTCATCACACTTCCTCCATACACATCCCTTTTGTAATTTAAACATATCATAAGCCCTGACTGTCATAATTTCGAACAGCCAAAGCTATTATACCATTCCTTATTTGTGCTTGCCACTATAAATTGAATCCAATTTATGTATAAAATTCAGTCCAATCTGTTATATTGAAAAAAATGCGCACGCATTTCATCTATATGATATCAGGAGCAAAAGGTCAAACATGAGAAATGTCACTCATGGTAACAATAAGGCTATAATCGGGATAGTGATAATACTCAAAAGAGTACTGATGACACTACCTCTTGTACAGCAGGCAGAATCAGCTCCCTGTTCCATCGCAACCAATACGACAATGCTTCCTACCGGCATTGCCAGCATCAGGATAAATACTCCCAGAATCTGTGGATCAAGCGGCAGATTACGGACACACAGTGCCATTATGACCGGAATCAAAATCAGCCGGATCAATAAAAACCAATACATGCGGACATCCTTAAAGATTGTCTTTAATTCCTGTTGTGCCATCGAAGCACCGATCAAAATCATGGAAAAAGGAACCACGCACTGGCTAAAGTATTGAATAAAAGAAGTCATCGGTGCCGCAACCTGTATTCTACATACAAAAAGGATAATCGCTATAATACCGGCAACCGTTCCCGGATTGATAATAGCCTTCAAATTTTCCTTAAAACTGCCATTACTATTGTGATTTTCTGCATAAGCGGGCTTCGCACTGCTTCTTGCCAGAATAATACCATATGTATACAGCAAAAAATTGTATCCAAGCATATAAAACACGATATAGATGATCACATCAGAACCATATAGCGCAGATATGACCGGAATCCCCATAAATCCGACATTTGAAAAGATCATCATCAGGCGGTACACACCGACATTTTCTTTTTCCGGGCGGATAATTTTTACAACAGGAATGCTGATGATAATTAAAAAAACAAAGTACAGGATGACCATCACAAGGTTGGTCAACAGATTATGAAAGCTGCCGTCCCGGCTTTTTCCCAGAACCCCATCAATTACCAATAACGGATTTAAAATATTTACAACAATTTTAGAAAGCTTTCCATAAGAATGATCGTCGATCCAGTCCCATTTATAACAAAAAAAGCCGACCAGCATCATTCCAAATAAAACCATCATTTGTTGAAATATTACTATCGCGCTTCCCATCCTGCTTTTCTCCGTATTGATACACATTTTTCAAAAAAAAAGAAACTCTTTACGAGTTTCCTTTAGAGGCGCCAACCGGATTTGAACCGGTGATAGAGGTGTTGCAGACCTTTGCCTTACCACTTGGCTATGGCGCCGGATTTGTAAATGACTCCGACGGGAATCGAACCCGTGTTACCGCCGTGAAAGGGCGATGTCTTAACCGCTTGACCACGGAGCCAGATACGTTCCAACGACCGTCAGAACGTGTTTTAGTATACCATAGAGTAGTGGTGATGTAAAGTGTTTTTTAAGGATTATTCGTCATAATTTTGCTGGGGTAATTTTGCTCAAAATTTTGCCTCAAAATTATTCTCTTTAAGGGTACACTTCTTTTCCCCTTCTGTCTATCTTTTAAAATTTTCTTCTTGACATTACTGTCTTAGTGTATTATTGTAGTAATACAAATAAAGAAGGAGATATGTTTATGGAAACAATATTGAAAACAACGAATCTTTCCCGGCAATTCGGTAAGAAGATGGCTGTAAATAATGTAAATATGACCATTCACAAAGGTGATATTTACGGATTCATTGGAAAAAACGGTGCCGGCAAAACAACTTTTATGCGCCTTGTTTTAGGTACTGCTTTCCCTTCCAAAGGAGAAATCAAATTATTTGGCGGCGAGCCTTTCGATAAAGCCAGACGCAAAATCGGTTCTTTAATCGAAGCGCCTGGACTTTATAAAAACTGTACCGCCTATGAAAACTTAAAGCAGTTTTCCTTAATTTACGGTGGCACCGATGCAGAGATTAAGGAAATCCTTTCTCTGGTTGGGCTTGCTGATACCGGTAATAAAAAAGCCGGCAAATTTTCCCTTGGAATGCGCCAGCGTCTTGGTATTGCCATTGCACTTCTCGGCAATCCGGAGTTCTTAGTCTTAGATGAGCCGGTAAACGGCCTTGATCCTGCCGGAATGAAGGAAGTCCGTGATTTGATTCTGAAACTGAATCATGAGAAAAATATTACAATTCTCATTTCCAGCCACTTATTAGATGAGCTGTCCAAAATCGTTACCAGATATGGAATTATCAACGACGGTATGCTGATTGAAGAAGTTACTGCTGCAGAATTGAATGAACGCTGCCAGCACAAACTGATTTTTACAGTAGACGATGTGCAGAAAACAGCCGCTATTTTTGCAGAAACTATTCCGGCAGAACAGATTCGCATTGCCGGCAATCAGGTGATTCTCTCCTCACATCTTGAGGAAGCCGCTGAATTAAACAAACGTCTGGTTCAACAGGACGTTGCGGTAAATAGTTTCTGGGTGCATGCAGAAGGACTTGAACAATACTTTATGAAACGGATAGGTGGTTAATATGGGACAATTATTTAGATTTGAATTTCGAAAATTATTCCGTCAGAAGAGCTTTTACATCTGTGGCTGTGTGTTAATCGGATTAATTCTTCTGACCGCAGTAACATTAAATATGATTTACAGTTTATCACAGGGAAATATGGAAGCTGGCGGCGTAACCGTAAGTGCTTCTGACGATGGATTCCTTTATACCGGCATATATATGCTGGTTGGTGCAGTATCTTCCAGCAACTTTACGATTGTACTGGCTGTATTTCTTTCCCTCTTTGTATGCAGCGACTACACCAATGGCACTTTAAAAAATATCATTGCAAGAGGCTACAGCCGCACCCGCATTTATGCGGTAAAATACATGGTATCCTTAGCTGCCACAACGGTTTATACCATTGTCTGCTGGCTTACCGGATTCCTTGCCGGCACTGCATTCTGGGAAGTCGGAAACCTTTCCGGTACCACAGGAGATCTGGTTATCACCCTGCTTTTACAGCTTCTTGGTAACTTTGCATATACCTCCCTTTTCTTCCTGATTGCAGTTCTATTTAAGAAAACAGGCGGTTCCATCGCAGTTGGTATCATCGGTCCACTGGTTTTATCCATGATAATCTCACTGGCAGACACCCTGACCCACAAGAAATCCTTTGATTTTGCCGACTACTGGCTGGATAACTGTATGGTTGAAACTGCAACAGACCTTATGGCTTCGAATATGATTACCCGCTGCCTCGTTTGCTTTATTATCTATGCAGTGCTGTTCTATGTAATCAGTATCTTCGTAGGAAGACGCAATGAAGTGTAACTATATGAAAAACTTTTTATGAGTTATTCACCATAAGAACCTGCCACCGGCAGCTTCTTACGGATGCTTAGCAGCATAAAAAACTCCCGCAGATATGTTATCGCTATATCATGAGCTATGTCAGTTCATAATATCGTGACGCTATCTGTGGGAGCATTTTTTGTGCTATTTTCTGTGTTGTTTTTTTACGTTATTACTTGTGCTATTTTTTAACGCTATTTCTTAACGTTATATCTTACACCTATGACAACCTTCCCTGATTCATTTTAAATATCACATCTGCCACCTGCATCGTGGATTCTCTGTGAGACACCAGTACTACCGTCTTCTCTTCTGCTGATTCTTTTAAGGATTTTAAAATAATCCCTTCGTTTAAGGAATCCAGATTAGAGGTTGGTTCATCCAATAACAGAAGCTGTGCATCATGAAGAAATGCCCTTGCAATTCCAATTCTCTGACGCTCTCCACCGGATAAAGTCTCTCCCAGTTCTCCTACCTGAGTATCATAACCATCCGGCAATGTCATAATAAATTCGTGAATAGATGCCTTTTTCGCTGCCTCCATAATCTCTTCTCTGCTGGCTCCAATCTTGCCAATTGCTATATTGTTTGCAATAGAATCATGGAAAAGATGTGTCTCCTGAGTCATATAACCTTCCAGCTTACGCAAAGTTGTTGTCGGCAGTTTCTTGATATTTTCTTTATTTATATTCACGCTTCCCTGCTGCACATCCCAGAAACGCATCAGAAGCTTTAACATCGTAGATTTTCCGGAACCACTTGCACCATGAATACCGATAATTTTGCCCGGTTCCAAATCAATGCTGTAATCACTTAAAATCACTTCATCTTCATAAGAAAATGTTACATGTTCCATAGATGCACCGGTAAATCTGAGGTTTTCTTTACCTGCAGTCTCCCTGGAAACTTTCCCTGTCATCATCTTTCTTTCTGGTGTTTCCTCTTCTGACAGTTCTGCTTCCAATGCTTCTCTTTCCGGCATCTCTCCTTCCGGTACTTCTTCTACTATCGGCTCTTCTTCTAAAATCCGAAGTACCCGCTCGCCGCTTGCCAGTGTCTGATTCAGATTATTGGAAAGCCCGGACAATGCCACAACCGGTCCAAAAGAGCCCATCATGGAGATGGTACAAATGATAACTCCTGCCAGGGAAATTGTTCCTTTCTGGTAAAAAGAAAGACACAGGAACAGCATTCCAAAAGAGAACAATAATATCACAAGGTTTGTAAGGGAACGCTGTACACCTTCCAAATGGCTTAATTTACGCTGTTTCTTTCCAAGCTCTTTTGAACGCTCACTTAATTCATTTCCACGCTTGCTTCCCTGATGATAACGGATTGTCTCATCCAGACCGCGAAGGGAATCCAACACGAAACTGTTCATTTCACCAAATGCATTGCGGTACTCCATTCCGTTCTTACTGCCGCGTCTTCCGTTCCATATCGGAATCAGACAGCCTACCACAAGATAAGCTCCTGCCGCCAGAACGCCTGCCCATACCTGATACCTTCCAATGAAAATCGTCATAAAAGCTGAAGTCAGAATAGCAATTGCAATCGGTGATATGGTGTGTGCATAAAATACTTCCAGCAACTCAATGTCTGTTGTAATAATTGATATGAGATTTCCCTTGTCTCTTCCCTCAAGCTTTGCCGGACAAAGTCTGCGAAGGGAAGCAAACACTTTATGCCGGATAATAGCCAGCAGCTTAAATGCAATAAAATGATTACAATACTGTTCTATATAATGTAATACACCTCTCAGCACAGCCATTACAATCATGCAGACAAACAGAACCTTCACACCTGTCAAATGAGCAATCCAGACTCCATTTCCGTTTTTGGCTGCTACAATATCAAACAGCTCCTTCAATCCCGATAAAATACCCTGTCCTGCAAATATTGTCAGGAAAATGGCACACAGATATCCAAGAGTTCCAAGCAAAATTGCTGCCATCATAATAGGAAATAACGGCTTCACCAGACCAATTAATTTTCCCATAATTACAACTGCGCTTCGCCTTGTGCTTTCCTGCTTTTTCTCTTTTTCTGCTAAAGAATCTGCTTTATTGCTACTGAAATTATTATCCTTAAAATTACATTTTAACTCACTTTCTAAATTGCTTTTTAAATTGCATTCTATATTACTGTCTAAACTACTTTCTAAATTACTTTCACACGCTGCTGTCCGTTTCTCTGCTTTACCCAAAGCCGCGAAAGATTCTAATTTTCTCTGGCTTTCATATAAATTCGCATAAGCTCCTTCCTTCATAAGCAGTTCTTTATGCGTTCCGGACTCTGCAATTCTGCCGTCCTTTAAGAAATAGATGCAATCCGAACCTATCACATTAGACAATCGGTGGGAAATCAGAAGAACTGTTTTCTCTTTTGCCATTTCATGAATGACTTCCATAATCATTTCTTCGCTCTCCGCATCGATATTAGAGGTCGCTTCATCAAATATGTAAATCGGACTGTCATGCAGTAATCCCCTCGCCAATGCCAGTCTCTGGCACTGGCCGCCGGAGAAATTGCTTCCTTTTTCCTGTAATAAGGTCTTAAGTCCCTGCTGTTCCTTAAGAAATCCTAACAGATTTACTTTCTGTAGCACAGCTTCTAATTCTTCCTCTGTCGCATCCGGCTTTGCCATTCGGAGATTTTCTTCTACCGTTCCCTTAAATAAATAACTGTTATGGCGGATTAATGTGATATTTTTTAAGATTTCTTCCTCTTTTATTTCATTTAATTCCACTCCATCTATAGCAATCTTTCCCTGATAACCCTTCAGCGTTCCTGTCAACAGACCGGAAATCGTGCTCTTTCCGCATCCGGATTTTCCCACCAGAGAAATGAAGCTGCCCTTCGGTAAGCTAATCGAAATTCCCTTTAAAATTTTCCTGTTCTCTTCATAGGAAAATTCTACATTTTCAAATTCTATCGCATTTCCCGACATGTTGATTGTGCCATCTTTTATCGTATTTTCAGCATTATCTTCTGCATTATCTTTTGCATGATATCCTATTTTCTCTTCATTCAGGCAAGGGAAATCCCTTGTTCCATCCTGCGGCTCTTCCAGTCCAAGGAGATTGAAAATTTTATCACTGGCAGCCATTCCATTCATGGCAATATGGAAAAATGAGCCCAACAGACGCAGTGGAATAAAGAACTCGGATGCCAGCAATACGATAGTCAGAGTTCCCGCAAAATTTACATTTCCGGCAAAAAATTCTTTTAATACTACAACCATTCCCACGGCAGCTCCGCCATATGCCACGATATCCATTACACTGGTGGAATTTAACTGCATGGTTAAAACCTTCATGGTTATTTTCCGGAACCGGGATGCTTCTTCATCCATTTCTTTTGCTTTCATTTCATCGGCCTCGTATATTTTTAAAGTAGTCAAACCCTGCAAATTTTCCAGAAAACTGTCTCCGAGGCTGGTATAGATTCCCCAGTATTTATTCAGCAGCTTCTTGGCAAATTTCTGCACTGCCACAATGGATACCGGAATCAACGGCACACAAATCAGCAGCACCAGGCTTGCCTTAAAATCCACAAAAGATAAAATAATAAATAAAGTAACCGGCGCTAAGAGACTGTAAAAAAGCTGTGGAAGATATTTTCCAAAATAAGTTTCCAATTGCTCCACGCCTTCGGTACTAAGCTGCACTACTTCTGAAGTCGACACCTTATCCCGGTAAGATACTCCTAATTTCAAAAGCTTATTATAAATTTTCTCTCTTAAAATCCGCTTCACATCTACGCTGGCTGCATAAGATGACTTTGCCGCCAATCTGTCACAAAGATAACGAATCACGATAACTGCCAGCAAAATGATTGCGCTTTTTCCAATTTCTGTCCAAAGCTCACCGTTCAGGCTTACATTTCCAAATATGATTTTTTCCAGTAACCCGGATATTGTGAAAATGGCTGCAATCTGCGCCAAAAGGGCAATCCACTGACATAATACATTGTATACAACATACTTTTTTGCATGTGATAATAAATTTACCAGATTCTTCTTTATCATTTACTTTGTTCCCCTTTTCTCTTTTATCGTCGTAATTAAGTGCCAGATTGCCAGAATCGGATGATATAAAAGCATTCTTGGTCCGGAAAAACGCATTACAACCCGGATCCGTTCCCGCATTTCCGGTTTATAACAGTGAATCTTGCAATTTGCACAGAATGTTTTCTCCTCCATTCGTGGACAATGCTCGCTTCTTGCCGCAGCATAGGTGGCTAATTCTTCACATTCCGGGCAGAGACCGTTTTGTTTATCCACATTTTTATGATTTTTTCTACAATATAAAGCAATCATTTCCTTTACTACATATTGTTCTTTCTTTCGCTTTTTCTCAATTGCAGGCTGATTTTCTTTTTCCTTCTCTTCGGTGTTATTCTTCATATTGCTCCCTATCCTCTATTCTTCGGTCATTTCCGGTGCTAATGTTCTGATTTTGCAGAAGAAATACCAGATATGAAATACCCAGACAAATGCCAGAACGATTCTTCCAATCAATATTTTATCCATAAGCAGAAAGCCGATTCCCATAACAATCGTAGACGTTGCTGTTATCGTTAATTTCGTTTTCATCGTCATCGCCCGTTCATTTACAAAGGTTTCCAGATGTTTCTTATATAATTTGCTTCCCGTAAACCAATTATGAAGCCGCTTGGAGCTTCTGGCAAAACAATAAACAGTTGCCATATAAAATGGTACGGTCGGTAAAACAGGTAAAACTACCCCCAAAGTTCCCAATCCAAAACATAAAAATCCAAGTGCAATCCATAAATAGTTTATTATTTTTTCTCTCATACTGTTTGTCCTACTCCTGTTGTAAATTATGAAAAACATACCTTGCGAATTTCTCGTTACCCTCATAAATACTTAGTGGCATAAAATTAGAGTTAGTAAATACTAACCATTGGCTAAATAATTATATCTTACTTTTTTTAATTTTGTCAACTGATACTTTTTTCCAATAAGTCTCTATCACAGTGTTTGCCAAACCTGAGTAGAAAAGAAGTTCACTCAAGCGAGCTTGACTCCTTCTTTTCTCCCAGATTTTTTCTCGCTACTCGCATAAAGAATAAAGAATGTGCCTTGGCACATTCTCGCGCCTGCGGCGGTCGCTTGCGACATCTAC
>URPH01000032.1 GCA_900549665.1 uncultured Lachnospiraceae bacterium | reverse complement strand
CGGCGAAGCTGCGGCGGGTGGCTGCGGTTGCTCATAAATGGTGTACTCGATAGCGGTCATTTTGCCCTTATCGTCGCGCCCCTGCCGCCTTGTGATATATCCGGCTTTTTCAAGCTCCCATACAGCGGTGCGGATAGCGTCGATACTTTCCCGGTTGATAAGGGACAGTCCTGCAAGGGTGTAGTCCCAATCTTCGGGAAGTGAGAGCATTTGCGACAACAAGCCCTTTGCCTTTAAGGACAATTCCTTGTTTCGCAAGTGGTGGTTGCTCATAACGGTATATCCCGTATTTCGCTCCACTCTGAAAACTGCCATATTTCCTCACTTCCTCTCTTGGTATGCGTGGACAATTAGAAAGCCGTTTTCGGCTGTTTTGGTATTGCAATATGCCCTTTGCCGTTTTCGCGTCTGCAAAGCCGCATGGCACAAGGGCTTTTGCCCGTCTATTTGTCCATGCTGGCGTGCGTTTTCCGCGTCCTTTTGCCGGGGCAATAGGGACACTCTTTGAAAACGCAAAACTCATATTTCCACCCGGGGCGGTAGAAACGGCAAGTGCCGCAATCTTCATCATCTCCGGCACAACCGGATTGATAGCGGTCAAATCCCGGCTTCTGCTGCATGAGCAATTCAAACGCCCGCTGCTTGCCCTTTGTGAAATACATTCCGGCTGCACCTCCTTTCCTGCGGGCATAAAAAAACGGCGTTACTTTCTCCCCCAAAGGGGTTAAGGTAACGCCGTTTGTGTGCGTATTCAGTTTTTAACACATTCCCTGTCTATCCGCTGTCCGCAAAACCATTGATTTTATTAGCTTTTTGCCGCTATCGCTATCACACCTCATTATTTCAAAGACCCGGTTTTCAAGCCATGCTTGCGGACATTGAAGCCGGAAAAGTCGGGACAGTTATCGTAAAGGATATGTCGAGGTTAGGGCGAAACTACCTGCAAGTGGGAATGTACACGGAAATGATTTTCCCACAGAAAGGTGTCCGCTTCATCGCTATCAATGACGGAGTGGACAGCGCACAGGGCGACAATGACTTTGCCCCGCTGCGGAATATCTTTAACGAATGGCTGGTGAGAGATACGAGCAAGAAAATCAAAGCAGTAAAACGCTCAAAAGGCATGAATGGCAAGCCCATCACAAGCAAGCCTGTGTATGGCTACCTCATGGACGAGGATGAAAATTTCATTATTGACGAGGAAGCTGCACCCGTAGTCAAGCAGATATACAACCTCTGTCTTGCCGGGAATGGTCCGACCAAGATAGCCCGTATGCTCACAGAGCAGCAAATCCCCACGCCGGGAACGCTTGAATACCGCAGGACGGGCAGCACCCGCCGCTACCACCCCGGCTATGAGTGCAAGTGGGCGACCAATACCGTAGTGCATATCCTTGAAAACCGGGAATACACAGGCTGTCTGGTAAATTTCAAGACAGAAAAACTTTCTTACAAAGTCAAGCACAGTGTAGAAAATCCCCCGGAAAAGCAAGTGATTTTCGAGAACCACCACGAGCCTATCATAGACACCCAAACATGGGAACGGGTGCAGGAGCTTCGCAAACAGCGCAAACGCCCAAACCGCTATGATGAAGTGGGTTTGTTCTCCGGCATACTGTTCTGTGCGGACTGCGGCAGCGTGATGTATCAGCAGCGATACCAGACGGACAAGCGCAAGCAGGACTGTTATATCTGCGGCAACTACAAGAAACGCACCCATGACTGTACGGCGCACTTTATCCGCACCGACCTCTTGACCGCTGGTGTACTCTCCAATCTGCGGAAAGTGACCAGCTATGCGGCAAAGCATGAAGCCCGGTTTATGAAACTCTTGATTGAGCAGAACGAGGACGGGGGCAAACGCAGGAACGCCGCCAAGAAAAAGGAACTGGAAGCCTCCGAGAAACGCATAGCCGAGTTATCCGCTATCTTCAAGCGGCTGTATGAGGACAGCGTGACCGGGCGCATATCAGACGAGCGTTTCACAGAGCTGTCGGCAGACTATGAAGCAGAGCAACGGGAGCTGAAAGAAAGAGCCGCTGCTATTCAAGCGGAGCTTTCCAAAGCACAGGAAGCCACCGTGAACGCAGAAAAGTTTATGAATGTTGTCCGGCGGCATACCAGCTTTGAAGAACTTACCCCTACTCTGCTGCGGGAGTTTGTAGAGAAAATCGTTGTGCATGAGTGCAGCTATGACGAGAACAAGACCCGCAGACAGGACATTGAGATTTATTATTCTTTTGTTGGCAAGGTGGACTTGCCCGAATAACCGCCCGACCTATCCGACACAATGCGCAAGTGCCGGATAGGAACGGCAAAATTTTTTACACTTCTATTACTTCTTTATCGCACATCAGTAAATGATGCCGGCGTGAAACTTGATACAAATCAATAGGAAAATAAAATCAGGATGCTTGAGAAATGCGGAATGATGAAGATTATGTGATTAGGGAGAAGCAGGAATTATGAATGAGAAATATGAACTGGCATGTGAAAAGGATAAACAGGAAATATTAGGCTTGTATAAGGCCCAGCTTGGCCGTCAGTTCTGCCCATGGGACGAGCATTATCCGGGGGAAAAAGAGATTGATATGGATCTTTCAAATCAAGCTCTGCTTATCTTAAGAAATGATGCCGGAGAAATTATTGCCGCAGTATCCATTGACGAGGATGAAAATGTGGATAAGCTTCCACAGTGGTCAAAGGAGCTGGCACCAGGAAAGGAAGCCGCAAGACTTGCTGTACGTCCGGATTATCAAAATCAGGGACTGGCACAAAAGATGCTTGGCTTTGCAATGGAAGAGATCAAAAAGCGTGGATATAAGAGCATCCATTTTTTAGTCAACAAGCACAATATCAAGGCTCTCCGGGCATATAGTCATCTGAATTTCCAGCAGGTTGGGGAAGTTTTTATGTATGAGCAGCCTTTTTATTGTTATGAAAAGGCATTGTAGGGATATTAATAGGGATTTTTGTATTCGTAAAAGGAAATTGGCATGCTTTATTAGATATTTATGCAAAAAGCATGCCGAGGATAGAAGGTATAGACATGCTAAAGTGTGGAAAATGGAAAAAGACATGCCGAAAATAAGAGAAGCAGGTATTGGATGGCTGGGTATTTGTTATTAATATTAGGAAAAAGGCATGCTAAAATGCAGAAAACGTGAAAAAGCATGCCAGGGGCAGAAGAAACAGGCATGCTAAAATGCAGAAAACGCGAAAAAGCATGCCAGGGCAGAAGAGACAGGCATGCTAAAATGCGAAAAACGCGAAAAAGCATGCCAGGGCAGAAGAAGCAGGCATGCTAAAATGCGAAAAACGCGAAAAAGTATGCCAGGGGCAGAAGAAGCAGGCATGCTAAAATGAAGAAAACGAGAAAAAGCATGCCGAAAACAAAAGAAACAGGTAAAAGTCGATGAAATAATTGCCGGAAATATGTAGAATTGGCATACTAAATGGATGGTATGAAAAAAGGCATGCTGGGATGCATGTTTGCTGCATATTTGTCATTCGGAAAAGAAATGCATAGACTATATAATGGGCAGTAAACATTTGTGGTGAATCATTATGGAAGAGCAACAGCAAAATAGACAACGGCTGGAAGAAAAGAAGAAACAACAAGGTCTGAAGAAACAGAGCAAAAACCAGGAACAACAGAAGCAACAACAGAAGCAACAGCAGCAACAACAGCAACAACAAGACCAACAACAACAATTTATAAAAATGACAACGGAACCGGTTGAAAAGCTTTTAGTAAAGCTGGCGATTCCCACCATCATCAGTATGATGGTTACCAATATCTACAATCTGGTTGATACCGCATTTGTAGGAACACTGGGAACCAGTCAGAGTGGAGCGACCGGAGTTGTCTTTGGGTTTATGGCAATCTTGCAGGCGGTTGCATTTATGTGCGGACAGGGAGCCGGGAGTATCATGTCCCGGAGGCTTGGAGCACAAAAACTGGATGAGGCAATAGAATATACCTCAACCGGCTTCTTTTTATCTTTTTCAATCGGATTATTGATGTCTGCTCTGACATTTGTATTTATGCGTCCCATTCTGGTCATTCTGGGAAGCACCGATACGATTGCGCCATACGCAAAGACTTACATCACATACATTGCACTGGCGGCGCCGTTTTTTACTTCCAGTCTTACCATGAACAATCTGTTGCGATATGAAGGAAAGGCTAAGTTCGGAACTGTTGGTATGATGAGTGGTGCTGTGGTCAATATCGGGCTGGATGCAGTGTTGATGTTTGGATTGAAGCTCGGTATTGCGGGAGCCGGTATTGCAACGGCAGTTTCACAGCTTTTCAGCTTTGGAATTTTATTGTTTATGTTTTTATCCGGAAAAACGGAGACCAAGATCGCATTCCGGTATATTTCCAAAAAAGCCGGGACATTCTTTGAGATTATGGCTACCGGATTTCCAAGTCTTTTGCGTCAGGGATTAAACAGCGTGGCGACGATGTTATTAAACGGCTGCTCCGGTATTTATGGAGATGAAGCGGTTGCGGCAATGAGTATCGTATCACGTATCAGCTTTTTCCCGATGGCGGTTGCAATCGGAATTGGACAGGGATTTCAGCCGATCAGCAGCTTTAATTACGGAGCGGGAAAAAAGGAGCGTGTCAGAAGAGGATTTTGGACCGCGCTTGTTCTGGAAGAAATTGTACTTGCGATCTTAATGATACCGATGTATGGATTTGCTCCACAGTTGATTCGGCTTTTAAGAGATGATGCGAATGTTGTGGCATTGGGTATCAGAGCTTTGCATCTGATGAGTATCGGAATGTTATTTGTGCCGCTTACCATGATGGTTGAAATGGGATTTCAAAGTACGGGAGCGAAGCTTTTGGCAAGTTTCGGTTCCAGCCTAAGAAGCGGACTGGTCTTTATTCCAACGTTGCTTTTATTTGCACGGATCAGAGGGATGGATGGAATACAGGAAGCACAGCCGGTATCATTTGTGGTATCATTTGTGATCTGTGTGTTTTTAAGCAAAGTATATTTGAAACGGTTGAAAAATTAAAGTGCGATTTAAATTTGCTGAATAAGACGAATTTCGTAATTTATTTAGAAATGAAGGACAATGCAATATATTGCTGCCTTTAGGAGTGGATAGAAGGATAAATCAAAACCCAGAATACAACCGGAAAATCAGAATACAAACGGAATATCAGAATACAATCGAAAAGTCAGAACACAATCGGAAATCCATAATACAATCGAAAAACTGGAATACATATCGGAAAAATAGAACAACATATAAGAAAATCAAAACAGGTGAAACACAAAAACACCAAAACACAAAAGAAAAGGAGAGTGCAGCAGATAGACATATCGGCTGCGAAAATAATATATGGAGAAGATGATCGAACTAAAAAATATTACCAAAGAATTTAAGGTATTAAACAGAAGAGAAGGTCTGAAGGGAAGCTTTCAGGATCTTTTCTCAAGAGACTATAAGATCATCCGGGCGGTTGATGACATTTCACTGTCGGTCGGACAGGGGGAGATTGTCGGATTCTTAGGTCCAAACGGAGCCGGAAAGTCCACCACGATCAAGATGATGACCGGGGTATTGGAGCCGACAAGCGGAGAATTGATGGTCAATGGAAGGATACCGTACAAAAACCGTACAGCCAATTCGCAGGAGATCGGTGTTGTATTCGGACAGCGTTCGCAGCTATGGTGGGCACTGCCGCTTGTCGAATCGTTTAAGCTTTTAAAGGATATCTATCAGATCCCGCAAAAGGATTATGATGATATGATGGAGCTTTACGGCGGGCTGGTCAATTTTGATGAGATTTTACATAAGCCTGTGCGTCAGATGTCTTTGGGACAACGTACTCTGAGTGATATTCTGGCAGCATTTTTGCACAATCCCAAGGTTGTATTTTTAGATGAACCCACAATCGGCCTGGATGTAGCCATGAAAAGCAGGATCCGCGAACTGATCCTGGAACTGAATAAACAAAAAAACACAACTGTTATTTTAACGACCCATGATATGGGAGACGTAGATGCGCTGTGTGAAAGGATTGTTATCATCGATAAGGGCAAGATGCTTTATGACAATGACATCCAGCATCTGCGCCAGTTTTTCGGATCCTATCGTACCTTGAAGATCAGACCCGGCGAGGATATGAAAGAGGTAGAGGAACATCTTGAAAAAGAGCTTGCCGGAACGGATGTGCGGATCTCACATGATGATGAATGGATCTCCATTCTGATCAATGAAGAGCAGATCAAGGTGCTGAATGTGTTGGAAATGGTCCAGGAAAAGCATGAGATCAAGGATATGCAGTTGGAAGAAATTTCTACGGAGGATGTTATCAAAAAAATCTACAGGGAGGGCGTATGATGAACCGGTTTAAAAAATATCTGGCGCTGACAAGAGCCGGAATTATCGAATGTATCAATTACCGGATGTCCTTGGCTGTGATGGTCTTCGGAAATCTGTTGTACCTGACGCTGATCTATTTTGTCTGGAAGGCGATATTTGCATCATCCGGCAGTGATGTGGTCAATGGCATGACGTTTGAAACGACCATGATCTATCTGGTATTGGCAACGGCGCTTTTCAACTTTATGGAAATGTACATTGTCTGGGAGATGGGAAGGGATATCCAGAGTGGCAAGATCGCCCTCAATCTCATCCGTCCCATGGAGTACCGCAACTATTTGTTCTGGAGTGTTTCCGGAAGCTTTGTTGTCAATTTTGTATTTACGTTTATTCCGACCTTTATCATTGTGCTTTTGGTGACAAAGGGGACGATCGCGCTGGGTATCAACTTATTGTATTTTTTACTTGCTGTTATTCTGGCAGTCATCATTAACTATGAAATTGATTTTATTGTTGGAACCATCTGCCTGTATACGGAGTCGATCTGGGGCATCAATATCATGAAACAGGCTGTCGTGACCCTGTTATCCGGTGCCACGATACCGTTGGCATTTTTTCCGGATAAGCTTCGAACTGTGATCGATTATCTGCCGTTTCGGGCAATCTATGACACACCGCTTACCTTATTGTTAAGCGATGGAACTGATAAAAACATGGTTATGACAAAGCTTGCAATTTCGTTTTTATGGGTTGTTCTTATGTCTGTGATAAGCCGCCTGTTCTGGAAGGTATCCATAAAACAGGTAACGGTAAATGGGGGTTAAATATGGAAGTAAAAAAGAGGGGCCTTGCCTTTTATTTTAAAATTTATTTTAAGATTATCACGCAGGATATCAAAAGCAAGATGAGCTACCGGGCGGATTTTGTGATTTCCACACTTGGGATGATCGCAACCAACATCGTTGGATTTGCCGCATTCTGGCTGATGTTCAGCAAATTTCCCAATATCAACGGATGGGGGTATTATGAAATGCTGTTTTTATATGGCTTTTCCTTGATCTCCATCACGCCGACACAGTGTCTTTTGGACAACAACTGGAATTTGAGACGCTATGTATTTGACGGCGACTTTGTCAAATACTGCTTCCGTCCGATCAATCTCTTTTTCTATTATGAATCGGAGGTCTTTGATGTAAAAGGACTGGGACAGTTGGCGTTTGGAATTGGGACGATCTGTTATTCCTGGCATCATCTGGCAATTCCGGTAACATTTGTGGCGATTGTAAAGCTGATCGTATTTTTGGTCACCGCATCTCTTTTTATGATGGCGATGCAGAATGCCGCGGCGGCAACCTGCTTCTGGATTGAAAATTCGTTTTATATTCTGGATCTGTCGCTGAAGTTGAAGGATTACGCCAAATATCCGGTTACGATCTACAATACGGTGTTCCGGTTTTTGTTTACCTTTCTTCTGCCGGTTGCGTTTATCGCGTATTATCCTAGTCTTGTCATTTTAAGACCAAATGAGGTACCGATACTGTCATGGCTGTCACCGGTTATCGGAGTGGTGTTTTTTTACTTAAGCTATAAGATGTGGATGCGCGGCGCATCGCGGTATGATGGCAGCGGATCCTGATATACGTGGTAAGGTGACATCATATAAGGCGGATTTTGGCATGCTAATTGTGAAATTTGTCTTTGAAAGAAAAAAATATAAAAAATTTTTTATAAAAAATTGCATATTGATTTTTTTGCTCGGGCACGGTATTCTACTACAGAATAGTTTTGGGGTAATAATTTCATATATGAGGGATTATAAATGAGTAGTTTTCAATATAAAAAAAGGGGGACTCTAGCCGTTGGGGTCTCTTTTTTAATAATTATTTTATGTCTTTTTTTCGTAATAAGAACTGAGGCGAAAACACTTCAGGACAGACCGGATATTAAAACGGACGAGAGTGTGACAATTTCAGTGGATTTACAGAATGAATCGCGGTTTCTGGAAATTGATGTTTATCAGATCGCAGAATACCGGGATGGAGAGTTTTTGTATACAAAGACCTACGAGGCGCTTTCGCTCACGCCTTACCGCAAGCTTTCCAGCAAATCGGAAATTGCCGATATGGGAAATGCGGTTGCCTCTTATATCAAAGAAGAAAGAATAAAACCGACGGCTACAATCCAATGCAAAAAGGGAATGGGCGAGGTCGGCAAGCTTCCGGTCGGAGTTTACCTTTTGATGCAAAATGATGATGACTGCAATGCCAGCCTGAATACAGTGACAGTTGTAGAGGCACCGACATGGTCGGATGAAACCGGAGAATATTTGTATGAGCTGCATGAATATCCTAAATGGGAGCGTGTTATCTGGTTTTCCTTTCGCCCGGAGGTGGTATATCCGCTTTTAAGGGTGTGTACACTGGTGCTTTGTGTGCTTTTATGCATTGTGGGAGCCAGACTTTTGAGGAATGCTTTGTTTATTGGTTCAGCACTCTTTTGCGGTTTTATCGGTATGAAGATGGGAGAAGAGGTCAATGCGTCGTTTATGGCGTTGATGCTGTTTTTCGGACTGTTTGCATTTCTCGGACTTGGATTGATGCAGATCATTCTGATGATTATAAGGGATCTGATCAAAAGAGACCGTTTGTACCGGATTTTGCAAAAAAAGCAGTTCTGGATCATGCCGGTGATCGGGGCCGGATTGTTTTCCTGCCTGATTTATCTTTGGTTTGCGGTCGATATCCGGATCTGTATTACGATTTTCGGTCTGCTTGCCCTGCTTGGCACATATCTGCAATATATCCGGAAGGATGAGCAGATCATATTTCACACCTATGACGATTTGCTTCGATTAAAAAGAGCGGATGAAAATGATACGACGGAAGTAAGAAAAACAGATGATAAGACTGTATAAAATTAAAATAGAATGATGAATATAATCAAAAGTTAAAAGAGGATTAAATAAATGATTTTAGATGTAAAGCGGGTTGAAAAAAAGTATATGACAGACCCTGTGCATGCCAGGATCATAAAGCAGAGACTGGCGGTGTACATGAAGGAGGATGAACACAATGGCCGTGATGGTTATGTGGTCCGATCTGTTTATTTTGATTCCCTGTACAATAAGGATTATTTCCAAAAAGAAGATGGCGTGGATGACCGGAAAAAGATAAGGCTGCGTATCTATGATCCGGATGCAGACTTTGCAAAGCTGGAGCTTAAGGAAAAGCGGAACGGATCGCAGAGGAAGCGGTCGCTTGTATTGACAAGGGAAGAGGCAGAGAGTCTTATAAAAGGCAAGTATCAGTTTTTGAAGGAAAATAAGGATCCGCTTTCGCAAAATCTGTATCTGATCATGCAAATGGATGTGTATCGGCCCAAATGCATGGTTGAATATGATCGTTTTGCCTACTATGTGCCGGACAACAATACGCGAATCACATTTGACAGCAATCTGCGTTGCAGCGAGAGCAGCTTTTCATTGTTTGATAAAAATGCGCGGCTCTATCCGCTTGCAAAACCGGATGAGATCACGCTGGAGGTCAAATATGACGGCTTTTTGATAAGCAATATCAAGAAGGCATTGAGTTATAAAACGGGAATACAGACATCCTTTAGTAAATATGGAAGATCGAGGATGCTTTTAAGACAAGGAGGAGGCATGTGATATGAAAGAAACATTATACAATCTGATTCAAAGTCAGGGAGAAGGAGCAGTTACGATTACCGACGTGGTAATCAATCTGATCGCAGCTTTATTGATCGGAGCACTTATTTATATTGCATACCGCGCAACACATAGCGGGACGGTTTACAGTGAGCGTTTCAACATTTCCCTGGTCATGGTAACCCTGGTAACGACGATGGTCATGTGTGTCATCGGCAACAATATTTCACTTTCCCTTGGTATGGTCGGCGCGCTTTCCATCGTGCGTTTCCGTACGGCGATCAAGGATCCGAGAGACACGATTTATATTTTCTGGTCAGTGGCAGTCGGAATCTGCTGCGGTGTTTCCGATTATCTGATCGCTCTGCTGGGATCGGTTGTGATCTTTTTATTCCTGATCTTATTTGGATTTGTCAGAAATACGGATCGTACCCTGATCATTATCCGCGGTGGCGCAGGTCCCTTGCTTGAGGCAGAAAAAACATTGCAGCTTGTTTTGGAGCACAGGGCTGTCAGACGTGTGCATAATGTGGATTTTGGTGCAGACGGAGAGAGTATTTTTGAGACTTCTTCCGTTTATTTAAAGAAATGCGAGAAAAAGAACGGTTCGCTGGAAGAAAAGCTTAATGGAATTGAGGGCATTAACAGCATCAGCATTGTGTGTCAGGATGACGAGATTTCCGGCTGATAGGAAAAGAGGTATTTATGGTTACCGATGTAAAAAAACTGCTTTTATGCATCATATCGGTCTGTATCTTAATATTGGGACTGTCCTATCTGAAATTTGATGACGAGATCCGGACAGGTGAAAATACATCTTCCTATCTGTATTATCAGGAGCTTAAGGCAGATGAGAGCAGTGACGATCCGCTTAAGTATATAAGCGATGATTTTACGGCATCCGAAGATTTTTCATCCAACCTGCCCCTGGTGGTTCTGGAAATGGATGGAGAGCTGCCGGAATACAAGACTTTTACGGAAACGGATGAGATCGTCAATGAGGGAGTAGAACCATGGATCGGAGGCACGATCAGTCTGTACCAAAATGAAAACGGCGATAATTCCCTTTCGGATCTGCCGGTGCTCAACAGTCAGATCCGCATCAAAAAAAGGGGACACACCTCCATGTCCTTTGATAAGTCGCAGTACGCAATTAAGCTTGTGGACGAAAACGGTGAAAAAAACGAGCAGAATGTATTTGGCATGGATGTGGATGATGAATGGATCCTAAACGGAAGCATGGCGGATAAAAGCATGATCCGTAACTACATTGCATACCGGACGGCAGCCCATATCATGGAATTTGCGCCCAGAAGCTGTTTCTGCGAGGTTTTTATCAAAGAAAACGGTGAATATGTGTATCAGGGTGTGTATCTGATGATGGATACCGTAAAACAGTCGCCGTATCGGGTCGATATCAAAGAAAGCAATGTGAAAAATCCCTATACATCCTATTTAGTCCGAAGAGACCGTTTTACGAAGTTTGATACGATGCTTGAGACCTATGGCAGGATCGAGGGGCTGGACGATGAGTGGATCGGTCTGAAATATCCGGGTATCAAAAAGCAGACGGAGAAAAATATCGACTACATCCAGCGTGATTTTTCAAAGATCGAGCAGATCTTATATTCGCAAAAGGACAGTGTTTTCAAGCAATACGGAAAGTATATTGATACCGATACATTTTTGGATTATTTTCTGATCAATGAATATTTTGGCAATTATGACGCCGGCGAACATTCTACCTATATGTATAAAAATGAGGGAGGACTGTTGAAGATCGGACCGGTTTGGGATTTTGACCAGGCCATGAATAATTCCGTGGTCGGGGAGACGGATCCGGATACGCTTGCAATGCAGGAAAAAGACTTTTTCTCAGAGCTTTGCAAGGATACGGCTTTTATTGATGCGTTGAAAAACCGGTATGCTTTTTTGCGGAAAAATTATCTTAATGATCAATATATGTTTGCCATGATCGATGAAACGGAAGCATATCTGAAATCGGCAAGAGCCAGGGAATGGTACCGGTGGGCAGCAGATTATTATGACAGCTCCGATGACAATCGCGGCAATTATCATCTGGATGATTATAAATATCACGGAGAGGTCATCAGCCGGTTCAATGATAATTATGATCAGGAAATTTACAATATAAAGGTCTATTTGAGCAATCACGGAAAGGTGATCCAGTTGCGTCTGACAGACCTTTATGATGAAACCACGGTGACAAGCGGATTTAAGGGAAATATCGGTGTGTTCTTATTTATTCTGGGGGCACTGTTTTTTATACCGTCGATCCTTATTAATCGAAAATAGACAATGTAGGCATACAAGTAAGTAGGAGAAGTACAGATGGTATTTTCCAGTATCATTTTTTTGTTTTATTTCTTTCCAATTACATTAATTTTATATTTTATCTGTTCATTTTCGCGTACCCTGCAGAATATTGTGCTGCTTGTGGCAAGTCTGGTGTTTTATGCGTGGGGAGAGCCGAAAAATGTTCTGCTGCTGCTTTTTTCCATTCTGTTCAATTCCCTGATGGGGTATCTTGTATCAGTTGGGAAAAAGAAAAAAAGAAAGTTCTTTCTGATTATGACGGTTGTGGTGAACCTGGGCATTTTATTTGTGTTCAAATACCTTGGCTTTGTATCCGGCATGTTTTCGGACCTGTTTTCCACACCGCAAATCTCCATAGCACTGCCAATCGGTATTTCTTTCTTTACATTTCAGGCGTTATCTTATGTGATTGATGTCTACAAAGGGATTGTAAAGGCTGAAAATCCGTTTTATGTAGGACTTTATATTTCGTTTTTTCCACAGCTGATTGCTGGCCCGATCATCCAGTACAAGACGATTGCAGCGGATATCCGGACAAGAAAGGTTACTTTTGATAAGGTGGCACTTGGTATGAGCAGGTTTGTGGCCGGTGTTATAAAAAAGGTGCTGTTAGCGAACTGTTTTGCAGGGATTGCCGACAATGTCTTTTCATGGTCTGCGGTCGGCACCGATCAGTATGCGGTTCCGGCCATGCTCGCATGGCTTGGAAGCATAGCCTATACCTTGCAGATTTATTATGATTTTTCTGCTTATTCGGACATGGCGATCGGACTGGCGCTGTGCTTTGGCTTTAAATTTGGTGAAAACTTCAACTATCCGTACATTGCGACCTCAATCCAGGATTTCTGGAAGCGGTGGCATATATCCCTGACCGACTGGTTTCGAGAATATGTTTATTTTCCGCTTGGCGGAAGCCGCATGGAAAACCGGGACTTTATGGTGCGCAATATGTTTATCGTATGGCTCTTGACCGGTATCTGGCATGGCGCCAACTGGACGTTTATCCTTTGGGGGCTTCTGTACTTTGTGGTTCAGCTTGCCGAACGGTTTTTTCGGTATACGGACAAAATGAAGTATAACTGGATGAAGCATTTATATACGTTGTTTATTGTCAATCTGGCATGGGTCTTATTCCGGGCGGATGATCTGTATCAGGCGGGGCGCTTTATCTTAAATATGTTTGGACTAAACCGCAACGGCTTTTACAGCGGGCTGGCATGCATCATCCTGAAAGAAAACTGGATTTTCCTCTTAGCCGGATGTATCTTTGCGACACCGATTGCCAGAAAAGCCAATGAGTATCTGTACAATCACCGCACGAAAGCCGCCAATGTGATTATGACGATCATTTATCCAATCGTGCTTATGGCACTGTTTTTACTGTCCGTCGGATACCTCTCCGCCGGCAGCTACAATCCATTTATATATTTTAACTTTTAAAAATTAAGAGCCAGGCAGTATCCAAAGATTTTGAGACGCAAGCTTGCTTGCAGGATCAAAATATTTGGATGCTATCTGGCGAAAAGACAGAATGAGCAAAAGGAAAGTTGCGAAGCAACGATTTTGCGAATTGATGGCTCTTAATTTTTAAAAACCAACATAAATAATCAAAAGGAAACCATGAAAGTAATACTCGAGAAATTAAAACATAATTTAATAAAAAACGCATACTTCATGCGAAAGCGCATTTTCTCCGTTATTTTCATTGCCTTTATCCTGATATACTCCATATACAGCGCCATGCTAAACCGCGATGCACTCAAGGATGCATTAGGAACCTTCCGAAAGGAAACTGCCGACAATCCCAATGAGCTGCAGACCGAGGTTGCCACGCTGCAAAATACGATGGAGGAAAATATCGAGGGCCGTATGAAGTACATTGAATACTTCGGCGCCGTGCAGAAGGCTTTGGATAAAAAAGAGATCAACAATTTTGCCTATATCAAGGATGAGACCGGAAGTCTGCATTATTCAGCTTTTTATCAGGATGATGAAAATGATTATTTTGAATATGCAATGCGTGTGAAACGGTTAAAGGATTATGTGTCACAGTTTGGGACAGATGTTTTATTTGTGGTGGCACCGTCCAAGTATGTGCCGGGACAGACTGAGTTTTACAGTGAAGATATGCCTGTCAATGATCCGCAGGTGGTTGTGGATGAGACACTATTTTATTTAAACCGTCTTGGTGTGGATACACTTGATTTGAATAAGTATCTGCCCAATGAGGAAGTTCCATATGAGGAAGCTTTTTTTAAAACAGATCATCACTGGACAATACCGGCGGCCTTTTATGCGACAGAGGTTTTAGCCGATATCCTCAATGAAAAATATGGTTATGAACTGGATACGGATCAATATCTGACGAAAAGTCAGTTTGAGACAAAGATATACAGACAGGGTATGCTTGGCTCCATGGGACGCGCAACCGGTAAAAATTATTCCGGACTGGATGACATGGTTGCTTATTATCCCAGGTTCCATATGAATATTGCCCGTACCTATCTGGAGGAAAACGGACAGTACACCAATAAGGACGGAGATATTATCGGCACCCTGATTTTGCCGGAGGTTTTGGAAAATACGGATATTTATTCTGACTCGCAGTATTCCCTGTATCTGAACGGTCTTAGAAGCTATGAAAAGATCGTGAACCATTCCAATCCGGACGGAAAGCATATTTTCATGATACGTGACTCTTATTTTTCGCCGGTTATTTCCTTTCTGACCCCTATGTGTGGAGAGATCGATGCCATGTGGTCGCTGGAAAATATGGATGAGCTGGATATTGAAAGCTATATAAAAAACAACCGTTTTGATTGTATTATCATCGAAATGTATCCATACAACATTGGAGATGACGCTTTTCAGTTTTTCCGGGAGGATACAGCCGATGGTGCAGCAGAGAAATAAAAGTATTAAATGGAGAAAGCCGGAATGAAACAGACTGTGAAAACAGATCTTAAAAATTTGATATGGGACTGGAGCAACAAATGGTGGTTTGCCCTGAATATTCTCTGCACCATTATATATCTGATGTGGCGTATTTTCTTTACGATCCCCTTTGGTTACGGGTTTATTTCCGTGTTTGTCGGCATAGCCCTGTTGATCGTGGAGACACTCGGTATGGTGGAGGCACTGGTGCATTATGCCAATATGTACAATACCAGGGATTATCCAAAGCCGGATGTGCCGTTAGAGCTGTTCCCGGATGTGGATGTGTTTATCTCCACTTATAATGAAGATATTGTCCTTTTGGCAAAGACGATCTGTGCCTGCAAACGGATGGAATATCCGGATAAAAACAAGGTACATATCTATCTGTGTGATGATGGTCATCGCGAAACAATGAAAATGCTTGCATTGCAGCTTGGAGTCCATTATCTGGACCGTGAGACACACGAAGGACAGAAGGCCGGAAACTTAAACAATGCCCTGGCGCATTCCCATTCTCCATATATTCTTACCCTGGATGCAGACATGCTTCCGCAAAGCTGTTTTTTGATGGAAACCATACCCTATTGTGTAGACGCGGAGCTGCGAAACAAGGATAAAAAACCGGAGGATCAGGTAAAGCTTGGATTTATCCAGACACCACAGGCCTTTTATGATCTGGATCTGTTCCAGTTCAATCTGCATTCCGAACAGAAGATTCCCAATGAACAGGATTATTTTTACCGAGATATTGAGGTGGCACGTACAAGGACAAACAGCTGTATTTACGGAGGCTCCAACACGATTATCAGCAGGGAGGCACTCAATGATATCGGCGGATTTTACATGGATGCGATCACGGAGGATTTTGCGACCGGACTTCTGATACAGAAAAAGGGTTATGTATCACTTGGTCTTGGAAAAGTACTGGCATCCGGAATGAGTGCCAATGAGCTGCAGAATCTGATCCAACAGAGAGTCCGCTGGGCAAGAGGCGTTATTTCAACAGGCAGGAAGATGCATATTTTTACATCAAAGGATCTGTCCTTTGGGCAGAAGATGAATTACTGGGCCTCTATATGGTACTGGTATGCGCCAATAAAGCGGTTCTTTTATATTATGTCACCGATTTTATATGCGGTGTTTGGTTATATGATTTTCCGCTGTTCGCTTCCGGAGGTACTGATATTCTGGCTTCCGATGTATGTGACGAGCAATATCAGCTTAAAGCGGCTGAGCAACAATATCCGCAACACCAAATGGACCTCTATTTATGAATATGCGCTTTTCCCGTATATGCTCTTACCTGTTTTGCTGGAAACCTTTGGAATATCCCTCAAAAAATTCAAGGTTACCAATAAGGGAAGTGTGGAGGAGGATGCATCAGGAAAGCTGGTATATCAGATGCCGTTTGTTCTGCTGATCGTTCTTTCCGTTATTGGTATCATCAACTGTATAAAGATCATGTTTGACAGCGGTTCCATGGGACCGATCGTCGTATTGTTCTGGCTTATTGTGAATCTGTATAATATGGTAATGTGTCTGTTTTTTATCAGTGGAAGGAAGACCTATCGGAAATCAGAACGTGTTGAGGTACAGCTGCCGGCGGTACTTCATGTTAACGGAAAGGACTATCCGTGTATGACCAGGGATATTTCGGAAACCGGTGCTGCTATTTATATGGATGAGCCGCATTTATTGAATGTGTATGAAAAATCCGGTGTCAGTCTGGAGATACAGGACAGAAATTACCATGCGGAAATGATGTGTGAGATAAAATTTACAAAAGAAGAGAAAAGCAGGGAAAAACCGTGGCTCTATACCATGGAATTTATCGGATTTAAAAGTGAAAGAGGTTATGACAATCTTTTGGGAATCTGTTATGACAGAATTCCGACAAAGCCACAGGGACTGCAGAAAAAGACAGGCATCTATGATGACCTGAGTACCAATATCGGACGCAGAAGTGTGCCGGTATTCCGGTTGAAGCGGTATTTTCCCAGAATTGAAATACACAATACACTTTCCTATGCTTCCGCATCAGGAAGAGGAATGGCAAAGATTGTCGATTTTAATTATCAGTTTTTCCTGATCGACGGAGAACCGTTGGAGCATGAAATTATGTTTCAGCTGGCCGGGCATAATCTTAAGACAAAGCTAAGTCGTAAAATCCGGAATATGTGTCTGTATGAGGTGCAGAACTTTGAGGAAATTTATAATGACCAGAATGTCTGTGATGAGATTATGGAGGCAATTCTGAAATTACGGGCCCGGCAAATAGAAGAGCCGGTTGTGGAAAAGAAAAAGGATAACATGCATAGTTTTAATGAAATGGATTTGGTATAATGAAGCCATACCTTATGTGGAAGGTTTATTTATGGAAGGAAAACCGGAAGATATGAGAGAAGCTGTCAGAGCATTTTTATTTGAACATGCAGAAGAACAATACAGGGATTTTTCGAAGAGTCTGACTCCGGGCGATATCAATATGCTCGGCGTCAGACTTCCTGTTTTAAGAAAAAAAGCAAAAGAGCTTGCAAAGGAAAACTGGAGAAAGGAATGGGAGACAGAGGATCTTTATTTTGAAGAGATTATGCTCCGTGGCATGATGCTAAGCTATGTGAAAGAGCCGTTGGATGAGATCCTTCCTTATATTGAGGATTTTATACCGCGTGTTGATAACTGGTCGGTGTGTGACAGTGTTTTTTCCAAGATGGACATTCTCAGGACTGATCGAGAGAAAACCTGGGATTTTATCCGGAAATATCTGTACTCAGACCGGGAGTTTGACACGCGTGTCGGTATCATTATCATGATGCAGCATCTTTTAAAATGTGATGAGAACGGAAATACGAAAAAGAGACTGCGGACGATTTCCATGGAGGACTGCCGCCATCCGGCCCGGACACCGGGAACTTATCTGGAACAAATCTTTCATGCCCTGAACCGGGAATTCCAGCCATATTATACCTCTATGGCAGCCGCGTGGACGCTTGCAGAGGCCTTTTGCTGTTATCAAAAAGAAACACTTGATTTTTTATCCGGTTGTATGCTGGATGACAGGACTTATAACCGTGCACTGCAAAAGATGGTGGAATCGCGGATACCGCAGAAGGATGTGAAGGATTATCTGAGAGGATTGAAGCGGAAACCGGACAACAGACAATGATTATAAAGCCGCACGGTTTTCAAGATATGTCAGAATCTTTACAATCGGCATGATCAGCAGGCCGCAGACGAGATTGCTTACTCCGTGAATGGCATCCCAGGGCAGACCGGCAATGATCCAGGCGATTGTAGCTTTGAAGCCCATTCCATATAAAATAGCCTGAGCCGGTGCGTATAGCGTGCCAAATAAAAAGCCATGTAAGGAACAACAGATTATATAAATAACGGGCTTTATTTTTCGCGGTATGCGATTGGGGATCAACATGACAACACCCCACAGTACCGTCCATATATAGAGATAAGGAAGCCACCATGTGGCAAATCCGCAGAATATACCATTTAATAACACATAGGTGTAAATGGGATAGAGTGCTTTTTTACGATATACAACTGTGAAGGCAACCGTAAATACGCCGAGCAGATGCACGTTGGGGGCAACCTCTATGATCATCTTGGATGCATACATCAGTGCCCCCAGCATAGCAAATACAGTTAGTTCCCTTGTTGAAAGTTTCATTTCTATAACCTTTGTTATTTTTTGATTTTGAAAGAATAGGTATCTCCATCCACAACGTCGGTAGTGTCAACACCGGACTGAGCATACTCGCCGTTTACATAGAAAGCCCAGTATGTCTTGTCTGTGTCATAGTCAGCGGTGACACCATTGACAGTTTTTACATAAAGGCCGTATTCGCTGTCCTCGCCGGCAATCAGTCCAAGATCTGATAAAGCCTCGCCTACCGTTTTCTTGTCTGTATGGATCTCGAACTGTGTGTCATTTCCATCGGCATCTGTTACGATGAAAGTAAACACAGTTTCACCTTCGCCAAGCACCTCGACATCAGATGCCGTATCAGCTGACTGTGAATCAGTGGACTCGGTATTATCTGACTGCGCGTCTGTGTCTTCGGGTTCGGCGGTCTGATCGTTGTCTGATTCTGTTATTGTTTCTTCTGTTACAGCTTCCCCGGTTGCAGCATCTGAATGATCTTTTCCGCTACAGCCTGTCATGGTAAAAGCCATTGCTGCAGATAACATTGCACAGAGAAGTAAGGAAAAAAGTCTGTTTGTTTTTGTTTTCATGGTCTTAGGATCTCCTTGGACTTTATTATAATATGATGTCAGGATCAAAAGGTATTCTGCCCCTGACCTGATGTCCGTAAATTGCTCTGCTGCGAAGCGGCCTTCGCAAATCCCAAACATATTATATTTATCATTAAATAGGCGGAAAAGCAAGTTACATATGGAAAATGGAAATAAGTTATATGTGGAAAATAGAAATAAGATGGAGATAAGAAGGAGATGTTGTGGTGGACTGGTGCAAACGCTGTTTTATCTGTTATACTGGATGTAAGTTCAAAAGTCTTATCGTGCAGGCGATATCAGATAAATACAAATAACAAAGTTTAAAAAACGGCAGGTGACAAAATGGCTTATGAAAAAATGCTCAACGAAATATATGCAGCGGTCTCTTTAAAATATTTATGGAAGGAATACAAGCCTCATTTTATCAAGAGTGAATCGCCGGACTGGATCAACGAGACGATGGATTTCGGACTGGAGGTCAGTCAGGCACTATTGCCGCATGACGGACAGGAAGAGGATTTTATTGAAAAATATCTGGGCTGTCTGAAAGAGGAGATTCCGGAGATGGCTTTTGAAAAATACGGAGACCGATTGAATTTTTATAATGGACGTTTCTGGGCGATCCTGCCGGATCAGGAAGTGAAGCAGGATTATCTTTCCAAGGCAAAATACCGTTTTGACCGGAAACTTGAAAAGCTAAACACCAATTATACACATATGAAATACAATGGTCTGTATCTGTTTTTGCATCCCAATGATGAAAATGATATTGATGCCGGAGCTTTATTTGAATATATGGGTTATACACAGAAGGAAAAAGAGCACCGGTTTGACTGGGTGTTTTTAAACTGTGTCAAAAAGATTTATGTGTGTGATTATCAGAAGCATACGATTGAGCCGATTTTGCTTCCGAAAAATGCTGAGACGTTTTTAAATACGGAATCGGAATACCTGCGGTACAGTCACGAATGGAAGGATGGGATGGTATTGGATTCCTGATTTCGTTTGTTCCTCTTTATAATGTAGCAAAGTATAAATGAATGGCTGGATAGATTTTTAAAGGAAAATAATATTGCACATTGACAATATAGGATATATCCTATATAATATAACCAGAGAGGTGAATTGTCAGTGCCGGTTATTTCCAGATTTAATGGTATTACGATCAAAATGATATCAGGGTCAAAAGGTCAAAAAGTCGTTCGTGCTTGCACGATAAGACTTT
>URPH01000031.1 GCA_900549665.1 uncultured Lachnospiraceae bacterium | reverse complement strand
GACTTAAAATCCTGTGGTGGCGACATCGTACCGGTTCGATTCCGGTCACCAGCATTCAGACAAAGTCTCGAGGCGTTGAGTATTCAGCGTTTCGGGATTTTTTTTGCGAAAATATACTTATTTTTTATACATATTTTATTGTAAAAAAAATAGGGATAACATAAAATATAGAAAATATATATGTAAGAAATACAGATTGGCAAAAGTAGTCTTGTGTATATAAACGAATGAATATAGACCGATAAAATCAGATATACCAGTTATAGATAAGATATCAGGGGGATTATTATGTACTGTCCAAATTGTGGCAACAAATGTGAAGATGACGCTAAATATTGCAGAAAATGTGGAAAAGCACTGTATGATGCAGCTGAAGCAGATAATATAATTTATGAAAATCATGGGGATTCAGCAGAAGATATAACCTATGAAAATTATGGAAATTCAGCAGATAATACAGCTTATGAAAATCATGGGAATTCAGCAGATAATATAGTCTATGAAAATCAAGGAGATTCAATAAATAATATAACTTATGAAACTCATGAAAAAAACAAAAATTCTACAGCTATTATAATTGGGATTGCAGCAGCTGCAATTATTGTGGTCGCGATTCTCATATTTATTTTAAGCCATTTTATTATAAATAAGAAACATGGCGAATCTACAGATACGGTTGATTTGACGGAGAATCAGGTAGATGTGCGGACAGATGATATGTCAAAAACAGATGAAGAGGATGCAGCATCAGGTGCTATGTCTGGGGCAGAGGATGATAAGGCCGGAAGTACAGACAATCAGGGTGCATCGGGTGATGTTGACTGGCAGACCATTTATTTAGATTATTGTGATCATCTGAAGAGGGTCGGAAGAATTAATAATTATCTTTCTGCCGGTCTGATCTATGTAGATGATGACGATATTCCGGAATTGTATTTAGAGGGTGACTGTGAGGCGACAGGATGTCTTATTTTGACCTGCAAAAATGGTGTTGTGGATGAACTTCAGACAAGCCGTTTGTATTTTAACTATATTGAACGGCAGAATCTTCTGGATAACGCCGATGGACATATGGGATATTACTATGATTATGTGTATACCATTGAGGACGGAAAGTGGAAATGTATCGGAGAAGGCACATATGAAGAGGTATATGGTGACACCGGTTATGTAGTGGATGAAGACGGAAATGCTGTCATGGAATACACATGGATGGGTGAGCCGACTGATGAGGCCGGATATGATCAAAAACTGAAAGAGGTTTATGATTTCGGGCTTGCTATTGATCCGGTCGGATATACATGGGATGAGTTTTATTCCATTCTTGAGACGGGAAGCACAACATCGGTAAATCACCGTTATGAGCTTATTGTAGATGATGTTACATGGAAAGAGGCAGAAGAACTTTGCAGACAAAAGGGAGGCTATCTGGCAACTCTGACATCGAAGGAGGAGTTTGACCGAGTGACCCGACAGATTGAAGATGAGGGTAAGACAGGCATCAGTTTTTTTGTTGGAGCTACAAGGGATAATGAGTATACAGGTAACTACGGCTATTGTTGGGTTCATGATCACCAAAATGACAATATGTTTTCTTCGGCGATGGGTTCTTTCTGGCTGCCGGGTGAGCCGAGCTATTCGGAGACAAGAGATGACAATGTGAACGTTGAAGAGATGTATGTGGATTATATTTATCGTAAAAGTGACGGCAGGGGATATTTGAATGATGTTACCAATGATATTTTGGAGCAGGCTCCGTCACTTAAAGGGGCAATCGGATATATCTGCGAGTATGATTCGTAAAATTATGGAAAAAATGGATTGCTTGCAGATGTAACGAATGATATGGAAAAAGCATCCGGTTATTGACAAAAAGAATGCTGGTGTGAATAGCCGGATGTATGGCATTAAGGTGACACGATATATGATTAGAAGATAGATGGAGTGTATGGATATGGAAGAACGGTTTTATTATCAGCAGGGAATGTGTGAGGCCCTGAGTCTGAACAGCCTGAATCCCATTTTGTACGAGGGTGAAGGTGAAAAAAATAAAGAATATCACAAAGTAAGAATGGCTTGTAGTGCAATCGAAAGCGGTATTTGCACAATGGCTGATAACTGCAGGATTTTTGAAGAAGCGCCGGAGATTGCAGAGGACGATGGTGCACAGATGGTAAAGGAAAAGTATCGGGCGGTATGATTTTTTTGCCGGATTCTTTTATAAAATTGTATGATATCAGTGTCAAAATACCTTTTGATACTAACATCATTGTATTTGAGGAATTCATATAAATTTATCATAATATTTAGAAAGAAGTGACAGATAATGTATTTTGATCCTACGTATGTTTTAGTGTTGATCGGTGCTTTGATCAGTATGGTGGCATCCATCAATGTGAACAGTACTTACAGAAGATTTAGTACTGTGATGAGCATGAGAGGTGTTCGTGCGGAAGAAGCGGCACAGCGCATTTTGCATGATGCCGGAATTTATGATGTGCGGATAGAAAGAATCCGCGGAGAACTGACAGACCATTATTCGCCGTCGGAAAAGGTATTGAGACTTTCGGATGCTGTATATGGCTCGACGTCTGTGGCTGCAATCGGAGTTGCAGCTCATGAATGCGGACATGCTATCCAGCACAAGGTGGGATATGTGCCGCTTAGTCTCAGGTCTCTTTCGGTTCCGGTTGCCAATATTGGATCTAAGCTTTCATGGCCTTTGATCCTGATCGGGCTTTTGATCGGTTACACACCACTTGCGCAGATCGGTGTAATCCTGTTTCTGGCAGTTGTGCTGTTCCAGCTGATCACGCTGCCGGTTGAGTTTAATGCATCTCACCGTGCACTTCAGGTATTGAAACAGGACAGTATGCTCAGTATGGATGAGCTGTCCGGGGCAAGAAAGGTATTGACTGCTGCAGCCTTGACCTATGTGGCTGCGCTGTTTTCTACGATTTTGCAGCTTTTGAGACTGGTGATGATCGTGAATGGCGGACGCAGAAGAGACTGATGAGCGCCAATTGTGCAAGCACATTGGCTCACTTGCGCTCATTATATCGTGATCCGCACTCCCGTGCTTTACGTTGCTTTGCAACTATCACGATCGACATTCGCCGTTCGCCAATTGTGCAAGCACATTGGCTCTCTTGTGCTCATTATATCACATAGGCATACATGAAGACAAAATGACACAGGCTTCCGGCCATGACAAATAAATGGAAGATCTCATGTGAACCGAAGTTTTTGTGCCGGGCGTTGAAGATCGGAAGTTTCAATGCATAGATAATACCGCCAATCGTATAGATGATGCCGCCGGAAAGCAGCCATGCAAAGGCTGCCGGTGTAATCGCCTTGATCAATGGTTTCATGCAGAAGATGCAGAGCCAGCCCATGGCGATATAAACTACGGACGAAAACCATTTGGGGCAGGTAATCCACAGGATTTTGACGGCAATGCCAATGACTGCGAGCGACCAGATGGCAATTAGCATCGGATAACCCAATTTGTGTGGCAGTATCAAGAGGCAGACCGGAGTATAGGAACCGGCGATCAAAATGAAAATAGCCGAATGGTCGATCTTTCGGAAGATTTTTATCTTGGGAGCCGGAAGGATCACAGAGTGATAAATACCGCTGGCTGCATACAATATCATCATGCTCAGGCAAAAGATGAGCATGGAAATAAAGTCGGGCAGGCCGATGCCTGCAGCTTTGATCAATAAAGGAAGAGTGCCGCCCATTGTGAGAAAAAAAGCAATGATGTGTGTGATTGCACTGCCGGGATCACGTAATGATATCTGCATAAAAATTACCTCCTGATAAATATGATGCCAAAGCTATGTGGATACCGCAAAATATTGCAGGGGACTGATTTGCAAAGGATTGCTGGATAACCTGATGCTATATGGCATCAAATAGCTAAATATATTAAAAATAACAAAACTTCAACACATGGTATTAAAAACTACATGATGATATTATGATATTATCAGAAGATGGTTTATGTGTCAATTTGAAATTACATTTTAAATTGTAATTTTTTTTTTAATTTGAAGGATTTCAATTCAGAATCACAATTCCAAAGTTTAAATAAAAAGCATATGTACACCATAGGATATATGGGATAAATAAAATGCCGGCTGTCCGGCTTATTTTTTTGTAAGCACTGTAGGTCTGAAATACAAAGTACCAGAGTGCGGCCAGAATGATCAATGCACCAAAATGCCAGCCGAGACGGAAAAATACAGGACTCCACAAAATGTTGAGTGAAAGACTGATAGAATACAGCAGTAAAGCCTTTTTGGCATCCGGCAAAGGATCGTATGCTTTGGTAACGGGTATTTTATCGGTAGAAAGAATCACAAGATAGGTAGCAATGCCCATCAGGATATAAAGTATTGTCCAGACGATTGGAAATATGATCGGAGCGGGTGCAAAAGGCGGTTGTTTGAACTGTGAATAGACGGAAAAAGAATTTCCCGTCAGCAAATAGGATATACTACCGGCGGTCAGTGCGATAATTATATTCAGTATCAGGAACTGAAAGGGTGAAATTTTTTTCATGCTTTTTGTTACCTCGTCAGAGGAGATTTGTACTATTTTATGAAAAAAATCCGGTTTCATAACAAAAACTTATTGTAAAACCTGTTGGTTGTTATGGTAAAATACGCTATAATAAGCGCTAGGGTATCAGGGAAAGACACGTAATGTGGAACTTGGATTTCCTTTCACACACAAAAAGAGTAAAAACTAAATATTAATTAAACCGGAGATTAAATAAAAAGGAACCGGATCAGAAATTAAGGAAAATTTAAAATAAACTCAAGAATTAAATCAGGAGGATACAAAAATGGCTATTTATATAAATCAGATTGGATACGATATCAATGGAAAAAAGCATGCAACAATATCCGGCTGCAAGGAATATGAGCTGATTGATCAGGAAGGAAAAGTCGTATTGAGAGGACAGGCTGGGTCGCTTTCCTTTGATGAGAGCAGTGGAGAAGAAATTGCCTTGATTGATTTTTCCGATGTAAAAGAAGCCGGAACCTATTATTTTAAAGATTCAGCTGGTAACTGCAGTCATCATTTTCAAATTGGAATTAAGCTTTATGAGGATGTTGCAAAGGATGCTTTAAAGATGTTTTATTTCCAGCGCTGTGGTATGGAGCTGGAAGAAAAATACGCAGGAAAATTTGCACATAAAGCATGTCATACCAGGCCGGTTTCCATACTTCGAAGAGAGGAAGAAATCGTGGACTGCGGCGGTGGCTGGCATGACGCCGGTGATTATGGAAAGTATACGACTCCCGGAGCGGTTGCGCTGGCGCATCTTTTATATGCCTACGAACTGAATAAGGAGGCATTTGCGGAAGAAATCAATATTCCGGAGAGTGGAAACGGTGTGCCGGATATTTTAAATGAATGTCGCTATGAGCTGGAGTTTCTTTTGAAAATGCAGGAAAAAGACGGTGGTGTGGCGCATAAATGTACAGCCCTGTTGCATCCGGGTTTTGTCATGCCCGAGGATGATGAGCCGCCGTTTTACCGGATGCCGGTTTCCTCACTGGCGACAGCGGACTATGCTGCAATCTGTGCGATGGCAGTGCGTATTTATGAAAAATATGATAAGGCTTTTGCAGACAGACTGCGTAAATCAGCTGTGGATGCATGGGAATGGCTGTTAAAAAATCCCGGTCTGGATTTTGAAGATCCGGCTGAAAGTAAAACCGGTGCATATGATGACTGTTGTGACGCAGATGAACGTTTGTGGGCAGCGGTTGAGATGTATCGTCTGACACAGGATGACAGATGTATCGGTGTGATCAATCAGATTTTTGAAATGAAAATTTGTCTGACCGCACTTGGCTGGAAGGATGTCGGTGGGCTGGCTGCAATGGCTGCGCTTACTGCTGAGGAAGGTACTTTTGATCCGTTTATTACGGAGCGGTTCCGTGATGCCTGGATCACAGAGGCAGACCGTCTTGTAAAGGTAGCAGAGGCTAACTCTTTTGATATTGCGATGCATGCCTATGATTTTGGATGGGGCAGCAATATGATAGTCTTGACCAATGCCATGGTGCTTTGTTTTGCAGCTAAGCTTACCAAAGAGACAAAATATCAGACGGTGGCTTTATATCAGCTTGATTATATTTTTGGTCGCAATCCACTGGCAATCAGCTATGTGACCGGTTATGGAGAGCATGCTTTTAAACAGCCGCACAACAGACCGACGATCGTGGATGGAGTGGAAGAGCCGATTCCCGGATATGTGTCCGGCGGTCCCAACAAGGCTCCGTGTGATCCCGATGCATTGGCAGCAATTCCCGCGCACACAGCACCGATGAAGTGCTATGTGGATGACTGGAGATCATATTCTACCAATGAAATCACGATTTACTGGAATTCGCCGCTTGTATTTATTCTTTCTTTTTTATAAGATTGTTATCTGAATCCGGTACGAAGGCCGATTCTCCGTTTACATGCCAGTGACGGCGATAGTTTTGACGTCGGTACTTTAAGGGTGTTGTACCTGTTTCTTCTTTGAAGACGGCAGAAAAATGACTGCTGGATGAAAATGACAGATACTGGGCAATTTCAGCACAGCTATAATTAGAATAGACCAGCATATTCTGGGCAGACTGAATCCGTTTTTTGCGTATATAGGCGGATAAGGTCTGCCCGGTTTCTTTATAAAAAAGCCGGCTTAAGTAGGTAGAACTGATACCGATTTGTGCAGCAATTTCTTCCACGGTTATCGGTTCAAGCAGATGATTGTATATATAGTCTAATGCCAGTGTGATATGCATGGAAAAATCACGTTTCCGCTGAAGCTGCTGCATATTTTTGGCAAAATCAAAGACAAATCGCCTTTGGATGGTGTAAAGCCCGTCAATTTCATTGGCGATGTCCATTTGATTGATATAGGTATCACTTAGTGTATAGGCATCCTGTTCGGGCATGCCGCCTTCAATGCAGAAGCGGGTGATCATGGCGAGGCTGACAATCAGGTGATAACGCAGGTTGCGCACCTTATCTTTGGAAAGAATACCGCGCTTTTCTTCATCGGCATTTCTCAGATTACGTTTCTTAAGTTCATTGACATTTCCATTTTTGATCAGATCATAAAAAGCAAGCTCATCATCGTAGGTGGGATGTTCAATTTCATATTCGCGTGCATGAAACTGCGACTGGATAAAAGAATTGGAAATTTCCTTCATAGCTGTTTCCTCTCATGATATTTTGATAAGTGACTGTTTTCAAAGCAGCTCCCACAATTCTCAAACATTCGAAATTCGCTGATTTACTGCGTGAATCGCTACTTTCTCATGTTTGGCGGGTCCCAAGTTCAAAAAGTCGTTCGTGCTTGCACGATAAGATTTTTGAACTTAATATCATATTATAGCATAAATATGATAAAAAGAGCATAAATCTGATATTTTAAATTGAATAGAAAAATTATAATCATCATTAGAAATTGAGAGATAAAATATAAAATCACACAAATAAAAGCTGCAAAATAATTGAAAACAGGCAGTGGAAACAAAGCGGTATTTTTGAAAACAGGCATAAAGATTGTAAATAAAAAATGCCAATAAAACAGTAATAATTAACTATAACAACAGGAGGTAAGGAAAATGAGAGTATTTGAAGGTTATCAGAAGGGTGTCAATCTGGGAGGATGGATTTCACAGTGTGTCAGCCATGAAAAGGAGCATTTTGATACCTTTATCACAAAAGCAGATATTGACAGAATTGCAGCGTGGGGACTGGATCATGTGCGTCTTCCGATTGATTACGACATGATTGTTTCTGATGATGGAATATGGAAGGAAGAAGGCTTTTGTTATATTGACAGCTGCCTTTCATGGGCAAAGGCTGCCGGACTGAATGTCATTCTGGATATTCACAAAACAAAGGGATATATGTTTGATACAAAAGAAGTTGCTGACGGTGATCTGTTTTTCCGGGAAAAAGAACTGCAGGATTTCTTTGTGGCACTTTGGGTTGAGATGGCAAAAAGATATGGTCAGTACAAAGATTTTGTGGCATTTGAATTGTTAAATGAGGTAATAAATCCTGCGGTCAGCACCATCTGGAATGGTATTATCAGACGTACGATTGAAGCTGTTCGCGCCGTTGCTCCGGACACTTATATTTTGGTGGGTGGTGTCTGCTATAACAGCGTATCCTGTGTGTCCAAGCTTGATGATCCTTATGATGACAAAATTGTATACAATTTCCACTGCTATGAACCGCTGGTTTTTACACATCAGGCAGCTTATTGGGTGGTAGATATGCCGGCTGATTTCCATACAGACTACCCGAAAACGGCGGCAGAATATCGTGAGGCAGGTAAAAATATTGCGCAGGCCTCCTGCGGTGCGTTATTCGAAAACGGAATTGAAGCAGATGATACAGGTGTCATTATTTTTGAAAAGCTGTTTGCCGACGCAGTTGCCTTTGCAGAAGAGAAAAATGTGCCTCTTTATTGTGGAGAATACGGTGTCATCGATCAGGCTCCGCTCGCAGATACGGTCAGATGGTTTGAGGATATTCATGCAGTATTTGAAAAACATGGAATTGGACGCGCTGTCTGGAATTACAAGCAGAAGGATTTTGGTCTGGTGGATCCTCACTATGCGGATGTTCTGGATGAGTTGGTAAAAAATTTATAATTTCGACCGATATGAAGATTCCGGCAGGATCGTTTGAAAAGTGTGATAATAGATGAAATGAGCAGATGATTGAAAATTGTCTGCTCATTTTTAAGTATAGCGTTTCCGGGGTCAGGATAAAATAGCGGGTGGACCTGCAGGGACTTATTGGCTTATTTCATTGACTATTCACTTCATATGCCATAATATTTAAAAGAAAAACATTTGATGTACCGGATTAAAAATATGTATTATAGATAGAAAAGATTTTGCCAAAATACCCAAACAGGTGTATGCTTGGCAAAGGAGAAATAGATGCAAACGAAAAAGAAAAACGGAATACAAATGGATATGCTGCACGGCTCCATGGTGGGAAAAATGATCCTTTTTTCACTGCCTCTGGCACTTAGCAGTATTTTACAACAGTTATTTAATTCTGCTGATGTGGCAGTTGTCGGACGTTTTGCAGGAAGTCAGGCTCTGGCAGCAGTGGGAGCAAATGTAGCAAACGTTGGTATCTTTGTCAATCTACTGGTTGGGTGCTCGACAGGTCCGAATGTCCTGATCGCTAATCTGATCGGACAGAAAAAGGATGATGAGGTTTCGGATGTGGTCCACACAGTTGTGGCGTTTTCCGTGGTGGGTGGAATTGGACTTGCAATCCTTGGGCTGCTTTTGTCGGCACCAATGCTGATCCTCACCGGAACACCCGAAGATGTCCTTGACATGGCACTTATATATCTGAGGGTATATATGCTCGGATTACCGGCCATTATGATGTACAACTTCTGTTCGGCAATTTTACGAAGCGTGGGTGATACCAAGAGACCTCTTTATTGCATGCTGATTTCCGGTGTGGTCAATGTAATCTTAAATCTGGTATTTGTGATTGCCTGCCATCTCGGAGTACTTGGTGTGGCAGTTTCCACCGTTATATCCAATTATTTAAGTGCAGGACTCTTGATCGGGATTCTGGCCCGGGAAGAAGGTATGATCAAATTGGAGCTTTCCAGGATCAAAATTCACGGTAACTATTTAAAGAGAATGTTGCAGATCGGGCTGCCGGCGGGAATACAGAGTACGGTATTTTCGCTGTCCAATATTTTTGTGCAGTCCGGCATCAACAGCTTTGGAGCGCCGGCAATCGCCGGTTCTTCCGCAGCACTCAATTTTGAATATTTTACTTATGATATTTCCGCTGCATTTGCGCAGGGAGCAATCACTTTTTCCAGCCAGAACTATGGAGCGATGCAGTACGACCGCTGTAAAAAGATCTTCTGGATCGCGATGCTGGAAGGAATGGGATTTACCGCTTTACTCAGTCTGGTATTTACAATCTGGGCAAGACCGTTTGTATCTCTGTACACGATTGATGAGGGGGTAATTGCCTTTGCACTTTTAAGAATGTACCGCGTCATGTCATTGGAGGCTTTGACGGAGACCTATGAGGTAGCGGCGGCTTCCCTCAGGAGCATCGGCTATGCAATGGTTCCGGCGGTTATGACGATCATTGGAACGGTTGGCTTCCGTATGCTGTGGATCTGTACGATTTTCAAAAAGATACATACCTTTGAAATGCTGATGCTGGTATATCCGGTTTCCTGGATTTTTACAGCTGCCATGGTTGTGAGTGCTTACTTTATCTTAAGAAAAAAACGTGGATTGTAAAATACAGTTAGCAGACTATTACCGTAAACGTATGTATGAAAACAGCTAGTGGATGCTGCTGTAAATGCAGACAAAAAACAGCTAGTGGATGCTGCTGTAAATGCAGACAAAAATATAGCTAGTAGATGTCCCCTATAAATGCAGACAGGAAAACAAAATAATAAGTGATTAAGATAAGAACAAACTATAAAGTATATAAAAAAATGCGGAAAATAAAATTCGCATGTATTAGATAAATCAGAAATAGAAGAATTAAAAACATTGTGTAAAATCAGAAAGGGATGAATGTAATGAAAAAAGGCCTTGTAATGGAAGGCGGCGCCATGCGGGGAATGTTTACCTGCGGTGTCACAGATGTATTTATGGAGCATGGAATTGTATTTGACGGAGCTATCGGTGTTTCGGCCGGAGCGGCTTTTGGATGTAATTACAAGTCCGGACAGATTGGGAGAGCCTTTGCCTACAACCGTGATTATTGTCAGGATAAACGGTATGGAAGTATGCACTCCTTATTGAAAACAGGCAATATTTATGATCCGGATTTTTGTTATGGAGAGATTCCCAATAGGCTCAACAAGTTTGATGTGGAGGCATATGAGAGCAATCCGATGGATTTTTATGTCGTCTGCACGGATGTTGAGACCGGTTATGGAATTTATCACAATTGTTTAAAGGGTGATGCAGAGGATATCAAGTGGATCCGGGCATCAGCTTCGATGCCTCTGGTATCGCAGATTGTTGAGATCGACGGACATAAGCTGCTGGATGGCGGGATTGCCGATTCCATTCCGATCCGCAAGATGGAAGAGCTTGGATATGACCGTAATGTCGTGATCCTGACACAGCCACTGCATTTTAAAAAGACACAGGCCAATTACTATCCACTTGCCAAAATTGTAATGCATAAATATCCGGAGCTGATCAAAAGAATGGCTGTCCGTCCGTATATCTACAATGCGACAACCGAGTACCTGCGGAAGAAAGAGCTGAATAAAGAGATACTGGTGATCCGTCCACCGATGCTTTTGGAAATCAGTGGAGTGATAAAGGATCCCAAGGAGCTGGAAAGAGTATATGAGATCGGAAGAAAAACCGGAGAAAAGTATGTAGAAAATGTCAAAGAGTATTTAGAGTTATCATAGGCTAACTGTTGAAAAATCTCATTTGTAATCTGAAAATACCACAGACTACAAATGGGATTTTTTATATTTCTGCAAAAGCTGCAACGCTTTTTTGCCATCGTATTTTTTCTGAATCGTATCGGTCGATACCGGCAGACTGGAAAGAAACGGCTTGTTTTCGGACTTCCGATATTCCTTGGCGGAACAGTGGAACTGGCGTTCAAACATCTGATTCATGTAGCGGGTGCTTGAAAAGCCGGATTCTAAACAGATATCGAGGAGCTTTAAATCTGTTTTCTGCATCAGTATAAGTGCATGGCGGAAACGAAGGTGGCTTAGATATTCTTGAAAGGACATACCGAGCATTTTTTGCATAAAATGGGAAATATGATAATCCGTGACATGCTCTAAGTCCGCAATATCCTGTAAGGAAATGTGCTCTGTGTAATGTTTGCTGATATAATTGATGATGCGGTTTAGGCGCATGGTATTGTGATAGGCGGAGACGGATTCTTTTTCGGAGGCTATGTAGCATGGCGTAGTCCGGACAAGCTCATATAGAAACTGGAGCATGAGCCCGGAGCTTTTTAATGCAAAAAAAGGTTCATCCGAAAAATATGAGGCAGCGCAGTCAAAAAAATGATTGCGCAGTCCTGCCGGAATATCAGCCGTACGCAGAATGGAATTTTCAAAACGCAGATATTCGAGAGAATAGTCAATCTGGCGGTAAAACTCAGTGTGGATCTGGGCGGCGAGTATCAGATTTTTTCCTTTGGAAGAAAGCGAATGCACCTGATGTCGGTTGATGATAAATAAGTCTCCCACCTGCAGTTTGTAGGACTGTTGCTCTAAAAAAAGTGTCACGGAGCCTTCCATGATCATGCCAATTTCCAGATCGTCATGTCCGTGAGGATTTCTGGACATCATTTCGACAAGAAACAATTCCATGGAATTCATTTTCGTATGCTGAATGATTTCAACTTCTTTTTGAACACTCATCTGATGGCATCCTTTCTGTTTTATTTATATACTTGCAATACCGTGAACTCTATAGAAATCCATTGTACCATGAAATCACAAGATAACCTATAAAAAATCGCAAGATTATCATTTTTTAACAAAAGCAATCTGTTATAAATAAAGCATAGCAGATAAATCACCGGTGAAATGCAAAACGACGTAAACATATAAAATAACAAGATTTTCAGAAAGGTAAGGGTAATTACTATGGCAGAATTTAAATTTTCAGTAGGACCTTGGAATGTGCATGAAGGAGCTGACTCATACGGACCGGCAACAAGAAAGGAAATTCCGATCGAGGAAAAATTCAAGAAATTTGCAGAGCTGGGATTTTCAGCAGTACAGTTCCATGATGACGATGCAGTCCCGAATATCAATGATTATACAGAAGAAGAGATCAAGGAAAAAGCGAGAGAACTCAAAAAAACACTGGATAAATACAATCTGAAGGCTGAATTTGTGGCACCTCGTCTCTGGATGGATCCCCACACAATGGACGGCGGTTTCATGAGCACATCCAAAGAAGATCGTGAATATGCGATGTGGAGAGCGTATCGCTCCATCGACATTGCAAATGAACTGGGATGTGATATGATTGTATTATGGTTAGCAAGAGAAGGTACACTTTGTGCAGAATCCAAATCTCCGGTATGGGCGACAAAGATGCTGATCGAGGCCATCAACAAGATGCTCGAATACGATTCCAAGATCCGTGTATGTATCGAGCCCAAGCCCAATGAACCAATCGACAGAAGTATCTGTGGTACCATGGGACATGTTATGGCGATTTCAGCAGCAACGATCGATCCTTCCAGAGTCGGAGGCAATCTGGAAAGTGCACATGCTATTCTGGCTGGACTGGATCCGGCACATGAGATCGGATTTGCCATGGCAATGGGCAAGCTGATGACTGTACATCTGAATGATCAGAACGGTATCCGCTACGATCAGGATAAATCCTTTGGTGTAGAAAATCTGCGTGCTGCTTTCAATCAGGTAAAAGTGCTCAAAGAAAATGGCTATGGTGAGCATGGCGAATATGTCGGTCTGGATGTAAAGGCTATGAGAACTACCAGAGATGAGGACAGCTACAAGCATCTGGAAAACAGCTTAAAGATTTTCAAAGCGCTGGAAGCAAAGGTAGACAAGTTTGACTATGAATTCCAGAAAAAGTGCGTGGAAAACAGAGATTTTGAAGCTCTTGAAATGTATGTGATGAATCTTTTAATGGGAGTTGATTAAATGAAAAAGAAGGTAATTGTGGCAGGACATATCTGTCTGGACATCACACCGGTGTTTGCAGATGGAAAAACTGACAGCATCGAAAAGATCTTAAGTCCGGGTAAACTGATACAGGTAGGCAATGCGGATGTACATACGGGTGGTGCTGTCGCAAATACCGGACTTGCAATGAAAATCCTCGGAAATGATGTTTCCCTGATTGGCAAGATCGGAAAGGATGCATTTGGAAATATCATTCTGGATACGTTAAATCAATATCATGCAGGAGAGGATATGATATGCGACGAGGCATCCTCGACAAGCTATTCCGTTGTTATCGCTATTCCGGGTATTGACAGAGTGTTTTTACACCATTCGGGAGCCAATGATACATTTGTGGCAGATGATATTGATTTTCAAAAAGTAGAAGAGGCTTCCCTGTTCCATTTCGGTTACCCGCCGCTAATGGAAGCCCTGTATGCCAACGAAGGCGAAGGGCTTATGCAGCTGATGCAGAGGGTACAGGAAAAAGGCGCAGCGACGTCGCTAGATCTGGCGGCTGTGGATCCCAATGCCAAGGCCGGCAAAATCCGATGGGATATCATCCTTAAAAAGACACTTCCGTATGTAGACTTTTTTGTACCCAGTATTGAAGAGATCTGTTTTATGATCGACCGGGATAAATTTGAGGAGCTGCAGGTACGGGCGCATGGCGGTGATATCACAGATGTTCTGGATATCGAAAAGGATGTAAAGCCTCTGGCTGAAAAATGCATGAAGCTAGGCTGCAAGGTGCTTTTATTGAAATGCGGAGCAAAGGGCATGTATCTTCAGACCGCTTCCAAAGAAAAGCTTGCACAGATCAGCAGCCGGGTAGAGCTTGATGCAGATGCCTGGGCTGACAGATCTATTTTTGAAAGAAGCTACGTACCGGAAAAAATTCTTTCCGGAACGGGCGCGGGTGATACCAGTATTGCGGCATTTCTGACGGCTGTTTTACAGAAGGATACGCCGGATATGTGTCTGCACCTGGCAGCAGCAACCGGAGCAAGCTGTGTGGCAGCCTATGATGCGCTGTCCGGTTTGAAACCACTTGATGAATTACGGGATAAGATTGAGAAAGGATGGGAAAAGACATGCTTGTAAATATGAATGATATTCTGCTTCCTGCAAAAGAAGGAAAATACGGAGTTGGATTTTTTAATGCGGTAAATGTGGAGATGGCAAGAGCAATCATTGAGACAGCCGAGGAGTTGAAAGCACCGGTCATGATCGGAACGGCAGAGGTGCTTTTACCTGCGATGGAGCTTGATCTGGTAGCCAATTACCTGATCCCTATGGCAAAAAAAGCCACGGTTCCGGTATGTGTCCACTATGATCACGGTCTGACCTTTGAACGCTGTATGCAGGCTGTCAAGCTGGGATTTACCTCTGTTATGTATGACTGCTCTACAGCACCTTATGAAGAAAATATCACCAAAGTTGCGGAGATGGTAAAGATCTGTCATGCAATGGGCGTGACCGTGGAAGCAGAGCTTGGACATGTCGGCGACAATGCCGGTTCCGGCAAGCTTACCAATCCGGAGGATTATTTTACAGATCCGGATACAGCCGTTGACTATGTAAAGCGCACAGGTGTTGATTCACTGGCTGTTGCAGTCGGCAATGCGCATGGCGACTATGCATTTCCGCCCAAGCTGGATTTTGACAGAATACAGATTATTTCCGGGAAAACCAATCTGCCGCTGGTACTGCATGGCGGTTCCGGGTTAGCAGATGCTGACTTTAAAAATGCGGTCAGACTTGGTGTTTCCAAGATCAATATTTTTACCGATATTGATAAGGCCGGAAAAGCAGGTGTGGAGGCCGGAATTGCTGCCGGTGAACGGACAATGATGGGTCTGATCCCATATGAGATAAAGGCGATGAAAGAGGTTGTAGCTGAGAAGATTAAGCTGTTTGGATCGGAAGGCAGGGCCTGAGATATCAGAGTTAAAAAGAAAAGGCAGGATCTGAGATATCAGATTTTAAATTTTTGCAAAAAAAGATGGAGATTATTATCGACCCCATCTTTTTTTGCTTATTATTTTATTCTTTTCCAAGTGCGGTTTTCTGTGAAACCGTTGTCTTTTTATCATAGCAGGCAAATGCGTCGTCTACCATTGCCGCATCCGGTTTGGGTGTGACAAGGCTTACGAGCGGTACGATAACCAGTCCTGCTAACATTGCGATGGCACCGCAGTTGATCGGTGACTGCATGATTGCAGGGAAGGAGCTGCGGAAAAAGATGTTGGCAACCATCAGGACTGATGCAAAGATAAAGCATACCCAGCAGGAAGCCTTGCTGACTTTTTTAGAATAGAGCGAATACATAAACGGAGCCAGGAAAGCACCGGCAAGCGCGCCCCAGGAAATCCCCATCAGCTGGGCAATAAATGTCACGGAGCTCTTGTACTGGATGAGTGCTAAAACTGCGGAAATTGCGATAAAGACAACCACCAGGATACGGATGTAAAGCACCTGCAGCTTTTCGCTCATATTTTTAATGAAGTTATCCTTTAAAAAGTCAATGGTAAGTGTCGAGCTTGATGCGATCACAAGGGATGACAGTGTTGACATGGACGCGGATAAAACGAGGATGACAACAAGTGCGATCAAAGCCGGGCTGAGCTCGGACAACATAGTCGGAATGATGGAATCATAGCCACCGACAATTGCACCGTCAGCTGTGAATTCAAGCTTGTCTGTAAACAGACGGCCGAAGCCTCCGAGGAAGTAGCAGCCGCCGGATACGACGAGAGCAAAAACCGTGGAAATAATGGTTCCTTTTTGAATTGAGGTTTCATCCTTGATGGCGTAAAATTTCTGCACCATCTGGGGAAGTCCCCAGGTACCGAGGCTTGTCAGGATTACGACAAACAAAAGGTTGATGGGATCGGGACCGAAAAAGGAAGCAAAGATGCCGGGTGTCTGGGAGACGGTTTCATCCGTCGCTCTTGCCAGTCCGTCCATGGCCTGCATCAGACCGCCTTTACTGTTTAATACCGCAATAATGATGGTAACAATACCAAACAGCATGATAATGCCCTGAATAAAATCGTTGATGGCCGTTGCCATATAACCGCCTGCGATCACGTAGATGGCGGTCAGGATCGCCATAATGATAATACAGACACTATAGTCAATATTGAATGCCATTCCAAATAAACGCGAAAGTCCATTATAAAGGGAAGCGGTATACGGGATCAGGAAAATAAAGATGATGACAGAGGCACCGATTTTTAATGCCGAACTGCCGAAACGCTTTCCGAAAAACTGGGGCATGGTAGCTGAGTCCAGATGCTGGGTCATGATGCGGGTGCGTCTGCCGAGTACAACCCATGCAAGCAGTGAGCCGATGATCGCATTGCCAATACCGGCCCAGGTAGCGGAAATGCCGTATTTCCATCCAAACTGTCCGGCATAACCGACGAATACAACGGCTGAAAAATAAGATGTGCCGTATGCAAAGGCAGTGAGCCAAGGACCGACAGAGCGGCCGCCCAGTACAAAGCCGTTGACATCTGTTGCGTGTTTGCGGCAGTACAGACCAATGCCGATCAGCACTGTAAAGTAGATAAGTAGCAGAATAAGTTTCATGTGCATTTGCGCCGGAGCTTTGTATTCTGACCGACGCGTCCTCCTTGATAAGAATTAAACAGTTTATTACATTGAAGCCTAAAACTTTTGGACTTTAAAGCTTTGAACTTTAAAGCTTTGAACTTTAAAACTTTTTAACTTTAAAGCTTTTATGTAATAAAGCGATAAAAATACTATACCATAGATAAGGAAGCGGGGGCAATAGGAAACTGAAGTGAAAATGTAATGGTGGACAGGTAAATTTGTTCACAAATTTTTCACAAAAAATATTAGCACTCGCTATTGACAAGTGCTAACAAAAGGACTATAACATAGTCAGACAAAGGAAAAGAGGAATAAAAAGTTCCTCCAAACATTCCAAGGTCAAAGTTTCATACTAACAATGGTTGATTCAGTTATATATTTGAAAGGAAGGATGACTTATGATGACACCTAGCTTATTTAATGACAACTTTGATTTATTTGATCGCTTTTATCAGGATCCGTGGTTTGGATTTGATGATCATGATTTTAAAAATCTGGAAAAGAAATTATATGGTCACAGAGCCAAAAACATTATGAATACCGATATTAAGGAAACCGATTCAGAGTATGAGATGACAATTGATCTTCCGGGCTTCAAGAAAGAAGATATCAATGTTGCTTTGGAAAACGGTTATTTGACCATCAGTGCCGCAAAAGGCCTGGAGAGCGACGAGGCCGAAAACGAAGAGGCGAAAAAGAAAGGCAAATACATCCGGAAGGAAAGATACAGTGGTTCCTGCCAGAGAAGCTTTTATGTGGGCGAAGACCTTAAGGTCGAAGATATCAAGGCTAACTTCAAGCATGGTATCTTAAGCCTGAGCGTTCCGAAGAAATCTCCGGAGGCTGTAAAGGCTAATAAGTATATTGCGATTGAAGGATAACTCCGGAGGCTGTAAGGGCTAATAAGTATATTGCGATTGAAGGATAATAAAATAGAGCTGAGAATTGGTCCGCAGATTTGTAAACTGGCAGATCGGTGATTGACAGATTGATAGATTTGCGGACTGGTTTAAGGTTCGGATGAATTGAACTATGAAACAAACGGGTCAGGTAATAGCAGGATTGCTGTTATCTGGCCTGTTTGTTTGTGGTAGGAATGTGTGGAAAAAAGCTGTGTGGAAAAGCTGTGCGGAAAAGCTGTGTGGAAAAACCTGTGCGAAAAAACATGTGTGAAAGACTTGCGTGAAAAATTTGTGCGGAAAAATTGTGTGAAGAAGTTGTGCGGTATCTATAGTTGATTGAAGTTGGTTTAAAGCTACAAAAATTATGGGATTACTCAACTGTATGGAATTGATTGATGGTGTTGTTGGAAATAAATAAGGAAAAAAGCTCACGAGAGCCGGAAGAAGAGGGCAAAAATGAAGAAAATAAGGAAAAAAGCCCACGAGAGCCGAAGGAAGAGGGGCAAACATGAAGAAAATAAGAGAAAAAGCCCACAAGAGCCGGTAGAAGAGGGCAAAAATAAAGAAAACAAGGAAAAAAGCCCACGAGAGCCGAAGGAAGAGGGGAAAACATGAAGAAAATAAGAGAAAAAGCCCACAAGAGCCGGGAGAAGAGGGGCAAAAATAAAGAAAACAAGGAAAAAAGCCCACGAGAGCCGGAAGAAGAGGACGAAAATGAAGAAAACAAGGAAAAAAGCTCACAAGAGCCGGAGGAAGAGGGGCAAAAATGAAGAAAATAAGGAAAAAAGCCCACAAGAGCTGGGAGAAGAGGGCAAAAATGAAGAAAATAAGGAAAAAAGCCCACAAGAGCCGGAGGAAGAGGGGTAAAAATGAAGAAAATAAGGAAAAAAGCCCACGAGAGCCGGAGGAAGAGGGGTAAAAATGAAGAAAATAAGGAAAAAAGCCCACAAGAGCCGGGAGAAGAGGGGCAAAAACGAAGAAAACAAGGAAAAAAGCCCACACACAATGAAAAAAGTAGAAAAGTGGAAAAAATCCCTATGCAAAAAAACGATGTGACACTCCCACTTTTTTTCAAGTCTTTTATTTCTTGCTGATTATGCCAATTTGATCTATATTGATTGTATAGAGATATTCAATATGAGTAATAATAGCCAAGAATAGTCAGAATAGAATAAAATGTCTGAATAGAAGAATAGTCAGAATAGAAGAAATTAAAGAATAATAAAATACTGGCAAAATACTAATCTAATCATCCAAAATAAAATCAAAAGGAAGATAATCATATGAGTATACTATGTGTCGGAGAAATGTTGATCGATTTTACGCCGGGCGAGGAAGGCCCGCAGTCTTTTATAGCCAATCCGGGCGGAGCGCCGGCGAATGTGGCGGTATGTATTGCGCGAAACGGTGGTCAGGCAGGCTTTTTAGGTAAGCTTGGAAATGACAGCTTTGGACATCTGTTGGCGGACACTCTGAAAAAAGAAAATGTGCAGATGCTGTGTCCGGAGTTGACAGATGATGCAATCACAACGCTTGCTTTTGTGACGCTTGATGAAAAAAATGACAGACATTTTACATTTGCAAGAAAACCGGGTGCAGATATGCTGTTGTGTGAGGAAGATGTCAAAAGCGTTGATTTTGAACAGTGGGATATTGTACATGCCGGCTCGGTCAGCCAGTCGGGGATGCCGGAAAGAGAGGCTGTTTTACTGACATTAAAAAAGGCAAAGGAGCATGGAAAGCTTGTCAGCTTTGATATCAATTTCCGGGAGAATATATGGGATCTTGCTTCATGCAGGGAGCAGGTTGATAAGGTGCTTCCGTATGTGGATTTGTTGAAGATATCGGAAGAGGAGCTTGCTTTTGTAGGTGGAAAAGATCATATACCGGCCTTTATGAAAGAGCATGATATCGCAGTTGTCGTTCTTACTTTGGGCGGTAATGGTTCGTGTATTTATTTTGCGGGAGAAAGCAGGATAATTGCGCCGAAGAAGGTAGAAGTAATGGATACAACAGGAGCCGGTGATTCTTATTGGGGAACATTTTTATGTAAACTACTTGAACAGGGAATCAGAAAAACAGAAGATATTTCTATGGAAAAACTGATCATAGCCGGAAATTACGGAACTGTGGCAAGTGCTCTTTGTGTACAGCATGCAGGCGGGATACCGGCACTTCCGTACCGGGCAGAAATTGATGCGGAGTGGAAAGCTAATTAGCTAAGTCCCTATTTACATTTGTGTGTCTGATGTATCAACAGTATAATTATACATTTCATGAATTGCGTATGCAATTAGAAAATCAAGTAGTCAAAATTCCATAAAATGAAATTTTAGGGCAAATTACAGACATTGGCTTGGCTGTAATATTTTTAAACAACATGTGTTAGACTACTGTTATACAAATCGGTGTTTGTGGAGGTGCTTGGATGTGTGGAATAGCAACTGATTTATAAAAATTAAATCGGAGGTTTATATGGATTATTCAATAAGAGAACTAAGACAAAACGAGTCTAAGGTGCTAAATACTTTTTTATATGAAGCAATTTTTATTCCAGAAGGGGTTACTGTACCACCAAAAGAGATTATAAATCAACCAGAATTACAGGTGTATGTTAAAGATTTTGGTAAGAATAAAGGAGACTTGTGTTTGGTTGCTGAAGCCAATAATGAAATTGTTGGTGCAGTATGGTGTCGTATTATGAATGATTATGGACATATTGATGCTGAAACACCATCATTTGCAATTTCACTTTTAAAACAGTATAGAAACTATGGTATTGGAACTAATCTAATGGAGCAGATATTAAAAAAACTGAAAATGCAAGGATATAAGCAAGCGTCATTATCTGTTCAGAAGATGAATTATGCAGTTCATATGTATCTAAAAGTAGGATTTGAAATTGTTGATGAGAATGACGAAGAGTATATAATGATTTGCAAATTGTAGAAATCTGTAATTTGGGTTTATGGTTTACAAATCGGGATTGACCGAGCTCTTTAGAACGATGGATGCTTCTTGTCCGAAGGGCAAGAAGATGGAGCATAGAAAGAGTTTAACAAAATCGGTATTTGTCGACTTGTTAATTTCTAATTTTTAGTGATAGGGAGATACACAATGAATGGTTTGATTATAAAGGTACTCAG
>URPH01000030.1 GCA_900549665.1 uncultured Lachnospiraceae bacterium | reverse complement strand
TTATCGTGCAAGCACGAACGACTTTTTGACCTTTTGACCCTGATATCATATTATCTTTACATATAAATCAGAAGAGACCGTAAACAGCTCAACTGTTTCGGCCTCAATGCTTCTGATATTATTAGTATATGGACAATCTAGTGCAATTTGAATATACAGTCTGTTTATTATAAATACAATCAGTTTGCCAATATTCCCTGATAGCTGCGGCTGATTGGCAGGCTCTGTCCATTCAAAAGAGTAATCTCGGTTTTGCTGCTCCGGTAAATCCAGTTATAGTTTACCAGATAGGACTTGTGATTTCTCAAAAAGCAGTCACATTCCAGATCATTTATCAGTCTTTCCTCTATTTCATCCAGTTTTCCATAGAAGAAATAACTACTTCCATCTCCTTTTTGTATATGTATTTTTCTTCCGACACTTTCAAAATATACAATATCCTTTATTCTGAGCGTCTCTAGTTTCCTGTTCAGCGAATATTCAAAAAAGCCATTATCTGCTTCTATCTGCGCAAGTACATTGCGGAATATTGTTTCAAACGGTCTGATCATAAAAGGCTTATTGATAAATGCAATGCTTTTATTTCCACCCATTCCTTCCATGTACCGGTTATCGGATGAAATAAATACAACAAAGGGCATTCTGTCCGCAGGCACCCGGTCGGTAAGTTCAAGAATGACATCCTGATAATCAGTTTCCTCCAGATCAATATAAAGCAGATCATATTCTGATATTGGCAGCTCTTTATTATTAAGATCAGCCTTTCCAAAATAATCAATATCCGTCTCTATCAGCATCTGGTTTGAAATAAAGGTAATATATTCCCCGCTGTAATTTATTAAATTGCGATCATCCGTAAATATTGCTGCTTTCACCTGATGTTCTCCTTTATTGCTTAACACTACACTTACATTTGTAGTGTATAAAAAATAAAGGTACGTTTAATATTTTTTGGTAAAAACGGTCAAAAAAAACGCATAAACTGCTATTTTAAAATTTCATTTTATATGATATCAGGGTCAAAAGGTCAAAAAACCCTAACATCATTTTATATATCATAAAAAAAATACCTATAACACTTTCTCAACTGTTATAGGCATTCAGCCTTTTACCTTATTGATTTTCACATTTTACAGCCCGGGCTCATCCGAACCCATACCAAGCATCAGATCGATCATTCCAAATAAACGCTCTGCATCAGCATGTTTCAATTTGGCAATACGCTCCCCGTATTTTGCAAGCCGGGCATTGTGGCACTCAACAACCAGTCCGTTTAACAGCTCATCTGCCGTCACGCTCAATTCATTTGCAATCAGAATAAAAACATCCAGACTTGGTGCACGTTCACCTCTTTCTATCATTCCGATATAAGCAGGAGAAACACCGACTTTTTCAGCAAGTACATCCTGCGTCATAGACTTTAACTGTCTGTGTTTTCTTATTCTTCCGCCCATTTCCGAGAAATCCATAATCATACTCCGTTCAAAAACATTGATCTGTTCTATAATTATTTGTTTTGTTTGATACTATTAGTATAGGTTTCTGAAAATGTTTATTGAATATACAGCCAGTTTGTTTCCCAAACAGATAGTGTTATTCATATTCCTTTTTACTAAAACAAACGACAAAGCCAGTATAAAAGTCCAAACAGCCAGCTTGAAAAAATACCATAAAGGATTACCGGTCCTGCAATGGTAAATATCTTTACTCCCACTCCGAACACCTGTCCCTCGGCCTGATACTCAACCGCAGTTGCACACACGCCGTTGGCAAAACCCGTGATCGGAACCAGCGCCCCGGCTCCTCCAAAGTCCGCAATTTTCTGATACCGGCTAAATCCCGTCAAAATAACGCTTAATAAAATCAGCAGCACAGAACACCATGTGCCCGCCGGATCCTTTTCCATGCCCAGACTTTTTAATATATTGACAATAAACTGTCCGATCACACAAAATATTCCTCCCACCAGAAAAGCCTTCAGCATCTGCAACGGCAGGCTGCGCGCCGGTGTGATTTGCTTTACATATTCTGCATATTCTCTGGCTTCCTGCTTCTGTTTCTTTTTATCTTCTACCTCTTTTTGAAATTGTTCTGTTAAAGATTTGTCTTTATTTTGATCCACTTGTATTTCCTCCGCTTTATTTATATAGTCAGCTCTTTTTTAACACTCATGTCTTTCCCATTCCAATTCCACAGATATAATAAAGCATTGCTCCCACCATTTTTCCAAGCGCAACAAACAATATTCCTACACCAATTCCCCATTGCATCCGGATCCGTCTGGAAAAGATTGGAACGGAGTCCAGCATTTCTGCAATAGATAATGCCAGACATCCAACAAAGCATCCGGTAAAGAATCCGAAGATTATTTCTGTCGGAAATGCGATTCTGGTTAGCACATGCTTACTAATTTGATGGACGGATTCAAATATGCTGAATAACATTCCGCATATCGTTCCCCATATGACAAATTCTTCATATAAAAGAATATAACCGGCTGTATGTGTTTTACCTGCAAAACGTGGAACCAGTCCTACTGCCACCAGTACCGTAAACACTCCGGCAGATGCCAGAAAGCCAAAGGACATTCCTGAAAATCCAAGTGCTATCATCTTAAGGAGCTTCAATTGTCTTTCCCTCCCGGTCCCATGTTTCTGACAAGGTCTTATTCACATCATCCTCATAATTACGCATAGACACCTCGATTGGCGTTGGGTCCTTAGTAAGCCTGCGCTTACCGATATGATTAAAGAAAATAAGAATACCCGCCATCAATCCAAACGCATAAGAAAGCTCCAGCACCATCACGCCGGAATCCCCGGTTCCCGTAATAAGGGATGATATTTCCTCAAACACCCCACGTATACCTATATCATTATGAAAAGCCATGATTGTAAATCCGGTTCCAAAAAAACAGACCATTGAAACAAAGATGACCTTTCCGATTTCCAGTATTCCGGAAGGCTTCTTCTTTGGCGCCCTCTCTAAAATCACATCTTCCGCTCCTAGCGGTACAACCACAATATCCTTAATATGCCTTTCTATTTCATTGACAATATACAGGCTCGTAACAACATCCCGTTCAGCAATGCCAAATGTATGAATACAAAGTGCTTTAACCTGCTCCTTTTTTGTCTCATTCCGGCATACAATTTCCGCTACATCAGATACAGATACTTTTTCTTTCGAAAGTTGTATTTTAGGTTCCAGCTTTATATATACGATATCCATTTTTCATCATCTCCGTTTTTAAGATACCCAATCTGCTATCAGACAATTCATAACGCCCTTTATCTGCAACATCTCTTTAACAGTATGATCCAAAAATAGATATCTATACTTCCGACCCTAACTTGATATCCACAAATCGCTCCGCCGCAAAGCAGCTCTCGCAATTCTCAGACATTCGAAATCCGCTGATTTACTGTGTAAATCGCTGCTTTCTCATGTTTGGTGGGTCCCAAGTTCAAAAGTCTTATCGTGCAATCACGAACGACTTTTTGACCTTTTGATCCTGATATCATAAAATGTAGAAAAAGAAAATTACAAAAAAGCCGGCAACAGAATTGTATCTGCCTCCGGCATTTCCTTGTCTTTTTATCTTCTCTTTTTCATGTCCCGCATTCAGCTATGCGATCACAATGCCACATGCAGAAAATCCAACAGTAAGCCTGCACTAACACCACACACATACAAAATTACAATGACACGAAGCGTATCCTTTAAAGATTCATTTACCTTCCACAAAACAATAAGACCAACTCCGGCACCTACCAGGAGTCCCCCCATCATAGCTCCGAGACTCATCAGTCCCTTCAGGTACAGATCAGTGATAACTACCGAGGCAGCACAATTGGGGATCAGTCCGATCAGACCGGACAGCAATACGCCAACAAACGGCTTGTTCAACACAAAATTATACAGACTTTCTTCTCCTACAGCCATTAATATGATATTCAGCGCAAAAGAAATCATCAACAGAAACAATATAATATGAAGCGTATGCTTAACAGCTGATTTAAAAATACCATCATTGCATTTGCATTGTTCTGTTTCACACAACTTTTTAATAAAGAATGTCTCGTCCTCCGGCACACGATCTGCATATGCTCTCATATGCATGCTTCTTGCAAAAATCCAGTCCACAATAAATCCCATGATCAAAGCAATCCCAAACTTCAGTCCAAGTATCTTCAACATAACGGAAAAGGGCACCTGCTCGGATATCAAAATTGGCAGCATTTCATCGGATGTTGACAGATATACCGCAATCAACGTTCCGATTGTAATAACTCTTCCGGCATATAAATTGGATGCCGCTGCCGAAAAACCACACTGTGGAATAATCCCACAAGCTGCACCAAACAAAGGTCCCAGCCTGCCGGATTTGCGAATAGCATCCTTGGATGTTTCTTTCATACGATGCTCCAGATACTCCATGACCACGTAGGTGAGCAGCAAAAAGGGCAATATCTTTAAGCTGTCTATTAAAGCATCCAGAAAGCAATCCCAAATCATATTTATCATATCGTAACTCCTCGATTCTATCATAATGCAGCTGTCGGTGCCCGCTATACACATCTTCTCCGGCTTCTTCTCCGCGATCGGATATTCGATATGCATACTCCAAAAACGTCCGCAAGCTGTTCGCTTTTACAAAATATTTCAAATGTTTATATAATTTTGCAGCATGTATTATATTATCCCGCGCAAATAAGACAATACTCAAAAATTTTATTTTTGTCAAGTTAGTTTAAACTAATTTCCTTCTGATTTTATCAAATCAACTTCATTAAGTTAGCCAATGCTAATCCTTTCCTTCTATCTTTTCGCGCATTTTCCTTACAATCTTTTTTTCCATCCGGCAGATCTGCACTTGATTGACATTCAAAAGCTTTGCGATTTCTGTTTGTGTCTTTTCTTCATAAAAACGCCACTGTATCAGCCTTTTTTCATTCTCATCAAGACCATCCATCAATTCATTTAAAACAATATGGTCGATCAGTTTTTCTTTTTCTGTATCATCCTTACTGCATACTAAGGAATTGACATATCCGTTCTGCGATATCTGGTCAATCAGATAAATCTCGTTTCCGTCAGCCTGATAGACTGTCTGGTATATCGATTCTACCGGTGTATTGATCTCCATAGCCATAACAATTTCTTCGTCCGAAAGGCCGGTCACCTCCACAAGTTCATGCATCGACGGCTGTCTGTTGTATTCCTGCATAAATTTTTCCGATGCCTTCATGATATGATAGCTGTTTTCTTTCAGACTACGCGAAATCTTGATCAACCCGTCATCACGGATAAAACGTTTGATTTCACCTGTGATCAAAGGGACAGCATAGGTTGAGAATTTTACCTGATAAGAAATATCAAACTGATCAATTGCCTTCATCAGTCCGATACAACCGATCTGAAATAAATCCTCAGCCTCATATCCCCGGTTTAAAAATCTTTTCACAATATAATGAACCAGTCCCAGATTGTCCTCGACCAATGTATCTCTGGCTTTTTTATCGCCCGTCCTCGCCTGTACCAACAACTGCGTTGTCAGGTCCGCCATATTTTATTTTTCACCAATCCTTTTACTCATATATACTTTTGTTCCGTTTCCGATCTGCGACTCTACGAAAAGCTCATCCATAAAAGCTTCCATAAAGGCAAATCCCATTCCGGAGCGTTCCATATCCGGCTTAGTTGTAAACAAAGGCTCCATCGCCTGCGAAATATTCTCAATACCTACACCGAAATCTTCGATAAGCACATACAATTCATTCGCACACCGGAAGCACTCCATATGTATCCGCATTTTCCTCTGCTCAAGTCCCTGATATCCATGTATTATACAGTTGGTAACTGCCTCTGACACTGCTGTCTTTACATCATCCATTTCTTCCAAAAGCGGATCCAGCTGAGTCATAAATGCGGCCACAACAACTCTTGCAAATCCTTCATTTTCCGGCAATGCATCAAATTCCAGATGGCAGAAGTTATCTGCCGCTAACTTTTTTTCATTCCAGACTGTATCAAAATTACTTTCTTTCTGTTTTACCATTTTGTCCCCTCCAACTAAATAATCTCAATCATATCCTTAACACCGGACATAAGCAGTATTTTCTGAATTCTAGGGTTGGCATGCGTCGCTACCAGTTTCCCTCCAAAGCAGCTTACCATTTTATGTCTACCAACGATCAGTCCGATGCCGGAGCTGTCCATAAATCCGGTATTTTCAAAATCCAGCACAACACTCTGCGCCTCTCCACTCAACAGATATTGATCAATGCTCTTTCGTATCATATCTACTTTATAGTGGTCCATTTCCTTTGGCATGGTCACAAGCAGACAGCCATCTCTGACAGTAAACATAGTATCCATAGTATTTCCTCCCTTATTTTCTGATTTTATATTGATTACCTTGTGGGTATTTATGCATTTTTTTAGTTTTCACCCGGTTTGCTTTCCTCCGGCTGGGTGTTTTTTGCGTTTTTCCGGTTTTTTACCCCGCTTGCTTTTCTCCGGCTGGGTTTTTTTCGCGTTTTTCCACTTTTTCACCCGCTTGCTTTCCTCCGATTGGGTTTTTTTCGCGTTTTTCCGGTTTTTTACCCCGCTTACTTTTCTCTGGCTGGGTATTTTTCGACTTTTCCCGGTTTTTCACCCCGCTTGCTTATAATAACCAGGGGATTTTTCTCAATTTCCTGATTTTCCACACCAACCATAAACCTCATCTTCATGACACAAAAAAAGAGAACATCCTCAAATGTTCTCTTTCGTAATATCTCTATAATTATAATCCATATCGTGCCAATAAGCATTTCACGCGACCGGCATTCCCAAATGCACCCACAAATAACAAACTCTCACGGACACAAACAATAAGTTACAAACAATAAGCTGCAAACAATGAGCTACAAGCAATAAGCTACAAACAATGAGCTACATACAACAAGCTACATACAACAAGCTACAAGCAATAAGCTACAAACAATGAGCTACAAGCAATAAGCTACAAGCAATAAGCTACAAGCAATAAGCTACAAACAATGAGCTACAAACAATGAGCTACAAGCAATGAGCTACAAGCAATAAACTACAAGCAATGAGCTACAAGCAATAAGCTACAAATAACAAATAACAAATAACAAACAACAACCACTCCTACACAACTATTCCTAGTCACTCACCACATTATCCTCAGTGTTTGTTTCCTCATCCTCTCCGGACTGCGGTACAGAAACAGTATTGGCATTGGCAATATTGCGTTCCGCCATCGTTGCAAATTCGGAATCAGGGAACGAGCTGACAAGTTCATTGTACAGTTCATTGGCCTTGTCCATGTTGCCTGCTGACTGATATACAGCAGCAAGGTTATATAAAATTTCCGGATCTGTATTGTCGAAATACCAGGCTTTTTCCAGCTTATCAATTGCGCTGGTATAATCTCCCTGATTCTTTAATGATACTCCTGTATCAAAACATTGTGTCGCAATATCACTTCCAACCTGATCCATGATAGCATGATATAATTCTTTATAAGAATCGGTAGCTTCGTTTTCAACATAATCCTTGTCTATGGCATACAGACCATCGGATACTGCTGTCAGATCCTGTCTGTCCTCAATATACAAGGTTACTGTTGATAAAAGCGCATCAACCGTCTGTAAAGCTCCACCCTCACCATAATAGGAATTCAACTGGTCATTCATCTTATCATTTTGATCCTGCAAGGTAGAAACCTGCTGCTCAAGCTCTGTAATCTGGGCTGTCTTCTGATCTGCATTTTCGCTGATCTGCTTTAACTCGTCATTGAGATCACTTTTGGCAGACTGCACCCTGGCGGGAACGATCAAAAACATACAGACCGCTATCCCGATCACAATGCCGATCACAATATTCAAAAGGGTATTCGGCCCAAGAAAAGCTTCTCTGGTCGGTCGCGGCTGAATGATTGTCTCGTTACCACTCTGATAAGTATAGGAGTTGGGATTGGCAGACTTCTTTTTCTTGGCAGCTGCTTCGTCTCCCTCTAACATCTTGTCAACCTCTTTGATATACCGCAGCGTCATAGTATTGTTGACATCGATCCGCAGGCACCGGTTCAAAACTCTTCTGGCTTTTTCCCATTCCTCAGACTGGATATACAAAAGCGCCAAAAGTTGCTGCGCCTTTAAAAAACGCGGATATGTGGAAACAACTTTTTTCAACTGGATGACTGCAAGGTCATTGCTGTCCTGGTTGCAGTAGGCTAACGCCTGATTGTACTTCCTGGTCGTCTGATCCAGCATCTCCTGCTGTGCCGGATTGGACTGGATATCATTGATATAATCATCTGCTATATTTTTCTGGGGACGGATATTTTTACTGATAACCCATTCGCTCAATGCGGCTACCGTCTCCCCCATTTCAAAGTAAACCAAGCCTAACAGATTACGGGCTTCAATATGATTTTTATTAAATTTGAGCGCCTCACGCAAATTGACAATTGCACCGCTCAGATCACGCACATTGGCTTTTGCCAGTCCCTCATTGTAAAAGCGATTGGACATATGCATGATTTTTTTATAAATAACGACGTCAGCGCCACAATTCGTACAGAAATCTTTTTCCGACAGTTCAGCGCCACATTGATAACATCTCATGACAAAACTCCTATCGATTCTGTATTATTGTTCCTCTTCCTGACTCTCTCGGATAATATTAACCAGTAAATCAGCCATATCGGTAAGATCCTGATTATATATTGCTTCCTCAGCCTGATCGATTTCCAGACTGGGATGAAATTTCTTTAATTCTTCTTCAAAGTTAATCATTGCTTTTTTCTCCTAAACACAGTCTTTATAAGACCAACCAAATATAAAGAACCCACAATAAAAACCTGATCTGCATCTGTCTTGATAGAAAGACATCTGTTTATGCCGTTTTGTACTCCCCTTTCATAACAGACATTCATGCGGCTAAAGTGGGAAAAATAACGTTGTAATGTTTCTATACCGAGACCTCTCCGGATCTCCATATCTATTGCAACCGCTTCGGAAAACAGCCTGCTTTCGCAAAGCAGCGTAATCATCTGTTGGTAATCCTTGTCATCCACAGCGGAAAAACACAAAATCCGCTTTCCCTGACACGGGATGGCTTGTACCGACTGTAAAAATGCTCTGATGCCGTCCTCATTGTGAGCCCCGTCAAAGAAAATGTCCTTGTCCACTTCCTCCATCCGTCCTTCCCAGAATGTATAAAGCATCGCATTTTTCATCTTCTCTGCCGACATCGGTGTAAGCTCATGACGCATGCAAAATACCTCATATGCCCTCAGGGCAAGTGCAGCATTGTCTACCTGATACAGTGCATATGTTGACAGAGTGAGACTAATATAATTATAATAGCTAGATTTATAAGAAAAATCAATGTTTTTATGTTTTATTTTTTCTACATAAAACTGGCTTTTATCGATTTTATTGACATTGGCATGACAGACATAAGCCGCATGCATAAATACGTCCGTGATCCCGGTTTCCGTATCGATAAAAACGACATCTGCCCCCTCTTTGATAATGCCCGCTTTTTCAGCGGCAATTTTTTCTTTGGTATCTCCCAGTATTTTACAATGATCCAGCCCGATCGAAGTCAGCACGCACACATCTGTTTTGTCATAAGCATTGGTTGCGTCCAGTCTTCCTCCAAGACCGGTTTCGAGTATGATCATTTCTACATCCGTCATATTAAAAATAACCATGCCCATAACAAAAAGGAATTCCATAAACACCGGATATTCTTTTTCCTGCTTTTCAAGCTCAGCCGCTGCCAGATATACCTTTTGAAATGCCCGGGCAAAGGTTCTTTTATCAACAGGTTTCCTGTCAATCAGAAAACGCTCCCTCATCGTAACAAGATGCGGCGATATAAAACCACCCACCTTGTATCCATGTTCTGTAAAAAGACTTTGAAGATAAGCACAGGTGCTGCCCTTTCCGTTCGTCCCGGCTACATGGATTCTGGGAATCGCACATTCCCGGACTGAAAGAAGCTTCAAAAGCTTCCGGGTACGCATTAATCCGTCTCCATCCGCAAATCGGGGCAAGCCTCCTATATATGCTTCTATTTTTTCGCAATATTCTTCCGGATTATCATTAAAAAAATTATCATCCATATGAAAAAGGGAGTCTCTGACATTCGACGCCCGCATCTGTTTCTCCATGCTTGTGTGATCTGTCATACGACTCCCTCCTATATTTTTATTATTCAGCTCTTATTTCAGGCTGGCCAGACGTGTCTGTACCTGCTCAAGCATCTGTGTATATTTGGCAAGCTTAGCTTTTTCTTCCTCAACCTTGGCTGCCGGGGCCTTGCTTACAAACTTCTCATTGGAAAGCATACCGTTGGATCTTGCGATCTCACCCTGTAAACGTTTTTCCTCTTTTTCCAGACGTTCAATCTCCTGACTGATGTCAACAAGCTCTGCAAACGGCATATAAACGGTTGCATTTTCAATCACTACACTGACTGCATCATCTGCAATACCTGTCTTGTCACTCTGGACAAGTACCTCTGATGCATAAGCAAGCGGAGCAAAGAACAGCTTTCCTTCGTTGAAAACAGATGCAATATTTTCTTTTTCCGTTACTACATATACCTGGGCTTTTCTGCTCGGCGGTACATTCATGCCGGTGCGGACATTACGGATACCGCGGATTGCCTCTTTCAACACCTCAATTTCTGTTTCTTCTTTATCATATGCCTTTGCTTCATCATATACAGGCCAGCTGGAGATCATGATAGACTCCTCTTCATCCTGTAAGGTACAGAAAATTTCCTCTGTAATAAAAGGCATATACGGATGTAACAGCTTTAATGCATCGATCAGTACGGTCTTTAATGTATACAATGCGGCATTCCGGCTGGCAGCATTGTCACTGTTGTACAGTCTTGGCTTAACCATTTCGATATACCAGTCGCAGAACTCATCCCAGATGAAGTCATAAACCTTCTGTACAGCAATACCTAGCTCAAATTTTTCCATATTGTCGGTTACTTCTTTAACAAGATTGTTGAGCTTGCTGATGATCCATTTGTCAACCGGCTCCAAAAATTCTTTGGCATTGGTGGGAATAACTTTATCTTCCATATTCATCATGATGAAACGGGAAGCATTCCATACCTTGTTGGCAAAATTGCGGGAGGCTTCTACTCTTTCATAGTAGAAACGCATATCATTTCCGGGGGCATTGCCGGTGATCAGTGTCAGACGAAGTGCATCGGCACCATACTGATCAATGATCTCGAGCGGATCAATACCGTTTCCTAAGGACTTGCTCATCTTGCGTCCCTGCGAATCTCTTACAAGACCATGGAACAATACAGTCTTGAACGGTTTTTCTCCCATCTGTTCATATCCTGAGAAAATCATACGGATAACCCAGAAGAAAATGATATCATATCCGGTAACCAGCACATCTGTCGGATAGAAGTATTTGAGATCTTCTGTCATTTCCGGCCAGCCTAAAGTAGAAAATGGCCAGAGTGCAGATGAAAACCATGTATCCAGTGTATCGGGATCCTGTGTAAAATGTGATCCGCCACACTTCGGGCAGACAGCCGGCATCTGTTTGGCAACAACGGTCTCACCGCAGTCATCACAGTAATAAGCCGGAATACGGTGTCCCCACCAGAGCTGACGGCTGATACACCAGTCTTTGATATTGTCAGTCCAGTTGAAGTATGTCTTTTGCATACGCTCCGGAACCAGTTTGATCTCGCCGTTTCTGACTGCCTCTGCAGCCGGCTTGATCAGCTCATCCATCTTTACAAACCACTGCTCTTTTACCAGAGGCTCAACCGTGGTCTTGCATCTGTCATGTGTTCCGACATTGTGGCTGTAATCTTCGATCTTTACTAAAAGTCCTTCTTTATCCAGTTCCTTAACAATGGCATCGCGGGCCTCATAACGGTCCATACCTGCGTAAATACCACCGTTTTCGTTGATGGTAGCATCATCATTCATGATATTGATAACCGGAAGATTGTGTCTCTTGCCAACCTCAAAGTCGTTGGGGTCATGTGCAGGTGTGATCTTTACAACACCGGTACCAAATTCCATATCAACATAGGCATCCTCTACAACCGGAATAGCCTTGTTGACAATCGAAAGCCATACCTGTCTGCCATGTAAATATGTGTATCTTTCATCATCGGGATGAACGGCAACCGCGGTATCACCGAGCATGGTCTCAGGTCTTGTTGTAGCAAATTCCAGAAATTCAGTTGTACTCGGCTGTCCGTTTTCATCTACGAGCGGATATTTGATATGCCAGAAATGTCCGGCCTGTTCTTCGTATTCAACCTCAGCATCGGAAATAGAGGTATTGCAGACAGGACACCAGTTAATGATACGCGCACCTTTGTAGATCCAGCCTTTTTCATGCATCTTGCAAAAAACTTCGGTAACGGCCTTGTTGCAGCCTTCATCCATGGTAAAACGCTCTCTGTCCCAGTCACAGGAAGAGCCCAGCTTTTTCAGCTGGCTGATAATACGTCCGCCGTATTCTTTTTTCCATTCCCAGGCTCTTTCCAAAAAGCCGTCACGACCTAAATCATGTTTGTCAATTCCCTGCTTTTTGAGGGTCTCAATAATCTTAACCTCGGTTGCGATGCTGGCATGGTCTGTACCCGGCTGCCACAGTGCATTGTAGCCCTGCATTCTCTTAAAACGGATGAGGATATCCTGCATGGTATTATCCAGAGCATGTCCCATGTGAAGCTGACCGGTAATATTCGGCGGCGGAATAACGATTGTAAAAGGCTTTTTACTATGATCCACCTCTGCATGAAAGTACTTTTTCTGCAGCCATTTTTCGTAAATGCGGTCCTCAAGTCCATGAGGATCATATGTCTTTGCTAATTCTTTACTCATTTTAACTGATACTCCTTAAAAAACAGTCTTTCTTCAAACTTTTTCATGATATTATACCATAATCTGCTGTCTGTTTCCATAGTTAGTGCAACGGTTTTCGGTTTGTTGCCGATTTTCTCTGCCTGAGTGACCGGTCGTGGTGGGGCTGCCGCCTCTGTACTGTCACCGGAACGCATATCGAATTGCTAATTTGTCGATGCCGGCCCTCGGCTCCCTTGATTAATTTGTGTTCTTCAATAAATGGACGGTGCCCACCTGGGCGTTCGCCTTTGGCATACACTCGATTTTGTCGAGCCGTGTGGGAGTTAATGCCGCCACATACAGAAGACCGGCACGGAAAATAACCGTTCAAGCCATAGGCGCGTTTTTATTTTCCGTGCCTTTACCGGTGAAAATACGTAGATGGTGGCATTTACTCCCACTAGGCGCAGACGATCAGAGAGTGTATGCCAATGGTGAACACCCAGGTGGGCACCGTCCATTTAGTGAAGGGCACAAATTCCGAGCCTCAGACCGGCATCTGACAAATTTACGCAATTCGATATGAAATGTTCCGGTGACAGTACAGAGGCGGCAGCCCCACCACGACCGGTCACTCAGGCAGAGAAAATCTCTCACCCGGATCCTTTTGTGCTTACGGCATCAGGATGTACTGCATAAATTCATATTTTAAGTGACTTCCAACAACAATCTCAGCCGGCAGCAATGCTCTGGCTACGAGTTTTAAATCGTCCGATTCGATGTCTGTTCTTTTTAAGTTGGCATAATCTCCATCTATGCTGTCCACTACATAAAACCATGTTTCCATACCTGTATCTCCCTTTTCCTTTCATTTCCGGCATCCGCTCATCTACAGTCTTTTGCAGAAGGCTGTCTGCCTGTATGCGACAAAATAAATTAAAATAAAAAAACGGAACTCTGCAAAAGAATTCCGTTTGATCGCGGTGACAGGATTTGAACCTGCGGCCTCTACATCCCTAATGTAGCGCTCTACCAAGCTGAGCCACACCACGGCACAAGACATATAATAGCATAAAGTTTTAAACTTGAAAAGCCCCAATTTTAATTTTTTTACAAAAAAACAGGAGATCTTTGTCAATCTCCTGTTTTAAAACACTTTTTGAATTTGTATTGCTGCTGATAGCATATGTAATATCAACCGGTTTTAAATCTCCATATTGGCAACCAGTCTCTGTTTTTCTGCTGCAAACTCTTCCTGGGAAATAATACCGTTATCCAGTAAAATTTTGAGTTTTTTAGCTGCCTGCTCAAACTCGGCAAAGGATAATTTACCGCCACCGCCGGGCATTGTGATGGTAGGCTTTCCGGGTTGGGTGGACATTGCACCGGGCTGGGTAGATGTCATACCGGGTTGGGTAGATGTCATACCAGGCTGAGTGGATGTCATACCAGGCTGGGTAGACGTTGCTGCCCTGACTGCCGCAACTGCTGCCGCGCTCGGTCCACTCTGAGCTGTTGTCACGCCGGCTGCCGCAGCTTTTCTTCTTTCTTCTTCCTGTATCTGTTTGAAAGCAAGTGCTTCAGCCGCCTTGCGCTGTTTTTCTGCCGCTTCAGCCCTTGCCTTGGCTTCTTCTTCTTTTCTGCGGCGCTCTTCTTCAATTCGACGCGCTTCAGCCTCAGCTTCGGCCTTGGCCTTGGCCTCTGCTTCTTTTCTCAGGCGCTCTGCCTCTGCTTCCCGACGGATTCTTTCTTCCTCAGCTTTTCTTGCCTTGTCAGCTTCTATCTGGCCCATGGCATCAACTGCTTCATCTACGGCTTTCTTGAAGATCTCCTGTCTGACGATCTCTTCCACACGATTGGCGGTTTCTGCTTCTGCCTTGCGGATCTCTTCGGATGCCTTTACCTTGGCAACCTCCTCCGCAGCTTTTACCTTGTCAGCAATTGCAGCATTAGCTTCTGCCTCTGCCTTGGTCTTAAGCGCAAGGATCTTGGCCTTTCCCTCTGCCTCTGCCTTGGCTCTGGTAGCTTCAATGGCAGTTCTTGCCGTTTCCTCTGCATTTTGGATAGACAATGTGCATTTTTCACGGCTTGCTGCGATCGTATCTTCACATTCCTTTTTGGAAGATGCTACAGTCTCTTCATAATTCTTTTTGGCTTCTGCCAGGATCTCCTCATATTTCTTTCTGGCAGCTTCCTGTTTTTCTTCTAATTTCTTCTGGGCATCTGCCTCTGCAGTCTCCTGTGCCTTTTTCGCACCGGCTGTGCTTTCTTCACATTTCTTTTTGGCAGCCTCTTCTGTCTTATCCATAAGCTCTTTGATAGACTTTTCCGTATCTTCCTGAGCTTTGATCAGCATATCCGAAAGCTGTGTCCTGGCATCGGATTCAGCCTTTTCCCTGGTATCTGCCTTTGCCTTTTGTACAACTTCATCACACTTTTTGACAATTCCTGCTACCTTTGCATTATTTTCATCTGCAACACGTTTGGCAACCTCTTCTGCAAGCTGCTTGGTAGATTCGGTAATCGCCTTGCGGATCGTCTCCTCTTCCATAACCTTTCTTGCAGCATCCTTTTCGCTGGATCCTTTTTCTACTGCCTCATGTGCAGCCTGTCTTGCTACTTCTTCTGCGACTCTTATTGATGCATCAACCGCTCTTCTCTTAGCGGCGATTTCTGTTGACTGGCGCTTGGCTTCTTCTGCGGAACCGGCCTTGTTGCCTTCACCGGCATTTTGAACCTGCTGCTGTGCCTGATGCTGTTCCTGCTTTGCTCTTGCCAAAGCTTCTCTTGCCTGCTTTGCCTGTCTTTGTGCAGCCTCATCGCCACCGGCCTCTGCTGCTGCCTTCATAGCTGCTGCTGCCGCTGCTTTTCTTGCTGCCTCTTCTGCTGCTTTTCTTGCTGCGTCCATTCCGTTATCCTGCATTTTTCTTCGCCCCTATATCCAATATTTGTATTCCCCGGTATCTCTCATTGTGCCTGATGCAGTCATGTACCTAAATACTACATAAAGTATATCATAAAGCCGGACATTGTTCCATAATAAAAAATACAATTTTTATTATTACTTATGAGACAATTTACCTAAAAAACGTTTTTTACAACAAAAAAATTGCGCAGACCGCAAAACGGTTCACGCAATTTTCATTTCCTGAATTTCAGATATTTTTTGTCGATCCTATTCATTGCGGATTGCAGCTAACGGGCTGAGCTTCATGGCACGAAGTGACGGGAAGAATCCAGCTATCATTCCGACTAAAACGGCAAACACAAGCGATGCCAGCGCAAGCCACGGTGGGATGTAGGAAATACCTCCACTCAGTCCCATATCCGATCCCATATTTTTTACAACAGCATTGACAATGACCGAGAGAATATAACTGATCAAAAGACCGGCAACACCACCGATCAATCCGATAAAGCCGGCTTCCATCAAAAACATCCCCTGGATATTACGCATATCGCAGCCTAAGACCTTCATAATTCCAATCTCTTTGGTTCTTTCGTAAATCGACATCATCATGGTATTGGCAATACCAATTGCCGCTACCAGTAGAGAAACCGCACCAATTCCGCCGAGAACCAGTTGGATGTAACCCATCGTTTTTTGCTGCTGGGCGATCCAGTCGGCATCACTATATGCACTATATCCGAGGCTGCTGATCTCCTTTTGCAGCTCCGATACATGATCCATGGAATCGGTTTCTACAATAAGCTTCGAATAAAATAACTGCTTATAGGGCTTTCCGGATGCCGTTGTGGGCTGTCCGGGAACTGTCTTATTTTTAAAATCTTTTTTCACAACAGCCATCAGATCATCAATATTGCAGTATATGTCATAACTGTAAGAATTGTAATCATCCGGACCGCCTGCCACGATACCGCTTGCCTGGAACAGATGTTTTTTGGGCATTGCCACCGCCGTACCGTCCTCAGCGGTTCCGCCGTTCTGATACTGCCAGTAAGCATCCTGATCCAGAATAAAAAGTACCGTATCCTTCATAAGGTCAATATCCGGAAGAGTACCGTCATACCAATATCCACTCTGTGTCTTTTGATTGCTCATCTGCGAAATGACCATATTGCCATACATAACATTGAGCATGCCGCCATTTTCAGATGGAAAGGTGCCTTCTGCCAGTTTGACATTCTGGGTTTCCAGATATCCGTCCGGAACACCGTACAGGGTACAATATCCTTCATAAGCACCACATTTAATCAGCACATCCATACTAAGCATGGGGACAACACGCGTCACATTGGGCAGTGCCTCCAATTCGGCGATCGCATCATCATCCAGACGCTTGTTTTCATCTTTATCAGTCTGAGAATCATTGCCCATATAAAAATAACCATTGGACGCATCCGTGACCTGCACACTGTTAAGACTTCCATAGTTTGCAGCATCCTCTGTGACCGAACGGCTCAGTCCAAGTCCGAGAGATACCATGACCACAATAGACGCAACACCGATCATAACACCAAGAATCGTCAGCGCGGTTCTTAATTTTCTTTTAAATAAATTGCTGGTACTAAGCCTCAGCAAATCCAGAAACTTCATAAAACATCTCCTTTTCCGGACTGTTAATCTTCATCTGCGGAATCGTTTTCTGCAGCTTCCTGCTCCTTCTCGCCTTCTGTCTCTGTACCGTCATCTGTCTCTGTGTCATCGTCATCTGACAGTTCATCCTCTAATTCCTTCTGCTCTTTTTTCTTTTTTCTCTTTTTGAGGATAATAACAGCTGCAACGACAGCCGCAATGATCACAACAATCACAATGGCAATAATCAGTCCTACATGGGAATTTCCGCTTTCCTCATCTTCCGCGGGCATATCACTGTAATCAAAATCATCATAACTTTCTTCAGATACAAATAAAGTAAAAGTCTCTTCCTGTGTAGAAACATTTCCGGCGTCATCTTCATATGATATAACAGCCTTTACTGTTCCGTCATCCATGGTTGCGGCTGCGCCTTCGATCATTGCATCAACATTACCTGTTGCACCGGGATCGATCTTTCCGATAAAGCTGCTGGTCTCTGTAATAGAGTCGGCCTCAAATTTAACCTGTACATTGTAAAGGGTTGTCTTACCTGTGTTGTAAATACTGAACATTACATTGCTCTGTCCTCCGACAGTAATATCAGTCGGCATGATTTCCATGCTGCCGACATCAAAGCGCGCATCCTGGTTGACCGGGATAGAAACATCTGCCTTGGCTGTATATGCGGCATAATTTGAATCCTCATAAGCCATGTTGACTGATATTGCGTAAGGTTTCTGGGACAGATCTGCTTTTGCAGTCATTTCTATAGAAACATCTTCCGTAGAATTAGCGCCAATACGTTCTACATAAAGAGTATTGGAACCGCTGGTCGGAAGGAATGCCTCATAAGTAGAAGACGTATCCGTTCCGGCAGAGGGCGTAGTCAGATCCACCTGCATGTTGGATACAGCCGTCCTCTTGGATGTATTTTTAAGATGAAGAGTCAGTGTAAATGTATCTCCTGCATGCACTTCACTCGGAACCGTGTCAAATCCCGTGATAATAACACGCGGTGTTGACAAAGCAGATCCACCGTCAGTCAGCTGTCCGCTGCCCGGCGCACCAATGACCCTCACCCATGTTGTCAGTGTAGCCTTTTCATAGGAATCACCACTGTAATAAATCACATCAAACGGGATTTTGTAATAACCGTTCAACACATCCGCTCTTGTCTTGAAGGTCCATGTCAGCTCCCGGCGGCGATCCATATCATTTTGTCCGTTTCCTTTTCCGGGAAGATCCGGAATTGTCTGGGTATATCCGCTTGTCTGGATTTCAAACGGCCATTCCTTGCTGTCAGATGCGATCACCGGTGTCACAATGACATTGGTAAGTCCGGTAATCGACATATTAACAACCGGAAGTACCACATTAACCGTCTGTCCGTATACAGCAGTCGGTGTCACCCAGTCACCGCCTACCATGATAAAATCGCTAGTACTGATCGGAGTGGTATCCTTTGTATCATCCGTGGCATCGTCTGTGGTCGTTTTATCGTCTTTTTTGCTATCGTCTTTTTTGTTGGGATCTTTGGTATCTGTGGTATCTTTTTTGCCGTCATCAGTCGTGCTCTTATTGGAATCATTTCCTGTTGCCGGAAGTCCTGACAGCTCTGTCGCAAAAACCGGGCTTGTCATTCCTCCAAAAAGAGCCGAAATCTCAGTTGCCGTCATTGCCACAGCCAATGTCAGCGCCGCTAATTTTGCTTTGTTAAATTTTCTTTTAACATTTCGTTTTCCCCATGTTTTTTTCATCTTCATTCCATCCTTCATTTTTAATCTCCACGTTAACATATACTGCACATTTATGATATTGTGTCCAAGACCGCTTTTGACTCCGGTCGTCTGTCTTCTATTTTTAAAATCTTTCCATCCTTAATGTGAAAAATACGGTCTGCATATTCTGCCAGATGATTATCGTGCGTAACCATGATCAGGGTCTGTCCTTTTTCCTCTACAACCTTTCTCATAAGCCCCATGATTTCTTCGGATGTTCTGGAATCCAGATTACCGGTCGGTTCATCGGCAAAAATAATTTCCGGATCAACTACCAGCGCGCGGGCGACACCGATACGCTGCTGCTGACCGCCTGACATCTGTGTCGGCTTGTGTTTACCATATTTTTCCAGCCCTACCATCTTGATCGCCTTTTGTGCCAGTCTGGTTCTCTTTTCCTTATCCATTCCCTGAAAGGTAAGCGGCAACGCAATATTTTCAACTGCATTCATCGTTGACAGCAGATTGAATGACTGAAAAATGAAACCGATATGCTCCCGGCGAAATGCCACCAGAGCATTTTCTGATTTGGTCTCTATATGCTCACCTGCGATGACAATTTCACCCTTGGTAGGCTTTTCCAATCCAGCAAGCATATTTAATAAGGTAGATTTTCCGGATCCGGAAGCACCGACGATCGCGCAAAACTCACCACGACGGATATCAAAGCTGACACCGTTTAATGCCCTCACCTTTGTATCTCCCACTTTATATATCTTGTACAGATTTTTCACTGTAATAACAGGCTGTTGTTCCTTCATAATATCCTTTCTCTTTCTGCAAACAGAACCGGTCTATTTTTCCATTTTCCAGAAAGCTGCACTATATGCCGGAAGCTCACTTCCTCCTCCAAAATCATGTGCCTTACCGGTGATCATATCTACCGCCATACCACACCCTGCATCAAAATGAGCCGTATAGCTTTCGCTGTCTGCATTAATCGCAACCAAAACCCGCTCATCATCACATTTTCTTTCAAAAATACACTGCTTGTTGGTCAGTACAACCGATCTGAAATCTCCATAGTTGAGAGCCTTACTGTGCTTTTTGGCTTCACTCAGCTTGTGGATCCATTCTGTCAGTTCGTTGTATTCCGGTTTATCAAAGCAGGCACGAAGAGCCGGATCGCCTTCACTCTTGTCAGCCTTTGCACCCCATTCACTTCCGTAATATACACAGGGGATGCCGGGCATCCCGAACATCAGCGCATAGATCAGAGGCAGATGCTTTTCATTGGTCAGATTGCTGGCAATCCTGCTTACATCGTGATTATCAACAAATGATAACAGATGTTTTCCTTTGTACAGTGTCCAATTTTCCGGACCGAACTGACGAAGCAGTGAATGATTGATTTCAAACATGTTCATGCTGTTAAAGCTGGAATATAATCCTTTGTAGCATTCATAATTAGTGGCTGAATGCAGCATGGAGTCATTGACCATCTGATTGTAATCACCGTGCAGCATTTCTCCGACGAGGAAGAAATCCGCTTTTTTCTGATCACAGAACCAGCGCAGATGTCTGACAAAGTCATGATCCAGACAATATGCAACATCCAGTCTCAAACCGTCAATATCAAATTCCCTGATCCAGCCTTCCACACATTCCATAATATGATTCTTCACAGCATCATTGCGCAGATTGAGTTTGACAAGATCGTAATTGCCTTCCCAGCCTTCATACCAGAGACCATCATTGTAATTGGAATTACCGCCGAAATCTATACGATAAAACCAATCCCTGTATGCCGAATTTTCTCTATTTTTCAGCACATCCTGAAAAGCCCAGAAACCACGGCCAACATGATTGAACACACCGTCCAGGATCACCTTGATTCCTTCCTGATGCAATGCATCACAGACTTTTTTAAAATCAGCATTGCTTCCGAGCCTGCAATCAATTTTGGAATAATCCCTGGTATTGTATCCATGTGTATCCGATTCAAACACCGGGCAAAAATAAACTGCATTGGCCCCAACCTTTTTAATATGCGGGATCCAGTCAATGACCTTTAAAATTCGTGACACCTCAATCCCATCATTTTCAAACGGCGCTCCGCAAAACCCCAATGGATATATCTGATAAAAAACACTTTCATATGCCCACATCATGCTTCCTCCTTTAAAGAAACAACAATATTTTGTGCTTATTTTATCACATCACTACTATATATAAAATAGGTAACAATCATATTTCTTTTAAAATTTCTTTAAATTTTACGATTTATCTTAACAATTCAAGTATAATCCCTATATATAATTCGCAGGCACATTGCATTTTATGACCGGATTTTTATTTTTTGTTTCCAATCAGCCCGCGCGTCAGTTTACATAATATTCATTCGTGTTACTCAGTGTATATATCCTTTTAGAATTAAAACTTGCATTTTTATATGACAGAAAACTTGCAAAACAATAAAATAACATATTTAATATTTCTACAAATCCACATTTTTCACATATTTATGCACATTTATTTTTCTACATATCTCGACATTTTTTATTATCTTTTTTGCAAGTTGCAGTCGTTATTTTTGCAATTATCGTATTTATTCAACATTTTCATGATTTTATAGCAAACATCTTTCTTTTATCAGTTATGTAAACCATATCATGCGTTATATTATATGATATCAGGGTCAAAAGGTCAAAAAGTCGTTCATGCTTGCATGATAAGACTTTTGAACTTGGGACCCGCCAAACATGAGAAAGTAGCGATTTACGCA
>URPH01000029.1 GCA_900549665.1 uncultured Lachnospiraceae bacterium | reverse complement strand
GAGCATCTGCCTTACAAGCAGAGGGTCACAGGTTCGAGCCCTGTAGGTCCCATTAACAACTGTATAGTTGTTGGGCTGGTGTGGCGGAACTGGCAGACGCGCAGGACTTAAAATCCTGTGGTGGCGACATCGTACCGGTTCGATTCCGGTCACCAGCATCTAAAAAAGTGCTTCGGACTCTTTATAGAAGGGTTCGGGGCATTTTTATTTGTAATTTTTCAAAAACCGGACAGCCGGTTGAAAAAAAGTGCTTAAAACATAAAATAAAGAATGGTATAATTAAAGAGATATCAGGTAAAAGGAAATTCACGTATGTAAAAAGGAGGAAAGCAATGAAAAAAGAAAGAAAATTTAAAAAGATCATTGCCTTGCTGTTATGTTTTGTCATGGTGGCAGCAACAGCAGTGACAGCGATGCCGGTATCGGTAAAAGCAACAGAGATTCCATCCGGTGAAGGAGAAAGCGACGCGACAAAGACAGTTGAACTGAGCTGGAAGTATTCGCAGTATTCATCCGCATATTTTGATCATGTAACAATGCAGTACACTTTTTATGGTTCTGATGGTTACGAATGTGCTAGTGGAATTCTTAACTTTGACAGTGGCTATGGTTCGGAATACAAAAAAAATATTGAGTTTCCTGCAGATGCTGTTTATGTTGAGTTCATTGTGAAATATGATAATGAATTTGTATATATGGCGGATGCTTCTGCAACATGTATAAAGGATGGTGCTACAACTACAGTCCCTGGGATAAATGCCAATGACTTAGAATACAACGGTTGTAAGGTGTATGTAAGTGATTTTACAGATAATCTCTGTATTGAAGTTAGTGCGATGACTATTCCTTCCCCCGGCCCTACATATAGTTATCTTCCTGTAAAGTTAGACCAGGTAGACAGTCAGGGAAATGCAGCCATGGTTGTAGATGGCTTATCTTCATTGAAGATTGATGGAATATCCATGACGAATGATGAAATGATCGTATATGATTATTCGAGTGGTTATTGCACATTAGAGATAGAGGTTGCTTATGGCTGCAGTATATCCAAGGCATATTTTAATGGAACAGAGCTTGATCTTAAGGATAGTGGAGACGGAGTACATTATACGGCTGAATTTTTACGGGATGTTATCAAATTTGACAACACGACCAATGTGATCCGGCTTGTTTCCGGCGGAACCTCGTCTGATGTTACTGTAGTCTGGACCGATTCTGCAGAGCGTTCACAACAGCTTTACGGAAATGATGATGCCTATGTTGCAAACGGAAAGGTAGAAGTTGTTTCCATTCAGAGAGGCGGTCAGGAAATTTACAACGCTTCCATGGGAAATGTTGAAAATGTAGTAAAGATAACCGGCGAGGATGGCTGGGTTTCTCTTAAAAAGGGTGATGATGTAGTATTAAAGCTGATCCCGGACTATGGCTATCAGTTAAAGAGTGTTGATCTGAACGGATGTACGGCGATTCCCATAGACAGCAGTGTGAGTACGTTCAAGATTGAAAATATCCAGACGAACCTTCATTTTAAAGGTGTATTTGAAAAATCAGAAGATATGATCAATACCGCAGGAAGCAGTCTGGTAAAGAATGCCGGTATTGCAAATGGCAATCATGCAGCGTCAAGCGGCAATCTGAGCCTGACAGTTGCGGATAATAAATCCTACAGCAAGGATGTAACGAGTATAATTTCCGGTGATGCCAAAAAGGTTGCGGCTCTTGATCTGACATTGGATCAGGTTGTCAGCAAAGGAAACGGAAGCAGCTGGACCAATGCCATTACAAGCTTTGCACAGGATATCAATGTCAGCCTTTCCATTGACGGATCGATGCTCAAAGAAGGAGAATCCTTTGGAGTAGTCAGGGATCACAATGGCACACTCACGGAGTTAAATGCGGTTTATGACACAAAGACCGGCACACTGACATTCCCGACCAATCAGTTTTCAACCTATACGATTGTTAAAAAGCAGGCTGCGGAGAACACTGATGCACAGGTAAAAAGCTTTGTAGAGCATATGTACACAGTTGCACTTGGGAGAGGTTCGGATACAGACGGTCTTGCCTACTGGTGCAAGGAATTAGCCGGCAATAAGCAGAATGCCGCAGATATTGCATATGGATTTTTCTTTAGTACCGAATATAAACAGAAAAATCGTTCCAATGAGCAGTTCGTAGACGATTTATATGAGACAATTCTGGGAAGAAAGGCAGATCCCGAAGGAAAAGATGCGTGGGTAAAGGCATTAAAGAATGGAAGGAGCAGAGAAAGTGTCCTTGCCGGATTTGTAAATTCTACAGAATTTTCCGGCATGTGTGATGAATACAATATTCCGAGAGGAACCATGGAAGAGGACGGCAGCAGTATCTGCAATTCCGGTGTCCGCAGCTTTGTGCTCCGCAATTATACGAAGGCTTTAGGAAGAAAGGGCGAAACAACAGGAGTTGAGGACTGGTGTAATAGCATAAATAAGAAAAAGATGACACCGGCAGCTGTAGCTGAAAGCTTTTTCCAATCTCAGGAGTTTAAAAACAGAAAATTATCTGATGAAGAGTATGTTGAAGTTTTATACGAAACATTTTTGGGAAGAGGATCTGACCCGGAGGGAAAAGCATTCTGGTTGTCATGCTTGAAGGATGGAAAGACAAGGGATGATATAATTAAGGGCTTTTCCGGTTCAAAAGAATTTTCACAAATTGTGGCAGATTTTGGACTTTAAAGCATCCTGTGCATAAATAACACTTGCACGATATTTTATTATTGATTAATATGGTGTAGGTGGACCATATGAAAAAGATATTGACTTTTATAAAAAAAGAAACAGTTTTAACTGTAGCATGGGCACTTGCAGCCTTATCCGCATTCTGGGTAAGGCCAGGTGCCTTTTATTTTGATTATATTGATTTTCGATCACTTGGAATTTTGTGGAGTCTTATGGCGATCATGCAGGGGCTGAAGTGCAACGAAGTCTTTGAAGCGATTGGCTGGAAGCTGCTTGAGAAAACCAGAAAAGTTGGTGAACTTGTGGCAGTTTTGGTCTTTTTATGCTTTTTTACGGCGATGTTTATTACCAATGATGTTGCTTTGATCACATTTGTGCCATTTACAGTCATGATGTTGACCAATTGCCGGAAGGAAGAGTTGATGATACCGGTCATTGTGCTTCAGACAATTGCAGCCAATCTGGGAAGTATGCTGACTCCGATTGGAAACCCGCAAAATCTATATTTATACGGGTTATCCGGCTTATCTATCCGAGAGTTTTTATTGTATATGCTCCCGTTTTCGGCTGTGTCAGCGGTATTACTTCTGGCTGCTCTGGCACTTATAAGAGGAAAAGAACAAAAGATCCGGGCAGGAGAACATTCTAAAGGGGTACGGAAATATGATAAAAAGCGAATCTTGCGTATAACGGTTTATCTGGCGCTTTTTATTTTTTCTTTATTGGTGGTTGTACATGTTGTACCGTGTTGTTTTCTGGTAATCAGTGTCCTGATTCTTTTATTCGTTTTGGAAAAGAGAGTGTTGCTTGATATTGATTATGCATTACTGTTTACATTTATTGGATTTTTTATTTTCACGGGAAATATGGGGAATGTTGATATTATAAAAGAATTTTTGCAGCATCTTGTAGCCGGAAGGGAAGTATTTGTCGGCATCCTGACAAGTCAATGTATCAGCAATGTTCCCGCAGCTCTGCTTTTGTCAGGCTTTACGACAGATTATAAGTCTCTTTTACTTGGGGTCAATCTGGGAGGCCTTGGTACTTTGATTGCATCTATGGCAAGCTTGATCTCTTACAAGTTTTTGGTTAATCAGTATCCGGATAAAAAAGGCAGATATATGTTGTGGTTTACGATTGCAAATATCGTATTTCTGCTAATATTATCGGGATTTTACTGTCTAATTTATAAGTGATACAAAAGAGCAGATAAAGTCTGAATTCCGTATAAGAGGATAGGGATGGAAAATTATAAAAAAATTAATAATAATGTAATAAATTATAAATTGAGCAAAAACACGTTTTATGCTAACATAAATTGATATCAGGGTCAAAAGGTCAAAAAGACGTTCGTGCTTGCACGATAAGACTTTTGAACTTGGGACCCGCCAAACATGAGAAGGCAGCGGATTTTTAATCTTTGTACAGCATCCGGACAGCTGCCGGCGCAATATATGCAGTGAAAGGGATAGAGTTATCAGTGGAAAAGAAATTGATCACCATAGCAATTCCGTGCTACAACTCACAGGATTATATGGAAACGGCGGTTATGTCAGCGGTCTCCGGCTCTGAGGATGTGGAGGTTTTGATCATCGATGATGGTTCGACAGACCGGACCGGTGAGATAGGAAAAGCTTTAAAAGAAAAATACCCGGATATTGTAGACTACATATACAAAGAAAACGGCGGACACGGCGATGCGGTCATGTGCGGACTTTCGCATGCACACGGCTTGTATTACAAGGTGTTGGACAGCGATGATTATCTGGACCGGGATGCATTTGCAGAGGCGATAAAAGCATTGAAAAAGCATGCGGATGCCGATAAGCAGATCGATATGTTTATTGCCAATTACATATATGACAAGGAAGGCGAGCACCGCAAGATTGTTATTGATTATAAAAGCGCACTTCCTCAGAATATCGTTTTTACCTGGGATGATGTCGGTCATTTCAGGGTAGGTCACAATCTGCTCATGCATGCGGTCATATACCGGACTGATTTGCTGAGGAAATGTGGACTGACACTTCCCAAGCATACATTTTATGTGGACAATATTTTTGTATATTATCCGCTGCCTTATGTGCACACAATGCTTTATATGGACCTGGATCTTTATGATTACAAGATCGGCAGAGCAGACCAGTCGGTCAATGAAAAGGTCATGATCGGACGTATTGACCAGCAGCTTTACGTCAATAAGCTGATGATACAGATGCATGATCTGTCCAAGCTTCAAAATGAAAAATTACAGGATTATATGGCACAGTATCTGGCGATGATCCTGTCCGTCAGCTCAGCTTTGTTAGTCAGGGAAGGAAGCCCGGAAAGTATTGCCAAAAAAGAAGATCTTTGGCGGGAACTTCACGCAAGCGGCGAAGAGATGTATGAGATCATACACAGACAGATTCTGACCAAGATTATTGAAAAGGATGGAAAAGCGCGTCACAAGATTATCGAAAAAGGATATGAACTGGCGCAAAAGATTTATCATTTTAATTAAGCGCATTTTTACAACGCCACAGGACTGACATCTGTGGCGTTAAAGACATTTTGGGAGATGATTTCATGAAAGACAATTGGAAGGCAAAGATGAAATACTGGTGGACTATTCTGTATTGTCCGTTGTATCTGCTTTGTTTTATGCTGGTTGAAAAAAGAGATGTTCCGGTGACGATCGTATCCATTGCACTGGATCATAAGATTCCGTTCCTGGAAGTGTTTATTATTCCATATCTGTTCTGGTTCCCGTATATTGCCGGGATGTTCTTGATCTTCTTTTTTAAAGATAAAGAGGAATTTCTCCGTATGATCAAATATCTGTACATGGGGATGACGCTTTTTATCATTATTTCTTTCCTATATCCCAATGGTCTGGACATACGGCCGGCATATTTTGAAAGAGACAATATTTTTGTCCGCCTGGTGCAGATGATCTACCAAAATGATACATCGACCAATGTCGTGCCAAGTATTCACGTCTACAATTCGATCGTTGTGATGATCGCAGCCTTGCGAAGTGAAAAGGTACTGCCGAAAAAATGGCAGAAGGCCGTCTGCTGCATCATATCCGGACTGATCATTTTATCAACTGTTTTTACCAAACAGCACTCGGTTCTGGATGTTTTTGCCGCAATTATACTGGCATGGATCGGTTATCAGTTGTATTATAAAAAGGAGAAAGCTGTCGGAACAGAGGCAGATACAGTAAAGGCATAACAGGAGGGAAGAGTGAAAATATGAAAGTATTATTGATCAATGGAAGCCGGAGAGAAAAAGGCTGTACCAATATGGCACTGACAAAAATCAGTGAAATTTTACAACAGGAAGGCATCGAGACAGAGTTTCTGCATATCGGTGTTGCCGCGGTAAACGGCGGGATGGATCAGCTTGTGGCTAAGGCAGCAGAGGCTGTTAAGCAGGCAGACGGACTGATCGTGGGAAGTCCCGTATATTATGCTTCTCCGTCGGGAGAGGTGATCGCCTTTTTGGACCGGTTATTCGGTGTTGCCAAGAATGACCTGGCATTTAAGCCGGCAGCAGCGATTGCTTCCGCAAGACGTGCCGGTACAAGCACGACACTGGATGTGTTAAACAAATATTTTATGATCAATCAGATGCCGGTTGTCTCATCCTGCTACTGGAACATGGTGCATGGATCTGCGCCCGAAGAGGTATTGCAGGATAAAGAGGGCGTCCAGATCATGGAGACTCTGGGCCGCAATATGGCATGGCTGTTAAAGAGCATCGAGGCAGGCAAAAAGGCAGGCGTAAAGCAGCCTGAGCCGGTAGATAAGGTCATGACCAATTTTATACGGTAAGTATACCCTGACATCATATCGTGAAATATGTTTTAGAGATTATTTGGAGGATCGCATATGGAAAAATCAACGGTTTATTTTACGACCTTTAAGACCAATTACAATGAAAACCTGCTTCAGAAGCTTCATCGTCTGATGAAACAGGCCGGATTTGAAAATATTGATTTTAAGGATAAATATGCAGCGATCAAGATCCACTTTGGTGAATATGGCAATCTGGCCTTTTTACGCCCCAATTATGCAAAGGTCGTTGCTGACTATGTCAAAGAGCTTGGCGGCAAGCCTTTTCTGACGGACTGCAATACGCTTTATGTAGGCAGCCGCAAAAATGCGCTGGACCATCTGGATACAGCCTATGTCAATGGATTTTCGCCGCTTCAGACCGGCTGTCACGTCATTATCGCGGATGGTCTGAAGGGAACAGATGAGGCTTTGGTGCCGATTGATGGCGAATATGTCAAAGAGGCCAGGATCGGTCATGCGATCATGGATGCGGATGTGTTTATATCACTGACGCATTTCAAAGGTCATGAAACGGCAGGCTTTGGCGGCACGATCAAAAATATCGGAATGGGCTGCGGCTCCCGTGCCGGCAAGATGGAGCAGCACTGTGAAGGCAAGCCGAGCGTGGATCAGAGTTCGTGTATCGGCTGTGGTGCCTGCTACCGGATCTGTGCGCATCAGGCTCCCGAGATCACAGACAGAAAAGCATTTATCAATCATGACAAATGTGTCGGCTGCGGACGTTGTCTTGCTGTCTGCCCCAGAAATGCTATTTCCGCGGACTTTTCCGATTCCGTTGCCATGTTAAATTACAAGATGGCAGAATACAGTCTTGCGGTCTGCAAGGACAGACCCTGTTTTCATGTTTCCCTGATCTGTGATGTGTCGCCCAACTGTGACTGCCATCCGGAAAATGATATTCCGATCATTCCAAATGTCGGTATGTTGGCTTCCTTTGATCCGGTTGCCCTGGATCAGGCCTGTGCGGATCTGTGCAATCAGATGCCGGTCACGAGCGGAAGCATCCTGGATGACAACTGCAGGGAGCATGGGCACGATCATGAAGGCCATGATCATGAGCACTGTCATGCGGATGGAGCCGGTACAACCGACCATTTCCATATGACCCACCCTGATACAGAATGGGAATCCTGTCTGGCACATGCGGAAAAGATCGGCCTTGGAACACGTCAGTATGAATTGAAAACAATATAAGCAGCATGTTTTACCGGTGCAAAATTGCTTTTGCCCACAGTATCATGCTATAATGAGCGCAGGCATTATCCGGATGTGGATAAGAGATAAAAAGCGCATGCGGATACAATAATAGACAAAGAGAATGAGAGGACAGAAAATGGATATTGTATGTTTGGATTTGGAAGGAGTACTGGTACCGGAGATCTGGATTGCGTTTGCTGAGGAAAGCGGCATTCCCGAGCTCAAAAGAACGACCCGTGATGAGCCCGATTATGACAAGCTGATGAAATGGCGTATCGGTATTTTAAAAGAGCACGGTCTTGGACTGAAAGAGATTCAGGAGACGATTGCCAAGATCGATCCCATTCCCGGAGCAAAGGAATTTTTGGATGAGCTTCGTTCCATTACACAGGTAATCATTATCAGTGATACCTTTACACAGTTTGCCACACCCCTTATGAAAAAGCTGGGATGGCCTACTATTTTCTGTAATTCACTGGAAGTAGCGCCCGACGGTGAGATCACCGGATTCAGGATGAGGGTGGAAAATTCCAAATATACAACAGTAAAGGCACTGCAGTCGATCGGATACAATACCATCGCAAGCGGTGACAGCCACAATGATCTTGGTATGATACAGGCCAGCAAGGCCGGCTTTTTATTTAAGAGCACGGATCAGATCAAGGCAGACCATCCGGAATTAAAGGCCTTTGAGACATATGATGAGCTCATGGCAGCAATCAAAGAAGTGTTGGACTAATTATGGGTAAAGATCTGAAGCAGTTAATGAATCAGTGCTATGAAATGTGCGATTATATCGAAAAAAACGGGGTTATCAAGCAGGATCTGCAGATGACGCTGCGTGAGAATCTGCGCAGGGAGTTTTTAAATTTTGTCATTTACATTTCAACACTGTCCGGACATCTGGAAAAAGAAGAAGAAGATTTTATCAATGATATGCTGGGCTTTTACATAGATCCCAATACGGCGGATGAGCTGAAGAAAAAGAGGGATCTTCATGAGGCCACCTATGGCAGCAGGATTCCTGTGGCATTAAAATATTTTGTGCTTGCGGATGCCGGTAGAAAAATAAAGGGCGATATTTATCGCAACCAGAAGGCGAAATTTGTGGTAGAAACCTTCCGCGAGATCGGACAGAGTTATATTGCGAGCAATTCCTGTGCAGGGGAAAAGGAAGTGGAGATGCTTTCCAAATACTGCCTGATGCTCGATAATTACCTCAAGGAATATGGTCTGCTGCGGCCGGATAAAAAGCCTGTCACCGTGATCAAGCCTCCCAGGGAAGAGGAAATGGAAAAGCTCGATCCCAATGAGCTTTTGGCACAGTTAAATTCCCTGACCGGATTAAAAAGTGTCAAAGAGGATGTCAATGCTTTAGTCAACCTGATGAAGGTCCAGAAGATGCGTGAGGAAAACGGCATGAAGACCACCAGTGTCAACAGACATATGGTATTTATGGGCAATCCGGGTACCGGTAAGACGACGGTTGCCAGACTGCTTGCCAAGATCTATGCCAGCATCGGAGTCATTAAAAAGGGACATCTGGTAGAGGTAGACCGTTCCGGGCTTGTCTGCGGCTATATCGGACAGACCGCAACCAAGGTCATGGAAGTGGTGGAGGAAGCCTTGGGCGGCATACTGTTTGTCGATGAGGCCTATACCCTGACCAACAACAAGGGACAGGGAGACTTTGGACAGGAAGCGGTGGATACGCTTTTAAAGGCAATGGAGGATCACCGGGATGATCTGATCGTGATCGTGGCCGGATATACCGGTCTTATGCAGGAATTTATCGATTCCAATCCGGGACTCCGTTCACGTTTCAACAAATACATTTATTTTGAAGATTATACGGCAGACGAGGAGTATGAGATCCTGTTAAATTTCTGCAAGAGTCAGGATTACCAGCTTTCGGAAGAGGCAGCAGCCGCAGCCAGGGAGTTTTTCAAAAAACGATGTGAGAACAAGCCGGACAACTATGCCAACGCAAGAGATGTGCGCAATTACATGGAAAAGGCCGTGTCCAACCAGGCGAGCCGTATTGTGGCATTGCAAAGTGTGGACAAGGATACACTGGCGGTGCTTGAAAAAGAAGATGTAGAAAATATTACACTGGGTTAAACAGACGTGACATATGTAGGATACAGCATATGTCACGTTTTTGTATTCACGGTATCCCGGAAAAGTTTTTCTGTAGCAGGCAGGGAACAATTTACAAAAACCGCATATTATGATGTTGGAAATAAAAACATTGTACGGATTGTGTTGATATCGGACTATTATATGCAAAAACTGCAAAAATATGTACAAAAACTGCAAAAATAAATTTGTAATAAGAATCAAAGATGATATAATGTAGATACTTATACCATAGAAAAAGCAGCACACCAAAAGTGTTTTTTCTGCACTATATGTTTGATTTCGTGATACATTATATCAACGTTGAACCGAATATCAATGCTGGAGGGTTATTGATGAAGAGAGGTAATATTGCGGTTTTTATCACCGGACGGGACACCGTGGTGTGGAAATCAATATTGGAAGGAATCGAAAAAAGAGCAAAAGAAGAGGATTACAATGTCTCCATTTTCAGTTGTGCCGGAAGCTGCGATATCCGTCGCAAATTTGATATTGGAGAATTTAATATTTTTCGTCTTGCCAGCTTAAAAAATTTTGATGGGATTATCATTGTGGCAAATGTCATAATATGTAAAGAGATTGAGAGAGAATTGTTTGACTCCGTTAAAAACAGCGGTGTTCCGTGTGTTTCCCTGGAGATCAAGGAAGATGGCATGGGCTTTGCCGGTATTGATAATTATGCAGCTATGCGTGAAATGATTGAACATTTGATTGATTTTCACAAATATGAGAGGATCGGATTTGTGACAGGACCGTCCCTCAATCAGGAGAGCATGCTCCGGAGGAAGGCATATGAGGATGTATTAAGGGAGCATGATATGCCGGTCCGGGAGGAAGATATCTATAATGGCAATTATGGATTCCAGAGCGGGGTGGATGCCGGGGTGTATTTTGCCGGCAGTCCGGCCGGATTGCCGCGCGCTATCGCCTGTTCCAATGATGAAATGGCGATGGGGGTTATCCGCGGACTGGAGAGGTTTGGGATTAAGGTGCCAAAAGATGTTGCGGTGACCGGCTTTGACGATATTGAGGATTCGGTTAATTTTGAACCGAGACTGACGTCGGTCATGCGTCCCCGTACCGAGATCGGATATCGCGTATGTGAAAATTTATTCAACCGCATCCGGGGCAAAGGGATCATTACGGACATGGTTGAGGAGACACGGTCGGTTTTCAGGGAAAGCTGTGGCTGCTGGATCCGGTGTGGAAAGAGCTTTAAGGAATTCCGTCATGATTATTATGTGAATCGTGAAACCGGACTGTCCAGCTCCATCATTTTGAATGAAATGATGGAAAAACTGTCAGACTGTGATAACTATGATGAGATGCTTGACGGTCTCAGGGAGTATATCCCCTTTTTGAGATGTGAAGGTCTGTATCTGTGTGTCAATGCAGAAATATTTGACCGCTCACAAGGGATTGATTCGCCGGAGCTTATGGATGGACTAAAAAAATACGGGACAGATCCCGGCAGGGATTATTCGGAACGGATGAGGGTTCTTGCCGCATATCGGCAGGGAGAATATTTTGAGGCAGACGATTTTGACACCGTGCGTCTGGTGCCGGATTGTGAATATGACGGAACAGCACGGACGTATTTATTTTCACCCATTCATTTTCAGGATCTCTGTCTGGGATATGCCGTGATTGTCAATCCGGATTATACCATGAACGGGCAGCCCTTTTATCAGTGGTTTATGAATGTCAATATTTCCATTGAAAATATCCGCAGAAAAAATACAATGAATATTGCGCTCCGCCGTTTGGAAGAAATGTATATCCGGGACAGCCTGACGAATCTGTACAACCGCTTTGGTTTTGAAAAGTACTCTGTCAGGTTGTACAATAAGAGCCGCTTAGAAAAGAAGTCCTTGATGATATTATTTGCCGATCTTGACAAGTTAAAGACAATTAATGATGAGTTTGGCCATGAAAATGGGGATATTGCTATCAAATCGGTAGCAAAAGCCCTGATCAGATCAAAGAGGAAAGAGGATATCTGTACACGTTTTGGAGGGGATGAATTTATTTTAATGGGTATAGGGTATACTGCCGAAGAAACGGAAGAGCTGGTAGAAAAGATACACCGGCTGTTAACCGATAATAACCGTAAAAACAATTATCCCTATCAGATTGCGGCAAGCATCGGATATTTTATAATCGAACCCGGAAGCCAGATCTCTCTGCAGGATGCGGTAGATATGGCGGATCAGAATATGTACCGGGTTAAAAGGAAATATATGGAGTAAGTATAAAAGGATTATGATTCCGGAATGAAGATAAAGCAGAAAACACATTTTTCCATTCGTAACAAAATACTGGTGTTGTTGTTTGCCGTGGCAATTCCCTGTATGGGTCTTGCCATTTACCTTCTTATTTCCATGCACAATTACAGTGAGGTCTATGGGAAGGTTGTCAGCGAAATGACCGTGGCCAACAATTATAATATTACCTTCAAAGAAAAAATGGATGAGAGTATGTACAAGATGGTTGTATGCTCTGTCAATTCCAATGCGGTTGAGGAGGATACGGCATGGGAGGATCCCTTTGTACTGATTGCTGATCTGAGGCGTGATTTTACCGGTCTAAAGAAGGTTACCCAGTCCAAAGAAAGCCGGATCTGGCTGGATCGTCTCCTTCGGAATACCGATACACTTGAAAAGCAGATAAAGGATATTCAGGAAAAATCCCAGACTGTCGGCAATTATCAGGAAAATCTGGAAGCACTTGACAGTAATATTTATATTATGACAGATCTCATCCAGGAGGATATCCAGTATTATATTTATTACCAGACAAAGAGCATGGATTATACCAATCAAAGGCTCAATGAGGAGATCAATCACTTTCTGATCGTTGCCATGATCCTATTCGGGATCCTGTTTTTTGGTGTATTGTCTGTGGCATTTCTGATCACGACGGATATCCTTCGTCCGGTTAAGGAGCTCAATGCAGCGACCGAGGCCGTTGCAAGGGGCGATTTTGAAGTGCGTGCATCTGTCAATTCCAGAGATGAATTTGCTGCGCTTGCGCATTCCTTCAATGACATGGCGGCCAATATGGAGCAGCTGCTGGAGAGAGCCAAGGAAGATGAAAGAAAGATGCGCCGGATGGATCTCAGGCTTTTGCAGGAGCAGATCAATCCCCATTTTCTTTATAATACTCTGGATACGATCGTGTGGCTGATCGAGGCAGATGAGACAGAGAAAGCAACAGAAATGGTTGTTACCCTGTCTTCTTTTTTCAGGATTGTACTAAGCAAGGGCAAGGAAATGATCTCCATCCGGGAGGAAGAAGAGCATATTGCAAGCTACCTGCAGATCCAGGAGGTCCGGTATCACGATATTCTGGAGTATGACATCCAGATGGACAAGGTTTTATATGATTACAAGATTCCCAAACTGACACTTCAGCCTATTGTGGAAAATGCACTTTATCATGGGATCAAATACAAACGTGCCAGAGGTTATATTCATATTCACGGAGAAAAGAAGGGAGACCTGATTTATTTTACCGTTCGTGATAATGGCGCCGGCATGGAAAAAGATGAACTGGACAAGCTTTTAGAGGTGATACAAAGGCCGTGCAATGAGACCCAGAGCGGTTTTGGTCTTGCCAATGTCAATGAACGCATCCGGATGTATTACGGTGCGGAGTACGGCATGAAGATTCGATCAACACCGGGTGAAGGGACGACCGTAGAGATTGTTATTCCGGCTGTCCGGTAAAGGAGGTTATGTTCATGAAGAAAAAATGGAATAAGTGGATCGTGACCTTTTTTCTGGGTGTTTTGATCTGTCTTCTCGGAGCCTGTGCCAATCCGTTTGCCCCGGATGAGCTTCTGGAGCAGGAAACGACGGAGGATCCGGGAGAAGGTTTGATTGTCGTGGGAGTTTCCCAGGTCGGAAGCGAGTCCATCTGGCGGACTGCCCATACTGCGTCCATTCAGGAGGCTCTGACAGCAGAAAACGGTTATTATATGATTTATGACAATGCCCGACAGAAGCAGGAAAACCAGATCAAGGCCATCCGCAATTTTATTTCACAGCAGGTGGACTATATTGTGCTTTCACCGATCACGGAAACCGGATGGGATACTGTTCTGCAGGAGGCTAAGGATGCAGGGATACCGGTTATTCTGATGGACCGGATGGTGGATGTAGAGGATGAGAGTCTCTATGCAGCGTGGATCGGATCGGATTTTGAAGAAGAAGGCAAAAAAGCCGGATACTGGCTGCAGGAATATCTGGAAAAGAAAGAGCCGGATGAAGATGCGGTACGTATTGTGGTTTTACTTGGAACAGAGGGAGCGACGGCTGTCATCGGGCGATCCAAGGGCTTTGAATATGTTGCAGCGCAAAATTCCAACTGGGAGATCTTAGAGCAGATGGATGCTGATTTTACCACGGCAAAGGGCTATGAGGTCATGAAGCATCTGCTGGAAAAATATCCCGACATAGATGTGGTTGTGTCCCAAAATGACGATATGACCTTTGGTGCTTTAGAGGCGATGGATGAGGCCGGCGTCACAACAGGAAAGGATGGGGATGTGATACTGATCTCCTATGATGCGGTTAAGACAGCACTGGAAAAGGTAGGGGAAGGCAGGATTAATGTTGATATCGAGTGCAATCCTCTGCAGGGACAGTATATTGACATGATCATCAAAAATCTGGAAAGCGGTATCCCGATCGAGAAAAAGTATTACACCGTAGAACGTATTTTTACACCCGAAAATGTTGGACTTGTGCTGGATGACAGATTATATTAGAGATAAGATGTCTGATTAAAAATTTAATGGGGTAAAAGATGTTAAAAGTATTTTTAGTAGAAGATGAGAGTTTTATCAGAGAGGGTTTGCGGGATAATATTCCGTGGGAAAAATACGGATATACCTTTGTCGGTGAAGCAAGCGACGGCGAGATGGCGTTGCCTATGATACGGAAGCTGCGGCCGGATGTGCTGATCACAGATATCAAGATGCCGTTTATGGATGGACTGGCTTTATCAAGGATCGTGCAGTCCGAGCTGCCGCAGACCAGGATCATTATTATCAGCGGCTATGATGATTTTGAATATGCCAGACAGGCGATCGAGGTTGGAGTGGAGCAGTATCTGCTGAAACCGATCACCAAGCTTGCCCTGCGCAAGGTCTTATTGGAGCTTAAAGAAAAGATCGATCAGGAAAATACCAATGATGATTATCAGCTTCGTTATCAGGCGGAAATGAAGGAATATGAGCAGTTCTCACGCAGGCATTTTTTTGAAAAAATGCTGCATGGGGAGCTGTCGGTTCAGGAAATATATGAGGAAGCAGCCAAGCAGTCTCTGGATCTGACCGCAGGAGCATACAATCTGCTTTTTATATCTCTGCAGGATAAGACAAGTGCCCTGACAAGGGAGCAGCAGGAAAAAAATCATTACAGGCGTGAGGAAATGCTGCATTTCTTTTTGCGTTATCCTCAGTATATTTTATTTACATGGAATGTCAGTCAGTACGGTATCCTGATCAAGACGGATGCCGACAGAATGGATGATTTTGTCAAAAAAGCCGTCCGGCAGATTGCGGGTGTCTGTGAGTCGGAGGACAGTCCGTTTATCTGGCATATTGCGGTAGGCAGTCCTGTGGAGCGTCTCAGCATGTTGAAGGACTGCTATCAGGATGTCAGTCATTATCTGGCATACCGTTATTTTTTGCCTGATATGCATATTTTTACCGGGCAGACATTGGCAGACAAGATTGCGCTCAATGAGGATACCGATCTCAAAAGTGTGGATTCCTCACAGATGGATCCGGAGATCATCAAAGATTTTCTGGGAAGCGGAAATATATCGGAGGTCCGGGATTTTGTGGATGGGTATCTGGGTAAGATCAGTGAGGCTTTGGAATCAAGGATGTTTCGTGATTATGTGACATTGAATATCCGCTTTTCCGTATTGGCATATGTGGATTCTTTGGATCATGAGGAAGCGCATCAGAAGATGGAAAAATATGACATTCGCGGAACGATCCGGAAAGAGGAGCTGTATACCTATTTCCGGGATATGCTGCAGACGGCATTGGAGATCCGGGATGAACAGAGCAGCAGCCAGAGCGGTCATGTATTGAAGGTGGCTCTGGAATATATCGATTCGCATTTTTGTGAAGAGACGCTTTCACTCAATGAGGTTGCGGCCAAAGCAGGTGTCAGCCCCAACTACTTAAGCTCGGTATTCAGCCAGAGCAGGCAGAAAACGTTTATCGAATACATCACCAACAAGCGGATGGAGAAGGCTAAAAAGCTTTTAAAGACAACTGCCGTTTCAACCGGAAGCATAGCAGTACAGGTGGGATACAAAGATCCCCGGTATTTCAGCTTTGTATTTAAAAAAACGCAGGGACTGAGCCCACGCGAATATCGTGCCAAAAAACAAAATCCTTAAGAATACTGATAAGTACTTTGCTTGACATTCAGGCGGAAGGGAATTTCCTTGGAAATAACAGGAAGCCCTTTCGCCATTTTTATTGCGGATTCGGCAACCAGAGAGCTGATTTCATGAGGCCCATGGGAAAGGGTGGTGATGGATAAAATACCGCGGTTGCTAAGATAGGTATTGTCAAAGGCTGTGACAGCCATATCTTCCGGAAGATGATATCCTGCCTGATTGAGCTCCTTGATAAGCCAGTAAGCGATTTCATCATTGTAGCAGATCACGGCGGTGCAGTCTTTCAGCGCATCATAGAGAATATCCCTTAAAAAAGAAGTATCCTGTCTGCTGCGGAGTGCGTCCATCCGGCGGGTATCATACCAGCCGATCCGGTCATCGGGAATGGACAGACCGTATTTCTGCATTGTCCGGGCAAAGCCCAGATAACGCTCGACACCCTGCAGATCATCCGATTTGAAAATCCCGCCGATCCTTGTATGTCCCTCTTCATATAAATGGCGGACAAGAAGGGAGCTGCCATAGGTATTGTCATCCTTTATATAGAGGGAAGAATCAAAATTGGTATAGCGGTTGAATATAAAGATTACAAAGGTTCCTTTTTCCTGCAGCTTTTCATAAAGGTGTACGTTGGGATTGGGTCTGGCACTGCAGCAGCCCTCGACGATCAGTCCCCGCGGTGGGTTTTCAAGAAAGGCCGTCAGATATTCGGTTTCCCGGCACACCTGATTGGCAGTGACAAAGACCTGATCGGTGAAGCCGTTTTTGTGCAGTGTCTGATGGATGTTTTCAATGATATCCGGATAGATATAGTCCTGTTCACTGGAGATCATCAGATAGATTTTATTTTTTTCCGGATTATCCAGTATTCCGGTGATATAGATGCCGGATCCCTGTCTTTTTTCGATAATATGCCGCTGCTCCAACAAAGAAAGGGACTGGCGGATCGTCTGCCGGCTGGCGTGGAATTTTTCACACAGCTCTTTTTCGGTCGGAAGCCTGGGAATTCCTCTTTCTATATTTTTTTCTACTAATGCTTCTATGTCGTGAGCAATGGACTTGTATAAAATTGCCATATTTTTCTCTCCCCATATCACAAATTTAAGGTAAATATTTAATTTTTGGCATTTATTTGAAAAATATTATCATAAAAAATCCTGCCTTTATCGTAAAAAATCACACCTTTTTTAACTTGATGATCATTTTTTCGAAATAAAAAATTGACGGATTATGTCAGATAACAAGAAAGAAATCATCATATTTTCAAAAAAATCTTAAAAAATTAAACCTTGAGAATTATTTGTATTGTTTTTATATTTTAACACGTAAAATTTGTATTGTAAATATATCACAAAGCGCCTAAAACAAGCTGTTTATGAGTTGAAAAAAGGGTTGCAAAAAGGTAAAGTAAGTTCATCAGAGAGATACAGAAATCTCAAAGCGAAACGAATTATTTTTTTTAAAAAGGGAGGACAACAATATGAAAAAGAAATTATTAAGTCTCGTACTTGCTTCAACCATGATTGCAGGATTACTGGTAGGATGCGGAAGCTCACAGCAGGCTTCATCCGATGCATCTTCCGATGCGGCAGCAACCACAAGTGATGCAGCAACCACAAGTGATGCAGCAACCGCAAGCGATGCATCTGCATCTTCAGGAGATGTCATCAAAGTTGGTATCATCAACAACGACCCCAACGAATCCGGTTATCGTACAGCTAACGACAAGAGCATGAAGGAAATGTTCACAGCTGAAAACGGATATGAAGCATCTTTTGCATACAGCTTAAAAAATGATGAGCAGATCACAGCAGCTCAGAAGTTCATCCAGGACGGTGTTGATTACTTACTCCTTTCCGCAGCTGATACAGCCGGCTGGGACTCAGTATTAAAGGATGCACAGGACGCAGGTATCCGCGTAATCTTATTCGACCGTACCATTGATGCGGATCCGAGCTTATATGAAGCTTCTATCGTATCCGATATGGCTAAGGAAGGTGAGACAGCAGTTGAATGGCTGAAAGGTCAGGGACTTAGCGAATACAACATCATCCACATTCAGGGTGTTATGGGTTCTGCAGCTCAGAAAGGCCGTTCAGGAGCTTTAACAGATGCAGTTGCTTCCGAAGGCTGGAACTTAGTAACAGAGCAGACCGCTGAATGGAACGCAGAAAAAGCACAGCAGATTGTTCAGTCTGTTATCGACTCAGGAGAATCCTTCAACGTTATCTACGCTGAAAACGATGACATGGCAAAGGGTGCTGTAGCAGCTCTTGATAAAGCAAACATCTCACACGGTGTTGGTAAAGACGTAATCGTTATGGGTTATGACTGCAACAAATGGGCTCTTGAAGAGTTACTTGCAGGTAACTGGAACTACGATGGACAGTGCAATCCTTTCCAGGCTTCCTACATTGATGATATCATCAAGAAACTGGAAGCAGGCGAAACCATCTCTGAAAAGACAATCATCATGGATGAAAAAGGATTTGATGCAACAACTATTACACAGGAAGATGTTGATACATACGGTATCTAATTGTTAGCATAATCTAACTGTCAATGACGCGGCGCGCGTAATAAGCCTACGCTCGTCGCGTTTTTCATAAAAAAGTAAGGAGTGAATACGCTGGTGAAAGAGAAATCCGTTTTAGAAATGAGAGGAATTTATAAAAGCTTTCCCGGAGTACTGGCCTTGCAGGATGTGGATTTTACATTGTGCGAAGGTGAAATCCATGCACTGATGGGCGAAAACGGCGCAGGAAAATCAACGTTAATAAAGGTATTGACCGGAGTTTATGAAAAAGACGGTGGTGAAATTTTCCTCAAGGGATTAGACAAAGCAGCCATCATTCGGTCTCCTCAGGATGCACAGAGACTTGGAATAAGTACTGTTTATCAGGAGATTACACTTTGTCCCAATCTTTCCGTTGCAGAAAATATGTACATCGGTAGAAGCGAAGGTGTCGGACAGAACTGGAAAAAGATGAATGAGAGTGCGGATAAGATCCTGCAGTCTCTGGATATTCCGGCAAAGTCCACACAACAGCTATCAAGCTGCTCCATTGCGATCCAGCAGATGGTTGCCATTGCAAGAGCCGTTGATATGGAATGTAAGGTGTTGATTTTGGATGAGCCGACTTCTTCACTGGATGAGCAGGAAGTAGAAAAGCTGTTCGGGCTCATGAGAGATTTAAAGAGCAAGGGAGTAGGTATCATTTTCGTTACCCATTTCCTCGATCAGGTATATGAAGTATGTGACAAGATCACGGTACTGCGCGATGGTAAGCTGGTCGGAGAATATGAGATCAAGGATCTGCCCCGCGTGCAGCTGGTTTCCAAGATGCTTGGAAAAGAACTGGATGATATGTCAGATATCAAAAATGACAACGAGGTTTACAAGGGAGAAGGTGCAGACAGCAGTCTCTTTGAAGCAGAAGGACTGCAGAGCAATGCGGGTATCAAGCCTTTTGATTTTTATATCAAAAAAGGAGAGGTCAACGGATTTACCGGACTTCTCGGTTCCGGCCGAAGCGAATGTGTGCGTGCCATCTTTGGAGCCGACCGTGTTATTGCAGGTAAGCTAAAGAAAAACGGAAAAGAGATCAGGATCCGCAAGCCGCTCGATGCCATGAAACAGGGGATTGCGTACCTGCCGGAGGACCGCAAGGTCGACGGTATCATCGGAGATCTGTCCGTAAGGGACAATATCATTCTGGCAGCGCAGGTGCTGAATGGTTTCTTCAAACCGTTTTCCAAAGCACAGGCTTATAAATTTGCAGATGAATACATCAAATTGCTGGAGATCAAGACAGCAAGTGCCGACACACCGATCAAGTCGTTATCCGGCGGTAACCAGCAAAAGGTTATTTTGGGACGCTGGCTTCTGACCCATCCGGAATATCTGATCCTGGATGAGCCTACACGAGGAATTGATGTCGGTACAAAAATAGAGATTCAGAAACTGGTATTAAAGCTTGCATCCGAGGGAATGAGTGTGACATTTATTTCTTCCGAAACAGATGAAATGCTTCGTACCTGTTCAAGACTGATTGTCATGAGAGACCGCAAGGTTGTCGGTGAATTAAACGGTGATGAGCTGACACAGGTAATGATCATGAATACCATAGCAGGAGGTGACGAGAAAGATGGAGAAAAATAAAAAATCATCCGGTGCGGGTGCTTTCTTTTCAAAGCTGATCAGAAATCAGATTTTTATACCCATTGCTGCTCTGTTATTGTTAGCAGTGTTTAACTTAATCGCGGATCCTTCTTTCTATAAAATTACACTTGGATACAACAGTGCGGGAGATCCGGTATTGTCAGGCTATCTGATGACTATTTTAGACTATGGTTCAGAGCTTGCGATCCTGGCCATTGGTATGACACTTGTGACCGCAGCCTCCGGCGGACAGGATATTTCCGTTGGTGCGGCAATCGCCATTGCTGGTTCGGTGATCTTAAGAGTGCTCTGTGGCGGCAATTCCCGCCCGGATGAGCTGCAGGCTCCGATCATTGTGGCTTTTCTGGTTGCATGTGTTGTGGCAATGTTGTTTGGAGCATTCAACGGAGTACTGGTTGCCTATTTCAAGATTCAGCCCATGGTCGCCACGCTGATCTTATTTACAGCGGGACGTTCTATCGCAGCATGGATCAACAACAATGAGTTACCTATTGTTAACGATGTGACCTTTACATATTTTGGCGGATTTATTCCGGGTATTCCGATCCCGACGCCGTTTTTCATTGCAGTGATCTGCATGATCATTATGGCTCTGGTGCTGAAGTTTACAACACTTGGACTGTATACACAGGCAGTAGGTATCAATGAAAAATCCTCCAGATTAAATGGTTTGAATCCGGCGTTTATCAAGTTTTTATCCTTTGTTATCCTCGGACTTTGTGTGGCTGTGGCAGCGCTTATCAAGGTAAGCCGTTTATCCTCCATCAACTATTCCGTTATTGCAAAAGATATTGAAATGGATGCGATCTTAGCCGTTGCACTTGGCGGAAACGCATTAAGCGGTGGTAAATTCAATATGCCGGCATCCATCCTGGGTGCATATGTTATCCAGTTTTTGACCACGACCTTATATAAATTCAATGTTCAGTCCGATGCACTTCCGGCTTACAAGGCAATCGTTGTAATCCTTTTGGTAGTGATCAGTGCACCGACCGTCAGAAATAAAATTTCAGGCTTTTTCTCGAAACAGAAAGCCAAAGCAAAGGGGGCAGCATAGGATGAAACAGAAATTTAAAAATATGTCCGATACCAATTTGCTATTAACCATTACCATTGTTGTATTCTTTGCAATGTATATTGGGGCAATTATCTTTCAGGGAGCGGGATTTTTAAAGCCGCAGACATTTTTCAATATGCTGATCGCCAACAGTGCCCTGATCATCACATCCTGCGGAATGAGCCTTGTCATGATCACAGGCGGAATTGATATTTCCGTCGGAGGTGTGGTAGCACTGGTCAGCATGAGCTGTGCTGTATTACTCGATTATAAGGGCGGGAATGTCTTAGAAGCTTTATTACTTGCCATTGGAATTGGCCTTGCCTTTGGTCTGGTACAGGGATATCTCGTAGCTTACCTGAATATCCAGCCGTTTATCGTAACACTTGCAGGTATGTTTTTTGCAAGAGGTATGACGACAATTGTACATACCAACCCCTTCAATGTTGAAAATGAAGCATTTGTAGCATTAAAGGATACCCGTATTACAATTCCGGGACTGGGCTCTGTCAACAAGCTTGGCGTTTACGTTCCGGCTTATGTCAATATCGGAGTGATCGTGGCACTTGCCATTGTTATTATATTATTTATAGTTCTGAAATGGACAAAATACGGCCGTCATTTTTACGCGGTCGGCGGTAACAGACAGAGTGCCCTGATGCTTGGTATCAATGTGAAAAGAACCGTATTTGTATCCCATCTTGTCTGTGGACTGCTTGCCGGTATCGGTGGATTTGTTTACTTTTTGTATGTTGGATCCGGTTCCGCATCCCATGCAAGCGGAATGGAAATGAATGCGATCGCATCCTCCATCATCGGCGGCACAATGTTGACCGGTGGTGTTGGAAATATTATCGGAACCCTGTTTGGTGTGTTATCCTTAAGCACCATTCAGAACATCGTGTCATCCGCAGGTCTGGATCAGGCATGGTGGACAGGAATTACGATCGCCGCTATGCTCTGTATCTTCTTAGTTGTACAGAGTGTGGTCATGGCACGTAAGAAAAAAGCGGAGTAATGGAAAAAAGCAGAGGCTGCATTTTTTAAAAGGAATGCAGCCTTTGTTAAAAGATATTAAAATTTGAAAAACAGGGTATAGAGATTTAAGACCGGAATATTAAAATCAGAAAACAGAGTATAGAAATTCAAAAACAGAATATCAGAATATTTAATTTAAGAACAGGAGGAAATTGGCATGAAGAATTATTGCTTTTGGTTTTGCACAGGATCGCAGGATCTGTATGGAGATGAATGTTTGAGAAAGGTTGCCGAACATTCCGCAAAAATAGTGGAAGGACTGAACCAGTCAGGCAATCTGCCGTTTCCTGTTGTGTTAAAGCCTACCTTAATCAGTCAGGCATCTATCCGCAAGACATTTCATGATGCAAACAACGATCCGGAATGTGCAGGCGTTATCACATGGATGCACACCTTTTCTCCGGCAAAAATGTGGATTTTAGGACTGAAGGAGTACAATAAGCCTTTATGTCATTTACATACACAGTTTAACGAAGCGCTTCCTTATGATACAATTGACATGGATTTCATGAATGAAAACCAGTCAGCTCACGGAGATCGTGAATACGGTCATATTGTCAGCCGTATGGGCATTGAGCGCAAGGTGATCGTCGGCCACTGGGCAAATGAAAAGGTCCAGAAGCAGCTTGGCAGCTGGATGCGTACTGCGATCGGCCTGATCGAATCTTCCCATATCCGTGTCTGCCGTTTTGGCGACAATATGAACAATGTTGCCGTAACCGAAGGTGACAAGGTAGAAGCGCAGATCAAGTTTGGATGGGAGATCGACCATTACTGTGTCAATGATCTGGTAGAATATGTCAATGCTGTTTCCGATACAGATGTTGCAGCTTTGGTTGATGAATATTATAGTAAGTACAAGATCATTGATGAAGGAAGAGATCCGGAGGAATTCCGCCGTCACGTTGCCGTACAGGCAAGGCAGGAGATCGGTATTGAAAAATTCCTTGTAGACAACAATTATCAGGCAGTTGTAACACACTTTGGCATGCTTGGCGGACTGCAGCAGCTTCCGGGTCTTGCAATCCAGAGACTGATGGAAAAGGGTTATGGCTTTGGAGCCGAGGGTGACTGGAAGGTAGCTGCCATGGTCCGGTTGATGAAGCTGATGACAGCCGGTATCAAGGATGCAAAGGGTACGTCCATGATGGAGGATTACACCTATCATCTGGTGCCCGGAGAAGAAGGAATTTTGCAGGCGCATATGCTTGAGGTCTGTCCTTCGATTGCGGATGGCGAGATCGGCATTAAGGTCTGCCCGCTTTCCATGGGCAACAGAGAGGATCCCGCAAGACTGGTGTTTACTTCTAAAGAAGGACCTGCGATCGCATGCTCCCTGATCGATCTGGGACATCGTTTCCGTCTCCTGATCAATGCCGTTGACTGCAAAAAAGTTAAGAAGCCGATGCCGAAGCTCCCGGTAGGAACCGCATTCTGGACGCCGAGACCCAATCTGGAAATTGGCGCTACAGCCTGGATTTTGGCAGGAGGAGCACACCATACGGCATTTACCTACGATTTATCTGTAGAGCAGATGGTTGACTGGGCAGCCGCAATGGGAATTGAGAGTATCGTGATCGATGAAAATACCAACATTCGTGATATCAAAAATGAGCTTAGATGGAATGAAGCTTCTTATTAAAGACCACAAATAGTGAAAATGGAGGAATATGATGAGCGCGAAAGAAATAATTGAAAGCGGGAAATCGATTTTGGGAATAGAATTTGGATCTACCAGAATCAAATCCGTTTTGATTGATGAAAAAGGCAGCGTGCTGGCATCCGGCGGACATGGATGGGAAAACCGCTTTGAAAACGGTGTCTGGACTTATACCCTTTCCGACATCTGGACAGGATTACAGGACTGCTATCAGGATTTATTAAAGGATGTCAAAGAAAAATATGATACGGAGATCACACAGATTGCATCTATCGGTTTTTCTGCCATGATGCATGGATATCTGGCATTTGATAAAGACGGAGAGCTGTTAGTGCCCTTCCGTACATGGAGAAATACGATTACCGAGGAGGCGTCGGTTAAGCTTACAGAAGCATTTTCCTACAACATTCCCCAGCGTTGGAGTATTTCCCATCTGTATCAGGCGATCTTAAATAAGGAAGAGCATGTAAAGGATGTCGCATTTTTTACAACACTGGCAGGCTATGTGCACTGGAAGCTGACCGGTGAGAAAGTACTTGGCGTCGGCGATGCTTCCGGCATGTTCCCGATCGATACCAAAACCGGTGATTATGATCAGAAGATGATCGCCGGATTTGATGAGCTGGTTGCAGGTGAAGGCTTTTCATGGAAATTAAAAGATATATTACCCAAATCCATCCCGGCAGGTGCCGATGCAGGCGTATTAACCGCTGAAGGCGCAGCTTTGCTTGATGTAAGCGGAAAGCTGCAGGCCGGATCCAAAATGTGTCCGCCCGAGGGTGATGCCGGAACCGGTATGGTGGCAACCAACAGTGTATCGGTACGCACCGGCAATATTTCAGCCGGCACAAGTGTATTTGCAATGGTTGTACTGGAAAAAGAATTATCCAGGGTTTATCCGCAGATTGATCTTGTGACAACACCGGATGGAGCACTGGTCGGAATGGTGCACTGCAATAACTGTACCTCCGAGATCAATGCATGGGTTAATCTTTTCGGAGAGTTTGCAAAGGCTAACGGCCATGAAACGGATATGAATACACTTTTTACCATGCTTTACAGCAAGGCAATGGAAGGTGATTCCGATTGTGGAGGCCTCTTATCCTACAATTATTTTTCCGGCGAACCTGTTACCGGATTTGACAAAGGAGCCATTACCTTTGTGCGTTCACAGGAATCAAAGTTTACATTGGCTAACTTTATGAGAATGCATTTATACTCTGCACTTGCGACCTTAAAATCCGGTATGGATCTGATGATCAAGGAGGAAGGCGTAAAAGTAGATGAAATGCTTGGACATGGCGGATACTTCAAGACACCCGGTGTCGGCCAGCAGATCGCAGCCGATGCCATCAACGCACCGGTCAGTGTCATGGAAACAGCCGGCGAAGGCGGAGCATGGGGTATTGCCATACTGGCAGCTTATCTGATCCATAAAGAAGCTGGAGAAACCCTGCCCGAATACTTAAACAACAGGATCTTTGCAGGACAGAAGGCAAGCAGACTATCACCGATTCCCGAAAATGTTGCAGGCTTTGAGAAATTCATGGAGCAGTACATGAAGGGCCTTGCAATGGAAAAAGAAGCAACGACATTGTTTTAAAATGCAGTTGCCCGTTCATTGCTGATGAAATCATTTTACGGGAGAATGGAGAGAGATTACATATGTTAGAAGAATTAAAAAAAGAAGTATATGAAGCAAATATGCTGCTGCCTCATTATGAACTGGTCACATTTACATGGGGCAATGTCAGCGGAATTGACCGTGAAAAAGGATTGTTTGTCATCAAACCAAGTGGTGTGGATTATGACAAGCTGACACCGGATGACATGGTTGTTATGGATTTGGATGGTAATAAGGTAGAAGGCAGATACAATCCTTCTTCCGATACAGCCACACATCTGGAGCTGTACAAGGCTTTCCCTGAAATCGGGGGTGTGGTCCATACGCATTCCTCTTATGCAACCAGCTGGGCACAGGCGGGAAGAAGCATTCCCTGCTACGGTACGACACATGCAGATTATTTTTATGGGGAAATTCCCTGTGTCAGATGCCTGAATGCAGATGAGATCGAAAGTGCCTACGAAGAAAATACAGGTCATCTGATTGTTAATGAATTTAAACGCATGGACAAGGACCCGGTCGCTGTTCCTGCCGTTTTATGCAAAAATCATGGGCCCTTTGCATGGGGCAGGGATGCACATGAGGCAGTTCACAATGCAGTTGTTTTAGAGGAAGTGGCAAAGATGGCATACCGGGCTGAGACGATCAATCCCGAGATCAAGCCGGCGCCTCAGGAGCTGCAGGATAAGCATTATTTCCGGAAACACGGTGCCAATGCTTATTATGGACAGTCAAACTGATAAAAGGATACTAAGTTTTTCCTTCTCTATAAATATACCAACCTATGTTTTACCGTCTGTCTGCAATTTGCGGCAGGCGGTAAAATGCTGTTTACAAGGAGAAAATCCGGGAATGATAGTCTGATAAGGACAATTTGGTAAAGGGAGTCCGGAAAGATGGTATTTCATGATGATGGGATCTATGGTAAAATAAGCCGTAGATCAGAGAAATAAAAGAGAAACAGAGGACGAAAAATGGAATTATGGGATATTTACGATAAGGATAAAAAAAGAACCGGCCGCACGATGAAAAGAAATGACTGGATCCTGCAGGATGGAGAATATCATCTGACTGTGCTTGGCGTGGTATGCAGGCCGGATGGCAGATACCTGATCACCAAACGTGTCATGACCAAGGCATGGGCACCGGGACACTGGGAGGTATCGGGAGGCGCAGCGCAGGCTGGGGAAGAATCGCTGGATGCCGCAATCCGCGAGGTCAGGGAAGAGACCGGAATTGACGTATCAGACTGCAAGGATGCCTATCAGTTTACCTATCACAGAGAAAACCCGGGCGAGGGAGACAATTATTTTGTCGATGTCTACCGGTTTGAACTGGATTTTGATGAGACAGATGTCAAGCCGCAGGAGGCTGAGACCGATGGCTTCAAGCTGGCCACAGCCGAGGAAATTGCGGAGCTTGGCAGACAGGGCATATTTTTACATTATGACAGCATTAAACAGGTGTTTCGATAAGCACCTGTTTTTTATTTACGCGAGTAGCGAGAAAAATCGCATGCTTGCATGCAGATTTGGCGAGCACCGCGATAACTCGAGAAACTTGCAAAGCGTGTTTCTCGTAGTTGAGTAAGATAATTCGTTTGCAAAAAAAAGAATTGACATCTATAAGATACGTGCTACAATATATTTAAACATATGAATGATTGTTCATATGTTGTAACAAAACAAAAAATAAATACACATAAAGGAAAGGTGATCATTATGAAAAAGACCTACAAAATCGAAGTTGACTGTGCTAACTGTGCAAATAAAATGGAAGAAGCCGCTAAAAAGACAGCCGGTGTTAAAGACGCTGTTGTAAACTTCATGACCCAGAAGATGAGCGTGGAATTTGAAGAAGGCAAAGATGCAAAAGCAGTTATGGAAGCTGTCCTGAGCAACTGCAAAAAAGTAGAAGATGATTGTGAGATCTTTTTTTAATAAGTGATTACGGATAAAATAAATGAGGTTTCGCTATGAATAAAAAACAAAAAAAGATGCTGGTACGGATCATTGTTTCCGCCGCCATGATGATCATTTTAAAATTTACTCCGGTCGAAGGAATTTTGAGATTTCTTTTATATCTGATCCCCTATTTCGTTATCGGATATGATGTATTAAAGAAAGCCGGAAAAGGTATCCTGAACCGTCAGGTTTTTGATGAAAACTTCCTGATGGCTGTAGCGACGATCGGTGCGATGGCAGTTGCCCTATACAACGGAAGTGAATCGGCTGCAGCTCTCGGACTTGCCGGTGAAAGTGATTATACCGAAGCAATTGCCGTTATGCTGTTTTACCAGATCGGTGAGCTTTTCCAAAGCTATGCCGTAGGCAAGAGCCGCCGCAACATCAGCGAGCTGATGGATATCCGTCCCGATTATGCCAATATTGAAACAGACGGTGAGCTTACACAGGTAGATCCGGATGAAGTAAAGATCGGAACCGTTATTGTGGTAAAACCCGGTGAAAAAGTGCCGATCGATGGTATCATTGTGGAAGGTGTTACATCATTAAATACCAGTGCGCTGACCGGCGAAAGCCTGCCGAGAGAAGCAAAGGCCGGAGACGAGGTTATCAGTGGCTGTATCAATATGAATGGCCTGATCAAGATCCGGACAACAAAGGAATTTGGCGAATCCACCGTATCCAAGATCTTGGATCTGGTCGAAAATGCCAGCTCCAAAAAATCCAGATCCGAAAACTTTATTTCTAAATTTGCAAGATATTATACTCCCGCAGTCTGCTATGGTGCGTTAGCATTGGCTATCCTGCCTCCGGTTGTAAGATTTTTTATGGGAATTACGCCCATGTGGCCGGTATACATTTATCGTGCACTGACCTTCTTGGTTATCAGCTGTCCCTGCGCGCTTGTGATCAGCATTCCGTTAAGCTTCTTCGCAGGTATCGGCGGAGCCGGCAATCAGGGTGTACTGGTAAAGGGCTCCAGCTATTTAGAGGCTTTATCCGAAGCAAAATACGTTGTCTTTGATAAAACCGGTACTATGACACAGGGTGTTTTTGAAGTAAATGGTGTCTACGAAAATACCATTCCGAAGGAAGAACTGATCGAACTTGCTGCATGTGCCGAAAGCTATTCAACACACCCGATCAGCAAGAGCTTACAGAAGGCATACGGCAAGGATATTGACAAAGACCGGATCAGTGATGTACAGGAAATCAGCGGTCACGGTGTGATTGCCTATGTAGACGGAAAGAGCGTTGCAGCCGGTAATGAAAGGCTGATGAAAAAAATCGGTGCAGACTATAAGCCCTGCAATCAGATCGGAACAGTTGTACATGTTGCGGTAGACAATCAGTATGCAGGACAGATCCTGATTTCCGATATTATTAAGCCGCATGCAAAAGAAGCGATTGAGGCATTGAAAAAGGTTGGTGTCAAAAAGACAGTTATGCTGACCGGCGATTCCAAAGCGGTTGCCGATTCCGTAGCCAGAGAGCTTGGTGTTGATGAAGTGTTCAGTGAGCTGTTGCCGTCCGATAAGGTAACAAAGGTTGAGGAGCTCTTAGAAAAAAAATCAAAAAAAGAAAAGCTTGCATTTGTGGGTGACGGTATCAATGACGCTCCTGTATTATCCAGAGCAGATATCGGTATTGCCATGGGAGCGCTTGGTTCAGATGCGGCAATTGAAGCTGCAGATATTGTATTAATGGATGATGATCCGTTAAAGATTTCCAAGGCAGTGAAGATTTCCAGAAAATGCCTGCGAATTGTATATCAGAACATTGTATTTGCAATTGGTATCAAATTGATCTGCCTGCTTCTCGGAGCAATCGGCATTGCCAATATGTGGTTTGCTATCTTCGCGGATGTCGGTGTTATGATCATTGCTGTATTAAATGCTATCCGGGCTTTATTTGTTAAGAAGCTGTGATGTATAAAATAAACGGCCTGTACAGGGTCGGAACAATATAAGGAAAACAGGTGGATATTATGACATATAATCATGATGGAGTTGAATGTTGTGCATCAACAGAAGTACATCCAAAGCTATTAAAAATTGTCAATGAGACCATGCCGTCAGAAGAAAAGCTGTATGATCTGGCGGAACTATTTAAGGTATTTGGCGATTCAACCAGGATCCGGATCCTTTATGTTTTATTTGAATCCGAGGTATGTGTGTGTGATCTGGCAGCAGTACTCAATATGACGCAGTCAGCGATTTCACATCAGCTCAAGATCTTAAAGCAGAGCAAGCTTGTCAAATCGCGCAGGGAAGGAAAGTCGATTTTTTATTCTCTTGCGGATGCCCATGTAAGTACCATGATCGCGCAGGGTATGGAGCATATTGAAGAGTAAAATTGTCTAAAAAGCTGCAAAGTGCTGAAAAAACTGTCCGAAAGGGCAGTTTTTTCATTGGAGAAATAGTTTTATACAATATCAAAAAAGAAACTGTGTTTTTATATTACGTATGCTATAGTAAAAGTACTGATAACCGCGATGGATAAAAGACGTCCTAAAGGAGGATGGTAAACATGGAATTAAATATTAATTCACCAGCGTATTATAACAATATATATGGAGTGGATGATGATATCTATCATATGTGTAGAACATTATCATCATATATGAGAGATAAGAGTTATAGTGATGTTATTAATTCTGTAGGTGTATGTCCCATTGTTGCTCCACAAGAGGAGTTAGGCAAAGGGTTATGGAAAGAAACAAAAAAATGTGAATTAAAATATGGATTTGCTTCAGTTAGCTTGCAGATTAATTATGAAAAATATATTGAAGCTAATATAGATGAGAAAAAAAGTCTGATTGTAAAAAATGTTGTGGATTCAATAAAGGCAATAAAAACAAGAGGAAAGATAGACTTTAAACTTTTTGAATCTGATATGATAAAATTCTGTGAGGAGAATAATATAAATTATATTTCCTGATAATGCTTAAAAGACCTGAATCTCATTATACATGCTCTTGCATATTTGTAAATTTAATGTTATGATTTCTGCAAGAGCATATTTCTATTTTCTGATAGAATGTTGAC
>URPH01000028.1 GCA_900549665.1 uncultured Lachnospiraceae bacterium | reverse complement strand
GAGTACAGACTACAGGCTGACAGCCAGAGGCGCCGCGCAGTCCGGTGGGATTTTTTAATTATCCTGCTGTTCGGAAGGTTTGGTCGCCTTCCATTTTAAATATCCGTTGATAAAGATATCGATTGCTCCATCCAGAACCGCTCCGGTATTGGAGGTTTCAACATCGGTGCGAAGGTCCTTAACCATATTGTACGGCTGTAAAACATAGGACCGGATCTGGTTGCCCCATCCGATATCCTTGACTTCTCCGCGGATGTCGGAAAGCTTTTCTGCATTGGCTTCTTTTTGCAGCATCAGCAATTTGGCCTTTAACATCTGCATAGCCTTGTCTTTATTTTGGAACTGGCTTCTTTCATTTTGGCACTGTACCACAATTCCGGTCGGAAGGTGTGTGATACGGATCGCAGAGGACGTCTTGTTGATATGCTGTCCACCGGCGCCGGAGCTTCGGTAGGTATCAATACGCAGATCATCATCATTGATATCCAGATCAATATCTTCTTCGATTTCGGGCATAACATCCAGCGATACAAAGGATGTCTGTCTCTTGCCCTGTGCATTGAAGGGCGAAATACGCACCAGACGGTGCACACCTTTTTCGGACTTCAAGTATCCATAAGCATTGAGACCGTTGATCTGGAAGGTCACAGACTTGATACCGGCCTCGTCCCCGTCCAGATAATCCAGCACTTCTACATCATAGCCTTTCTTTTCCGCCCACCGTGTATACATACGATACAGCATGGATGCCCAGTCACAGCTTTCGGTTCCACCGGCACCGGCATTCAGCTTGAGAATCGCATTGTTTTGATCGTATTCACCGGAAAGAAGTGTCTTGATGCGGATATTGTCCAGAGTTGTGACAAACTGTTCAAATTCATCCCTGGCTTCTGCTGCAAGCTCTGCATCATCCTCTTCATTGCCCATTTCGATAAGGGTCATGATATCCTCATACTGTGAATGCAGATGATGGTATGTCTCTACATCATCCTTTAAATCTTTGGATTCCTTGGATAATTTCTGTGCTTTTTCCGCATCCAGCCAGAAATCCGGCATTTCCATCAACCGGTCCAGCTCTTCAATTCTTTTTTCTTTATTGTCTAAATCAAGCGAATCCCTGACCTCAGCCAACTGAGGTTCATACGCCTGAAGATCCAGCTTTAACTGATCTAATTCTACCACCTGGTACACCACCTTATTTTCTGCCGCAGCAATTTTTGTATTTTTTGCCACTGCCGCAAGGGCAGGGATCATTGGGATAAATCTTTTGCTCTGCACGTCTTATCGGTGTTGATGAAGCACTGTCATCCTTGTTGGTTCCGGTAACCTGGGCTACCTGCTCTCTTTCTACCTTTTGCTCTACCTTGACAGAGAACATCAGACGGACCGTATCCTCTTTGATATTGGCAATCATATCATCAAACATATCGTATGCACTCAGCTTGTATTCGACAACCGGATCCTTTTGTCCGTAAGAAGCAAGGCCGATACCCTGACGGAGCTGCTCCATATCATCAATATGGGTCATCCACTTTCTGTCAATAACCTTTAACAGCACGACACGCTCCACTTCACGGATTGCCTCTGCATTGGGGAATTCCGCTTCTTTGTCTTCGTATAATTTGACTGCCTCTTCTTTGAGAGCATGTAAAAATTCTTTCTTTTTCATCCCCTGAACCATATCAGGCGTGTATTTTTTGATCGGAACAATGCTTCCGAGTACCTGTGTAAGCTCGGCAAGATTCCATTCATCCGATGAAGCATCCTCTCCGATACACATGTTGACCGCATTTTCCACAACATCCGTGATCATCTTGTAGATAACCTCACGCATGCTTTCTCCATCCAGAACACGGCGACGTTCCGCATAAATGATTTCTCTTTGTTCATTCATGACCTGATCGTAGTCCAACAGATTCTTACGGATACCGTAATTGTTGCTCTCGATCTTTTTCTGGGCATTTTCGATAGCCTTGGAAAGCATCTTGTGCTCGATCTGCTGCCCCTCCGGAATACCGAGTGCATTGAACATATCGATCATACGCTCAGATCCGAATAAACGCATCAGATCATCTTCCAGCGAAATATAAAATCTGGATACACCAGGGTCTCCCTGACGACCGGAACGGCCACGCAGCTGATTGTCGATACGGCGTGATTCATGACGCTCTGTACCGATGATGCGCAGACCGCCTGCTGCCTTGCTTTCTTCATCAAGCTTGATATCCGTACCACGTCCTGCCATGTTGGTAGCGATAGTCACATGTCCGTGAATACCGGCGTCCGCAACAATTTCAGCTTCCATTTCATGAAACTTGGCATTTAAAACCTTGTGCGGGATTCCTTCTTTTTTGAGCATCCGGCTCAGTTCCTCGGATGCATCGATATTGATCGTACCTACCAGCACCGGCTGTCCGTTCTGGTAAGATTCCTTGACTTCCTGTACTACCGCATTTAATTTTTCACGACGTGTCTTGTAAACAGCATCCTGCTCATCAATACGCGCGATCGGTCTGTTGGTGGGAATTTCCACAACGTCCATGCCGTAAATATCACGGAACTCTTTTTCCTCGGTCAATGCGGTACCGGTCATGCCGGCTTTCTTTTCAAATTTATTGAAGAAGTTCTGGAACGTGATCGTTGCCAGTGTCTTGCTTTCATTTTTGACCTTTACATGCTCTTTTGCCTCAATCGCCTGATGCAGACCGTCTGAATAACGGCGTCCGGGCATAATACGTCCGGTAAAGCTGTCGACGATCAGAACCTGATCCTCACGTACAACATAATCCTGATCACGGAACATCAGATTGTGGGCTCTTAAAGCCAGAATGATATTGTGCTGGATTTCCAGATTTTCGGGATCCGCCAGATTGTCAATATGGAAAAATTCCTCAACCTTTTTGACACCGTCTGCAGTCAGGTTGACCACCTTGTCTTTTTCATTGACAATGTAATCACCGGTCTCTTCCTGCTCAATACCCATCAGGATATCCATCTTGGACTGCTCTTCCAGATCGGCACCACGCTTTAACTGTCTTGCCAGAATGTCGCAGGCTTCATAAATCCTTGTGGACTTACCGCTCATACCGGAAATGATCAGAGGAGTACGCGCCTCATCGATCAAAACCGAGTCAACCTCATCGATAATAGCATAATGCAGGTCTCTCAATACCAGCTGTTCTTTGTATAAAGCCATGTTATCACGCAGATAATCAAATCCCAGTTCATTGTTGGTAACATATGTAATGTCACACTTGTAAGCCTCCCTGCGTTCATCAGGCTTCAGGTCATTTAATACGACACCGACCTTTAAGCCCAGAAATTCATGGACCTGTCCCATCCACTCAGCATCACGCTTGGCCAGATAGTCGTTGACCGTAACAATGTGCACGCCCCTTCCTGTCAGTGCATTCAGATATGCCGGAAGTGTGGATACCAGTGTCTTACCTTCACCGGTACGCATCTCAGCGATGCGGCCCTGGTGCAAAATAATACCGCCGATGATCTGCACACGATAATGCTCCATATTCAGGACACGTCTTGCAGCTTCACGAACGGTCGCAAATGCTTCGGGAAGAAGGTCATCCAGTGTCTCGCCTTCTTCGTAACGCTTTTTATATTCTTTTGTCTTGTTTTTTAATTCCTCGTCGGATAAAGCCATCATGGAATCTCGCAGGGACTCTACCTTGTCCACAATGGGATAGATACGTTTTAATTCCCTTTCACTATGAGTTCCAAATACTTTTTCAACAACATTCATCTTGTTTACTCCTTCATTTGGGTATAATACCCCCATTAAAACCTAAAGCATATTGTAACAGATTTACATATAGGATGCAATGCGATACCCGTTTACATTCTATTAACTTTTTATGAACGAACCGTTAAAAAACTGTATAATACGACCAAAAAAATCGCCTAAAAAGGCAAAAAGCTGTCCACGCTGTAATTGCATTTTGCAGACAGTAGTGATAAAATTTTAACTAGCGTGTATCAAACACAGTTTATGAAAAATCATTTCAAAATAACAAAAAGGAAAGAGGTAAAAGCAAATGATTAAAAGTTTTGATGAGTTAATTGCCAAATTAGACGGGTGCCCTCTGAAAAAAGTATCTGTAGCAGTTGCTCAGGATGCCCATGTATTAGAGGCTGTCAAAGTCGCAAAAGAGCGCAATATCGCAGATGCGATCTTAGTCGGTGACAAAGAGCAGATCGAAGAGATTGCAAAGAGCATCGATATGGATTTATCTACTTATGAGATTATTGATGTCAAGGATATGACAGAAGCTGCCAGAAAAGCTGTTTCTTTGGTATCCGAGGGCGTTGCCGATATGTATATGAAAGGAGCCATTGATACAAAGGGCTTCTTAAAGAGCGTTCTGGACAAGGAAGTCGGACTTCGTACCGGCAAGCCGTTATCCCATGTATGTGTATTTGATGTTGAAGGCGTTGACCAGTTACTTTTCTTATCTGATGTTGCATTTATTCCCTATCCGACACTGGAAGACAAGGTTTCCATCATCAACAATACCGTTGAGATCTGCCACGCAGTTGGTATTCCCAATCCCAAGGTTGCTCCTTTGGCAGCAGTTGAGGTTGTCAATCCCAAGATGCCGGTTACCGTTGAAGCAGCAGAACTGACAAAGATGAATGAAGAAGGCAAAATTACAGGCTGTATCGTTGACGGACCTCTTTCTTTGGACCTTGCCATCTGCCCCGAAGCTGCACAGCACAAACCCGGTGCTTCCGAGCGTAAGATCGTCGGTGATGCAGACATATTGTTATTCCCCGATATCCATGCAGGAAACCTGGTTTACAAAGCAATGGTTCATACTGCTAAGATCGTAAACGGCAACCTCCTGACAGGTACCAAGGCTCCGGTTGTCCTGACAAGCCGTTCCGACTCTGTTGAGGTTAAGGTTAATTCTCTGGCTCTTGGTGCTGTTGTTGCTGACTTTATGAAAAAAAATAATTAATCCGATATCCAAAAATATATATTAAATAAAAGGAGAAGAACTCATGGCAATCAAAAGTCTGATTATCAATCCCGGTTCAACATCAACCAAAATTGGTGTGTTTGAGGACGAAACATTATTATTTGAAGAAACTCTGAGACATTCTACCGAAGAAATCGCCCAGTATGCTACTATTGTAGATCAGAAGGATTTCCGTAAGGACATCATCTTAAATCTGTTGGCATCTAAAGATTTTGATATTCATTCTTTAGACCTCGTTGTAGGACGCGGCGGTATGTTAAAGCCCATTCCGGGTGGTACTTACGCTGTAAGCGATGATCTGTTGCACGATCTTGTGATCGGCAAGCAGGGTCAGCACGCTTCCAACCTCGGTGGTATTCTGGCAAGAGAAATCGGTGATTCGATCGGAAAGCCCTCTTTCATCGTTGACCCCGTTGTTGTAGATGAATTAGAGCCTACTTCCAGATATTCAGGTGTTCCGGAATTACCTCGTACCAGCGTATTCCATGCACTGAATCAGAAAGCCGTTGCAAAGCGTTATGCTAAAGAGATCGGCAAATCTTATGATGAATTAAACCTGATCGTCGTACATATGGGCGGCGGTGTTTCCGTTGGACCTCACAAACATGGCAAGGTTGTAGATATCTTCAATGCTCTTGACGGAGACGGTGCTTTCTCTCCCGAGCGTTCCGGTGCTGTTCCGGTTGGTCAGCTTGTAAAAATGTGCTTCTCAGGTCAGTATACTGAAAAAGAAGTTTACAAAAAGCTTGTTGGTAACGGTGGTTTCAATGCTTACCTTGGCACCAACGACATGCGCGATGTTGAAAAGATGGTTGATGAAGGCGATGCTAAAGCAAAAGAGGTACGTGATGCTTTCATCCAGCAGATGTCCAAAAACATCGGTGCTATGGCAACCGTATTAAACGGCAAGGTTGACCAGATCATCGTAACCGGCGGTATTGCTTATGACAAGGCTGTTGTAGCAGGTCTTAAGGAAAGATGTGAATGGATCGCTCCTTTCACTGTTTATCCGGGCGAGGATGAATTATTAGCTCTGGCTCAGGGTGGTTTAAGAGTTGTAACCGGCGTTGAGAAGGCTATGGAATATTAATTATTAATTGATCTTTATTGAATTTTATTGATATTCATGAAATAAACTATTTAGATAAAAAGGACAAAACGATGCATTTTGGTTTGTCCTTTTTTGATGACCGGATTCATGTTAAAATGAAATGAATATTTTTACGAAGGAGTCTGTTATGTCTGTTTATATCATACTTTCCGTCTGCATGGTTTTGATCTGTCTTCTGGATATTTGCAGAGTGATCGATCTGTCCGGAAAATGGTTTCGTGTTTTTTACTTTGTTTTTGCACCGCATCTGCCGCTTTTTTGGATGTTGTTTTATCTTTCTATCAACCATTCTGTCAATCATACAGGAATGGAAAATACGGTTGGCGGAAATGCCCTGACGACTGTCCTGTTTGTAATCTGTAATGTGATCTTTCAGCTTTATACCACTCTCCGGCTGCACTTTCAGGGACTTCGAAAGAAAAGGACCTCAAACTCCCGTGTCAACATTATTTTTGCCGGAAGAAACCTGATACACAGCGGCCTCATCGGACTTTACCTGTTGCCTCTCTGGTATCTGGTATGTTATCTTTTACTGCCGTACAATCCTTATTCTGCATTTGTGGGTGCAAACGTATCTGTTAAATCCGGCGTGGCTTTTTTATCCTTTGAGGTCATTTATGCCATGATCTTTGTCTGGTTATTCCTGATCAACGGATGTCTGCGCATCTTTTTTGGTTCCCGCAATCTGGTCATTGCCAAGCGGCTTTTTATCGTGCTTTTTATGTGGGTGCCCTTTGTGCAGTTGTACCTCGCGCATATCCTGTGTGCATCGGCCAAGGACGAATATCTGGTAGCTGTAAGCCGCGAAAGTGATACTGCATTCAGCGTGACAGACAATCTTTGTCAAACAAAATATCCGCTTATCATGGTCCATGGAATTGGCTTCCGGGATCTGAGATACTTCAATTACTGGGGACGTATTCCCAGACTTTTGCAGCAGCATGGGGCGACTGTGTATTATGGTCATCAGAATGCCTGGGGCACGATCGAGGATAATGCGGCAGCGATCAAAAAGGTGATTGATCAGGCGCTTATTGAAAATCACTGTGACAAGGTCAATATCATCGCTCATTCCAAGGGTGGACTTGACTGTCGTTATCTCATCAGCTCTCTCGGTTATGGCGACAAGGTGGCCAGCCTGACAACGATCAACACACCACACCGTGGCTCTGAGCTCATCACGATCCTAAACCGACTGCCTGATAGCGCATACCGTTTTATAGCCAACCAGCTAAACAAGCCCTTTATGCTGGCCGGAGAAACCGAGCCGAACTGCTATTCTTCCAGCAAACAGCTGGATCCGGTCTTTTGCGAGGAATTTAATAAAAAGAACTTAGATGTGCCCGGTGTGTACTACCAGAGCTATACCTCGATCCTGCACAATCTTTTCAGTGATTCCTTATTGTTTATTCCGTATCTGTTGATGTGTACACAGAAAGGCAGACAGAATGATGGTCTTGTAGATGTATCCAGTGCAGTATGGGGGAATTTCAGAGGTGTCTTGAAAAGCCGTCACAACCGTGGCATTTCACACGGTGATATGATCGATTTAAAAAGAGAGGATATCAAAGGCTTTGATGTATTAAAGCTGTTTTATGATATAGTATGTGAATTAAAATCGCGGGGATATTGATGCTTTCCCCGCGATTTCATATATGTTGACACTTCTATTTTCAAGGCTTTACGATTGCATGTGCTTTCAGATAGTCGGTCCACAGCGGAACATACTGCGCATACAGATGGACGCCGTCAAAGGTATAATCAGCGGTCAGATAGCCATTTTCATCACAGACTGCACTGTTGATGTCCAGATAAAAGATATTCTGTCCATCTGCAAATCCCTGCAGCTTTTCATTGCGCTCACGTATCGCTTCATTATTGATATAATCACCCTTCGCGTCTCTTTCCTCGCTCACATTCATAATGCTCATGATATAAACAATTGCATTGGGCTGCCATTCGCGGATCTTCAGCAGCATATCGGTGTAATGATTTACAAAATAGTCCAGATCTCCGACACCCATATCATTGATACCGATCATGATGTAGACCTTTTTAAACTGCTGCTCCTGCAGGGCTGTCGCTATGTTTTCTTTCCAGTTGCCGTCCTTCCACTGTCCGGTCGGATCCTTGAACACGCCGCCGAGCGTCATACCGGAAGAGCAATAATAGGTCGCATTTTTCCAGTCAGAATACAAATACAGGCTGACAATTCGTGAATCCCCGATAAAGACCGCATCATCAAAATAACTGTCATCCACCGCCTGAAATTCCAGAGGCGGAAGATTCACTCCACTGGCTGTACCATTTTGTGATAAGGTTGCTCCGGCTGAATTGCCACTCACACAATCTATGGAAGCGTTGGTGGTTCCATTAGCCGAAATCGTTTCTCCATTCAGACTGTCCGATGATACCGAAGATGAAGAGGCTTCGATTGCCGCATCCTCCTGACTATCCTGTATATTGCCAAAAGAAAAAGGGAAGCCTGTCAGGAAAGAACAGACAAGACTGCCGATCAAAAGTAAGATCAGATATTTCAGATATTTCATTTTGTCCATCCTTCCATCACTTCCTTTCTTTATATTTACTGTGATTTAATGTGCTATTCGGATAGATAATTTTTGGCCAATTCCATACCGCACTGTAGCGTTCCGGAAATTGTTTTCCTATTCTTTATTGTCTTTGTTTTTAGAAACGGAAATACAAAAACGGATTATCTCCCATCATATGAATGTACCATACCGATACCCAGAATAAAATTGCAAGCGTTATCATGCCAAGATAACTGTCTTTCCAATTTTTATAGCATTGATGGGCCTTTTTCGTACAAAACAGGATACCGATCAAAATCGTAAATCCGTACTTGCCAAGCAACGTCATAAATATGGTCTCATTGACGCGTACCCCCGACAGTATGCCGAACATCCTTCCCAAATAAGTGAAAAGATCCTGAAGGTCTGTCACTGCGAAGCAGGTCCAGGTCAGTACGATTATGAATAAAACATAGATATGCTGTAAGGCTTTCTTAATTATTAAATTTAGATTTAATTTTTCGGTTTTTTGTTCTGTTTTTCTTACATCCTGTGCAAAGCTTGTTTCACTTATCTGTCGTCCGGTCTCAGCTTTTACAGTTACAGATTTTACAGTTTCAGATTCTACAGTTCCGGATTTTGCGCCATCCTTTTTCTGATCCAGATAATAAGAAACAGCCTTTTCGATCATAATGACCAGACACAGAATCATCCCCCAGAGTACAAAGTTGATGCTGACACCATGCCACAGCGAAGTCAGGACCCATACAATAAACAGATTGCGCAGCGTCTTTTTCATACCGTTCCGGCTGCCGCCCAGCGGAATATAAACATACTTTGCAAACCATCTTCCAAGTGTGATGTGCCATCTGCGGTAAAACTCCCTGACACTCGTAGACATATAGGGAAGATCAAAGTTTACCGGCAGATTGAAGCCCAGCATCCTTCCAAGACCGATTGCCATCATCGAATAGCCAAAGAAATCAAAATAAATCTGAAGTGAATAGCCAACAGAGCCCAGCCATAAAACCGATGTCGGGGCACTGATATAGCCCATTCCAGCAACTTCTTTAAATAACAGGGATAATCTATCTGCCAAAAGCACTTTCATGATAAGACCTGCCGAAAAATCCTTTAAACCGGAATCAAATCCTTTCCATGTTGTAACCGGATGATCCAGCTGTTTTTTTACTTCCTGATAGGTGACGATCGGACCGGCAACCAGTTGTGGAAACATACAGATATAGGTGCTTAACTTTAACAAGGATGTCTCCACCGGTATATCTTTGCGGTATACATCAATCAGATAGGAAATGCTCTGAAAGGTATAAAAACTGATTCCCAACGGAAGTCCCAACTCTTCCGGCGCTATTTTAAAGACAAGCAGAAGTGACAGATTTGTCAGAATACCAATATAGAAGCAGGCCTTTCTTAAAAAAACGCCCGATTTTTCAGAAGCCATTTCTCTCGCAAGCCAGTAATTTAAGACCATGGATGCCAGTAACAGTACAATATACCGCGGCTCTCCATAGGCATAGAAAATCAGGCTTCCAAACAGCAATACAGCATTGCGATAAGAAACTGGCGTTATGTAATATACAATTAGAAAAATTGGTAAAAAGAATAAAATGAATTCTACGGAAGAAAAAACCACACTATCTCACTCTCAATCTACAATAATATCACCATATACTGCGCCACATGCTTTACACAAATCATCCGGAGATAACTCGATCTGACATCCGATTTTGCCGCCGCTGACGTATATTTTTTGTAGATTCCTGGCAGTCTCGCTGATAACAGTCCAGTATTGCTTTTTCATTCCGATCGCGGTACAGCCACCACGCACATAACCGGTCACGGCTGTAATATCCTTGACGTGAATCATGGATACTGATTTTTCAGAAACGGCTCTTGCTGCCTTTTTCATATCCAGTTCTGCCTCGATTGGAAGCACAAAGACAAAATACTGTCTGCTGCTGCCAAGAGTAACCAAAGTCTTGTAGACCAGATCATGGGGAAGTCCCAGATGATCTGCAGTCTGAATCCCGTCAATAAACTCCTCACATTCGTATGACTGATGGGTATATGAAATTTTCATGCGATCCAAGATCCGCATTGCATTTGTCTTGATTTCTTTTTGCTTTGCCATAGCTATCACCTGCTTTTAACAATCCTTGAATACGGTCAGTCCGAAGACGCCGCCGCATATGCCGCCGACAATGTGTGTCAGCTGCGAAATATTATCCTTTACAAACAATCCGTCCGCAATCTGTTCTCCCAGATAAAGGATAACGATAACGATCAGTGTCAGCGGGATTTTATCATCTTTGACACATGTCACGGATGATAATATGATCATCATAAACACGATACCGCTTGCTCCGAGTAAGGCAGTCGGAAAAAAGATCGTATTGATCAAGCCCGTAACAAATGCTGTGATCGTCATCATGATCAGCATATTGCGGGAACCATACTTTTCTTCCAGCATGGGACCAACCAACAAAAGCATCATCATATTGTTGACATAGTGCTCTAAGTTGGCATGTCCGAGCACATGTAAAAATAACCGGGGATACATAAAAATATCACTGAGCGGTGCCCTGTATACGCAAAATAACAGTGCCGTGGAGCCTCCATTTGTGATATAACCTAAAATCAGCACCAGAAACGAAACTAAAGCAAAGGTCAGAACGACCGGTGCGTTGTAATCTATTTTTTTAAGGATTTTCATATCTGCCTCCCTCGACAATTATCGACAACGTTTCCATCGGATATAGTATAGCATAATTATCACTATCCGACAGTACCAAAAGCAGATAATTTTGCATTTTTTCTACCCAAATACTTCCAACCGGATTATAGCAAAAAACTCCCGGACCATATAGTGAAGTCCCATCGGCATCAACGTCCGTGAGGGGATGCCGCACACATTGTCATGCCCCTGTTTTTCGGCGATCCGTGCAGCCCTGTAGATATGAAAGCCGTTGGACAAAATTCCCACCTCGGATGCATCCTGCGGAATCAACGCAAAGCTGTTTTTGATATTTTCCTCTGTGCTCTTTGACTGATCCTCCAGTATGATACGTGCGGGATCAATCCCTTTATCCGTCAGATACTCGTAAATGCACTGCGCCTCGCTCATATCCTCGCCTGCTCCCTGTCCGCCGGAAGCAACTGCGATCGTATCCGGATTGGCCTCCAGATACTCTGCTGCCATCTGCATGCGCAGTAAAAGAGGTCTCGTTGGCGCACTGCCCCTAAGCCCTGCACCAAGCACGATGATGTACGGCATATCCGGATCCGGCTCGGTATGCATACCACCAATGACCAGACTTTCCACATACACAAAGATACACAGCGCGGTTATGAAACAAATCCTGTATACAACATGGAAGAAAAGCGGGAATCTCCACTTTGTCCTGCCTTTGATCTCACGCCTTAGCATAATAAAACGGACCAGACAGAAAATAGCCAGCATTGGCCAGATGAAAAGCCATGATACGGCAATCCCTGCATAGATCAGGCAGGTCAGGAAGTAGCCTGTGCTGAATATAAATAGGATGAAATATAGGATTGATTTGATGATTTTCCAGGTTTTGATCATGAAGTTTGGTTCCTTATTAACAAACATGGCCTGCTGCTGTATATAGGCTGCAGGCCTCTGCATCATTTGGTTTCATTTTCTTTATATCTTGTTGCGTCAGGATTTTCAAGAGTTTTAAAAAAGCCTTAATAAACACGAGCTATATAGCTATAAAAATAACGGTTTCCATTTCCGTACCGTGATCCGTATATCGGATCCTGCCGTCATGACTGTTTACAATTTCCCTGATGATCCGGCTGCCGATACCATGCTTCTTTTTATCCTTTTTCGTCGTCTCAAATTGTGTCTTTAAAGGTGCTTCGTTTTCCAGCTTGGAATTGCGCAGGACTATCTTTAAAAATCCCTGCTGTATTTCCATGGTAAGAAACATCTTTTTCTCGTCAGTCTTTTCGGCTGCTTCCATCGCATTGTCCAAAAGATTGGCAAACAAACTGACAAGCTCGTATTCGGTAATATTGATGCTTCCAAGATTCTGACCTTTTCTTTCAAAAACAATACCTTTTTCCAGACAAATCTCCGCTTTTTCACGGATCAGACAATCCAGTACCGGCACATCCGTAAATGAGACAGAAGCATTTTTATCTATCCGCCTCAAAATGTCCATGCCATCCGAATCAGTGCGCATTGCCTCCATAACATTCAAATGGTTGGCGATATCATGACGGATCTCGGAAATTTCTTTTTCCTTTTGTCTGTATACCTCTTCCAGCGCCTGATAATGGGCAAACTGCTCTCTGGCAAGACGATCACTCTCATTTTGATAGTAAAACATCCAGATAAACAAAGCAACAACAGCCGGAAGAACCAGTATAACAGACTGCCATACCGGTGTAATCTGCACCAGAATATCCATTCCACAGAAGCTCACACAAAAGATATTGAAGACTTTGCCCTTATGTCGATACATAAACCTCCAGATAGCAGCGGTAAACCACGCACAGAGGAAATAACAAAAGGCCATCGGTAATATCTTCCAGATTTCCGGACGGTCCAAAATTTCTTCCACCATTTCCATGTCAAGCCCACATAATACCATGACACCGGGAAATGTAACCACCACACCAACAATCTGACTGATCCAGTCCGTTGCAAACAAATAGAGGAAGCTCTGAAATGCCCTCTCCCTGAACAAACCAAACAACACAAGACCGATCAACGGATAATAAACCAGTATTTCGACCATATCGTAAATATTCCCTTTGGTCAGTAAGCCAAAATAATAATCATGCCACAGCATCAGCAAGAATAAAACTGCAAAGTACCATTTACGATTATGTCTCGGGGTAAGATAATTCCTTATTACCCAGATATTGACCATTGTCTGCATAGAACACATAATCAATCCGTATACATAAATATTTATTGTTGTATTCCAACTCATATTTCTTACCCCTCTATAATAGTATTCGCATCCACTGCGCCTTTTTTATCCGTATATGCGTCATTTATATGCTGCAGTACCTGTCCGGAATAATCTTTTTCCTCTTCCCCCGCAAGAATATAGTACTTTTCCACCTCTTTACGAAGCTTTTCCATTTCCAGATCTTTTTTACGAAGCTGGACTTCCAGCTCCCGATGATAATAAAGCTCTTTCTCCTGCTCTTTTTCCTTGTTTAACCGGTATATGATAAGGGTAAGAATCAAAATCAGACCTATCGGCATGATCACAACCATCTGTATCCATGTGTCAAACCAATCCATGATAAGCCACACAATCCAGGCGAATGCCGAAATTACCCGACGTATCCCACCTGAAAGATACTGCATGCTTTTTTGCGTAAAATCCAAAGCAAATGCGGCCGGAATACAGATAACCAGACTATATAGAAAGATCCAGGTATTATCGGTCTGAAGGAGCTGACGGAGCTTTTCCGTATGAAATCCGCTGTAAAAAGATATAATAAACAACTTGGCAAATAAAAAATAAATACGAAAGAAAAATAAAGCCGTCAGGTAATTCATGGCAATCCGGAGTTTGTCATGCCGCTGACCGATGATCAGTATCAAAATCATAAGCATGGATAATGCAAACCATCCCACCTGTAACATCCGGTCATGGTATATTCCATAAAGAGAAACAGTTTCCTTCAATACAAACAGAAACAAAAAGACCACACCAATGCCTTTTCTCCATTCCATAAAATCCTTTGTAACCCAATACACTGCGCCGAAAAAGGCACATGCCAGAATGCCTGCACTTATAAAACCTGTCAAATCCATCCTATTTTCCCTCTAAAAAATCCAAAAACTGCTCTTTTGCCTTTGTATAACGACTCCTGCTCACCGGCAGAAATACATCATCGATCAATAAAATGCCATTGGGCGCAAACTTCTTGATCCAGTTGGGATTGACTGCATAGCTTTGGTGTATCCGGATAAAAAAAGGCGGAAATACGGACAGAATATCATCCATTTTCATCCATACATGGATCGTATCATCCGTTCCATATACAATAATCTCATGCTTGTTGCTTTCTATGTACATAACATCAAAAGGCTGCACGACCTGCAAGCCTCCTACACCCTTTAATGTAACTGTCTCCAGCTTTGTCCCTATCTCATCCATCACACGGTATATAGCTGCATATAGCTTGTCCTTTTGAATCGGCTTTACCAGAAAATTGCTTGGGTTGGCCATAAAAATATCAGCAGCATATTCGATATATCCGGTCAGAAAAATAATTTTTAACTTCGAAAAGCTCTTTTGCAGCTCCACTGCCCAGTCAATACCGGTCGAAATATCCTGCTCCCATTGGATATCCATGATCATAATATCCGGCAATGGCTCCTTTTGATTGATCAGAGCCTTAGCATACTCCTTCAAATCCTGCACACAATGCAATTCCATATCAGGAAATTCCTGCATAATCAGTTGTTGTAATTCATCAAGCACATCACCTTGATCATCACAGATTGTTATCCTGTACATTTTTCAACTCCTAATGTCTACTTTTCTCCGACTAAAAGTATATCATATTTTATTCTTCTTGTGTTTTCTATTTTGCAATTTTTATGGATGAAATTTGGCGCAAGGACAAAAAACACCTCCCGGATGAATCCCTTTTTGTTCATCCGGGAGGTTGCCATATAGTACTTCTACACAAACTATTTTAAAGAAATTACAGACCGAAGGACTTCATAATCTTTGAAAACTCTGTGCTTCGCGCAAAACCTTCCAAAGCCTTTTCTCTGCTCATACCATTTTTCAGATTGCTCACCCAATACTGCTTGCCTTCTGCATCGGATGCACGGTCCATAAATGTCTGATACAGTGTTTCCACATAATCCTCATCACTCAGCTTACGGTTGTTAAACTCTTCTGATAAGAAGAAACTTTTTGCCACTGTTTCAGGGTTGGCAGCCTTCATATTGATGCGGTTTGCCCAATATTCAACCCCCATAGTCTCACCATTTCGGTTTAATGCCTTGGTATACATGCGCAACACATAATTTCTGACACCCGGTTTGTAAATGCAGGTTCCGTCTGTCTGCATGGTACCTCTGGCAATTCCGTAGCGGTCACAGACCTGACTAAATTCCTGCGAATTGACAAACCCGCTTAAAACCTGTGTCCGTGATACGCCCTTAGCCAGTTCAGACAGCCAGTAGCTCCTGCCGCCTTCATCTGCATTTCTATCAAAAAATGTACGATACAACACATCTACAAAATCGGTGTCATCCAGTTTTCTTGCCTGGAATTCTGCACTGTTGATAAATCCATTGGCAGTTCCGGCTCCGTCAATCTCCTGATTGATCAGACGATTCGTCCAATAGCTCAGTCCCTCTGCTTCTGCCTCACGATTAAGAACAACCGTATACATTCTTTTTGCAAAGGCTTCCACCTGTGAATTGGAGTTCTGATCATCGTCAGACGGCTTCGGTTCTTCTGATGGTTTCGGTTCTTCCGACGGCTTGGGATTTTCTGACGGATCAGTTGTTGTCTGCCCGATCTTGATGGTCTTTAATGCCATGACAAATCTGGTATATTCATCACTTTTAATAATGTTAATAGCATTTACTGTTTCCCCATTAAGTGTCATCGTACAGCCATCTGCAAACATATGACCGTATCTTGCCTTTAAAGTAAGGGAATACATATATCTCTTACCTTCTTCAAAAGTGGTTATACGTTTATCCTCTGCTACCTTTGCATTTTCTGTCGGATTGGAATGCCAGAATTTAACCGGTACAGCCTCTCCACTTGCATTGGTTTCCATTTCTTCCCAGTACTCATCATAAACTTGAACATCCGTATTATAATTATTTCCTCTGGCAGTTGCCTGTGGTGTGTCACCGGCCTTATATGAAAGTGTTGCTTTAGTTACCTCAATATTACTGATTGGATCGAAATCAAGAGATTCCATGGAATATGCATAGAAAAATGTATTATTTTTTTTCAACGCAAGATTTACCAAAGGAAGGCCTTCGCTACCATTCCTTATATATTTCAAATTGGAAAGATCTGCAAATGTATAACCATCATCCGCTTTCAAAACAATGTCAAGTGAGTAATGTTTCCCATATTCAAATGATGTAAACTCACTGGTGCCATAAGCCTGATCCGAATACCATGAAGCTACTGTGTGCCAAGGCTGACCTTCTTCATGCTCTAACTCGTCCCAGCGTTCATAGGCAATTGTATAATGAGCTGAAGCATCTGCTATAGACACAATCGGTTGGATCGTATCACCATACTTAAAGCCGGATACATCAAAGTTTATACTTACTTCTTTGATCTCTGTATCACCGGTATCAGCTAAAACAGTGACAGGCACAACGGTAAATATCATGCATACAGCAAGAATAACCATCATCACTTTCTTATGTATTGATCTTTTTGTCATATTCATTCCCCTTTCCTCCTTTTATGACTATCATTAGAATATGCATATTATACCAAAAGCCCACATCGGTTTCCGTAGCATTTCCAATCTGTCAATTGCCAATTCGGAAACAGCAATATGATTTATTTCCTCCTCTGAAAATATGCGTTATAATCTTATAAACGGTTTATTTTTAATATGTGTGGGGGAATAACTATGAAATTTTATGAAAAACTGAATGAATATATTGAAAAATTATCCTGTACAGCCAAGGAGATCTGTGATCTGTCCGGGGTATCCCCTGCAACTCTCAGTCGGTATCGCAGCGGAGAACGTCTGCCGGAAACCGGCACAGAAGCTTTTGACAGACTCTGTCATGCTGTTGCTGAGGTTTCACACAAAAAAGGGACAGACGATCTGGATGAAAATATGATAAGAGAGGATTTTCTCTCCTGTGAAGATCTGATCTTGACTGATAAGGAGCTTTTACGCCAGAATTTCAATACACTGGTTGGCGCACTGAACATCAATATCAAACGGTTGTGCAAATATACCAACTATGATGCTTCCACCATATTCCGTATCCGCAACGGCTCCAGAAATCCAGCCAACTGCCAACAGTTTGCCAATGCGATCGCAGCCTTTGTTTCCAGAGAACTGGATACACCACCCGAAATCTCAGCTCTTGCCAGACTGATGGAATGTGAAATTTCTGAAATTGAAGAGCTTTCTGCCAGAAATGACCGGCTCTGCAAATGGCTTTTGGAAAGTCCTGCTGCCGATCATAAAGACAACCGCGTCGCTGAATTTTTGGATAAACTGGATGAATTTGACCTGAATGAATATATCAAAGCAATCCATTTTGACCAGCTCAAAGTTCCGTCCATGCCTTTTCAGATTCCGACATCCAGATCATACTTTGGATTGCAGGAAATGATGGAAAGTGAATTGGATTTTTTGAAAGCAACTGTACTTTCGAAGTCCATGAAATCGGTAACCATGTACAGTGATATGCCCATGACAGAAATGGCTAAAGATCCGGATTTTCCCAAGAAATGGATGTTTGGCATGGCTTTGATGCTCAAAAAAGGACTGCATCTGAACCAGATCCACAATCTGGGACGTTCCTTTGAAGAAATGATGCTCGGTCTGGAAAGCTGGATTCCGCTTTATATGACCGGTCAGATTTCACCTTACTACCTGAAAAATAATACAGACAATGTCTTTTTGCATTTTTTAAAAGTATCCGGCGCTGCTGCCTTAAGCGGCGAAGCCATTACCGGTTATCACAGTGATGGCAAATACTATCTGACCAAGTCACCAAAAGAAATCAAATATTATACCAAACGGGCTGAGGAATTGCTCAAAAATGCACATCCTCTCATGGATATCTACCGTGTAGAGCGTGAAAGCGAATGGAACAGCTTTCTCATTGCAGACGCTGCCATTCCCGGCAAACGCCGCAGCATCCTTTCAACACTGCCACTCTATACCATCAGTGATGATCTGCTTTCACGTATCCTTGAACGCAATCAGATTCCATCTGACAAACAGGCTGCGATCAAGCAATGCCTTGCCGCCCAGCGCGAACGGATCTTCACAATCCTACAGACAGAACCCATTGAAGATGAAATTCCGCAGATGACGCCGGAAGAGCTTTCTGACAATCCGCCGATTCTGCAGCTTTCCGGTGTTTTTCTGGAAATGGATATTTCATACACCAAAGAGGAATACTATGCCCATCTGGCAGAAACTGAGGCTTTTGCCAGAGAAAATTCCAATTATACATTGAAACAAACCTCTTCGCACACCTTCCGCAATCTGCAGATTTTTATCCACGAGGGCCAGTGGGCCATGATCTCGAAAGGGAAGACGCCGGCGATACATTTTGTTATCCGGCATCCGAAGCTGCGTGGGGCGATTGAAGGGTTTATTCCGTTGGTTAGGGAGGAGTGAAAGGAGATTCACTTATAAGCCATAGCGCTTCATAATCTTTGAAAACTCTTCTGATCTAGAAAAGCCTTCCTGAACTTGCTGACGACTCATTCCACTGTTTAACTTATTAATCCAGTATTGTTTTCCACCTGCATCTGCCTCTCGGTCAAAGAAGGTATATCATCCAATGAACTGGCATTTATAGTAACAGCTGATATAATCATTAATATTCCCATTTGAGATAATACGCTGGATATTTTCTTCATAATTCCCCATACAAAGCATATCAATGCCAATTACAATATTGGTCTGTTATATTACAAATTTATCAATGATACTACCCTTATCCATGCAAATGCACAAAAAAAGACTATAGGTTCAATCATCACTAATGATCTTTCCTATAGTCTCTTTTTCACGCGTAGATGCTATTAGGCCGTATATTTAATATTATTCAGGACAGTAATTCTGGCTCTATCCGTTTCATAAAATTTTCCACACTATCCGCATCAAGTGCTATCTTATACCACTGATGAAGCTGATCAATATTATTGCTTTCTTCCAGTTTTTCCTTCAGTCCGGCTGGTATATCACCATATTTTTGAAGGCAGATCAATATGCATGCTATAATGCTATTTTTTGTTGCTTCTTCTCTCTCCATATCAATAATATCTCCAAGTGTCATATACTCATTCCTCACTTTCGGAAGGTTCCTCACCTGCTCCACTATCTCACTTATATCTTCCGTTGTCCGGTCTGTGACATTTTCCTTTGCCGAAGCACCGTTAATACACTCCGGCAGAATGCTTCTCCAAGTACCGGCGTTGTCACAATGGCATTCATGAGGAAATCATCCAGTACATTCAATTCCTCCAATGTTTTATTTGTATAACTCATAAGCCTCCTTTTCCTGGCGAAATCCATGGTTATACAAATATATTTGAACTTCGCCAACTTTTCAATTAATAAGTGTGAAAATATTGGCGAGATGCCAAAGAACATTACCGGTCATGGAAAGACCGGTGAAACGATTTTCACGAATTGTAATATTCATTACAACTGTATAGTAAGATATTTTTAACTGTTTGTCAATTATTTATTTTCAATTAACAGTTTGTTTTAAATATCAAAAAGAAAGTTAAAAAATCATGAAAAAAGTATACAACCTTTCTTTTAACGTCTGTTCTCCAATGGTAATCGCAGACCATTCATCCATTTTCCTGCTAAACACTTTAATATTGGCAAGTGGAGTCCGATAGTGATCAGTCTCATCAAAAATACAGACATCCTGATCAACCATCTCAAGCAATTCTCTTGCAACTGTATCACAGTTATGCGAATAGATCCTATATAACAATTCTCCATTTTGGGATTTTAACACATCTATCCCTTCTTTATCCTGCATTTCTTCCAGTCTGTGATATTCGTCTGTCAATTGTGTGTATACAGCGGCTCTCTCTGCAATCTTCATATACTCTTCGTACTCAATTTCCTTATAGACTGCCAGATCATAATTTGCATTTAATTGATCAATACCGGCATTTAGATTGCCGTCTTTCAAAAATGCTGTGGCTTCATCCTGTGTCAGCTGTACAATACTAAGACACCCTACGCCGGCTTCTCCCATCAGAGATTGCTGCAAATTCTTTTCCATACCGTTAAAGCTATAGACCAGACAGGAAGTATTTTCCTGATTATCCGGTCCTGTCAGTAAAACAATACTATGTCCCAGTCCTTTCATACCATCTGCATTTACAAGATAATAAACTGCATATGTATGGGAAACATCTTCAGGATGCTCACTCTTTTTAAAACCGTTCAGGGCACAGCAGACCAGGTAAATGATCAGCCCGACTGCAATTAATGCTAGTAATATTTGTAAAGTTTTTCTTTTTTTCATAATCTTCTATGTCTTGAAATTTAATTGCAGAATGTTTCATTGACAATATCAGACTTATAAAACATCCTTGTTTTCCATCATATAACCTTCTAAAAATTTCAAATACTTACCAATTTCTGATATTTCCAACGCTTTCTCATAACAATACTGTAACTGGCTTGTATCATGGATTTTTCTCAGTTTATCTTCCATAATAGCTGGAACCGCCCCTTTTTTTCTAAAATACATCAATATATAATTTCTTGTTGTATCATTCAGAATTTCTGTTGCTTTAGCCGTCGCTTCCGCAGCCGCTTCTTCTCTTTCCATATCAATGATATCTCCAAGCGTCATGTATTCATTCCTCACTTCCGGCCGATTTCTAATCTGATCTACAATCTCATTTATTTCCTCTGTCGCCTTAGTTGTCACATTTTCTTTCCGGCTGTTTTGAAAATAATTCAGCATTGCTTTAATGCTTTCATTTCCACCCTTATGTCCACCTGTATAAAAATAAAGGAACTCCAATCCATCATCATATGCCAGCTCCGGTATTTCTTTGCAGCAATTCTTGATCCGGTACATCATATAATCATACCCAAACGGATCATAATTGGTAATTGTAATAACATACAGATTAGGCAGTTTATCAAAATTTTCGTCTCCGCTTTTCAGATGACTGCCGTCAACCTTTGCCTGATAAAACCGATTGTGTCTCGGTAGATGGACATTTTTCCGGAGATTAGGCTCAATATCATAAATTTCTGCCACTTCATCCATTGTTTCATCTGCATATTCCAGCACCTCAACATCCATCCTTATTCCTCTGAGCTTGGGAGTATATGGTGGAACAATACGCTGAGACTTAACATGGATCTTTTTGATTTTCTTTTGTAAAAGTACAGTCAGCACATTTCGACAAAATGCCTCTCCTAGTACAGGCGTTGCCACAATGGCATTCATAAGGAAATCATCCAATACATTGAGTTCCTCCAATGTTTTGTTTGTATAACTCATAAATCTCCTTTCTATGACGAAATCCATGGTTATACAAAAGCTTATGAACTCCGCCAACTTTTCAATTTTAGTGTGTGAAAATATTGGCGAGATGCCAAAGAACATTGCCAGTCGCAGAAAGACCGGCGAAACTTTTTCACTGATTAGGTGTTTATTATATTTGTATATTAAATCACAGTCAACATTTTGTCAATCGTTTTTTGTCGTTTTATAGTTTTATCCATTAAAATAATTTAGCCGAACGGCATAATTTTAATATTGCTATTATAAATCAGTTCGTTCGGCTAAGTCAATCACTAATATAATATCTCGAAATTCCTAATCCAAAAATAAAAAAGGAAGTCCGAAACCAGCGTCCAGACTTCCTTTTTTCTGAAATAAATATCAATCAGTCTTTACAGACCGGCAATTTATACGGTGGCCAGCCTGCAAAATTAGGTAAAACAAATTACTTTATCTCCATACCTTCCGGCATGAATTCGGTTCTTATTTCTCAGCTAAGGCTTTTTTGATCTCTTCTGTTAACTGAGGAACGATCTTGTTGAGATCGCCAACTACACCGTAGTCAGCTACGTCAAAGATCGGAGCATCTTCATCTTTGTTGATTGCGATGATGATGTCTGATTCTTCCATACCGGCAACGTGCTGGATAGCACCTGAAATACCGATTGCGAAGTATACGTTGGGACGTACGGTCTTACCGGTCTGTCCAACCTGGAGATCTTTGGGTTTCCAGCCGGAGTCTACAACGGCACGTGAGCATGAAACTGTGCCACCGATTGCATCTGCAAGATCATCCAGTAATTTGAAGTTTTCTGCCGAACCAACACCACGACCACCGGATACTAAGATCTTTGCTGCCATGATATCAACTGTATCAGATACTGCCTTAACAACCTCTTTGATTGTTACATATTTGTTGTTGGGTGTGAAGCCGGGGTTGTATTCAACAACTTCTGCTTTTGCACCTGCAACGGGCTCGATCTTCTGCATAACACCGGGACGAACTGTAGCCATCTGAGGACGGTTGTCAGGACATGCGATAGTAGCGATTGTGTTACCACCGAATGCAGGACGGGTCATTAATAACTGATTGTGTTTCTGCTCAGCTTCTTTACCGGGGATTGCTACTAACGGGAAATCACCGATTTCAAGAACTGTACAGTCAGCAGTAAGACCTGTCTGTACTCTTGCTGAAACAGTAGGGCCAAGGTCACGACCGATTGCTGTAGCACCAACTAATACGATTTCAGGTTTGTATTCGTTGATAACAGATGCTAATGCGTGAGCGTAAGGCTCTGTTCTGTAATCTTTTAATTCAGGATCGTCAACAACGATAACGCGGTCTGCGCCATACTCTGCTAACTGATCAACAAGGCCCTTAACATCTGAGCCGATTAATACTGCTGTTACTTCTTTTGTCTCTAAAGAAGAAGCTAACTCTTTTGCTTTTCCAAGTAATTCAAAAGCAATACCGCTGATTTCATTATCAACTTGCTGTGCAAATACAAAGACGCCTTTGTACTGTGCGATTACTTCAGGACTCATTTTCATAATTATTCACCACTTTTCCTTTATTTCATTAGATTACGTGTTTCTCTTTTAATTTGCCTACAATGTATGCTACTGCTTCATCCGGAGAATCGGGAGTAACTTTTTCGCCGGCACCTTTACGAACTTTGTCAGATGCTTTAGCGATCTTTGTAGGTGAACCCATCAGACCTAAGTTGCCGTCTTCAACGTCTTTTAAGTCTGCACGGCCCCATGTAGTAATCTCTGCCTTGCAGGCATCGAAGATTCCACCGGGTGTCATGTAACGGGGATCATTTAATTCAGAAAGTGCTGTAACTAATGCAGGCATCTTAGCTTCTACTACATGATATCTGTCATCATACTGACGCTGAACGATAACCTTGTCACCTTCAACTTTGATATCCTGTGCATAAGAGATTACCGGGATTCCTAAATGCTCAGCGATCTGAGGACCAACCTGAGCGGTATCACCGTCGATAGCCTGACGACCTGTGATGATCAGATCATAATCCAGATTTCTTAATGCTCCTGCGATTGTTGTAGATGTAGCCCAAGTATCGGCACCACCTAATACTCTATCTGTAACTAATACACCTTTGTCAGCGCCCATAGCGATTGCTTCACGAAGAACATCGGTAGCTTTGGGAAGTCCCATTGTTAAAACAGTAACTTCTGCGCCGTACTGGTCTTTTAATCTTAAAGCTGCCTCTAAACCAGCTTTATCATCGGGGTTCATGATTGCGAGCATTGCTCCTCTGTCAAGAGTTCCATCAGGATTGAATTTAACGCCGCCCTTTGTATCAGGAACCTGTTTAATACAAACTACGATTTTCACGATAACGTACCTCCTATTTTAATAAACTTCCAGAAATTACCATACGCTGAACTTCTGAAGTTCCTTCGTAGATTTCTGTAATCTTAGCATCACGCATCATACGCTCTACATTGTACTCTTTGATGTAACCATAACCACCGTGTAACTGTACACATTTGGTTGTTACTTCCATAGCAACCTCTGCAGCGTATAATTTAGCCATTGCAGCTTCTACGGAATAAGATACTTTAGCACCTGCCTGGTACTCAGCTTTCTTCATAGCAGCTTTATAAACCAGTAATTTAGCAGCTTCTACTTTTGTAGCCATATCTGCTAACTGGAACTGTGTATTCTGGAACTGAGCGATAGAACGGCCGAACTGTTTTCTTTCTTTTACATATTCGATGGTTGTCTCTAAAGCGCCCTCTGCAATACCAAGTGCCTGAGCAGCGATACCGATACGACCGCCGTCAAGAGTATGCATAGCGATTCCAAAACCTTTACCCTTCTGGCCAAGTAAGTTGCCTGCGGGGATACGGCAGTCTGTGAAGATCAATTCATAAGTAGATGATGCACAGATACCCATTTTGTTTTCTTTTGTACCGAATGTAAATCCGGGGGTTCCTTTTTCAACGATGAAAGAAGAGATCTCTTTCTGAACACGTCCACGTTTTTCAACCTTGCCTGTTACAGCGATGATAACGTATACGTCAGCTTCTTTACCATTTGTGATAAAGCATTTGGATCCGTTTAATACCCATTCGTTGGCAGCTTCGTCAAAGACAGCCTTTGTCTGCTGACCCTGAGCGTCTGTACCTGCACCGGGCTCTGTTAAACCGAATGCACCAAGCTTTTTACCTGATGCTAAGTCAGGAAGGTATTTTGCTTTCTGTTCGGGAGTACCGTATGTCTGGATCGGATCTACGCACAATGATGTATGAGCAGAAACGATAACACCTGTTGTACCGCAAACCTTTGATAATTCTTCTACACACATAGCGTATGTCAAAGGATCACAACCCTGGCCACCCATTTCCTTCGGTACCGGAATACCTAAGAAACCATATTTAGCCATTTTCTCTACTGTCTCTCTGGGGAATCTGTGTTCTTCGTCAATTTCCTGAGCGAGAGGCTTTACTTCGTTTTCAGCGAAATCTTTAAATAACTGTCTCGCCATTTCATGTTCTTTGCTTAAAGTAAAATCCATGATTTTTATTTCCTCCGTTTTATTTTATAAAAAACTCTTGATTACAGTGCATCTACCGGTGTTTTGGTACGGTCTGCATTGTATACATAGAAACCTTTTCCGGTCTTGCATCCGAGATTTCCGCCTCTTACCATCTTGCGGATCAAAGGACATGCACGATATTTGCTGTCGCCTGTTTCGTTGTAAAGAACGTCCATGATAGCAAGGCAGATATCAAGACCTACGAAATCGCCCAGTTCAAGCGGTCCCATGGGATGATTAGCACCAAGCTTCATAGCTGCATCAATACCGGCGATATCTGAAACACCTTCCATCTTGATGAAAGCAGCTTCGTTGATCATAGGGATCAGGATACGGTTTACTACGAAACCTGCAGCTTCATTAACCTGTACAGGTGTTTTGCCGATTTCTCCAGAAATTTTCTTGATGGCATCTACTGTTTCAACCGGTGTATTAACACCTGCAATAACTTCTACTAATTTCATACGATCAGCAGGATTGAAGAAATGCATACCGATCATGGGACGTGTCAGTCCGTTGCCGATTTCTGTGATAGAAAGGCTTGATGTATTGGAAGCAAAGATACATTCCGGTTTTGCAATTTTATCTAATTCTGCAAATGTTGTTTTCTTAACCTCCATGTTTTCAAATGCTGCTTCTACGATCAAATCGCAGTCTGCGCAAAGATCTTCTTTCAGACCGGGAGTAATGCTTGCAAGGATTCCGTCAACAGTTTCCTGTGTCATTTTTCCTTTCTCTACAAGTCTTGCATAGCCTTTAGCGATTTTGTCTTTTCCGCCTTCAGCCCATTCCTGTTTGATGTCGCAAAGTGCAACTGTGTAACCATCAACCTGAGCAAATGCTTTTGCAATGCCCTGTCCCATGGTGCCTGCGCCAATAACGCCAACCTTCATTGTTTGTTCCTCCTAAAAATATATTTTTGTGAATTACCAACACAAATTCATATACGTTTCATTTGTATTGTCATTCTATATTCATATCCGTAAAAGAATCTTTCACTTTCCCGGATTGAACGCTATGGATTACCTATTACAAATCCCAATCGCTTCGCGCTTGTCGTCACTGCGTGACTCATGGATTTGTAATCATACGCTCGGGTAAAATCAAATGCCACCTGCGGTGTCGCTTGATTTTCTTCCTCGCTATTTATTTGTTTTGGAAAGGTACGACTTTTAATTTCTTTTCTTTGTCTTTCTCTAAGAAATTGCCCATTCCGGCTTTCTGGTCTTCTGTCTCGAAGCATGCGCCGAATAATTTCTCTTCGATCACGATTGCCTGATCCATATCTACCTGAAGACCTTCATTGATTGCTTTTTTGCAGTTGCGTACTGCGATCGGAGCCTGCTTTGCAATGCCTGATGCCATTTTTTCAGCAGCTTCCATTAATGCTTCTTTTGCAGATTTAACAACATTGCCGGCTTCATCTGTTTCTGCAGAAACAACCTGATTAACAAGACCAATTCTGTAAGCATCTGCAGCTTTGATATTGCGTGCTGTATAGATCATCTGTTTTGCCATGCCGGGTCCTACTAATCTGGCAAGTCTCTGTGTACCGCCAAATCCGGGGGTAATTCCGAGACCAACCTCAGGCTGTCCAAATACTGCATTGTCAGAACAGATTCTGATATCACAGCTCATGGAGATCTCACAGCCGCCGCCTAATGCAAAACCGTTGACTGCTGCAATGACCGGAAGAGGGAATGTTTCTAATTTACGGAAAACATCATTTCCTTTCTTACCGAAGGCTTCACCTTCTGCTTTTGTCAGTGTGCTCATTTCTCCGATATCTGCTCCGGCAACAAATGATTTTTCACCTGCACCTGTTAAGATCAGACATCTTGTAGTGTCAAGATTAACAGCATCCAGTGTAGCATTTAATTCATCAAGAACCTGTGAATTTAATGCATTTAATGCTTTCTCTCTGTTGATGGTAATGATACCAACAGCACCTTTTTCTTCGTATAATACGAATTCCATATTTGTTTCTCCTTTCGGTTTGAAGTATCTTTATACGCAACATAGATGAAACACGCCAAAGCGCGTTCCATCTATGATAAGCAGTCTTAAATCTGCAATTTATTAGTCTCTCTCAACGATAGTGGCACAACCCATACCACCGCCGATACATAAGGTTGCAAGACCTTTCTTAGCGTCTTTTGCTTCCATCTCATGAAGCAGTGTAACTAAGATACGTGCACCTGATGCTCCAACCGGATGTCCTAACGCAATAGCACCACCATTGGGATTTAACTGTTTGTCTACGTCAATGCCAAGCTCTCTTCCAACTGCAACTGACTGAGCTGCGAAAGCTTCGTTAGCTTCGATAACGTCGAAGTCTTCGATCTTGTATCCTGCTTTAGCCATAGCTTTCTTTGTAGCAGGAACCGGTCCGATACCCATTACTTCAGGTCTGCATCCTGCAAGAGCACCTGCAACAAATGTAGCCATGGGCTTAACACCGAGTTCTTTTGCTTTTTCTTCGCTCATAACAACGATTGCAGCTGCACCATCATTGATACCTGATGCATTACCGGCTGTAACAAATCCGCCGGGATTGATAGCACGAAGCTTAGCAAGACCTTCCATTGTTGTACCGGGACGAGGACCTTCATCTTTGTTGAAGATGACTGTTTCTTTTTTCTTTTTAACTTCTACAGGAACGATTTCCTTGTCAAATGCGCCTGCTTCCTGAGCTGCAACAGCTTTTGCCTGGCTCTTTACTGCAAACTCATCGATCTCTTCACGAGTGATTCCCCACTCTTCGCAGATATTGTCTGCTGTCTTGATCATGTGGTAGTTGTTGAATGCATCCCATAATGCATCATTAACCATGGTATCTACCAGCACACCATTGTTCATTCTATATCCGAAACGGCCGTTCATCATAGCATAAGGAGCTTTGGACATGTTTTCCATACCACCTGCTACAACAATATCAGCATCGCCTGCCTGGATCATCTGAGCTGCCATATTTACACAGTTAAGACCGGAACCACATACAACATTGATGGTAACTGCAGGTACTTCATTGGGCAAGCCGGCTTTGATAGAAGCCTGACGTGCAACGTTCTGACCCTGTCCGGCCTGGATTACACATCCCATGTATACCTGATCTACAGCTTCCGGTTTCACACCTGCTCTGTTTAAAGCTTCTTTGATAACGATAGCTCCCAAATCAGCTGCGGGTATTGTGCTTAAGGAACCACCCATTGTACCGATTGCGGTACGGCATGCGCCTGCTAATACGACTTTTTTTGCCATTTTTACTTCCTCCATTTTTTATAAAATCTTTCGTTTTTACAAGTTAGACAATGATTGTTATTTTTTTGTCATTGCCCGCTGAGATTATTGTAACATAGCCACACCCTTTTTGCAATGTTTTTCAGGGCGTACAATCCTTATTCCGTGTCTCTTTCCACCGCTGTTTTTCAGATGGATACATACTCCGTTTTTTCATATTTTTCCGACTTTTAACAGCTTTTTTTGACAAAAAAACAGCCATATCGATATATGGCTGTTTTTTCTGCATGCGTTGTACGGCATGCGTTTCAAATATGGAATTGTATAAACTGTACCGGCTTTTAATCTTCGGGTTCGATCAGACCGTATGTATTGCCTTTTCTCTTATATACGACGTTTACCTGATCTGTTTCTGCGTTGCAGAATACATAGAAATTGTGTCCTAAAAGCTCCATCTGGATGCACGCATCTTCGGGATACATCGGTTTAATATCAAATTTTTTGGTACGGATGATCTTGATCTCTTCGTCGTCCATATAGTCTTTTTCGATGTAGTCCTGTTTGAAGAAGCTTGCTGCCTGCTGCTGCTCGGTCAGTTTTTTCTTGTATTTCTTTAACTGTCTCTCGATGATTTCCTCAACCAGATCGATGGAAACATACATGTCATTGCTTACCTGCTCAGATCTGATAATGCTGCCCTTGACGGGAATGGTAACTTCGATCTTCTGTCTGTCTTTTTCTACACTTAAAGTAACATGTACCTCTGTCTCCGGTGTAAAATACTTTTCAAGCTTGCCGATTTTATCCTCCACTGCGGCTCTCAGTCCGTCTGTTACTTCAATGTTTTTGCCTAAGATAATGTATTTCATGATACCCATCCCTTTCTGTTTAAAGTGTATGGTAATTATACCATGTTTTCCATAAATTATGCAACAATTTTAAAAATTGTCTTATGTTTTTTCACATCAAAAAAGTCAAGCCCCGAAACGGACTTTTTTCAAAAAACAAGCATTTTCATCATTTCTATACAAAACGTCCGTTCGACAAGGTTTCCATAAAATTGAGTTATTTTTCCTTCCTTTTTTGTGGATAATGTGGATAACTTCGTGTATAAATCAAATACGCCTAGAAATCAGGGATTCCACATGTGGATAACTTTATGTCACATTTCTTGTCAAATCGTCTGACAATTCCTTTTTTCGTCTTGTTTTTATGCAACATGCACAAATCAGACAAATTCAGACAACGTTCCGCAAAAAAATTGTCAGTTATAGGATTCGACAAATACAAAACAACAGTGCATAAGAAAAGCTCCCTGTCAGATGACAAGGAGCTTATTGTTGATAATTTCATATTCAGGCTGTCTGTAGTATGGCCGCGATTAGAAAATACGTCTTACAGATAATACCTGTCTGTATGATGCGTTGGATACCTTGATACCGGTTGCTGCTGTCGATGCATGTACAATCTGTCCGCCGCCGATGTAGATACCTACGTGGCCGGAGTAGCATACGATATCTCCGGGCTGTGCATTGCCAAGACCGCCTACATCATAACCACAGCCTCTCTGTGCACCGGAGGAATGAGGAAGTCCTACACCAAAGTGTGCGTATACGCTCATAACGAAACCGGAGCAGTCTGTACCGTTTGTCAAGCTTGAACCACCATATACATAAGGGTTGCCGACAAACTGTAATGCGTAGCCTGCAACGGATGAGCCGGCGCCGGAACCACCGGATACGGATGCACCGCCTGATGATTTACCGCCCTTGCTCTTGGCTGCTGCTGCATTGGCTTTCTTTCTCTCTGCCTCCTCTGCTGCCAGACGAGCTTCCTCTTCGGCTTTGGATTCGGCCTTTACAAATTCGGTTGAAAGTGTCACAAACTCGGTTGACACATAACCGTCACCTTCTTCAACGGATACCTTGATCCATCCGTCATTTACACCTTCTTCGGTAACAGAAAGCTCATCTTCAATCGGAACCATACCGATGACTGCACTGTCTGTGGAAGGCTGCTCTCTGACGAACAGTGTTGTGGTGGTAACAGTAGCAATTCTCTTTCCTACTTCCTTGGCAAGCGCGATTGCATCTGTACCGGTAACAACATATTCTGCTTTGACATATCCACGGCAGTTGCCGGATGCGATCTCGTACCATCCGTCTTTCTCAGAAAGGAATGTGCCTACGGATTTGTCATATAATTTACCAACGATCTCAGCGTCTTCGCTTGCGTCGCTTCTGACATTGACATAATCATTGACCTGAGCAATAACAAGATTTGCATACTCTAAGTCATTTTCGGATACCATCTGTTCCTCTTCCGGCATCTCTTCTACATATACGGTATCTTCCACTTCACTCTGTGTCTCTGCCAAAGCAACCTCTGATGCGGCATCTGAATGAACGGATGTGAATTTATCTGCGCTAACGTCTCCGACTGACATCAGAACCGGTGCGCTTACTCCAACAGCTGCTCCCTGATCTTTGATACTGACAGCCTCCAATGCGGGTGATGCACCTGCTGTCGGTAATGACATGGCATTGACCGGAGCTGCGGTCGTCATCATCACGGCTGCTGCACATATAACAGAAAGAACTGCGCTATATTTCTTTAACATACTGCCTCCAAATGTTTATTAACTATTGTTACAATTTGTTACAAATTTGTTACATTCCTTTCATAGAATACCAAAGGAGCTTGTCTTTGTCAACCTTTCAGGGCAGATAACATACTTTTTTCACACATTTTTTTACAAATTACTGACAGTAACATATAAAAAACAGCCATTTTTTGAGAAAAATCCGCATAATAATTACGGTCGCTTTATCATCTGCAACATGTTATACTACAAATATATGATATGATATCAGGGTCAAAAGGTCAAAAAGTCGTTCGTGCTTGCACGATAAGAC
>URPH01000027.1 GCA_900549665.1 uncultured Lachnospiraceae bacterium | reverse complement strand
CTTATCGTGCAAGCACGAACGACTTTTTGACCTTTTGACCCTGATATCATATTATCCTGACATAAAGAGTGTTGACATGTTTTCTATATTTATACAACATGAGAAAGCATCCTATGCATCCAGATTAAGATGCTCCAGTATAGAGGCCTCCTGATTGTCAATATGCACAACAACCGCTTTCGCAGCACGTTCCTCATCCCGCTCCAGAATGGCATTGTAAATTTCTTCATGCTCATCGATCAGCCGATTATGATAAGCTGCATCCTTGATATATTCCAGACGATAACGATACATCTGCTCAGCAAGGTTGTTGACAAGCTGGATCAGTCTGTCATTGCCGGTAGACTGGTTGATAATATCATGAAAACGGACATCCGCCTCTGTGATATCTTTGGTATTACTGCATTTGACAACCTTTGCAAACTCATCACAGGCTTCACGAAGCTGCTTTTTGTAAGTATCGTCCATCCGTTTGCAGGCAAGTCTGACGGCAAGTGTATCCAGAGCTCTTCTGACCTCAAGCACATCCTTTAAATTTTTCTCGGTGATCTTGGCAACCTGGGCTCCCTTTCTGGGGATCATCACCACAAGACCTTCCAGCTCCAGCTTGCGGATTGCTTCTCTGATCGGAGTACGGCTTACCCCCAGTCGATCGGCAAGATGAATTTCCATCAGACGCTCCCCGGGCTTTAATTCACCGGTGAGAATTGCCTGTCTTAAGGTATTAAAAACAACATCTCTCAATGGAAGATATTCATTCATATTTTGTTGCATAATATCCATCATCATCATACAAGGCACCTCCTATTGTCCCCAAAACTCTGTCACATACACTTCATCCAGTTGAAACTCACTGCGTATCTTTTCCGCTGCCCGTCCGGCTTTTACCGGGCTGTCAAATATTGCAAATACAGTCGGTCCGCTTCCGCTCATCAAAGCATTCACAGCTCCGTTTGTCATACAACAGGCCTTGATCTTTCCGATAATGGGATGTGCCGGTATTGTCACGGTCTCCAGCACATTTCCAAGCCTTTTTGTCACACCCTGTAGATCATTTTTTTCAATAGCTGCCCTCATCCCGTCAATATCCGGATGGCTGTCAAGCTCATTTACTCTGAGATTTTTGTATACAAAGGCTGTTGAAACATCAATATCCGGCTTGGCGATCACAAGGTTAGCCGGTGCTACCGGCGGTAAAGCTGTCAATATCTCCCCAATTCCTTCCGAAAGGGCCGTACCTTTCAAAATACAATAGGGAACATCCGCACCGACACGTACAGCGATTTTCATCAGCTTTTCCTGACTGAACGGGCACCCTGCCAGTTCATTTAACGCCTCAAAGGCAGCTGCAGCATCTGTACTTCCTCCTGCCATTCCCGCAGCGATGGGAATTCGTTTCTCCAAAAAGACATGCACACCGAATGCCTGTCCGACCTCTTCAAAAAAGATCTTTGCCGCCTTACAGATCAGATTATGTTCATCAAGAGGCAGTCTGCCGCTGTCCGATTCGATCACGATCCCTTCATCCTCTGTCCGACTGAAGGTCAGTGTATCGTGCAGGCCTATCGTCTGCATGATCATCTTCACCTCATGATAACCGTCTTCTCTTTTTCTCAATACATCCAGTCCCAGATTGATTTTGGCATGTGCATCTTTTATAATTTGTCCGTTCCCCATATCTTTATACCCCTGTTTTCCATTCTGTTTTTCGTACCGGTTCATTTTGTACAAATAGCGTATTTTGTATACAATTATATCGAAAAAAAATTACTAATGCAACCAAAACAACAGAAAACAGAGCCCTTTCAGGCCCTGTTTTTCATCAAAAGCAACCGGTCTCCCGGATGGATTTCATCTGTTTCCAGTTCATTTAATGTTTTAATCTCATCAACCGATATCAGGTATTCCTTTCCGATCTGCCACAAACTGTCTCCCGGTCTTACAATATAAATGACCATTCCCGGCAGATTCTGCAGCTGTTCGGCTGCAAAGTCCGTGATCTCTGCTTCCGTAATGACACACTCTTTCTTTTCTTCCAACAATAACATATTGATGCTGACCGTCGCATTGCATTCCAATGTTCCGGAATCCGGCACCATCAGATCTACCTGTGCAATCTGCATGCAAATCTCCGGATGGATTTCCTTACCTTTTACATCCAGATTTTCAACGGTATAATAAAATGGAATATCACGCTCAATATAATGCAGCTCCTTCATATCCATATCGGAGGCATACAGACATCTCAACTGCATATTGCCGATCAGATTCAGCTTTCCATCCTCCACCTCGGTCTCTTCCAAAGTCACGCTTTCCTCATGATGGATTAAGTCAATACACTCTTCCTCCAGCTTCAGCCGTTCCTTGATCCGTGTTCTGGCCTGCTGCTGTAGCAAAAGCTGTAAAAACATTGTCTCGCGGCACTCTGTTTCAATATTTTTTGTAACGCAGTACATATCTGAAAGGATGTCATAGGTCTTTTCCTCATATGCCTTTATATCCAGATCAAAGGTGACCTCTGTCGAAATAATACGATCCTCGCCGTCATAATCCGCTTTTACCTCATAACTGACATCGGACACCGTGATACAGACACTCGGTATCATCTGTGACTGTAAGCCGTTACATACGATCTCTCCCTGTATCGGAACCGTTGTTTCAAAAAAGCGGCTGCCATCTTCCTCGCCATCGGGTGTGTACATGAAGAACAGCTGCATATTACCACGTACCGCCAGCTTTCCTTCCTCCGGCACACACTCCATATTCACAGGCATAACCGATCCATAAAGAATCTCCAGAATATTGGGATACTGTCCGGGAAGTGTTTCTTCATGTCGGAATCGGAAAACATCCTTTTTGCACACAGTCGTCTCAAGTACATGCAAAGGCTTTTTACGATATTCCGTCGTAATTTCAGCATTTACATCCGTAGCGGCACATTCATCATAGATAGCACGTGCTAACAATTCCAGGGTGACAAGCGCACGCACGCTGATCTTTCTGGAATTGATCACACCCACGGAAAGATCCTCCAGCTCATACCGGACACAGACACTGTCCGATGCCTCAACACCATCCATATGGAACAGTTCATCAAATGGCAGCTCTGTTTCAATCTTGCTGAAGGGCTCCTCTTCTTCCTCACTCTGATAAAGAACATGGACCGCCAAAGACCCTTTCACACCAACCTGATCATTGCCGGGTCTGACTTCCTCCAGCCGGATAATGCCCGACTGGAAAATAACCTTATCGATGTCAGGGCGCAAATCCGGAATATTTACATCATCCTCAATCGTAATCTGATTGCCTGCTTTTGCCTTTATGCAGTCCATATGTATATTTTTCTTTGTAAGTTCCAGCATTTTCATCCAACCTCCTTAGGCTTATTACATCTTATGATATGTCCCAAAAAGATATGACTAAAAATGCATGATAACCATCCTGTTTTACTGAACGGCTCCGATCAGTTCCTTAATATCGGTAATCTGATACTTTCTCATATAATCTTCAATACCCTGAACGGTTTCAACCGTAGTATAAGGATTGATAAAATTCATGGCTCCGATACTTACGGCCGTTGCACCTGCCAGTAAAAATTCAATGGCATCTTCCGCATTGGCAATACCGCCCATGCCAATGATCGGAATCTTAACAGCCTGGGCGGTCTGGTAAACCATCCGCACAGCTACCGGTTTGATCGCAGGTCCTGACATTCCGCCCGTCTTGTTAGCCAAGGCAAACTTTCTGCGGTGGATATCGATCTTCATACCGGTAATAGTATTAATCATGGAAAGCGCATCTGCTCCGGCAGCCTCTGCCGCCTTTGCCATCTCGGTAATGTCGGTGACGTTGGGGCTTAATTTCATGATAACCGGCTGGGCTGCGACTTTTTTGATCTGTGATGTGATATCATACAAAGCATCTGCCTTCTGGCCAAATGCGATGGCGCCCTCCTTGACATTGGGACAGGATACGTTGATCTCAAGCATATCAACCGCCTCATCGGATAAGCGTTCCACAACCTCTAAATAATCCTCAACGCTCTTTCCGCATACATTGACGATTACCTTTGTATCATATTGTTTTAAAAATTCCAGATCACGTTCAATAAAAACATCGATTCCGGGATTTTGCAGACCGATGGCATTTAACATGCCGCCATAGGTCTCTGTCACTCTCGGTGTGGGATTGCCCGGCCACGGCACATTGGCTACCCCTTTTGTGACAACAGCTCCCAGCTTATTCAGATCAACAAATTCTCCGTACTCCATTCCGGAGCCAAATGTACCGGATGCAGTCATAACCGGATTTTTAAAGGTGACACCCGCTATTGTAACTTCTGTATTGAGCTTTGTCTGTACTGTCTTTTGTGCTTCCATCAGATGTCTACCTCCTTTGCCTCAAATACCGGACCATCCGTACATACTCTTGCATTGTTTACATGGGAATGATGATCCTTATGTGTGGTCTTGCATACACAGCCCAGGCAGGCACCGACACCGCAGGCCATTCTTTCTTCGAGGGAAATATATGCCTCCATATTGTTAGCCTCTGCAAACTTTTTGATTGCCCGAAGCATCGGCATCGGGCCGCAGGCATAGATCACATCTGCACTTAACCGGTTTTCACGGATCGCATCCATGACATTTCCCTTGCTGCCAACGCTTCCATCCTCTGTTGCAACATAGACCCTTCCATACTTTTCCAGATCTTTTTGTAAAAACAGGTCGGCATCACGGTAGCCGACAATGATCTGTATCTCACAGTCGCCCTGCTCATGCAGCTTCTTTGCTAACTGCACCATCGGGGGAATACCAATTCCGCCACCCATCAGGAAGCATTTTTTTCCTTTTGCCTTGTCCAGCGGAAACCCGTTTCCCAGAGTACCGAGGATGGCAATATCCTTTCCTTCCCGGTATTTGGAAAATTCCGTTGTGCCCTTTCCCGCTGTACGGTAAACGATACGGAGCTTATTCTGGTCTCCGTCGGCCTCACAGATACTGATCGGTCGGGGAAGAAGCGTGGAGCTGTCTTCCGGATAAACATTGATAAACTGACCCGGCTTTGCTTCCTTGGCCAATGTGGTATTGATCCACATATCATAAATACCGGGAGCAATACAGGTCTGTTTCTGCACACTGGCAGTTTCTTTTCTTTTTCCCATTTTATTTCCTCTTTCTGTCGTATTTTCTATTTCTGCTGTATTTTCTCTTTCTGATATATCTTACCTATCTGCTGTATTTTACCTATCTGCCGTATTTTTTGTTTCCATCATATTTCTGCCGCTCTGTATACAATTTTTCCGTCCGTGATCGTCATATGGATCTTGCCATACAGTGTTTGTCCCAAAAACGGAGAGTTTTGAGATTTGGACAGGGATTTTTCATATACAAAGGTCTCATCCGGATTAAAAACGACCAGATCCGCATTTTCTCCCTCTGCGATTTGGGGTGGCTCCATATGATACAGCCTGCACGGACCCGCAGTCATTCTTTCCAAAACCTGCATAAGGGTCATATGTCCGGGTCTCACAAGATTAGTCACTGCTAACGGAAGTGCCGTCTCCAGACCCAGAATACCGCTCGGAGCGGCAGTAATATCCTTTGCCTTTTCCTCTGCAGCATGAGGAGCATGATCGGTTGCAATGATTTCTATCGTCTGATCCGCAAGCCCTCTGATAATGGCTTCACGATCCTCTTCGGTACGAAGCGGCGGATTCATCTTGGCCAGTGTTCCATGCTCTATTGCCGCATCCTCAGTCAGGGAAAAATGATGAGGTGTTGCCTCCGCATGGATATTGGGATATTTTTTTCTGGCCTGACGCACCAGTTCAACTCCCTCTGCCGTACTGATATGCTGGATATCGATCTCTGCACCGGTTTCGGCAGCTAAGCGGATATCTCTTTCTATCATGGATATTTCAGCCATACGGTCAGAGCCGTCGATACCATAACAGGCACTCGCCTTACCTCGGTTAACACCATTATTTTTGATATATGCGGGGTTCTCCTCATGGAAGCTCAAAGGCATATGCAGATCAGACGCCTTCTTCATGGCTTCTATTACAAAGCTTTCATCTAAAAGCGGTATTCCGTCATCGGTAAATCCAACCGCTCCGTTTTCCTTTAAAGTCTCCATATCGACTAACTGTTTTCCCTTTAATCCGACACTGATCGAAGCGCAGGTCTTCACATGGAGATCGGTCCGCGCTCCCTTATTTATCACATATTGAAGCGTCTCCGGATTATCTACCACAGGATTGGTATTGGCCATCAATACAACCGTTGTGATCCCGCCGGCCAGAGCGGCCCTTGCGCCGCTTTCGATATCTTCCTTGTAGGTAAATCCCGGATCGCGAAAATGCACATGCACATCCCACAATCCCGGTGATACCACGCATCCTTTCGCATCCTCTGTTTTTACCTCGTGTGTCTTTATAAACTGAGGTGTTTCCTCCGGTCTCAAAATCTTTGCGATCTTTCCCTGATCGATCACAAGATCAAGCATTTCATCGGTCTGGGAAACCGGATCAACCACCCTCGCATTCTGAATCAGCAACATGTATTTTTCTCCATTCATCTTCATGCCATAAGGCTAAAAAAAGTATAGCATTTTGCCTAATCAAAGACAACCGAATAATCGAGGTATTCTGTTTTTAACACAATGTACGGATAGGAATAAACACCGTCATCCGGTACATCCGGTCCGGGCCCGATCAGACAGGTTTTGGCATAGATCGCATTTTGTGTCAGATACAGATCTTCTACTGTAATACTGTAACCTCCGCTTTCCTGCTCCCCATATCCGACACAGATATACAGGTATTCCCCATCGTTAAAGGTAAATTTAAATGGCACCGACTTTTTACTCTCCACGATCTGCAAAAGTTCCTCCGGAAGATTTTCTTTTGCAACAACCGTAAGCTCCAGATCACGCACCTTTTCGGGAGCCTCCTCTTTTTTGCCGCATCCGCACAGCATCCCCAAAAGCAGCAGTATAAAACCGGTCCGAATACTGTGTTTCCTTATTCCGCAGCCTATTTTTCTGTATATATCCAACATATTGTTCATCCAATGGCTTTTTATAAAAATATGTTGGAAAGCAGCCGGCTATAACCTTTTGGCTTGTCTTTATTTTTTATTTTTTATATAATGAAAATACTAGGGTCAAAAAGACAGAAAGCCGATGCAAGCTCGCTTGCAAGAGGTTTTCTGCCTTCTTGACCCGCCAGAAACATGAGTAAGCAGCCATTTTTCAAAGAAAAATGCGCGGATTACGAATGTTTCTGAGGATTGCGGAGTGCCATGCACGCAGCAATCCGGTATTTTCACACGCACTTACTTATCTCTCACGAAAGGACAGCTCCATTTATTATGATACGTTTTATTATTATTTTTGTCTGTGTTGTTTTATTTCTGATCGTCAGTCTCCCGATCCAGTTTGTTCTGTTTATTATCGGCAAATTCAATCCCGAAATCAAAGGCAGGGTCTCCCTTGCGATCGTCGGCTGGGCATTCCGGTGTGTTAAGGTGATATCCGGCGTCGATCTTACCGTTATCGGTGAGGAAAATGTGCCAAAGGATCGGCCGGTTTTATATATCAGCAATCACCGCAGTTATTATGATGTCATCCTGACCTATTACCGTGTCCCGAGACAGACCGGTTATATTGCCAAGGATGTCATGGCCAAAATTCCGTCTTTTTCCCGCTGGATGCGCTATATGCACTGCCTGTTTTTAGATCGCAGCGATATCAAAAAAGGTATGCAGACAATCAAGGATGCCATTGATCTGATCAACAACGGCATCTCCGTCCATGTATGCCCGGAAGGCACACGGAACAAGACAGATGAACCATTACAGGAATTTCACAAGGGTACTTTCAAGATCGCAGAAAGAACCGGATGTACGATCATACCGGTTACGATCAACAATTCCGAAGCTATCTACGAAAAACAACGTCCCCGCATCGTTCCTTCCAAAGTCATCCTTGAGTATGGCAAACCGATTGAAACAGCCAGCCTGACAAGAGATGAAAAGAAGCAATTATGCGAGAACGTCAGAGAAATCATTTTAGAAACTTATTTAAAAAATCAAAAGCTTTTGGAAGCAGACAAATAATCTAAAAGTTCACGGAAGCCGGATCCGTTGGAGGCCTTTATCAAAACGGTATCATCCTCTCTCAGGATTGCATCTGCGGTCTTCATAAATGCCGGCTTATCTGTGAAATAATAGACCTCGGTTCCGTCCTTATCATCCGATTCCTGTGCACCTTTCGCGGTATATTCAGAAAGTGTTCCGACACAGATCAGCACATCAATGCCCTTTTTACAGGCGTAGTTTCCCACTTCATAATGCAGATCTTTTTCATTATTACCAAGTTCAAGCATGTCACCAAGCAAAGCCACCTTACGTGTGTTAGCACATGCTAACAAATCCAGCTCGGCCTTTACCGCTTTTGGATTGGCATTATAGCAGGAATCGATCAGCGTATAACGTTCTGTCCGGATCATTTTGCCACGTCCGTCCATCGCTTCCACACCTGCAATTCCTTCTGCGATCTGCTCATCATCAAGTCCTAACAGGTGACCTAAAAGCGCAGCGGCAACCGCATTCATGACCATGTGGTCTCCCGGGAGAGAAATATGCACCGGAAAGCGCTCTTCTGCTTCACCGTTTTTCAGGTGGATCACGGCATCACTTCCATAAAGCTGTCTGTTTTGTACATCCGACGCATAGGCATCACAGGATGCGTTGGAAAAGGAAAAGAAATGAAGCTCCTTGCCGGGTACACTCTTAATTCCGGAAAGCTTGTCGTCATCACCGTTTAAAATGATTTTGGAAGAATCCTTCATATACTCAAAGCACTCTGTCTTGGCTCTTAAGATACCGTCTCTGGTCTTTAAATTTTCCAGATGACACTGCCCGATATTGGTAATGACCATATAATCCGGTCTTGCGATCTTAGCCAGCCTGCTCATCTCTCCGAAGTCACTGATACCCATTTCCAGAATGGCAATCTCGTGCTCTGTTCCGATCGTGAAAACCGTCAGTGGCAGACCGATCTCATTGTTAAAATTACCTGCTGTTTTCTGTACTTGATATTTTTGTGAAAGTACAGAGGCAAGCATTTCCTTTGTACTGGTCTTTCCGACACTGCCTGTCACACCAACTACCGTAACATCCAGCTTTTGACGGTAGTATTCAGCCAGATCTCTCAAGGCTCTCTGCGTGTTGTCAACAAGAATGTACGGTTCAACATCGGTCAGCTTCTGTTCGCTCAATGCACAGGCAGCACCATTTTCCAATACCGAGGGAATAAATTTATGTCCGTCAACATGTTCCCCGGCTATTGCTACAAACAGGCCGTTTTCCGGAACCTTTCGTGAATCGACCGCAACACCTTTTATACAGACCTCACCGGCCTCTTTACTTCCGTAAAATGTACCGCCTACCGCTTTTGCTGCCTCCAGGCAGCTCAATTCCTTCATCATCCTTTATTTCCCTCTTTTTCTCATACTTATATGAAGACTGCATAGATGCAGGACACCTCATAATCCGGTCCCAAAGCAGCCGAATATCTGCCGCTCTGATATCATTCGTATTTAGCCAGTGATAACTCAACCAGCATCTGGCACAGATCCTCATATCCGATTCCTACCGCTGCCGCCTCCTGCGGAATCAGGGATGTTGGTGTCATACCGGGCAGGGTATTGGCTTCGAGGCAGTAAATCTGTTCCTTATCATCCACAATAAAGTCCATACGTGCATATACTTTAAGACGTAATGCCTTGTACGCAGCCTTTGCCACATCCTGGATACGCTCAGTCAGTTCTTTGGAAATAGGTGCCGGACAGATTTCTTCCGTACTTCCTGCCTGATACTTGTTTTTGTAATCGTAAAAGCCTTCCCTGGGCGCAATCTGTACGACCGGATAAGCCTCTCCGTCAATGACAACATCCGTAAATTCACGGCCTTTGATAAACTGCTCGATGACAACCTCATCCTCATATGTATATGCATCCTTTAATGCATCCTGAAGCTGCTTTTCATCATCGGCAAAATAAACACCGACGCTCGAACCGCCGTGACTGGTCTTGACAACGCAGGGAAAGCTGATCGCAGGCAGCTCTTCTCCTTTTTTGATGCCAAAGCCATAAGGCGTCAAAACCTTTGCCTGCATAAAAATATCCTTGGTCAGAGCCTTATCCATGGCAAGAGTACTGCTGATATAGTCGGTTCCGGTATATTTGATATTTAAAAGGTCAAAGGCTGCCTGAATACGTCCATCCTCGCCATTCATACCGTGCAGCGCCAGAAATACAATATCCGCCATGCGGCAGATATCAAGCACGTTGGGGCCAAAAAATCCCAGTTCCGGATCGGAACGCTGTGCAATGATCTTGCTGACATCCGGATTGATCTCTGTTACCGGTTTTATTCCCTCGCTGAAATCTCTCGGATCAGAAAAAATATTTTCCTTTTCCTCTTTTGAAAGCTCTATGCCCAGATATACATCCAACAATACAACTTCATGTCCCTTTTTCTTCAAGGCCCGGTAAACGCCGGTCCCGGAAACCAGAGATACATCTCTTTCTGTACTGGTACCTCCTGCTAACACTGCAATCTTCATTTATGGTTCCTCACTTTCCATTGCTTCACTTCTGATACTTTCGTTTTCCTTGTAATCACTTTCACAGATCTGGCCTAACAGATAATAATAAGCCGCTGCATTGACAGCATCACTTCCCGGCTCATCATAATCCGTACGGATAATCCCATGCTCTGACAGATAGATCTGCCCATCCCTATTGCAGCCTCCCAGATTGTGAATTGCTGCTTTCAGAATATTGTTGTATTCCTGACTGACAATAACATGCTCAACGATCGCTATCACATAAAGTCTGTCAGTAATCAGACAGCTTGCGGCATCACCCCCGAAACCATCGTAAAAATCAGCTTCCGTCATTTCAGCATAGACTTCTGCCTGACGGATCAACATCTTCATACCGTTTTCACACAGATCCACATCAACCTTGTCCGTCGTCTGCAGATAAGTCACAAGACCAAAAACAAAGGCTTCATCCGCCCGCTGTTTATCTTGCGGATCATCCTTTACAAACCTTTCTTCCTCTTTAGCCGCCTTCAGATACTGCTCTGCAACAACACGATATGCCGGCTGTCCGGTTGTTTTATATAATTGCGCTGCCGCATAAAAAATCCATGCTTCATCCGTCAGCTCATTTTTTCTCTGCACGACATTGGCGTACGCCCCGACAGCCTCTTTTAAATATGTATTGGATCTTTCCCTGTCATATGCCTGAATCTTCTGCGATAATGATGCCATAACAACACTGTACAAGGAAAGCTTCTCTGTAGCGGCACCCTCTATCTCATTTATCAGATCATCCGCGATCTCCATGCAGCCGGACAGATATCCGCCGTCCGTCCTGCCACGGATATCATCTGCCAAAAAGGAATATTCCGAAGTATCTGTATAGGTGTCCGCATAACGCAAAATCCATGAAAGAATCTGCAGCCTGTCCGCTGTATCGGTTCCTTTTGCCTGTGCATAGGAAAAAAACTCCTGATACAGACTGTCTGCCATATCCCTGTATTTGTCCTCCAGAATCACAAACTGTCCGGACCGTCCGACATGCGCCGCCTCAATATAATAAATTCCCGGAGCTGTGACCCCGGAAAAATCACCCGTACCTTTTCTGTCGACTTGTCCGGTAAATACGGTCTTCCTGGTGTGAGCATCCACTACCTGGAAACACGTCCCTTCCTCTCCCTTTTCAAAATAGGCTTTTTTCTTATCGTTTACCTGATATCCCAGACCGTCTGTTTTGATCACGGAAGAAACCTTTAAACTGTCATTATCACTGACTGACTGTGACAGGCTCCCATCCTCTGTGACATCGTTTGCAGACGGGCTCTGTGCGGATGGCAAAAATACCTCTACCCCACTTGCCCTGTTTTTCTTTGATAAAAAAAGACCGACCAGGATCAGACCCGCTGCCAGAAGCAGACATAAAAGAAACGGCAACCATCTTTTTTTCAAATCTGTTCTCCATATGTATCATTCATAATCTCAAAAATCATGAAAACAGAACTTATTTCCTGCGAACAGAAAAAGTTCTGTTTTATGACTCTTCGTATCATATTATACCTTAACGTCTTAAATCGGTAAAGTCACACATGATCTAAATTTTTCTTTCATTGAAAGTATAAAACCGGATTCATGGTTTCGCCGTTATGCTCCATTTTGACATAAAGATTGGCTCCCTCCAGTGCATAATACTTGGTCGGATCTGCCACATTACCGATGATCTGTCCGCGGCTTACAATATCTCCCTGCTTGGCACACACATCCTTTAGCTGTCCATACGTCAATGTATATCCGTCTCCCAGATCCATGCTCACATACTGCCCGATCTCTTCATTATATCCGATCGTTGTGACCTTTCCTCTGGCAGCGGCACAAATTGCGGTATCCTGCGGTGCACTGATGGCGATTGCCGGATAATAACAGTACTCATTGAGGGTCGCAAGATATATTCTCTCATCCATACTGTAATTGAGAATGACATTGCCCTGTACCGGCCAGCTCATTCCATCCTGCGGATTGAAATGCAGCTCTTCATTTACAGCCTTGCTTTTGCTGCCGGAGGTTGTCGGAACGATTTCCTCAACCGCTGTTTCGGCATCCCCTGTCAGATCTGCACTTTCTTCCATATTTTTCTGCTGCTCCCTTGCCCGGTTTGCATATTCCTGCGCAAGAGAAGAAGCGGCCGGCATCGGACTTTCCGATTCTCCGGCTGTCGGAACAGATTCCTGTGTTGTATCTTTATTTTCTGCATTGGCTTCCATGTTGGCATTGTCAGGGTAAGCCTCACCTTCATCTGCACTTTCCATATCGATAATCTGTGTCTTGGACGGTGCTTCATGCGTGGCATAAATTCCTGAGACTACACAGACACCCAGCACCAGCGCAGCGGATGCATATACAGAGATACGTTCTTTATTCCATTTTGTAAATCTATGTCTCTTCATAAAAAATCACCTCGACAATAGTATTGCCGAGGCGAAATATTTTTATACATATGATATTGTTTTTCTATACTTTTTAATCTTTTGACCCTTGATATCCACGAATTGCTCCGCTGCAAAGCAGCTCCTGCAATTCTCAAACATTCGAAATCCGCTGATTTACTACGTAAATCGCTACTTTCTCATGTTTGGTGGGTCCCAAGTTTAAAAGTCTTATCGTGCAAGCACGAACGACTTTTTAATCTTTGTACCCTGATATCAGATCGCCAGATCAAGCTGCTGCACAGATCCGGCTGTTCCGTTTTCATATAAAAAGACACCGGTCGAACGCAGCTGTCCGTATGTCTGATTATTATTGGATGCATTCATCATAAAATCTGTGGAAACCCTGTGCAGACAGACAGCCCCGACACCGGCTTCCTTCAGTGTGTACAGCTGGTCATTGCCATCGGCATCTTTCGCCCAGATGAGCAGGCGCTCAAAGATCTCGTCGTTTTCATCAATCCAGCCGTTTCCATCTTCATCATACATGGCAAGGTCTGCAAAGCCATCCTGCGAACCGGTTCCGAAAAGCTCAGAACCGTCATTGATCACACCGTCGCCGTTTTTATCCAGGGCAAGATAACCGCTGCCATGCTCCAACATGGATATCTGCTCCTTGACACCATCACAATCTAGATCAAACTCGAATTTCTGATCGGAAAGACCTGCGATATCGGTATCCAGATTGATAACAAGCGGATCCAGCATCTGTGTGACCTCTCTTGTATAATGGGCTTCATAATACTCTTCAAAGCTGCGGCTCATGGACAGATCCAGATTAAACTCTATCTCCCTGCCATCTGCCGTCACAACCTTTCCTGTTGTGGAAAAAGCGGTTTCTTCACTCTCGGCATGATATTCCATTGCCGAAACATCCATGGTCGTTGTGTATGTAGTATTCAGACCGGTAGTTCCACCGGCGGACTGCGATAAAAGATCACTGTCCACAGGCCGCTTTCCTCCGAATAACCAGTAAAGCAAATACTGCATACATTGGAATTTAATACTCTCAATGCTGCGTTTTTCGTCTACATCGGAAACATTTCTGCTCACAGACGCGGCTAAGACACGGTCCTGCAGAGATACCTCCTCTTCCTGTGCTCCACCCGATAAAAAATCGGCAAAGCTTGTTGCACCATCCTTGGCAGATACCGGCGAACTGGCATTCATACGATAGCTCACTTCGCGGGCATTTACAGAAGTATACCTTCTGGTGGATTCCATTCCTACAAAACTGGAATCAATTTTCAAATAATACATCTCCCTTCTCTTTTACAGTTGATTGTACAACTGCAGCTGAATTCATGATTCCACCTCCATAGGGTGTATTATTTATATCGGCCAGCCTTGCATTTTTCATTAACCTCAAACTTTCATACATAAATATCGTAACGTATCGCCTTGCCTTTTACACTGTATCCCGGCGTCTTCCCTGCCAGTACCGGTCCCTTCAACGGTCTTTTTACGACCAGCTTTGACGGTTGCAGCTTTGCGGCTGCTTCAAACAGATCCGTTTCCTCCGGACATGGCTGCTCCAGCTTCTGGATCAGCTGAAGCTTCTTTCCGATCAGTCCGCTCTTTTGTCTGGCCGGAAACATCGGATCCAGATAGATCAGATCCGGCTTTGCGGGATACTCCTTCATCAGTTCTATACTGTCGCCCTCGATCAGATGCATCCGCTTTACGATTTCACCCAGTACCGGATGCTTTCTGCCACGCCGGATCGCATCCTTTAATAAAGCTGCAACAACCGGATTTTGCTCATACAATGTCACATCATAGCCACATGCCGCAAGCAAAAGCGAATCCTCTCCCATTCCGGCTGTTGCATCAATGGCACGCGGTTTTTCTTCCCCCGTTTTGGCCACACGGACCAACATCTCATGCGACAGCCGTCCATCCGTGATCCTGTGCAGCATCTGCGTAAAATCACCGGCATAGCTCAATCCATAGCCATGCAGTGAAACACCTTTTCCGTCTATCCACAATGTCAGTCCATCGCCGGGCGCATCTGCAATCTCTGCACCGACACGTTTTGCCAGTGCCACAGCCGCATCCGGCTGCGCACCCTTTCCCATACATACAACCAACCGGCCGTTTTCCTTCATATTCATTCCTCGTATCTTTCTTCCGTAATTCAATTTTTTGCCAACTCAGCCATCATATGCAAATCTCTGACATCAATCCCTGTCATCAATCTCTGTTATCAATCTCTGTCATCATGGTACTTTCATATTGTCAAAATTGTCAACACCCTGTAAAATTGTAATATTAGCGCCTTATACGGCGCATAGTCAAACAATTACTCAAATTTTAGGAGGAAGTATTATTTTGGAACGAGAATCTTTTAAGTCACGACTGGGCTTTTTACTGGTCAGTGCCGGCTGTGCCATTGGAATTGGCAACGTCTGGCGTTTCCCTTATGTTGTCGGACAAAGCGGCGGCGGTCTCTTTGTTTTGCTCTATCTTGTATTTCTGATCACAATGGGACTTCCCGTCCTTACCATGGAGCTTGCTGTAGGACGTGCCAGCAGAAAAAGTGCTGTTTTAGGCTACAAGACCCTTGAAAAAAAGGGCAGCTTCTGGCATATCCACGGATATATTGCCATCCTTGGCTGTTATGTGCTGATGATGTACTACACCACCGTAGCCGGATGGATGATTTCCTACTTTTTCAAATTTGCCACAGGCACCTTCCATCATGGGATGGATACCGAAAGCTGCAGCGCCGAATTTTTCAATATGCTGCAAAATCCGGGTGAAATGGGCATCTGGATGGCTGTAGTCGTTATCCTGGGCTTTTTAGTATGCAGCAGAAGCCTGCAAAATGGTCTGGAGCGGATCAGCAAGGTCATGATGTGCTCTTTGCTTGTTTTGATCGTTGTACTTGCCGTACATAGCATGACACTTTCCGGCACGGCCGAAGGTCTGCGTTTTTATCTGGTTCCAAACCTTGATGCCATCAAGACGATCGGTATCGGCAAGATCATTGCCTCTGCCATGAACCAGTCTTTCTTTACCTTAAGTCTCGGCGTAGCCGCCATGGAAATTTTCGGAAGTTATATGGGACGTGAGCACACACTTCCGAGCGAAGGTCTGCGGATCTGTGCACTCGATACCTTCGTTGCCATTATGTCGGGACTGATCATTTTCCCTGCATGCTTTAGCTTCAACGTAGAGGTGGATGCCGGACCGAGTCTCATTTTCGTGACACTGCCCAACGTATTTGTCAATATGTCCGGCGGCAGGATCTGGGGTGCCTTATTCTTTTTATTTATGACATTTGCCAGCTTTTCAACTGTCATCGCCGTTTTTGAAAACATCCTTTCTTCCTGCATCGACACCTTTGGAATCAGCCGGAAAAAGGCTGCCATCATCAACTGCATCATCGTACTGATCGTGAGTCTCCCCTGCGTTCTTGGCTATAACGTATGGAGCAACGTCCATCTTATCGGCGGCAGGGACATTTTAGACAGCGAGGACTTTATTGTCAGCAACCTGCTGCTGCCGATCGGCTCCCTGATCTATCTTCTGTTCTGCGTTACCAAGTGGGGCTGGGGCTTTCAAAACTATCAGGTCGAAGCCAATACCGGAAAGGGTATCAAGTTTGCAGGCTGGATGAAATGGTATTTCCTGATCGTTTTACCGGTTCTGATCCTCTTTATTCTGATTCAGGGATTGAAATAAAACTTTATCCATTCATTCGGATCTTGCTGCGGTTTCATAAAAAAAGAAGAAAACCTCACGATTCTCTTCAAAAACACATGCTTTATCTTTAGATAATATCCGTTAAAAGATATTATGATGTCAGGGGCAAAAGATATTTTTTACAAAGATATGCCTTCCTGCCTGATCCATTTAATAAACAGGAAGGATTTCAACCGGAAGGTCACCACCGGCTCGATCTCAAGCCGGTAGGGCGGCATCAGTACTCTTCCGTACGGTGCCGCAACCTCCCGGTAATTTTTTTTATTGATCAGATTCTCCGCCATCTTTTCCGGAATCAGTCTGGGGCAGATTTCCGTGACATCAAAATCGGAATTCTGTGTCTGGATAACCTCCACCATAATGCTCTGCTTCCCTGTTTTTTTCATATATTCCTGTAGATTTTCCGTCAATCGTACTTCCATTGCTTTCCTTCCGGTCTCTGCCTATTTTTCTCGGTCGTTTCTTTTCTTTCTGTTTTCAAGCAATTCCTTTTTGTACTCTTTAAAGCTTTGTACATGTCTGCGGGACACGGCTGAAGGATTTCGTTTTAAAAGCCCTGCAATAGATGCATTTCCCGGCATGCCGTTTTTCATGCGCTCTGTATATGTATTCTGCTTATTGCGGATTTCCTGCAGCTGCAGTCTGGCATTTTCCTTCTTCTGCTGCCATTCCTCCATCATGCTGTCTCTGCGCTCTTTCATACCCTCGACAAGCTGATCCCTGTACTCCTGCACGCCCTCGGTAAACTGCTCTTTACGCTCCTGCATATCTTCTGCAAACTGTTCTCTGCGTTCCTGCATATCCTCGGCAAACTGTTCTCTGCGTTCCTGCACGCCTTCCTTAATCTGATCCTTGGCATCCTGGAAATCCTCAGCTAAAAATGCTTCTATGACCTCAGCACGCTTCTGTAAGCGCTTCATTTCGTCTTTGACACGCTCCATATTGTCCAGAATGTCGCGCAGCTCCATAGCTGTCTTGAAGCTGACTGCAAAATCGGCTGCAACCACAACGGTTAAGACCGTCGTCAGGATATCGAGCCATGCGAAAGGAATGGATGTCACGAGCCTTTCGATCGGCTTGTGAAAACCGTAGATCATGGCCAGTGAAAACGCGCCCCACGCCAGAGAAGACGACAGACAGATATGTCCCTTATAATTAAATTTCTGATTGCTGTAATCCCAATAACGGACATGGAACAGCTTTTCCATACAGATCCCGGTCACAAGCTCCAGTGCCGTAGCTCCCAGCATGCCAAAGATAAATACCAAAACCGGCGTTTCCCGCACCGGAAGTGTGGCAATCAGAACAGAAAGTGCACCAAAGCCGTAGATTGGCAGAAACGGTCCATTCAGAAAGCCTCTGTTTACCCATTTACGCTGTTTTGCTGACACATAACACGATTCCCAGCACCAGCCCAAAAAACAATATATAAAGAAAAATAACAGCCATTCCTGTAAATTGTAATGATACATATACATTCTCCTTTTCCGGTTTATGCTATTGAATAAGCTCACGCCGGATTTTGCATGGCATTTATATTGCCACCGCAGGCCGCTTTCGCTATAACTTCGCAGTAGCGGTACATAAGGCGCCAAAATACGCCGCCTAAGTACCGACAGCGAAGAGATGCCTGCTTATGGTAATATAAATGCCATGCAAAATCTGGCTGTCTTTCTATAAAAGGTACGCCTCCATGATTTCGATTAAATCTTCACAGGTCTTGAGCAAGGTCTCCTCATCCTTGGTATCATATCCTGTCGGATACAGCTTGCATGAAAACGTCGGTGTGTTCCGCATATTAAATGCGATCATTCCACCGGCACGCTCAAGCAGCGCCGGGATATTTTCCGATTTGATCTTGGCCTCGCGGTTCATGAAAAGCTCAATTCCGTCCTTTTGCGCCCGGATCTCCTCAACATAAAGCCGGTGCGCCCTTGCACGGAGCAGTGAAATACGAAGCAGGTTTTGTGCAGGCAGTGGCAGCTTACCAAAACGATCCTGCAATTCTGTCCGCATGTCCTCGCATTCCTCATCATTTTCAATATAAGAAATTCTCTTATAAATATCAAGCTTTTGCGTCTCATTCATGATATATTCCACGGGAATATAGGCATTGACATCCATATTGAGAATGGTATCAAAATCAGTTGCTTCCATGGGAAGTCCCTTTAACTGCTTGACGGATTCGTTTAACATTTTGCAATACAGATCATATCCGACTGCTGCCATATGGCCATGCTGCACCTTGCCGAGCAGATTGCCGGCACCACGGATCTCAAGATCCTTCATGGCAATCTTGAAGCCGCTTCCCAGATCGGTAAATTCCTTGATGGCCTCCAGTCTCTTTTCGGCAACCTCTTTTAAGACCTTGTCCCGTTTGTACATTAAAAAAGCATAGGCATTCCGGCTGCTTCTCCCGACGCGTCCGCGAAGCTGATAAAGCTGAGACAATCCCAGTGTATCCGAATCATGGATGATCATGGTGTTGACATTGGGAATATCAATTCCCGTCTCAATGATCGTCGTCGCCACCAGTACATCGATCTCACCGTTGATAAAATCATATAAGATCGTCTCAAGATCATGCTCTACCATCTGCCCGTGTGCATAAGCCACTGTGGCATCCGGCACCAGTGCCTGAAGCTTTTCCGTCATTTCCGCTATGGAATTGACACGATTATATACATAGTAGACCTGGCCGCCTCTTGCAAGCTCCCTGTTAATAGCCTCCCGCACCATTTCCTCATTGTATTCCATGACATAGGTCTGGATCGGCATACGGTCTCCGGGCCCCTCTTCCAACACACTCATATCACGGATACCGACCAGACTCATATGAAGCGTACGCGGGATTGGTGTTGCTGTAAGAGTCAGTACATCCACATTTTTCTTTAACTGTTTGATTTTTTCCTTGTGCGATACTCCGAAACGCTGCTCTTCATCCACGATCAGCAGTCCCAGATCATGGAATTTGACATCCTTGGACAAAAGTCTGTGTGTACCGATTATGATATCCACCATTCCTCTTTCCAATTCATGAATGGCATTTTTCTGTTCGGCAGCACTGCGAAAGCGCGACAGCATCTCAATGGTGACCGGATAATCCTTCATTCTCTGTTTGAAGGTGTCATAATGCTGTTTTGCAAGAATCGTCGTTGGCACCAAAAATGCGACCTGTTTTCCTTCCTGTACAGCCTTAAAAGCAGCACGGATAGCAATTTCCGTCTTTCCAAAGCCCACATCTCCACAGATCAGCCTGTCCATGATCCTGGTGCTTTCCATATCCTTTTTGGTAGCCTCGATCGCCAAAAGCTGATCCTGTGTTTCTTCATAAGGAAATAATTCCTCAAACTCCCTCTGCCATACCGTATCTTCCTTGTAGGCATAGCCCTTCTGATCGGCGCGGATCGCATAAAGCTCTACCAGATCCTTGGCAACCTCATAGACAGCACTTTTTACCTTTGTCTTGGTCTTTTCCCACTCTGTCGTTCCAAGCTTATTTAACTTGGGCTGCTTTGCCTCTGATGAAGCATATTTCTGAATCACATTGAATTCCGTTGCCAGCACATAAAGATTTCCGCCATCCCGGTAAGAAATCTTCATATAGTCCTTGACCACATGGTCAACCTCTATTTTTTCAATTCCCTGATAAATTCCAAGGCCGTGCCTTTCATGCACAACATAATCACCAATTTTCAGATCCGTAAAATTGCTGATCTTCTGCCCTTCATATTTTTTGGTCTTCTTTTTCTTAATCTGCTTTTTGCTGAAAATATCGCTTTCCGATATCACGGCAAATTTGATATGCGGGTATTCAAATCCTTTTTTGATCTGGCCGTATACCGACATGATCTGACCCTTTTCTAAAGGCTCGTCCCCTGTTTCGGAATAAAAACAGGAAAGCCCACGGTCTCTCAATTCGCCCGCAAGTCGTCTGGCTCTTGTCACAGACGGTGTCACCAGCACAACCTGATAACCGTCTTTTTTATATTTTGCAAGTACATGGCACAGCTCTTCAAAGCTATTGTGAAAAGACTGTATGGATTTGGTTGTAATATAATATTTGTGCTCCACCTCGACCGGAAGCCGCGTATCCAGTGTCGATATACAGGTAAGATACCTGCTCTGCAGTCCTGCCAGTATTTCCTTTACGCTGAACAAAATCCTGCTCTGTCCGGGAAGTGAATAGCCCTTTTCCAGTCTGGTCTTCATGCTTTCCGTAAATTCCAGCTCCACGGCACCGGCCTGTTCCTGTATCCTGAGCGGCTCATCTAAAAAGAAGATGCTTTCCTCTTTTGAAAACAGCTCCGGCACAGATGACAGTTTTTCAAAGAAATAGGAGATATAGCTGTCCAGATTGGCCATGACACCATATTCCTCAATCTGCTCCATAAGGGCTGCGGTCTGGTTTTTGATCCGCGTTGCATATTCCGGATTGTGTGCCTTGCGGAACTTATCCTCTGTTTCCCTGGCTTCCTTGCGGATACGCATAAGTCCATCCTGCTTTTCTTTTTCCGTCAGGAGAAGCTCCGTTGCCGGATAAACAGAAAGCTCATCCAGAGCCTCTATGGATCTCTGGCTCTGTGCATCAAAGGTCCGCATCGAATCAATCTCATCGCCCCAGAACTCAATTCGGTAGGGATTTTCCTCTGTCAGATCAAAGATATCGACAATACCGCCGCGGACAGAAAACTGACCACCGCTTTCTACCTGTCCGACTCTCTCATAGCCCATACGGACAAGCTTTGCCGACAGTGCCTTGATATCCACAATGCTCTCCTTATCCAGACGGATGATATTATTTTCCAACACTTCCAAAGGCATGCAGGCTGCCATCAGAGCATCCAGCGTCGTTACCATGGTAAAGGGCTCCGCCTCTAAAATACGACGGTATACCATGATACGCTCCCTCGTCACCTTGCTTCCATTGATGTCCGCCTGAAAAAAGATAAAATCCTTTGCCGGAAACAGGTACACATCCTTGGAATAAAAGGAAAAATCCTCATAAATCTCTCTTGCACGGATTTCGGAATGGGTGATCACAATGCGGAACGGAAAGTCCTCTGATAAAGCCCACATAAAATGCGCCTTTTGTGAATCCACACACCCGGAAACGGCAATGGGCTTTTTATCCCGAATATCCTGTTGTATCTGTTCAAAATCTGTAAGTCCGTTCAGACACTCTCGTAATACTCTCACTCTAAATCCTCTCTAACCAGAATAATATGATATCAGGGGCCAAAAGGTCAAACATACTATTTCTTTTTGTTAAATGCATTCATGGCTGCATCCGGTCCATCCGTGATCATCATTTTTACAGCCTCTGCGGCTTCCTTAAATGCATCATCCATGATCGCACGGTCTTCTTTCGAAAAATGTCCCAGCACATAGTCTGCGAGATCATATCCGGCCGGCTTTTCACCAACACCGACTTTGATTCTCATAAAGGTATCATGTCCAAGATGCGCAATTATATTTTTGATCCCATTGTGTCCGCCGGCACTTCCTTTTTTGCGGATACGCAGCTGGCCGGGAGGAAGAGAAATATCATCGTATATAACGATCAGCTCCTCTTTTTCATCCACTTTATAAAAATCAACGGCTGCACGAATGCTCTCCCCACTCAGATTCATAAAGGTCTGCGGCTTTAACAGTATGACCTTCTGTCCTTCGATCATTCCCTTTCCCACCAATGCCCTGTGCTTTTTTTCATTGATGGAAATTCCATACTGATCTGCGATGCAGTCAATCGTATCAAAACCGACATTGTGTCTTGTATGTTCATATTCTTTGGTCGGATTTCCAAGTCCTGCTATGATAACCATATGCTTCCTCCTGATCATATTGTGAATCTGTTGTTTATCTATATCTATAACGCACAATGGCCTCCGCGGTCAAGCAGAGGCTTTTCATTAAAAGACCGCTGCCCCCCGGCAACGGTCTCTGTAACCCTTTTCCTTCTCGAAAATATAAATAAAACTATCCCTGAAATTCCGGAGCAGCCAAAGCTTCCTTGTAAGCATCCAGAATTTTATTTTGAATCAGTTCCCTGGTAGCGGAATTGATCGGGTGTGCGATATCCCGATATTCGCCATCAGCAGTTTTTTTGCTGGGCATTGCGATAAACAACCCCTTTTCGCCTTCTATTACTTTGATGTCATGTACCACAAATACATCATCGAGCGTGATGGAAACAACCGCCTTCATCTTGCCTTCCTGCGTAATCTTGCGTACATGTACGTCAGTAATGTTCATCTGATCTTCCCCCTTATTTTTGTGTAGTCGGATTATTATTATAATACATAACGATCACTTTGTTCAACCACAATCTTGATGCCGTCCTCACCCTTTAAATACGAGTTGGCGCGAATCGTATCATGGCTTTCCACAATGCAGTTTTCGATATAGGTATTGTCTCCGATATACACATCATTTAAGATAATGGAATTTTTGATCGTACAATTACTGCCGACAAATACGCCTTTGAAGATTACCGAATTCTCAACCACACCATTGATAATACTTCCGCTTGAGATCAACGCATTTTTGAGCTTGGCACCTACATTGTATTTTGCAGGCGGTAAGTCATCTACCTTGGAGTAGATTTCCGGATATTCTTTAAAGAAGTAATTGCGGATATCCGGCTTTAAGAAGTCCATATTGGCTTCAAAATAATCATCCACGGTAGCAATGTTTTTCCAGTAATCATCAATCTTGTATCCATAAATTCTCTTTAAGCTCTTATAACGGATCAGAATATCCTTTACAAAATCATACTGGCCTTCTTCCGCACATTTCTCGATCAGTTCGATCAGCTGTCTTCTGCGGATCACATAGATACCGCAGGAAATCGTGTTGGAATTGGCAACCAGAGGTTTTTCTTCAAATTCCTCAATACGATAATCCTCATTCATCTTGAGGATACCGTAACGGTCTACATTTTCTCCTGCCGGCATATCCTTGCATACAACGGTAATATCCGCTTTTTTGGCGATATGGTATTCCAGCACTTTATTGTAATCCATCTTGTATACGCAGTCACCGGAGGTGATTACGACATATGGTTCATGACTTTCCTTGAGGAAAGACAGATTTTGATGGATCGCATCTGCGGTACCACGATACCATGCATTGTTTTCTCCTGTGATCATGGGAGTGAAAACAAATAAGCCACCCTGCTTTCTGCCAAAATCCCACCATTTGGATGAGCTTAAGTGCTCATTTAAGCTTCTGGCATTGTACTGTGTAAACACACCTACCTTTTGAATATGGGAGTTGGTCATATTGCTTAACGCAAAATCAATTCCACGATAACTGCCTGCGATAGGCATAGCAGCGATTGCTCTTTTTTTGGATAACTCACCCATCCGGTTGTTGTTTCCACCGGCTAAAATAATTCCGATTGCTCTCATACCTATTCACCTGCCTTAATCAAAGATTTGCCGCTTGCCAATGTATTGTCCGGATAATCCGCTGTTGCGGTCAGACCGGAAATAACGACGTTTTTGCCAATGGTAACACCACTGGGAACAACGGATTTTTCTCCAATACATACAAGTCCGTGGTTGTAAATATGAGGTGCGGTATCATTGTCCACTTCCTCGCCGACGCCAATCCTTATGTTGTCGCCAAGCAATACGTTTTCAGCAATGATGGTCTTGGTGATCTCACATCCCCTGCCGATCTCCGTGTCATTCATGATGATGGAATCTCTTACAACCGTATCTTCACCGATCGTCACGCCGCATCCGATAACGGAATTGTAAACCTTGCCGTAAATCTGTGCGCCCTCACCGATAATACATTTCTCAATCTCACTGTTTTCGGAAACATACTGTGGCTGAAGCTTTTCGGATTTGGTGTAAATCTTCCAGTATTCTTCGTAGAGGTTGAACTCCGGTACGATATCAACCAGCTCCATATTGGCTTCCCAATAAGAATGAAGTGTGCCGACATCCTTCCAGTAGCCATTATATTCGTAAGCATAGCAGGGTGCTCCCTTTTTATGACAATAAGGGATAACATGTTTACCGAAATCCAGACCGGGCTGCTGTGCATTGGCAATCAGCGCTTCCTTGAGTGTCTTCCAGTTGAATATGTAAATGCCCATGTTAGCAAGATTGCTTCTGGGGTTTTCCGGTTTTTCCTCGAAATCATTGATCTTGTGATCATCATCTGTGATCAGAATACCAAAACGCTTTGCTTCTTCATAAGGAACCGGCATGGCTGCAAGAGTAACCTCTGCACCTTTGGACTTGTGATAGTCAAGCATTACTTCATAATCCATCTTATAAATGTGATCCCCGGATAGGATCAGTACATAATCCGGATTGAAGCTGTCCATATAATCAATATTCTGATAAATTGCATTGGCAGTACCTGTATACCACTCGGTATTGGAGCTCTTTTCATAAGGCGGCAACACAGTCACACCACCGATATTTCTGTCAAGATCCCACGGAATACCGATACCGATATGTGTATTCAGTCTCAAAGGCTGATACTGTGTCAGTACACCGACTGTATCGACACCGGAATTGATACAGTTGCTGAGTGGGAAATCAATGATACGGTATTTTCCGCCAAATGATACAGCAGGCTTCGCAACCTTTGCTGTCAACACGCCAAGTCTGCTGCCCTGTCCACCGGCCAACAGCATGGCAATCATTTCTTTCTTAATCATGTCTTCACCTCTTGCTATCTTCTCAAAATATTGAAAATAAATAAATCGAAAAGAATATTTTTAAATAGTATCTAAATTATAGCATACAATATAGTTAAAGTGAATATTTTTACAAACAAAATCCCGACTTTTCTTAATTTTTATGTAAAAAATACACAAATTTCACATTTCCTTTGTGCGTTTTTCTGTAAAAAATACCGACGCGCATCTTTTGTGCATTGAAAACAGTAGTTTTTTTTGTTGAATATTACCAAAGAGCCTTTCCCGAAAAATATTATTTGTAATTCTTGCAATGACGGTTATAATAAATTAAGGAAACAAAATGTTTCATTAAATATAAAATTAGGAAGTGTAATCATGTATCAAATTGACTTCGAAAAACCGATTCACATTCATTTCATTGGTATAGGCGGCATCAGTATGAGTGGGCTTGCCGAGATTCTCGCGGACCGCGGCTTTCGCATTTCGGGTTCCGATTCCAAAGAGAGCAGTCTGACCGGACATCTTGTCGGAAAGGGGATTACCGTATTATATGGACAATCCGCCCAAAATATTACTCCTGATATCGATCTGGTTGTTTATACTGCGGCCATACATAATGACAACCCCGAGCTTTGTGCAGCCAGAGAAACAGGCATACCCTGCATGACACGTGCCGAGCTTCTTGGCCAGATCATGAAAAATTATCCCGTTCCGATCGCGGTAAGCGGCACTCACGGCAAGACGACCACAACCTCCATGATCAGCGAGATCTTTATGAACGCCGGCATGGATCCCACACTTTCCATCGGAGGCATCCTGCATTCCATCGGAGGCAACATTAAGATCGGAGCTTCCGACTATTTTGTTACGGAAGCCTGTGAATATACCAACAGCTTTTTAAGCTTTTTCCCAAAGATCGGCATCATCCTCAACATTGATGCGGATCATCTGGATTTTTTTAAAGACATCAACGATATCCGTCATTCGTTCCATCGTTTTGCCGGTCTTTTACCGGAAAACGGGACCCTGATCATCAATGGCGAAATCCCCAATCTGTCTGAAATCACAGATGGGTTAAACTGCGATATCATTACCTTTGGACTTTCCCGTGATTGCGACTACTATCCTGTCGATATCACCTACGATACTTACGCAAGGCCAACCTTTAAAGCATGCCATAACGGAGAAAGCCGCACCATCACACTTGGTGTAACCGGAGAGCACAACATCCTCAATTCCCTGGCGGCCATTGCACTTGCCGATTTATGCGGTGTTGATGCGGATGTTACCCGCGATTCCCTTGCTTCCTTTACCGGAACCGACCGTCGCTTCCAGATTAAGGGCACGGTAGACGGCGTCACCATCATTGATGACTATGCACATCACCCCACCGAGATCAGTGCGACACTCCATGCCGCACGCAATTATCCTCACAAAAAGCTCTGGTGTGTGTTCCAGCCGCATACCTACACACGTACCAAGGCTCTGTTACCGGAATTTGCCAAGGCGCTTTCCCTGGCAGACCACGTCGTGCTGGCTGATATTTATGCAGCCCGTGAGACCGACAATCTGGGGATCAGCTCCCGGACGCTTCAAAACGAAATACAAAAGCTTGGTACGACATGCGATTATTTTCCTTCTTTTGAAGAAATCGAAGCCTTTTTGAAAAAAAATTATTCTGCCGGAGACCTGTTGATAACTATGGGGGCCGGAGATGTTGTAAAAATCGGGGAAAATCTCCTCGCAGACTAGCTTATCCACAATATCCACAAAAAACTGTGAATAAATATGCACCGTTTTTGTGGATATTATTGTTTACATAATCTTTTTCTTTTTTGCCTCCGATTGTCTTGATCCGGTAGGGAAATATCCGTTTTTATTTTGATTATGTACACTTTTTATCCACATATCCACATCTTTTCAAAAAATCCCGCAAGCCTTGATTTCAGGGACTTTTTTGAAAATTTAGCTATTTCAATTTGCGCTATTTTATGCTATACTTTCACTTGCTTTAAAGAATACATAAACAGGTGAATAAAATGACAAATTTGACCGTATCGCTGGATCAGGGTGCTGACTTTACCGTCCTGTCCAACCGTTTTATTGATGAATATATGGTTTTAGCCAATGATGCACAGATCAAGATCTATTTATATCTTCTGCGCATGAGCAGTGCCGGTCTGCCCTTCGGCATTTCAGATATTGTTGAACACTTCAACTATATGGAGCAGGATGTTTTGCGCGCGCTTAATTACTGGGAAAAGAAAGATCTTCTTTCTCTGGAATTTGACAAAGAGGATCACATTACAGCCATCCGTATTCTGCCCTTCCCGGTCTCCCACAAGACAGAGACTGCAGCCATAGCCGCAGCAGCTCCGGTCACGGCACCGTCCGGGGATGATCTTACAAAGCAGGCAGAGATCGTGCCGCTTGCTCCCAAGCTTGCAGCAGGTCCGACTCCCAAGCCCTCTTACAGTCCCGAGGACTTAATGGCGTTCAAGACCAACAATGAGACCTCCCAGATCATTTTTATTGCGGAGTCTTATATCGGAAAGCCTTTATCTCCCAGCGACATCCAGGTACTGCTTTATATCTACGACAGTCTTGGATTTTCTGCCGATCTGATCGATTATCTGATCCAATACTGTGTCGGCCGCGGCAAAAAGCAGTTTTCCTATATCCAGAAGGTAGCCATGAACTGGGCCGATTCCAATATTACGACGATCGAACAGGCCAAAAATCAGACAGGCCGTTATGATAAATCTGTTTATACCATTATGAAGGCTCTCGGCAAAAATTCCGATCCGACCGATCCGGAAATTGCCTTTATCCGCAAATGGTCCGAGGAATGGGGTTTTTCACAAAAGATTATTTTAAAAGCCTGTGAAAAGACCGTACTGAGTACAGACCGCCATCGTTTTGAATATACCAACGGCATTCTCTCCAAATGGCATGCCGCAGGTGTTTTTTCAGAGCAGGATATCGAAGCCTTTGAAGCGGGACACAATGCAGCAGCAAAGCCCGCCAAAAATACATCAAAATCTACCAACAGTCTCCATGCAAACAGACATTCTTATGATTTTCAGGCGCTGGAGCAGATTTTACGCAGCAACTAAGATCGCAAGACAATATATTCTCCAAAGGAGTTTTTATGGGCTTAACAAATAAGCAATTTGATACCATCCTCCAACACTACGATGAGATCAGAAACAACAACCGCATGCTTTTGTCAGAAAGAGAACAGGAAATCCGCGAAAAGCTCCCTCTGTATTTTGACCTGCAAAACAATCTCAATGCCCTGCGCATCAAGCGTACCAGGGCCGGGATTCAAAAGGATGACCGGACCATTTCTCAGTGTCTTTCAGAGGAAGCAGTCCTTAAAAAGGATCGGGATTCCCTTCTTGCAAAGCATGGTTATTCTCCCGATTATCTCAAGATGACATATCAGTGTCCGATTTGCAAAGATACTGGTTTTCTTCCCGATACCAGAAAGAAATGCCGTTGCTTTATTGAAGCACAGACCAGACTTTTATTTGAACAGTCCGGCATTTATGATCTGATTACCGCACAGAATTTTGATACCCTTTCTTTTGATTATTTTTCCCGGGAAGAAGCAGCCTCGTATCAACGTTCCGTTGCAATCGCCAAAAATTTTGTGACAAATTTCGGCTCAGACTACCAAAATCTATTATTTTGTGGTAATGTTGGTACTGGCAAGACTTTTCTGTCCTGCTGTATTGCCAAAGAACTGATGGAGCAGGGCATTTCCGTTACCTATTGCAGCGCAGAGCATCTGTTTAGGATGTTGGTGGATCTGCGTTTTCAGGAGGACAAGGATGAATACTTTTCTTTTATGGAAGAAATCTATGACAGAGATCTGCTCATCATTGACGATTTAGGAGCCGAGACAATTACAGACCGCGTCAAATCCGATCTGTTTACCTGTATCAACAACAGGGATATTGCCCACAAGCCCACGATCATTTCCACCAATTTCGGATTAAACGAACTGGAAGCACGTTATGACCAGCGAATTTTTTCACGCATCAGTGGTCAGTATACCTTCTGCTTCTTTGGCGGAGATGACATCCGCATCAAAAAGAAACTGCCAGTCAATCATAAGCAACAATAAAACATCAAATAACGAAACGAGAGAAAGAGAGGATCATTCATCATGTCCAAACGTGAAGAATTGAGAAACTTAGAAACCATCCCGGTAGGAGCTTTAGGTATCATTGCCTTAAAGAGCTGTTCGGAACTCGGAGAAAAGGTCGACAAATACCTTGTTGACTGGAGAACCGAACGTGAGCATGCCCACACCGAGGATTTAGCATTCAAAGGCTACCAGCGCGATTCATATCTGCTTCAGGCAAAGGTTCCGCGTTTTGGTTCAGGCGAGGCAAAGGGTGTCATCCTGGAATCAGTCAGAGGAAACGACTTATACATTCTGGTAGACGTTGCCAACTATTCCCTGACCTATTCTTTATGTGGAAAGCCCAATCACATGTCTCCGGATGATCACTTTCAGGATCTCAAACGTATTATCGCCGCTGTCGGCGGCAAGGCACGCCGCATCACGGTTATTATGCCGTTCCTCTATGAAAGCAGACAGCATAAAAGAAGCTCCCGCGAATCCTTAGACTGCGCACTTGCATTACAGGAGCTTGTCAATATGGGCGTGGATAACATCATTACCTTTGATGCACATGATGCAAGAGTCCAAAATGCAATCCCGCTCAACGGTTTTGAAACGGTACAGCCTGCATACCAGTTTATCAAAGGCTTATTAAAAAATGTCAAAAATCTTACCATTGATTCCGATCATATGATGGTAGTCAGTCCGGATGAAGGCGGTATGAGCCGTGCCATCTATATTGCCAACAACTTAGGCCTTGATATGGGTATGTTTTACAAACGCCGCGACTATACACGTCTGGTTGACGGACGCAACCCGATCATTGCGCATGAGTTCTTAGGATCCAGCGTGGAAGGCAAGGATGTTATCGTCGTTGATGATATGATCTCTTCCGGCGAAAGCGTGATCGACGTATGCGCCGCCTTAAAGAAACGAAAAGCCAACCGCATCTTTGTATTTGCTACCTTTGGTTTATTTACCAACGGTCTTGAGAAATTTGATGAAGCGCACAGCGAAGGACTGATCGACTATATCCTTACTACCAACCTGATCTATCAGTCACCCGAGCTGCTGAAGCGTTCCTATTATATCAACTGCGATCTGAGCAAATACATCGCTTATATCATCGATACGCTCAATCATGATGCTTCCATCAGTGATCTGCTCAATCCAAGCGACCGTATCCAGAATCTGCTGGCTCGTTACAGAAGCGGCGAGATGTAATCCATAAAAAAGAGCAATAAAAATCCCCTGTGGATATGACAGGTACTAAAATCCTGAGTAACTGTCAATCCACAGGGGATTTATGATGTCTGCTTAAAACTGATGTCCGCATACGCTGCAGAAAGCAGCTTCATCCGGCACGCTGTGATTGCAGATAGGGCAGATCTTCTCAGCCTTTACAGAGCCTTCCTCTGCTTCCACACTGTCATCATTCTTTTTCTTGTCTTCTATTTCGGATCTCAACTGTCCGATCAGTTCTTTTTTCGCTTTGATCAATGTAAACAGATCCTCATATTCGGTTGTCTCGTCCTCTGCGTGTGCATTGAAATAAGCTTCACCGACTTCCTCATAGGCTTTTTTGATAGCAGATTCTGCTTTGCCGATCTGAACCTGGAGACCGGGAATCTCTGCATAATTTTTAGCCTTTTTTGTTATATCGCTGTCCTTGATTGTCTGTAATGTTTCTCCTGCTTTTGCTGATACCTTACTTAAAAAATCCATAAAAAATTCCTCCATTTCCATCGTCTTATCAAACGATTATATATATCGTAAAATAGTACCTTTAAAAAGTCAATGCGTTAATATAATTTTAATAAATGCATCACTCTCTGATTTCTGATACTTGCTTTTCTGTTTTTCATGTGTTATATTGGTGTCTGCGGTCAGTTCGAGACCTTCCTGACCTATCCGGATACGGAGAAAAAATAAAACTAAAGGAGAAATACATATGAAACAAAAAAAGGCTTATTTTATCACTCAGGCAGCTGTCATTGCTGCTCTCTACGTGGTGCTGACTTTGTTTATCAATGCTTTTAATTTAGCAAACGGCGCCATTCAGGTACGCATTTCCGAAGCACTTACCATTCTTCCCTACTTTACTCCGGCAGCCATTCCCGGTCTCTTTGTCGGCTGTCTGCTCAGTAATTTTCTGACAGGTGCAGCCATCTGGGATATTGTTTTTGGCAGTCTCGCAACCCTGCTCGGAGCAATCGGTACTTATCTTCTCAGAAAGCAGAAATGGTGTGCTCCCATTCCCCCGATCTTAGCCAATACCATTATCATTCCGTTTGTTCTGACCTATGCCTACGGACTTCCCGGCGGAATCCCGTTTTTTATGCTCACGATCGGTGCGGGCGAAATCCTTTCCTGCGGAATCCTCGGCATGATTCTTTTGTTTGCACTGCAAAAATATCGCGATGTTATTTTTAAATAATGCGTATACTAAAAAGTCACGGCTCACTCTGCCGTGACTTTTTTGTGGTATTCCCATAATATTTTCTGCAATACTTCCAATGATACATTCAAAATCCGCTGATCTACTACGTAAACCGCTACTTAATATACGCGATAAACTGATTGCCGTTGGCATTAAACCAATCCGTAGAATCATTGATACCCTTTTTGTATATGGTTCCGGTAGACGGATCCATGATCACGGTATTCAGCTCATTAAATCCCACGATCAGAACGGCACTCCGGTCATTCAAAATGGCCATGACCGGAATATCCCTGTTGACGTAATACAATACCGCATCCAGACTACAACCGCTAAGATCCAGGATCTCATAGCCCTCCGGCATGTTATCCTTTAGGATGGATAAAGCAGTCGCTCCCTGATCGAGAAGATACTGGCTGTTTCTGCTGATCCCCTCTGCGCCCAGCATCGTATCCAGGCAGACCGCGAGCGATGAATTATCTGCATCCTGCGCGGTTGCGGATATTTTCATGATCTGGTTTACCGTGCTTCGGTTTGCTTTTATCCACACATACTCACCACGGCTGTTTAAGACTGTGCCGGATTCTTTTTCCGCAACATTGACAGCCTCTGATTCCTTAGCATATACACCGGTGATGCTGTTAAATCCGTATACATAGTATTTGTCATACAAACTCTCCGGATATTCGATTGCGACCTCATGTCCGCCCTCATACATAACCTCCTTGGGGGTCATAAATTTCAGAGACCTTGTGGAAATATTGTTCTTTGTCTCAATCTGAACAATCTTCTCCAAATTTTGTGTTGCCGCAACATTGATGGTATTTTCATGAGCGTTTTCCGAGGTATTGCGCATAATCTGATCTGCCGCAGTTGCGGTAAAAATACCGTCACCGGTTTTTCTTGCTCTCTCCAACGCGATCTGGTTGTCAGAAAGAAGCACATCCATAATATAAATCTCATCCTTTTGATACTGCATGCTGATCTTATTATCCGGCTCCGTACTGATATTCACGCAAAACATCGGTGTCACAAGACTTCCGACATTATCCTTGTACAGATCTCCCTGACGCACCAGTCCATAGATCAGATCCTCTTCCATAAAGCCAAGTGCCCGGATATAATTTCCCGTTCCGGCTTCAATGGATGACACCACCTTGGTATTGAGGTTCATAACATTCAGGCTCTGGCTGTAATCAGCGTCATCTTCAGGCCATACGACTATTTTCCCGGATTCCGATACCTTAAAGCTTTCCTGCGAAAGATTTTCGGCCACTACGGTATAGCTGTTTTCATTCAGGTTAATGCAGAAGATACTTCCTCCAAGATAGATAAACAATTCTTCATTGCTGTTTAAATACAGAAGCTTTTCCACATCGCTTTTCAATGTTGCAAAAGAGCGGTCATAAGAAATAAAAGACTCTTCCTCAATGGTATTAAGGACTCCGTTAAACAGGTATACGGCAACCCCCATTTCTCCTTCATGTGTACCCCGGTCCATATATCCGTACACTGCAAACTGTACGTTTCCGGCTTCATCCACACTCAAAATCCGGATATCATTCTGGTTGTAATAGGTTCTTTCATCTTCATTATTTTTGGAATAAAATGCAAAAAGCTGTGAAAGACGGTTGTTGTTGGAGTTAAAACAAAACAATCTGTTGGCTGATACAAAGGCCAGTACTCCTCCGTCTTCACTTTCCGCGATCTCGACATCTGCATCACGGATACCCAGATCGATCTTGTCATTATTAAATGCCGTCCGTTCCATTTCAAAAACTTCGGTCATCGTTCTTTCATAGTTGAGCAGGTATATTCTCTGAATACCGTATCTGAGACGGTAATACTCATCCACACGGCAACGACGCTCTCCGTTATCGGTCATAATCTTGACATAATAAGACAGACAGATCCGCGCAGTCTGTGGAAAAAGCTCCGTAATCGTAATCTGCGGTTCGGTGATCTTTTCAACCTTTAAATCCCCCCAGGTAATCTGGTTGAAGCTGCTGTGTATATTAACATAGCTGTACGAGGTGTTATCACCGGTCTCATCTGTTTCCATGTATTGGGCCAGCTCTGACGCCTGTTCCTTATCAAAGGTCTTTTCATGGAAATTTTTTACAAAACGTATTTCCTCTCCGACATGATTTTCACTTCTCTGGATCACGCGGGTATAATAACGCAGCTGTCGTCCGTGCGCATCATTCATCAATAGGATTAATTCATATTCTTCATCGGGTTCAATTAAATCCTTCAACTGGATATCTGCTGAAATCCCTGCCGTCTGCTGACTGTAATCCTGTAACTCTGCACTCTCGATCAATCTCGAACCATCTGTCGACCGCAGTTCGTATGAGATAGAATTGATACCGGTTTCAAAAGTATCTATATATAAAGATAATTGTCTGTTATCACTAAGCGGGGTTATCGCATCACGCATAAAAGATACGTCCATTTCCTGAGCGTATCCATGCAGACAATTTATGTGCTCCCCTTCGTAATTGATGTAAACCAATGGATACGAAGCGCTGCTCATTTCCATGGTAATATCACTGTTTCCGCGGTTCATCACAATTCCAATCACAAATATCGATATAAAAAATGTTACGACACAGACAACCGCTTTTATAATTCCTTTTTTCATATTGTTTTTCTCTGTCTCAGTTTTAATTATTGTTCTCTTTGTGCGTTATAATACAATTCCGTATCACATAATTCGCCATCATTACCATAATAATTCGATTTCAAACCGCACGCAACCATATTTTGTTCCCATACAGCCAAAAACGGTTTTAAAACTGCAGATAACCTTTTTTTCTTCTATGTCTCCGTTTTAAGATCTCATCATATACCAGCAGTCTGACAATATCTTCAAACCCATCCCAGAAGAGCATTTTATGAAACGCACAGCTTTCATCATCCTCATATGTTTTTTTCAAATTTTCACTAATCATCTTACTTTGTCTTTCCATTGAAAAACGATCCGGATACTCATCATAAATCATACTTCCTTCATAATCCATTATATTGATCGTATCGGCAATATGTTTTCTAAGCTGCCGGATTTCCATCGAATGCTGGCTCTGCAGATATTCCATATCCCGCACCATTTCCTGTTCATCCTGATAATTAACCGGTAGCGGATAAGCCATATAAAAAGGTACAATTCTTCTTTCCATTATTATGCAACTCCGTTTTTGTTATTCTATGTATTATTGTATGCGGTCCTATCCCATTTCGTTCTATATCTTCCGTTACCGGTTCCCGAATGTATCCCTGTCTGCGGCTATCCTCACCCCTCCGCCCCCTGCATGCCTCCCGCTGCCCTGCCTGCGTCCTTCCCGGAGCGCATATCGGATTGCTAATTTGTCGATGCCGCCCTCGGCTCTCTTTATTTATTTGTGTACTTCAATAAATGGACGGTGCCCCTCCGGTGTTCGCCTATGGTCGACACTCGACTT
>URPH01000026.1 GCA_900549665.1 uncultured Lachnospiraceae bacterium | reverse complement strand
AATACATGGTACGGCGGAGAAATGAAAAAAGGTATGTTCTCTATGATGAACTACTACTTACCTCTTAAGGGTATCGCTTCTATGCACTGCTCAGCTAACTGCGATATGGAAGGTAAGCACACAGCTATCTTCTTTGGTCTTTCAGGAACAGGTAAGACAACCTTATCTACAGATCCTAAGAGATTATTAATCGGTGATGATGAGCACGGTTGGGATGACAACGGTGTATTCAACTTCGAAGGCGGTTGCTACGCAAAAGTTATCGGTCTTGATAAAGAATCTGAGCCTGATATCTACAATGCTATCAGAAGAGACGCTTTATTAGAGAACGTTACAGTTTCAGCAGACGGAAAGATCGACTTCAACGACAAGAGCGTTACAGAAAACACTCGTGTTTCTTACCCGATCGACCATATTGAGAAAATTGCTTCTAAAGTAAACGGAGTATCTTCAGGTCCTGCAGCTGACAATGTAATCTTCTTATCAGCAGATGCATTCGGCGTATTACCTCCTGTATCTATCTTAACTCCTGAACAGACACAGTACTACTTCTTATCAGGATTTACAGCTAAATTAGCTGGTACAGAGCGTGGTATCACAGAGCCTACACCTACATTCTCAGCATGCTTTGGACAGGCATTCTTAGAGTTACATCCTACAAAATACGGTGAAGAGCTTGTTAAGAAGATGAATGCTAACGGTGCAAAAGCATACTTAGTAAATACAGGATGGAATGGAACAGGCAAACGTATCACAATCAAAGATACACGTGGAATTATCGATGCTATCTTAAGTGGTGATATCAAGACAGCTCCTACAAAGAAGATCCCGATGTTCAACTTCGAAGTTCCTACAGAGCTTCCGGGCGTTGATCCTGCTATCTTAGATCCTCGTGACACATATGCAGACGCTTCTGAATGGGAAGCAAAAGCTAAAGATCTTGCTGAGAGATTCCAGAAGAACTTCGTTAAATACACAACAAACGAAGCTGGTAAAGCCTTAGTAGCAGCTGGTCCTCAGTTATAAAATCCGCGTTCCTATAAGCGGTGCATAAAAAATCGCAATTCAGGCGAGATAAGTTTACTTATCAGAGCCTGAGTTGCGATTTTTTTATATAGCGCGCCAGCGCGAGACTGAGTGTGCTGCCTGGCAGCATACTCAGTGCACCGCTTAACCGGAGCCAAGACCCTAATCTAATACATCCGGCATCAATAATCTTCCGTTTCCTCTCTTTTATCTTAATTCCACCACCCTCAGCGCAACAGCCGCAGGCGCTTTGCGCGTCCGTCCAAAAAACAAATTGACAAACCGGTCTATTCAGGATAAACTAAACTGCAGAAAGGTTTACTTGGGATAAACCAACAATCCCAAGGTAACCAAGGATCAAAATCCACAATACCTCATAACTTCATTAATCATACAACAATCACCAACCATCAAGGAGAAATCATATGGAAATCGAATTAGGAGAAATTCAGGAACAATTTGCACAGATAATCTGGGAGCATGAACCGGTCACATCAGGAATGCTCGTTGGGATTGCAGCAGAAAAACTGGGCTGGAAAAAGTCTACCACCTATACCGTTTTGAGAAAACTGTGTGAAAAGGGCCTGTTTCAAAATCAGGATGGAGTAGTAACAGCTCTTGTTTCAAAAGCACAGTTTGACAGTGCCAAAAGTCAAAAATTTGTAGAGGATAACTTTAATGGTTCCCTGCCATCTTTTATTGCGGCCTTTACAGGCAGAAAAAAACTGTCATCAAAAGAAATTAATGAAATTCAGCACATGATCGATTCATTCAGATCATCCGATGCAAATGAATAAATCGGTATCCACGAAATCAAACGATGAAAACACGCCAGACTCAATCTACCAAATAATAAAATCCATAAATCAGGGATCCAGCATCAAGAAGTCATAATGAACCAGCTAGATGCTACCATCTCATACAAATATCAACTAAAAAAACAACCACCAAAAGCTACAACCACCTATCCCCCCCAGAAAAGAGGAAACACATGAACCATATTTTTATAGAATTATTGAATAACGCTCTGATTACCAGTGCCTTGATCATGGCAGTCATACTCGTCCGGCTCTGCATCAAAAAAGCACCCAGATGGATTAGCTGCGCGCTTTGGGGACTGGTCGCAGTAAAACTGATCATACCTTTTCATATTGAGAGCATCTTAAGCCTTGTGCCGAATTCTGAACCAATCCCTGTAAACATCGAGTATCAGGCTGTGCCACAGATTACATCGAGTGTGCCGACAGTCAATCAGGTCATCAATCCGGTGCTTGCCGATAATTTTGCGGCAAATGTTGCATACTCCGTAAATCCCATGCAGATTGTGATAAGCGTGGCTTCCATGATATGGATTGGCGGTGTCGCTCTTTTATGCCTGTATGCACTGGTTTCTTATATATTACTTCGTAAAAGAGTTGCCGTTTCACAAAAAATATGCGAACGTGTATATTCCTGCGATGAGGTGCAAAGTCCGTTTATACTGGGCGTTATCAATCCTAAGATATATATGCCGTCCGGTATGGATGAAGACGTGACAGACTGTGTGCTGGAGCATGAGAGAGCGCATCTGAAAAGAGGAGATCATATCTGGAAACCACTTGGTTTTTTAATACTGGCTGTATACTGGTTCCAGCCTCTATGCTGGATTGCCTACATTCTTTTGTGCAAGGATATAGAGCTTGCCTGTGATGAAAAGGTAACAAAGAATAAAGACAGAGAGTGGAAGGCAGAGTATTGTCAGGCGCTTTTGGAATGTCATGTAAAGCAAAAAATGATAACAGCATGTCCGGTTGCTTTTGGTGAAGTGAGTGTGAAGGACCGGGTTAAAAACGTCCTGAATTATAAAAAGCCGGCTCTTTTTATAACGGTTGCGGCCCTTGCGCTGGGAGTTGTAGTTGCGATTTGTTTTATGACAGATCAAAAAGGAAATAAAGATTTGTCAGTATCCGGACAGGATATGGAGGCAGCAGGTGACGAAAATACAACAGATTCGCAAACAAATGGTGGCACACAGACGCAGGACAAAGAATTGGAGAATGCACTGAATGCCACAGCTAATAAATGGGCAAAGGCCATTTGTGACGGTGATGGAAAAACAATCATCGCGATGGCCGATCAGGAGGTTATAAAAAATTTTGAAGATGCAGATCTGTTGAGGCAGGGAGAAGGTACCGTTTATTTCAGTCTTGGTTCAAGTCCGATGTTGGAGTGGCCTGACGGGATAACACCGTATGTGGTTTCCAATGTCGATGTCAAAAATCAGACGGTGAGTATTCTTTACTATGCATGGACATCGGATCCGCATGTGGTGGTATTAAAAGAGCAGCTCAACCTGTCAGGTGACGGTGATACTTATACTATAGATGCAGAAAATATGACTTATCTTGATGATATTGCTTCGGCAGAAGAAATTTTGACTGCTTATCCTCTTGGAATTAAGGACACACTGATGAATTACTATGAGAAAAATTCTTTTGGAGAAACCTTAAATCAGAATGCATTGTTATCCAGTGGAAATGTATATCACGATCTTTTTGCACCACAGACTGCTGTATATGACCTGCTCAATATCGGAAACAAAGGCAATATGCGGACAGAGGTGGAATCGGGTAGCAATCCGGATACCTGTGATGTGCGAATTTCTTTCCCAGACGGAGTGATCACCGTGACGATGATAAGACCCTATGGAGAGACTGGAATCTGGCTTCCCTACGATTATCATATGGAAGATCCATCTGAAAATGTCCTGACCCTGCAGGAGCTTGTGCAACTTGTCACAACGGATTCCTTTGCTGATATACAAAAACAAAAGGGCATTTCCCTGTGGGATTCGTATACCAATCTGACAGAGGATGAGGCATATGATGCGGAATCTCTTACCAACCTGAAAAGAGCAGGATTTACATATGATGATACGGTTTTTGAACTGCGTATATATTACTGGGCGGAGGATACCTCTGTCGATGAAGAGTATAAAAAGGGCGAAGTATATTCGGTACGCTTGGTCAATGCAGCGACACAGGATTCTTTTTTATTGTATATTGCGGATGACCGTTATGTTGCCGATGCCGATATTGAAAGTTTTCTTGCAAAAAAATATGAACTGCCGTCTGTCCTGCTTGACAATAATGAGAACGAAAAATTAAAAGGGAAGCTGTCATATTCAGATTATCGGGTAGACCTGTTTCTAAATTTTGCTGGCTGTCTGTTTAAGAGTGAAAGTTATAAAGAGCCGACTCATGGCGATTGGACACCGGAAGCATGGTATTCCCTTGGCGGAGCCGGTGTGTGCACTGATTCTTCATATGGAAGCTATGAGAAATTTTCTGATGGACAACTTATAGAATATCAATATACAGATAATCACATGAGTAGCGAGCTGGTAACAACTTTTCAAAACGATGCATATTCCGGCTGTCTGTACCGCTACAATATAGATCTTGTGACGGCGTCCGAAACGGATCTGCTTGGTGAGGGTGATTTACCGGAAACGCAATACTGGGTTGTTTTCTTTACAGAGGGTGAGGGACAGCCATTATATATGAAATTTTTTGACAGTAATTATTATTCCAAGGGTGATGCATTAAAAAGTGTAAGTATCATTGCAAATTAAATCATAAACGGTTAAAATTAAAACAGAATGATGCTGTGCAACAGGAGAGGAACGTTACTGTTTTTATGAAACGTATCAATGAAGATATCAAATCAGGCAATTTAAAACAGATATATCTTTTGTGCGGGGAAGAGGATTACCTGAGAAATCAGTACCGCAACCGCTTAAAGGATGCGCTTTTAAATGGTGGCGATACGATGAATCTTTCCATATATGAAGGAAAGGACATCAATCAGGCACAGATCATCGACAAAGCGGAAGAGGTTCCTTTTTTTGCAGACCGTCGTGTCATCATCATAGAAAACAGCGGACTTTTTAAAAATTCCGGAGCAGACCAGCTGGCAGAATATCTTGGCGAATGTTTTGAAACGACCTATTTTGTTTTCAATGAAAAGGAAGTTGATAAGCGCAATAAGCTTTACAAGGCTGTCAGGGAGCACGGTTATATCGGTGAGTTTCATGAACAGGATGAGACGACATTGAGCCGCTGGATTGCCGGACTTGCAAAAAAAGAAAATCTCGAAATGGATGCCATGGCGATATCCACACTGCTTTATAAGACAGGTACAGATATGGAAAATATACATTCCGAGCTGGAAAAGTGCATCTGCTACTGTCTCAACAAAGGAAAAATTACGGCAGCAGATGTGGAAACAATCTGCACAGAGAGGATTGCCAACCGGATTTTTGACATGATCAATTATCTGGCGACAGGCAGACAGGAAAAGGCTCTGCATCTGTATTATGATCTGCTTTCTTTAAAGGAACCGCCTATGCGTATTCTGGCTTTGCTTGCAAGGCAGTTCAATCTGCTTTTACAGGCCAGATCCTTGCGCGAACAGGGCTATGACCGCCGGACTATTGCACAGAAAATGGGAGTACCGCCCTTTGTGGCGGGCAAGTGTCTGGATCAGGCATCGAGGTTTAAAAAAGAGACTCTGCGGGCTGCTATTGATGACTGCGTCCGGGCAGATGAGGATATCAAGACAGGAAAGGTTCCCGATGTGATGAGTGTAGAGCTGTTTATGATGAAATACGGCAATGTGGCCGGTTAGAAAAGGAGATGAAATAATAGGATGCTTTTTTTTATTGTGTATATTGTGATTTTTATTTGTATTACCAGACAGGTGATCTTGAAAGCACAGAAGAATCAGCAAAGAAACAATCCATCCAATAATGGATCCCAGGTAGTGTACACGCCACCCAAAACCGATTCGATAGCAGCTGTAAATGCACAGAAGGATAACTATTATCAACACTATCAGCGTCTGGCTACCCAGCCGCTTTCCGTTACCAGACGTGAATTAAAGCAGGAAAAGCAACAGCAGCAATTGCAACAAAAGCAGCAAAAGCAGCAAATGCAGCAGAAACAACAGAGCCCCAATAAGCAGCAGACTGTTCAAAAGGAGACCGGGAAAAAGCCGTCGACAACGGATTATCTGGAACGCAAGGCCAAAATGGATCAGATGGAGCATGCCAGGGAAAAACAGGAAGAAATCAGACGCGTCAACCAAAGATACGGTGGACAAAGGGTTGGTGGCAGATATCTGATCGGCGATCCGATTCCCAGGGGAATGAAACTTTTCTATTGTCCGTACTGTGGGGCTGAAAATATCGTGTCTGCCGATTATCGGAGCGGCATGGATTGCTATTTTTGCCGGACGGAATTAAAATAATACCGGTGATGGAAAAATCTGTTCAATATATACAGGTCTTGTGGCAAAGAGCCGGATCTGAATGAAGGAAAGAAGGAAGATATCATGAGTAAAATTGATGAAATCAGGGCTGAAATGGTCAAAGCAATGAAGGAAAAGGACAAAGAAAGAAAAGATTCTCTTTCCATGTTATTAAGCGCTTTAAAGAATAAAGCGATTGATAAGAGAGAAGACCTTACGGAAGATGAAGAAAACGAGGTTATCAAAAAAGAGATTCGTCAGACCAGAGAAACTCTGGAGTCGGCACCTGCAGACAGAACGGATATCAAAGAGCAGTGTGAAAAACGTCTTGCCGTATATCAGGCATTTGTTCCTGCTGATCTTTCAGAGGATGCAGTCAGGGAAATCATTCAGGGTGTATTAAATGACCTTGGCATTGAAAAAGCTACTCCCAAGGATAAAGGCAGGATCATGAAAGAACTGATGCCCAAGGTAAAGGGCAAGGCAGAAGGAGCCGTTGTTAATAAACTGGTTGGAGAATTTATGGCATAAATAGGACCGTGATTTAACCGGAAAATCAGACCGGATGATCGGCCCATAGCGGAATAAAAAGTCAGAAAGACACCTGGGAGTGATATCCCGAGTGTTTTTTTTCGCTAAGATGTTTATGAAAAAAAGGGAATATCTTATATTAACGGAAGAATGGCAGAGACAATGCATTCTTTTCAGCAGTGAATAACGATTGAAAAACAAATTGTTGAATGTTACAATATGTAACAGTGAGATTATATCGCATGACATAAATCTACGTAATACTTTGTTGGGAGAAAATAAAATGGGTAATTATGTACTTAGTTGTTGTTCTACAGCCGATCTTTCCAAAGAGCATTTTGAAGCAATTGATGTAAAATATATTTGTTTTCACTATGAATTAGATGGCGTCGCTTATCTGGATGATTTGGGACAGAGCATGTCATTTGATGAGTTTTATGCAAGAATGGCTGCAGGTGCAGAAACAAAAACATCACAGATTAATACAGATGAATTTATAGGATATTTCAGATCCTTTCTGGAGCAGGGACTTGATATTCTGCATGTATGTCTTTCTTCAGGGATCACAGGAGTCATTAATTCCGCTAACATTGCTAAAGAAGTGTTGATGGAGGAATTTCCGGATCGAAAGATATATATTGTTGATTCCCTTGGAGCTTCATCCGGATATGGACTGATCATGGATACAATGGCCGGATTACGGGATCAGGGAATGACAATTGATGAATTATATAAGTGGGTAGAAACCAATAAACTACGGATGCATCACTGGTTTTTCTCTACAGATCTTTCCTTTTATATAAAAGGCGGAAGAATTTCAAAGACAGCCGGAGCGGTTGGTCAGATGCTTAATATCTGTCCGCTTCTGAATATGGATTATCTGGGAAGATTAATTCCACGATATAAAATCAGAACGAAAAAAAAGGTGTTCAAAGCCACTGTTGATAAGATGGAAGAGCTTGCCGATGATGGTCTGGATTATTCCGGAAAATGTTATATGTGTCAGTCCGACTGCATGGAGGATGCAAAAGAGGTTGCCCGGCAGATCGAGGAGAGATTTCCAAAATTGAACGGCAAAGTGGAAATTAACAATATTGGAACTACGATTGGCAGTCACACCGGTCCCGGAACAGTATCTATATTCTTTTGGGGGAAGAAGAGGGTTGATTAATGATGTTTGACAGAGTGGAGTGATAGTATGTCAAAATTTACACGACAGGCAATCATGTACAGTATGCTTAAATTGCTTCAGGAAAAATCAATTGATAAAATTACTGTAAAGGATATCTGTGAAATGTGTGAAATCAACAGAAATACCTTTTATTATTATTACAGTGATATATATCAGGTGCTTGAGGAACTACTCAGAACCGAAACAGAGAAATCCTTAAAAGAGAAACAGGAAAATCACTCTTTTTATGAGGATTGTTTAAAAAAATATCATCTGATACTTGAATATAAGAAAGCGGTATATCATCTCTATAATTCTAAAAACAGGGATTTGATTTTGAAGTATTTATATGATATTACCGAGAATTATATGGAAAAATATGTGTTGAAAGAGGTTGAAGGAAAAAAACTTTCAGCAGAAGATATTCAGTTTATAGTTGATTTTTACAGCAATTCCATGATCGGAAGTATTCTTCGATGGATGCAGAGGGGCATGATGGAAAAACAGGAGAAATTGATTTACAGATTGTCTGTTTCCTATCAGGCCACGATAAAAGCGTTGATTGCGCAAATAGAGGAAGAGAAAAATAAAAATCAGATACCTTAGTAACAGTGTTCTAAAATCAGAACACTGTTTTTTTATATTGACAGAGCAGAAGCATTAATCTATAATCGTTCTAAAAAGAACCATTAAGGAGACAGAGATGTATTTCTGGGATAAGCATAAAACAATTACAAGCTATTATGAATTGCTTTCCGGCGAGGTATGTGACCAATACGGGCTGACACAGATGGAATATGATATACTCATGTTTCTTCATAATAATCCGCGGCATAATACCGCTGCAGAAATAGTTAGAATCAGAAAATCTACCAAGTCCCATGTTTCCACTTCGTTGAAAAATCTGGAAAACAAAGGATTGGTTGAAAGAATACAAAGTAAAGATAATAAAAAGCATATTGAGATTGTTTTGCTGGATAAGGCAGAGTCAATTGTAGAGGCCGGGATCAACGCCCAAAAACAGTTTGCGCAAACAGTTTTAAGCGGATTGACAGAAGAAGAAATGCATATGTGTATCAAGGTCTTTGACAAGATCTGTAATAATGCGGAGGAACATTTAAAAGAGTATAAGGAGAAAGCAAGTGAAAACAAGGTTTTGTGTTAAGAAAAAAACACTGCTGCTGATTGCAGGTATTGTTTGGATGATAGCAGGATTTAATGTCGCAAGACTGGGTGTGATATCCTACCTGAACATCGAAAGAAAATGGTATTTATATTTGATGTCAATGCTTGTGTTTCTGCTTTTTGGCTTAATGTTTTTTAAGATGAGTCAAAAACATACAGAACGAATTCTGGGATATGAGGATTACCGTCCGTTTTGGCATTTCTTTGATTTAAAAGCATATCTGATTATGACCTGTATGATGAGTGGCGGAATCGGTTTCCGCGCAGCCGGGATATTTCCGGAGATATTTATTGCATTTTTTTATTCCGGACTGGGACTGGCCTTGGCATCGGCGGGAGTCATTTTTACCGGAAATTATATGTTTTATGGAAAATTGATTGAAAAGGAGCAGGATTAATAATGAAAGAGAACAATTACAAACCACAGATTCCGGATATAATGGAGGCAGTATTTGATGCAGTGTATTTGATTTTTGATCTGGTTGCAGCAATTTTATTTTTTATGTTTTCACAGGGAAATATATTATTTGTTCTTTATGGAATATTGACATTGACACTTTGTGGAGGTGATGCATTTCATCTGGTGCCAAGAATTATAAGAGCTGTATATGGAATTAATGATAAAATAAAGAGACAGCTGGGAATAGGATTACAGGTATCCTCTGTGACAATGACAGTTTTTTATATTATTTTGCTGTATATCTGGAAATTTACATTTCCGCAATTTAAGGCACCGTTAATACTTGAAGCTGTTATATGGATATCAGCGGTTATCAGAATTGTGATATGTCTGTTTCCCCAGAATAACTGGTGTAAAGATGAAGGAAATATGAAATTATCTGTTATAAGAAATGCAGTCTTCGCCGTTACCGGTATAGGGATCATTATTTTATACCTGATTTCGGGAAATGCCAATGGATATCATATGACAAGGATGGTGGCAGCGATTATTATTTCTTTTGGCTGTTATCTTCCGGTAACTCTGTTCAGTAAAACCAAACCGAAGGTTGGATTGTTGATGATTCCAAAGACCTGTGCATATATGTGGATCATTGCAATGGGACTGCAGCTTTTATTTTAAAAGCTGCAGTCTGATAAATAAATTATTTGTTTGCACTGTCAGCGTCGATTACAGATTGGATCTGATCCATCAAAGCATCATAATTGTCCTGATTATCAATTCCTCCAAGTACGGGTTCCCCCACAATATTACCATTTCTATCGACCAGTATTGTAGTAGGAAATGCCATGATGCCGGAAGCATATTTTCCCGCATCGGAAGCAGAGTTGACAGAAAGATTGCGGTATTCGGCTTTCTGGCTTTCAAGAATAGCTGCCGCTTCTTTAATAGCAGCTTCATTTCCGTCGAAGGTTTCTGTGTTGATTCCGATTACCTCACCTCCCATTGACTGGAGAGTATCATTTAATTCATTAAGCTTGGATAACTCGGCAACGCAAGGCTTGCAGCCGGTGAACCAGAAATTGACGACGGTTACTGCATTTTCGGAAAACAGACTTTCGTCAACAGAATTACCATCAAAATCCTGACCGGAAAAATTTTTAAAGGGAGATTCATCTTTGGAATCGTTTTTCGGATCAGAATTGTCTGAAGACGTATTTCCAGTTTCGATTTCGGCGATCTGCTCCTCGATTTTTCGTATAGTTTCAATATCATCAGCCAGTATCTTCAATTCATCATCTGTAAAAGAGGTCTTGTTTGATTCGATCGTGTCAGCCAGATAATCGGCGTAATTTCCACTCGGATCAGCAGTATTTTTATTCATCATGCCAAATACCTTGTTCCATTCATCGTCATGATCTGCAAAAAGCTGGTTCTCCTGCTGATATAGATCATCCAGCTTGGTATCGGAAGCCTCCGGTGCTTCTTTTGTGCTGCATGCCGTAAGCAATAAGGCTATGCAGAGTGTGAAAATAGAAATAAATGTTTTTTTTGTTTTCATATATAACGTCTCCTTTAATATATAGTGATGTGAGTGTCAAAGATGATTTTTGTCATTCACTTGATGTAACCGGATTGATTCCTTACCCATAAACCGGTAGTGGATTGCATCCTTGGGACAAGCCTTTATACAGTCTCCGCATCGTATGCATTCCGGATGATTTGGAGTCTTGCACACATCAATATCCATTTTACATGCCTTTGAACATTGGCTGCATCCGATACATTTGCTGTTTTCAACTTTAATATCAAGAAAGCTGACCTTATTAAATAATGAATAGATTGCTCCAAGGGGACAGATCCATTTGCAGAAGGGTCTGTAAAACAAAATACTCAATATAACAACCATAACCAAAATAAGGCATTTAAAAGAAAAAAGCTTTCCCAGCGCAGATCTTATGGCGGTGTTTCCGAGCGAAAGTGGTATCGCCCCTTCCAAAACGCCCTGTGGACAAATATATTTACAGAAGAACGGATCGCCCATTCCTACAGAGTTCGTTATAAGCATTGGCAGAAGTATCACAAAAACAATAAGGATGATATATTTCAGATATCTTAGCGGCTTCAGCCTTGCTGTGGAAAATTTTACCCCGGGAATTTTATGAAGTAAATCCTGAAACCATCCGAACGGACACAAAAAACCACATATAAATCTTCCGAGCGTTACACCGAGTAAAATGAAAAAACCGGTTACATAGTATGAAAATTTGAAGCCGGATGACCCTACAACCGCCTGAAAGGCTCCGATTGGACAGGCTCCCGCTGCAGCAGGACAGGAATAACAGTTTAATCCCGGGACACATACTGCTTTCGCATTGCCCTGATATATTTTACCTTTAAATAAATTGGGGATATGGATATTGGTAAGCAGTGTGGCGGCTGCCTGTATCCATCCGCGTATCCCGGCTGTTTTCTTTGATCGTAATTTCTTTTTTTTATCCAATTCCGACACACTCCAGACATAATTTTATTGCTTTACCGAGTACGGTGGCTGCTTCGCCTCTGACCGCACCGTAGCTGATCATGGCTATTCCCGTGATGAATAAAACAAATTGAGATATTTTTTTGTATTTCAAGATATTACAGCTCCCTTCATTTGTTGTATTTATTGACCGGCTGACTTTGATATTATACAATAGCTGTTGTAAAATTTATGTTAAGACACAGGTGAAAGAATTTTGAGAATATTAATCGTTGAAGATGAGAAGCAAATATGTGATATGGTTGCAAAAAGACTGTATGATGCCGGATATGAGGTGGATACCTGTTATGATGGAGAAGCGGCTTATGAATGTATCCTGACAGAGAATTATGATCTGATCGTGCTGGATCTGAATCTGCCGGGGATGGACGGAATGGAGCTTCTAAAAGCACTCAGACAGGAAAATGAGGAAACAAAGGTGCTTATATTGTCTGCCAGAGGGCAGATCGCGGATAAGGTTGAAGGACTGGATGCAGGGGCAAATGATTATATGGAAAAACCGTTCCATTTACAGGAGCTTGAGGCACGTATCAGAAGCCTGACAAGAAGAAAGTTTGTGCAAAAAGATGTATGCCTTGAAAGTGGAGAAATGAAGTTTGATACGATAAGACGCGAGGCATATGCAAAAGGAAAAATGGTACCGCTGACAAGAAAAGAAAACGGTATTCTGGAATATCTGCTTCTTAATCCGGGCAGGCCGGTAAGTCAGGAGGAATTGATGGAGCATGTCTGGGATTCAACTGCGGACAGCTTTAGCGGTGCCATCAGGGTACATATGTCTTCTCTCAGAAAAAAGCTAAAGGCTGAGCTTGGATATGATCCGATTTTGAACAAGGTAGGAGAGGGATATAAAATACGAGAGGAGTCCGACAGATGAAAAGAATGTCGCTGCAGTGGAGACTGACCTGTATCATTACATTATATATTGCGGTTATATGCGGATGTCTCACCATGCTTATCTACCAAAACGGTGTGTATTACATCGATTCCTTACAGGAAACAGTTGATGCCCGGGGAGATGACAGCGGGGATATTTCGGATGAAATATATATCAGCATTCCGGAGGATAAGTGGGCTGAGTTTGCAAATGATTTTTCTATACAGGTGTACAATAATAAGGCAGATTACAAAAAAAACAGTTTGATAATTTCAGCTTTGCTGGCTCTTCTTGGCGGGGCGGCTACATATTTTGTGAGCGGGCGCGCACTCAGACCGATCAGAGAATTTTCAGACAAGATCGAAGAGGTACAGGCACAAAATCTTGCAGCTTCACGGATAGAAGAAAATAAGGTCAGGGAACTGAATCAGCTTAGTGTTTCGTATAACAAGATGCTTGAGCGTCTTTCGGATGCATTTGAGATACAGAGACAATTTACGGCCAACGCGGCACATGAGCTTCGGACACCATTAGCTTTAATGCAGGTACAGCTTGATTTATACAATTCCACCCGGCATCCGGACAATGATGCTGATACCTTGCAGACGATAAAGATGGTCACGGAACAAAATGACAGGCTCGCCAAAATGGTAAAGACGCTTCTCGATATGAGTGAACTTCAAACGGTAGGCAGAGACGATAAAATTATAGTTGGTGCTCTTGTTGACGAGGTGTTGGCGGATTTAGAGCCTCTTGCACAGGAAAAAAATATAAAGCTTATTGGAAACTGTAAGGATATAACCATGATTGGAAGTGATATTCTTATATACAGGCTGGTATACAATCTTGTTGAGAATGCCATAAAATACAATCATTCAGAAGGCCAGGTAGAGGTGACTGCATACCGGAGGGAAAAAAGTGTTTATCTGTCAGTAGAGGATACGGGAAGCGGGATTCCGGAAGAACTCAGGGAGCGTGTGTTTGAACCCTTCTTTCGTGTGGATAAATCCAGAAGCCGCGAGCTTGGCGGTGTAGGGCTTGGACTTGCGCTGGTTCGTGAAATCGTGAGAGTGCATGATGGCAGTATTACAGTTAGGTCCAATCCGTCCGGTGGGACGATTTTTGATGTGACATTAGGAACAACATAAATAAAATACAGCAATTTTTTAGTAAAAACTGACAAAAATCAGACATGAATTTTGTGATGGGGTACACGCTTAACCTTTGTGTACCTCGTTTTTTTATTGTACCATATAATCAGAATATCAGTTAAAGAGGGAATGGATATGGAACAGAACAGGATTAGGATTGTGGATGTTGCAGATGCACTGGGACTTAGTACAGCGACTGTCTCAAAGGTGATTCACGGCAAAACAGAAAAAATTTCGGATGAAACGGTAAAGCGTGTCCAGCAGGAGCTGGAGAGGTCGGGATATATCCCGAATATGGCGGGTATTCTGCTTGCAAGAAATAATTCAAGAATCATCGGAGTGGTGGTAAATGATAATGTGAAGTACGAGGGCAGGGTTTTAGAAGATGGATTTGTGATGTCCTCATTGAATGCTCTTTCCCATGAGGTTAATGAAAAGGGATATTTTCTGATGATAAAAACGACGGCTGATATCAATGAAATTCCGGTGTTTGCTTCCATGTGGAATATGGATGGACTGATACTTATGGGCTTTTGTGAAGCGGATTATGAGAAGCTTCGGAATCAGATGAGGATATCCTTTGTTGTGTATGACGGCTATTTTGAGAAATGTTCGAAGGTAGTTAATCTGGTTATCGATCACTATGATGGTGGTTATCAGGCAGGAAAATATTTCAGGGAGCTCGGTCATAAAAAAGCACTGTGTATAGCGGATAATTTTATCTGTATGGATAAAAAGAGAATTGAGGGCTTTCGTACGGCATTTGAGCCGGGAGATACCCTGAGATGGCAGATACCCAAGACCGAAAAGGAAAGAATGCGTTTTTATGAGGAAAAATATCCGGAGCTGTTAAAGAGCGGCGTTACAGCTGTTTTTGCGGTATCAGATTTTTATGCACTTGAGTTTATGCGTTTTTTGCAGGGGAAAGGAAGACGAATTCCGGAGGATATCCAGATGATCGGGTTTGATGACAACATGGCAAGCAGGGAAAGCAATCCGGCACTGACAACGATCCATCAGGATGCAGCACTTAGGGCGAAAACAGCAATTGAATGCCTTGAAGCCATGCGCGACGGATTAGATTATAAAGCCGGAATTGTGTTGCCGGTCAGGTTAGTAAAAAGAGAAAGTACGAGGTTATTATAATGTCTGAGTTTATGAAATCTTTGTGTAAAATAGCGATTCCCGTAACCCTGCAAAGTATGCTGCAGGCATCATTTTCTATTATTGATCAGGTTATGATCGGTCAATTGGGAGAGACAAATATATCGGCAGTCGGGCTATGCGGAAATTTTTCTTTGATTTTCTCAGTAGTCATAGGTGCAGTGAGCACGGTTGCCGGGATATTGATTGCACAGTTTATTGGTGCTGATGACTCTAAGGAGGCGTGGACCGGGTTGGATGTAAGCTTTATTTGCGGGCTGATAATATCGGCAGTGTTTCTGCTTGCATCCGGATTATTTCCGGCACAGATCCTTGGACTTTATACAAAAGATGTGAATATTATAAAAGCTGGAGCAGTTTATTTCAGAATTATAGCATTTTCATATGTTCCGATAGCGGTTAGCACCATTTTGTCCGCATGGCTGCGTTGTAAGGAGTATGCCACGATACCGTTTTTAGCGAGCTTTGGAGCAGTTGCGGTAAATACAGGTCTTAACTATTTGCTGATATTCGGAAAATTCGGATTTCCGTGTATGGGGATAAAAGGAGCAGCCATAGCGACACTTATTTCGCAGCTGTTTAATCTGGCATTTATTATGGTCGGGTTTATTGTCTGTATCAGAAAAGATGGAGATAAAATGATGCTGTCATTGCATTTTGAAAAAATAACCCTCAGGGATTATCTGGTCATGATTACGCCGATTCTTGTCAGTGAATTTCTGTGGAGTCTGGGACAGAATGTGGAGTCTGCGGTATATGGACACCTTGGTACATCCAACCTTGCGGCTTATACACTTACCTGTCCGATACAGGGACTGATCGTTGGTGCATTGAGCGGTTTATCGGCAGCTGCAGGCGTAATGGTCGGTAAGAGACTTGGCAGGAAGGAATACGATGGGGCTTATACAGAATCAAAAAATATTATGTATGCGGGCTTGATCGGTGCAGTCACGGTATCGGCATTGTTAATTCTTCTTTCAGGAATATATACCGGATTGTACCGTGTGGATTACAGCGTAAAAGAGCTTGGAAAAATCCTGCTTATTGTTTTTGCTTTGTATGCTCCGGTCAAGGTGGAAAATATGATCCTTGGAGGAGGAATCATAAGAAGCGGTGGAAATACAAAAATCATCATGATAATTGATATTGTCGGAACATGGTGTATCGGAATTCCGCTGTGTCTGCTTGCAGCATATGTATTTAAGTGGGGCATTGTCGGTGTCTATACGTTGCTTACCACAGAAGAAATATTCAGGCTGATTGTTTCGTTGGTCATTTTCAAGAAACGGAAATGGATGATCAGTTTGTCATAGGATACGAGTACAAAATAACGGACACACCTCCTGCTAAAATGGAAACAGTTCACAAGATGATGTTTCATTTTAGCAGGAGGTTTTTTTATGAATAAAAGTCAGATAAAAGGATGCGATAATCAGGAAGGGAAAAATGTGATATTTGTGGTGGTCAGTTTTATTCTGGTCATGATCATTCTTACTTTTTTTTCGATGAATGTATACAGCCAGTCACTCGAAAATGCTATACAGATCGACAAGCAACAGACAGATCAGTTGGAAAAAGCATACTTAAAGGAGATGAAGCATATACTGAATGACTACGGATGTCCAAATGCGGGTATCACGATGACAAAGGTATATGGAGAAACTGCTGATTTGTATGAAGTGGCGGTTCATCATGCCGATATGCGTTATCTGGATCAGGATGGCATGAATGAACTGGATGTGCGGTTAAAGAATCTGACAGCACAGTTTCCACATGCAAAGTTTGTTTTTTCATATTCTTATTAAGTGTTTTATAAAGAAATATTGAAATGATATCAGGATCGAAAGGTATTTTTTTATCAGCATGTGTTATGAGATATTTCGTGTAAATTCTGCCATCTTTCATGAAAAGAATGACAGTAAAGCGCTTTGCGATTATAATAGTAAATATATCCGAAAAAAGGAGCATGTATTTATGAGAGATAATCCAAAGCCATATGAAATATACAGACATTTTAAAGGTAACACCTATCAGATCCTTGCTATAGCAAAGGATTCGGAGGATGGACATCTGATCGTGGTATATCAGGCCTTATACGGCAGTTATGAGATATATGCGAGAGATCTGGTACAGTTTATGAGTCCGGTGGACCGTATCAAGTATCCGGAAGCGGAAGCACAGTACCGGTTTACAAAGGTCGATTCGGCACAACCGACCGTTAATGATAAGAATGGACATTCCTACAGTCAGTCTGACACTAAGACGGATACAGGTAATTCTGACAGCCGGTCAAATCCCCAAATGGATACAGGGCATTTTGAAAGCAAATCAGATGTAAATGTAAACGTGGAGTATCAGAGCAGTCAATCTGATGAAAAAACGAATGCAGGACATCAGGATGAACAATCAGATGTAAAAGCGGATGCAGATTATCAGATGGATCCACAGGTAGAAGCATTTTTAGATGCAGATTCATACGAAGAAAAATTAAATATTTTAGCGGGTCTGCATCGGCGGATTACGGATGACATGCTCCAGATCATGGCTCTGACCATGGACATAGAGCTCAATCCGGGAAGCACGCAGGAGCGATACGATGAATTGAAAAACTGTCTGTTGACAAGGGACAAATTTGAGGCGGACAGGCGCATCTAGATGTCGGACCGCTAAGAAATGGAGGCGGTTATATGGCATACAATTTAGATGACAAGCTGGTTGTCGGAGTAAGCACAAGGGCATTATTTGATCTGACCAAGGAAAGTCAGATTTATGAAACGCAGGGGGTAGAAGCGTTTTGTAAATATCAGACCGAGCATGAGGATGAGATACTAAAGCCAGGACCGGGATTTATGCTTGTAAAGGCGTTGCTGAATTTAAACAAGCTGCCCGGACAGGAAAACAGAGTAGAAGTTATTATCATGTCCAAAAACAGTGCGGATACATCGCTTCGTATTTTTCATTCGATCGAGCATTATGGATTGCCGATCACGCGCGCGGTTTTATCGAGCGGCATGCCGCTTGCACCCTATTTATCCGCATTTCACACGGATCTGTTTTTATCACACAACGAGGATGATGTAAGAAGCGCGCTTGCAGACGGCATTGCAGCAGGCATTATTGTAGATGATGGTATCAAGACTTATGATGCCGATGAAAAAATCGATCAGATCAGGATTGCCTTTGACGGCGACGCAGTATTATTTGGAGCGGATTCCGAGAAAATTTTTCGTGAGAAAGGTCTTGAGGCGTTTACCGAAAATGAAAAGACCAATGCCAGGAATCCATTGGCAGCGGGACCGTTTGCAAGATTTTTACAAATAGTATCCTCTATTCAGCAGGAGTTTCCTGCAGAGAAGTCACCAATCCGTACAGCCCTGGTTACCGCCCGATGTGCACCTGCGCATGAAAGGGTGATCCGTACATTACGGGCATGGAATATCCGGATTGATGAGGCATTTTTTCTCGGGGGAATCAGCAAAAGCGAGGTATTAAAGGCTTTCGGAGCCCATATCTTTTTTGATGACCAGGAGGTACATACACTTCCGGCGTCGGAGGTTGTACCGGCTGCCAGAGTACCGTTCATGGATGATACATGATTAAATGGAACATGATAAATTGGAAGTTTTTAATGATATATGAATACGATCGATCAGGATATTATCACACCGCTTTTAGAGTGGTATGATCAAAATAAAAGAATATTACCGTGGCGCGGAAGCAAGGATCCATATCGGATATGGGTTTCCGAGATTATGCTTCAGCAGACAAGGGTAGAAGCTGTTAAGCCCTATTATGAGAGATTTATGACGGAGCTATGTGACATAAAGAGTCTGGCTCATGCCAGGGAAGAGCGTCTGCTAAAATTGTGGGAAGGCCTTGGATATTACAATCGTGTCCGCAATATGCAAAAAGCGGCCATACAGATTGAAGAACGTTTTGACGGTGTGTTTCCCCGGACCTATGATGAAATACAAAGTCTTCCGGGGATTGGGAGCTATACAGCGGGAGCCATTGCATCGATTGCTTTTGGAGAGGCTGTACCGGCGGTGGATGGAAATGTACTGCGTATTATTTCCAGACTGATTCTATACGAAGAGGATGTACTAAGCCAGAAAGCCAAAAATGAAGTCCGGGATATGCTGCTTCCCTTTATGAATGTTTCCGGCAGAAGCGGAGACATTAATCAGGCCTTTATGGAACTTGGAGCAACTGTCTGTGTCCCCAACGGAGCGCCACATTGTGAGGAATGTCCATGGAAGGATATGTGTCTGGCAAAAAGCAAAGACATATGGCAGGAATATCCCAGAAAAGCTGCCAAAAAAGCAAGACGTATGGAAAAGCGTACGATACTGATCGTGGGTGATGAAGATCATATTTTACTGCACAAGAGACCTGCAAAGGGACTTTTGGCATCCATGTATGAACTCATCAACTGCGAGGGCGAACTGACGGAAAAAGAAGCCGTGGATGTGATTCGGTCATTGGGACTTTCGCCGCTTCGTATACAAAAGACCCTGCCGGCCAAGCATATTTTTTCACATATTGAATGGCAGATGAGCGGGTATCGTATCATGGTGGAGCCGCTTGATTATTATAATCTGAATGACAAGCCGGATAGGGATACAGATTGTAATCTGGATAAGAAGTCAGATAAAAATATGATTTATAATCCAGATCAGCAATCAGATGACTACTATTGGGTTACAAAAGAAAAGACAGAAAAAGAATATGCAATCCCTTCTGCCTTTTCAGCTTTTACACAGTATTTTGATATGAAGCCCGGTATGGGTAAAAAAATTTCCGGATAATTATGAAAAATGAAAATTAATCCTGTCAAGTGCTATGACAGGGTGGAATATTCTTCCAGATTCCAGATTTTATCGACCAGACCATCATAAAAGTCCGGTTCGTGACATACCAGTAAAATGGAGCCTTTATATGTTGTAAGGGCTCTTTTTAATTCCTCTTTGGCGTCTACATCGAGGTGGTTGGTCGGCTCGTCCAAAAGCAGGACGTTGGTTTCCTTGTTGAGAAGTTTGCATAGGCGAACCTTTGCTTGCTCACCGCCGGAAAGGACTTTGACCTTGCTTTCGATATGCTTGGTGGTGAGACCGCATTTGGCTAAAGCACTGCGGACTTCGTACTGGGTGAATCCGGGAAAGGTTTCCCAGATTTCCTCAATGCAGGAATTGTTACTTGGAGTGACCTCCTGTTCAAAATAGCCGGGATAGAGGTAATCACCAAGCTGTGCCGAGCCGGACAAAGATGGAATGAGACCAAGCACACTTTTTAAAAATGTTGTTTTTCCAATACCGTTTGTGCCGACGATCGCAATTTTTTCTCCTCGTTCCATACGCAGATTGATCGGCTTGGAAAGAGGCGTGGCTGCATCATAACCAATGACAAGATCGGTGGTTTCAAAGATAATTTTTCCGGGAGTACGGGCTTCTTTAAAATAAAATTCCGGTTTTGGTTTTTCTGAGTCAAGTTCGATGATATCCATTTTATCCAGTTTTTTCTGGCGGGACATAGCCATATTGCGGGTGGCAACACGAGCCTTGTTACGGGCAACAAAGTCCTTCAATTCACGAATTTCCTGCTGTTGCTTTTTGTAGGCAGCTTCTTTCTGGCTCTTTTTGACCTCATATACCTCCATAAATTTATCATAATCACCGACATAACGGTCGAGTGCACAGTTTTCCATGTGATAGATGATATTGACAACGGAATTTAAAAACGGAATATCATGCGAGATCAGGATAAAAGCATTTTCATATTCCTGCAGATAACGCTTGAGCCATTCAATGTGGTTGGCATCCAGATAGTTGGTCGGCTCGTCCAGCAACAAAATTTCCGGCTTTTCCAAAAGTAATTTTGCAAGCAGAACCTTGGTACGCTGACCACCGCTCAATTCGGAAACATCCTTATCAAGACCAAGCGGCAGAAGATCAAAAGCTCTTGCAACCTCCTCGACCTTGGAATCGATGATATAAAAATCGTGACTGTCCAGAAGATCCTGCAAAACGCCCATTTCTTCCAATAGTTCATTCATCGTAGCTTCATCGATATCCCCGGACATCTGGTCGCAGATTTCCGTAATACGGGCTTCCATGTCAAAAAGCCTTGCAAATGCGCTTTTTAAAACATCCCCGATGCTCTGCCCCTTTTCAAGTACCGTATGCTGGTCAAGATAACCAATCTTGGCATTTTTTGCCCAGATTACCTTGCCTTCATCAGGAGTGAGAGCTCCTGTAATAATATTCATAAAAGTGGATTTGCCTTCGCCGTTAGCACCGACTAATCCAATATGCTCACCCTTCAGCAATTTAAAGGATACATTGTCAAAAATAGCACGGTCACCAAAACCGTGACTTAAATTCGTAACTTCCAGTATCATAGAAGCCTCTCCTTATTAATAATATAATCTGAAAATTTATTATTTCTATTGCGTTTATTATATCTTGATCCGCACTCAGTGCTCTACGTTGCTTCGCAACTATCATGATCGACATTCGCCGTTCGCTAATTGTGCAAGCACATTGACACTCTAACATTCATCATACCATATCCCGGCATGATCATACGCTAATCCAGACAAAATACATATCATTCTCTCATGAAAAGCCCAAGACGACAAGATAATAATTTATAATTAGCAATCCTTGCCCATTATCTAAAACAAAACACATACAAATATCCAAAACCATCAATCGCTTTATCTTATCCATTTTGCCATAGCCAGTTTGCAGACAGCTTCTTTTATGTGGATATTTGACGCTATTGATTAGATAATCTTATCAATAATAGTCCATCCACATAAAAGAAGCTGTCTGCAAACGTCCATCCCAAAAATCCCAAAATCAGATCCCCTCATCCCATTGACTTTTCCCATCCAAATTTATATAATATCATCAAATGGCAATGACGAAGACGAGTAGCACAGTTTATCGTTCCCAGCGAGCGAGGGATGGTGAGAGCCTTGCAAAGTGAAACGGTGTGAATAACAGCTTTACCAGCCAGTACAATTGATTTGAGTGACTGTATTCAGTAATTCAGGTGGCACCGCGGACTTATGATATGTTCGTCCTGAGACAAGCAATGTTTCAGAACGGACTTTTTTTATGCGCTCCGTTCAAAACAAATCGGTTTAATAAGGAGGAGACAGATATGTCAAACATTTATCGTGACCATACGATGAATCAGATTACAGAAGCAGACGTTGACAGTACATTAAGGATTGCCGGCTGGGTAGAAAATATCCGTGACCACGGAGGCGTATCCTTTATTGACTTAAGAGATATGTACGGTGTTATGCAGGTCGTTATGAGAGATACCTCTTTACTTGACGGTATCAATAAAGAAGATTGTATCAGTGTTGAAGGTCTGGTACAGCATCGTGATGAAGAGACCTACAATCCCAAGATCCCGACCGGTACTATCGAACTGGAGGCACACAAGGTTGAGATTTTAGGCAAGGTATACAAACAGCTTCCTTTCGAAGTACAGACTTCCAAGGAAATCCGCGAAGATCTGAGATTGAAATACCGTTATCTTGATCTGAGAAACAAAAAAGTAAAAGACAACATTGTATTCCGTTCACAGGTCATCAGTTTTTTACGTCAGAAGATGACAGAGATGGGATTTTTGGAAATCCAGACACCGATCCTTTGTGCATCATCACCCGAAGGTGCCCGTGACTATATCGTTCCGTCACGTAAATACAAAGGTAAATTTTATGCTTTACCTCAGGCACCCCAGCAGTACAAACAGCTGCTTATGGTATCCGGATTTGATAAATACTTCCAGATCGCTCCCTGCTTCCGTGATGAGGATGCAAGAGCAGACCGTTCACCCGGAGAGTTTTATCAGCTGGATTTTGAAATGAGCTTTGCGACACAGGAAGATGTTTTCCGTGTCGGAGAAGAAATCCTGACAGCAACCTTTGAAAAATTTGCTCCGGAAGGTGCATTTGTCACAGCAGCACCTTACCCGGTTATCAGCTACAAGGAAGCTATGTTAAAATACGGCTCCGACAAACCGGACCTTAGAAATCCATTGGTTATCGTGGACGTGACAGACTTTTTCCAGAGATGTACATTCAAGCCCTTCCACAAAAAGACAGTACGTGCGATCAATGTACATGCAAAGCTTTCCAAAGGCCAGCATGAAAAGCTTCTTAAGTATGCACAGTCTATCGGCATGGGCGGCTTAGGATACCTGGAAGTACTTGATGATATGACTTACAAGGGACCGATTGATAAATTTATCCCGGATGATATGAAAGAGGAGATCGCACAGCTTGCCGGTTTGAAGGCAGGAGACACCATCTTCTTTATCGCAGATAAGGAAGCAAAGGCTGCCAACTATGCAGGCCAGCTTCGTACCGAGATCGCAACAAGACTGGATCTCATCGAAAAGAATGCATTCCGTTTCTGCTTTATCAATGATTTCCCGATGTACGAGTATGACGAGGAAGAAAAGAAGATCATCTTTACACACAATCCATTCTCTATGCCTCAGGGCGGGCTGGATGCATTAAACAATATGGATCCTCTCGATATTCTGGCTTATCAGTATGATATCGTGTGCAACGGTGTGGAATTATCCTCCGGCGCTGTCCGCAACCACAGTCTGGACATCATGGTCAAGGCATTTGAAATTGCAGGTTACACAGAGGAAGATCTGCAGCAGAAGTTTGGAGCACTTTACAATGCATTCCAGTATGGTGCGCCGCCGCACGCAGGTATGGCACCCGGTGTTGACCGTATGATCATGCTGTTAAAGAACGAGGAAAATATCCGTGAAGTCATTGCCTTCCCGATGAACGGCAATGCCCAGGATCTGATGTGTGGAGCTCCCGGTGAGGTTACCGAGCAGCAGCTTCGTGAGGTTCATATCAAGGTCAGAGACTAAGAGGACTGATATCAAAATTGTATGAAAAAGCCGGAGGGATTGAGATAAAGATAGCAATCTTTCCGGCTTTCTGTTATATTGAAGTAAATATGCAGATGATGTATAGTTACAACAAAATGATGTATAATAACGACCATGAAAGATAAGAGGTAACAGGATTATGAAGAAAACCATAATTTCTTTTTTGATGATGATAGGCCTTGTTATGGCACTTACAGGCTGCCAATCCAAAAATGAAGGGGCAGCAAATGATGTGGATGCAGCATTTCCGGATGCAGTTTCTGTTCTGGCAGAAGCGTGGAATCAGATGCCGGAGACATTTCCGGTTGTCGGTGGCAGTATGGAAACGGCTGTTGAGGATGCGCCTGCCAGCGTGGACTTATCCGATACAGATGCGCTGACATATACATTCTTGGTTCCGGAGGATGTGCAAAAGGATATCACGGATGCAGCGACACTTTCGCACATGATGAATGGGAATACATTTACCGCAGTTGCAGTGCATATGGGAAGCATGAGCTGTGAGGACGCAGCTGCAAAGATCAAGGATAAATTTCTTGGCAATCAGTTTATGTGCGGTTTTCCTGATAAAATTAAAATTGTCAGTATGGGCAGTTATGTGATCTATGCATATGGAGCAACCGACATTGTAGATGATTTTATGAAAGGCTACGAGGAACTTGACGGAGCATCGGTTGTAGCTGATGAAATCTATCAGTAAAGGAAATATAAGACAGATATGCTTTTTTCAAGTATTACTTTTTTGTTTTATTTTTTACCGGTTTTTCTGATCTGTTATTTTATCGTGCCAAAGAAATTTGCCAACGCAGTTTTACTGCTTGGCAGTCTTTTCTTTTATGCATGGGGGGAACCGAGGTATTTGTTGTTAATGGTGATGATGATCTGTGCCGGATACTTTTTTGGCATATGGATTCAAAAGATCACAACGCCGGGCAGCAGGAAATTAGTCACAGCTTTGTCTGTGGCTTTTTGTCTTGTCGTGCTCGGCTTTTTTAAATATACGGATTTTCTTCTGGAAAATATAAATCGTCTGCCGGGTCTTTCGGTGTCCCTTTTATCTGTTACGCTGCCGATCGGCATCAGTTTTTATACCTTTCAGATTATCAGTTATCTGTTGGATGTCAGTCATAAAAAGGTTTCGGCTCAAAAGAATTTCCTTTGTCTGGCAGTTTATATTGCCATGTTTCCCCAGCTGATCGCTGGTCCTATTGTCCGTTACCGGGATATTGAAAAGCAGCTGACGGAGAGGACGGTTACGGTGCCGGAAATTTCCTGCGGTATCAGGCGTTTTGTGATCGGACTTTGTAAAAAACTGATTTTGGCTAATACATTGGGAGAAATCGGGAATCTGTATCGGGAAACTTCACAGGTAACAGTGGTCTTTGTGTGGCTATATGCAATAGCGGCAACATTGCAGATCTATTTTGACTTTTCCGGATACAGCGATATGGCGATCGGTCTTGGTAAGATCATGGGCTTTGAGCTGCCCGAAAACTTTGATTATCCCCTTGCATCCTGTAGTATTACAGATTTCTGGCGCCGCTGGCATATGACCCTTGGAGGTTTTTTCAGGGATTATCTTTATATTCCGCTTGGTGGTAACCGTGTCCCGGTGCTCAAATGGATCCGCAATATCCTGATCGTGTGGATGGCGACCGGATTGTGGCACGGTGCTGCATGGACGTTTGTGGTATGGGGGATGTTTTTTGCATTCTTTCTGGTAATTGAGAAGACGATAAAAAAAGCGATCCTTAAAAATGAAAAAGTGCTTCCCAAACAGATTCCCGGAATTGTATTGTGCCGTCACATTTATGTATGGCTGCTTTTATGCATAAGCTTTGTGATCTTCAATGCTACAGATCTGTCGGATGCATTTACAACTTTAAAATATATGTCCGGTGCAGGCCATATCAGCCTCGTATCGGCTGAAAGTCTGTTTTATTTCCGGGACTATTTCTTTATTCTGTTGATTGCTGTTGTCATTGCCTGTGGATTTTTCCGGTATTTGACGGACTGTCTCAGACAATATCAAACAGGAGAAAAGGTGCTCAACATTGTGGAGCCAATACTGCTTGCAACCGGATTCCTGATCTGTGTTGCTTACCTGATCAACGGAAGCTACAATCCATTTCTGTATTTCCGGTTCTGATTTTTGTAATAAAGGAAAGTAAGCTATGAGTAACCGTAAAAAAGACTGGTGCAATATCATATTGATGGGATGTCTTTTGGCAGCAGGCTTGATTGCCTGTCTGTTTCATCCGCAAAAAGAGGTATCCGTATCGGAAAGAAGGACGCTTCACTCTTTCCCTGAGCTAAGTCTTGAGACCATCTATACCGCAAGGGGCACGGAAAGCTTTATGGACAGATTTGAGCCATATGTGGTAGATCAGTTTCCGTGCAGAGAACGGTTTCGGACGCTGTATTCTGCCTTTTCACTGTATGTGCTGCAGAAGAAAGAAGTAAACGACATTTATTATGCTGAGGATCATATTTTGAAAACAGATCCGGAAATAAGGGAGAACTCTGTTTCATGGGCACTAAACCGCATGAAATACATTGATGAGAAATATCTTCAAAACAGCCATGTGTATTTTTCAATTATCCCGGATAAAAACGATTATCTGTCGGAGCATGAACAGGTGCCATATCTGGATTTTGATGCGTTTGAGGCAGGATTTCGCGAAAAAACGGATGCCTTTAGTGAATACATCGATCTAACGGATGAGCTTGAACTGGATGATTATTACCGTACCGATCTTCACTGGAGGCAGGAAAAGCTTCTGCCGGTGGTAAATAAGCTTGAGTTAGCAATGGGTAATTATGAAGAGAAACCCGGTAAAGCAAAGACCGGAAACGGATATCTTTACGGACAATTTGAAGAGAAAGAAGCCGATGTGCCGTTTTATGGCGTATATTATGGTCAGGGGGCGCTGCCGGTCGCCCCGGATAAGCTTTCTTATCTGTATGCCGGTTATATGGATGGGTGTGTTGTGACCTGTTATGATACGGGAAAGGCCGAGGCAATGCCTATGTATGATGAGCCGGCCCTTAAGGGAATGGATCCGTATGAACTGTTTTTATCCGGTTCCAGGGCACTGATCACAATTGAAAATCCGGATTGTAGCAATGACCGGGAGCTGGTTTTATTCCGGGATTCGTTTGGAAGCAGTATTGCGCCCTTGTTAGCACAGGCTTATTGCAAGGTTACGCTGGTCGATATCCGCTACATCCGATCTGACGTACTGGGGCGGTTTGTTGATTTTGATGGAGCGGATGTTTTGTTTTTGTACAGTACACAGGTTTTAAATCACTGCGACGGACAGTTCCTGCAGTGACGAAGCCCCGGAAAATTTGTTAAAAAATATTTTAGAAAATTGTTACAAATTTCTTTTCCGTTTTATGGTATCATATAGATATCGTATGATGATAAAATAAAAAAGAAAGGATGATCGCATGGCAGAAACCAAAAAACAGGATGAGATTTTACAGTTAGGAAGAACCTTACTAAGGCTGCGTTCCACCATGGATGCCGCACACCTGAAAAATATTTTTAAAGAAATGTCCTTTATGGACTACGAGGTGTTGAATTTGTTGGTGGCACGGTTAAATTTACATACGGCTGACAAAATATATTTATCTGAGGTCAGCAAGGAGCTGGATATCCCTATTCAAAAGGTATCCGCGATGGTCAAAAACTTACAGGGCAAGGGCTTTGTGTACTGGACACATGATAAGTCGGGCACTTATATCAGGCTTTCCGAGCTTGGAAAGGAAACGATGGAAGCCCAGCAGCATAAATTGATGGAATACTTTTCCACGATTGTAGACCGGATCGGTATGGAGGAATTTAAAAAGATCCTGTACAAAATGGAAGAGCTTGAAGAAATCATGGTAGAAGAATCCATGAATATATAAAGAAACAAGATATGACAACAAAAAGTTGCCGGAACCGGAGGTTTTGGCAGCTTTTTATATTTGTGAAGCTGAATTGCACAGGTTTTTAAATGAATCTTAACAATTTAAGTCCTTTAAACTTAATAATTTTTCGATTAAGATAGATAATGTGATCACAATTGAAATGGAAATTCAATTTGCCAATTGGAAGAAGAGAGGAATTAATCATGTATAGTATTTTGGTTTGCGATGATGAAAAGGATATCGTATCAGCACTGGAAATATATTTAAAGGGCGAAGGCTATGATGTCGTCACAGCCTACAATGGCGAGGAAGCCTTAAAGCAGCTGAAGGAAAAGGAAATTCATCTGGTGCTTTTAGACTATATGATGCCGGTCATGGATGGTATGAAGACAATCACCGAGATCCGTAAAAGAAGCAATGTGCCGGTTATTTTTCTGACCGCAAAGAGTGAGGATACAGACAAGATTGTCGGACTGAATATCGGAGCCGATGACTATGTGACCAAGCCGTTCAATCCGGTGGAGCTTTTGGCGCGTGTCAAATCCCAGTTGAGGAGATACATGCAGCTTGGAGCAGCCAATACATCACCGGTGAGTGAAGCGGATGTATTGCGTGTCGGACCGCTGATGTTAAACAATTTATCCAAGGAAGCTTATCTGGATGGAGAGCTTCTGACATTGACAAAAACCGAATACGACATTTTGGAACTGTTAATGCGTCATCCGGGACAGGTATTTTCGCCCCGGGATATTTACACCAAGGTGTGGGATGAGATCTCAATCGGCAATGAGAGCACGGTCGCCGTACATATTCGTCATTTGCGTGAAAAAATCGAGATCGATCCTGCCAACCCGCGATTTGTAAAGGTCGTGTGGGGACGAGGCTATAAATTGGAAAACGGATGGCAGAAATAAAAGGAGATTGTTAGGATGGATGAAACAACCAACAGCCGGGATGCTGCCAATGAAGCAGACGACAGGGAAAGTATTGCCGGTATAGAGGAAAAATTCCGGGATAAAAAAGGTAATAAGCACAAAGAAAAATATGAAAAAAAGTGTTCCTCCGGCGCAAGAGCAGAATGGGAGCAAAAGAAAAACAGAAGATTTAAAAAGAGTACACTGGTTATGATGATCATATCTGTCGTAAGCTGTGCACTGACGGTCTTTTTGGGAATTGCCACTGATTTTATGGCAGATAATGGTGTTATGGATGGACATGGCAGGGAGGCGATGCTGAATTATCAGATGGAGCTTTTGATGGACCGGTATTCTATCTGGGCACTTTCCGACCGTGGACGCAATTATAATATGGATACCATCGAAAAGACCAATCTGCATATGGGAATCATCAGCAGCAAAAAGGATGACATCGACACCAAAGATCTTGCGGATATGAGTAACTATGTGGCAAATAATTTTGATAAAAATTTTGATGCCAACAATGTCCATATTTTTAAGACCTATTTGGATAAATATACGGATCTCAACTATGATATGACTGATATCTGGGGTTATGCAAGGGTGTGGCACGATCAGACGGAAAATGCAAAACAGGTACAGATGCAGGGGTTTTATTATGACTGGATGACCAACAAGCTGTATGTGCAGGCCGGAGATGATCTGTATCTGTTAAATACCGAGTATTGGATCACCAATGCCGACAAAAGCGAAGCCACGGATGATGTGATTTTTTATATCGATGATGCCCATGATGACTGGACCGATATGACCTTATTGATAGAAATTCCGGGTTTTGAGTATCAGATCCCGGTATCCAGAATTGAGATCATTGATGACTTAGAGCTGCAGGATAAGAATATCTCCCAGAATGAAATTCTGAATATGGGAGCGGGATACCTGGATGTTGCGTGCAATGGAGATGCTTCTGCAGACAGGACTTATTACTGGGTTGTCACGTATCTGAATGATCCGCTGGTTCCCAATGGCCAGTCGCTGTGGCACAACGAGGATCTGTTTTTGCAGATGGAAACCGTGTTCAATTTTCTGTATGACTGGAAATATGTCGTTGTTGTATTACTGGTATTATCCGGCATTATGCTCGGTGTCAGTGTATTGTACTGGATTTTTAAAGCTATTTCATTTATTTTCCATGCATTTGGAAAAATTATCCTGATGTGGAAGCTTGCATTGGTTTTGCTGGCCGGCTTCTGGCTGATCGTGGTCTTTGGACTTTCCGGGGGCGGCGGAGCTGCATTTTTAATCATTTTATATGTTTTCGTTTTCTGTCCGGTGGTTTTGTATATTGGATGGGAATACCGCAAGATCAACCGTGTCTGTGATGAGTTAGCAAAAGGCAACATTGATGCAAAGATTGATTCCAGACATATGATATGGGATATGAAAAATCAGGCAGACAATATCAATGCGATCAGTGACAGCATCAATTTTGCCGTAGAGCAGAAGATGAAATCGGAGCGTATGAAGGCTGAGCTGATTACCAATGTATCGCATGATATCAAGACGCCGCTTACTTCCATTATCAATTATGTGGATCTTTTGAGCAGAGAGGATATTGAGAGCGAGACTGCCAGAGAATATATTGAGGTACTTGACCGTCAGTCAAATAAATTAAAGAAACTGATCGTGGATCTGATCGAGGCATCCAAAGCATCCACCGGCAATCTGGAAATCCATCCGGAGAAGATTGATGTGCGGATGGCACTTTTACAGGTAACCGGAGAATATGAAGAAAAATTAAAGGAAGCAGGCGTGGAGCTTTTCTTAAATGCGCCGGAAGAAAGTGTCATGATAAGCGCAGACGGCAGATATCTGTTCCGGATCTTTGACAATCTGATGACCAACATTATGAAGTATTCTCTTTGCAATACCAGAGCTTATATTGATCTGACAACGGAAGCGGAAAGCGTGCTGGTCGTATTTAAAAACATATCGAGAGAGCAGTTAAGCGTCAAGGGTGAAGATTTCACAGAGCGTTTTTACAGAGGAGATGCGTCTCGCAACACAGAGGGCAACGGACTTGGACTGGCGATCGTAAAGAGCCTTGCAGAGCTTATGCAGGGTACGATAAGTGTTGTGGTTGACGGAGATCTGTTTAAGGTAGAAATCCGTTTCCCCAGACTGGAATCTGATAACAAAGCCGGAAAATAAAACCGGAAAAAACATAATGAATATAAACGAAGTCCATGTTATACTCGGTGTATAGACCGTAGTTCAATCCGCTGACAGCAGACCGGCGGTGATTTTTGACAGGTTCTGACAGCCGGATGATGGGAGAAAGCACATGGACAAAAGAGTAGATCTGTATGATGTAGAAGCATTGTATGCATATATAGAAGGTATTGCAAAACAACATAATCTGAAACAGACCATGATGGCATTGCCCCTTATGAAGGAATTGCATAAGGGGCAATTTCGCTATGGAAACGACAAAAAGCCTTATATCATCCATCCCATGATGATTGCCAGACAGGCTGTTGCTTTGGGACTTTTAGACGATGAGCTGGTGGCTGCAATCCTGTTGCATGATGTTTTAGAGGATTGTGATGTAAAAAAAGAAGAGCTTCCGGTTAGTGATGAGGTAAAAAAGATCGTGGAGCTTGTCAGCTTTTTTGAAAAAGAGGGTGTCTCGGAGACGGAAGCCAAAGCTGCTTATTATCAAAAAATAGCCGGACACAAAAAGGCTTCCATCCTGAAGGTGCTGGACCGCTGCAATAATGTCAGTACTATGGGAGAGACGTTTCCCATAGCACGGCTTTGCCGCTATATCGAGGAGACGCAGACCTATGTTTATCCTTTGATAGAAAAAATCCTGTCTGATTATCCGGAATATTCTGATGCGGCATTTCTTGCACAGTATCAGATCGAAAGCATTCTCAGGACACTAAAGCGTTTTTTAAATAATGAATCTGACTCCGCCATGGATGCAGGTCAGCGATAGTGTCTGAAGCTCACCGGCGTATTCCCCGTCAGCGTGTACAATGAGCTTATCATCGGTATGGATGGTAAGAGATTCTGAACGCAGGAAATGTATAAAGCGTGAATTGGTGTGTTTACCCAAAAATGCCAAAGGTAAGAGGTAAAACGCCCGGAAGGGATGCAGATTGGCAACAACCATGATATCAAACCGGCCGTCACAGCTGTCTGCCATAGGGGTCATTTTGACACCGCCGCCTTCATAAGGATGTATCATGGTCACCACAAAAAGCACACGATCAAAGTGGTGTGTAGTCCGGTCGGCAAGTGTGATGTCACAGGAGGTCTGTCTGGCAGTCAGGATCTGCTTGATGGCGATGACTACATAAGAAAGCTTGCCAAGGTGGAGCTTGTTTAAAAGATCCTTGACCGGCGAGGAGTTGGTTTCCTTGCATACGGCAGCATCCAGACCGATGCCGCAGCTGACGCAGAAATTTCTTTTGCTTCTCGGAACACTTCCCGGTATTTCCAGCTGTCCGAGGTCTACATTGCGGGTCTGTCCGCGCTGGTAGCGCTGTATAAATTCATCGGGATCTGCAGATATATGTAAAGCTCTTGCCAGATCGTTGCTCGAACCGGTTGGCAGATAGGCGATTGCGATATCGTTACGGTCATTTAGCGTAGTCATGACCTCATTCATGGTGCCGTCACCGCCAAGGACGGCAATGACCGGATCAGAGGCCCCGTCTTTATCAATTCTTTCCATAATCTGTCTGGTGCATCTGACTGCGCCGTGCTTTTTGTCGGTTAAAAAAGCTTCATATACGATAAAATTTTCATTCAGCTTTTCTTTCAATAATGTAAATCGTGTTTTTCCGAGTCCGGACTTGGACGCCGGATTTACAATGATGTATAACATAAAAACTCCTTTGCGGTAAGGTAAAAATTCTTTATTTACAACTATAGCATATCAACGGAAAAATCGCACCGGTTTTGTATAAACAGGACCTTTTGACGGGAAAAACAGAAAATACTTGAAAAAAAACCGGAAATAGACCATTATAATATATATACAACAGGGAATTGACCCAATAGTGAAAAGACAGGAGGATGTAACATGTATTCTTTAGACGAAGTAAGAAACGTTGACCCCGAAATCGCAGAGGCAATTGTAGATGAACAGCAGAGACAAAACAGTCATATTGAGCTGATCGCTTCTGAGAACTGGGTAAGCAAGGCAGTTATGGCAGCAATGGGAAGTCCGCTTACCAACAAATATGCAGAAGGATATCCGGGAAAGAGATACTATGGTGGATGTCAGTGCGTGGATGTGGTTGAAAATCTGGCAATTGAGAGAGCAAAACAATTGTTTGGATGTGAGTATGTCAATGTACAGCCTCATTCCGGTGCACAGGCTAATCTTGCCGTTCAGTTTGCCATCTGCAAACCCGGCGATACCATCATGGGAATGAATCTGGATCACGGCGGACATCTGACACATGGTTCACCGGCCAATATTTCAGGTGCATATTTCAATATCGTTCCTTACGGAGTTAATGATGAAGGATTCATTGATTATGATAAATTAAGAGAAATCGCGCTTGAGTGCAAGCCCAAGATGATCATCGCAGGTGCTTCCGCATATGCGCGTACCATTGATTTCAAAAAATTCCGTGAGATCGCAGATGAAGTGGGAGCTGTTCTTATGGTCGATATGGCTCATATTGCCGGCCTTGTGGCAGCAGGCCTTCATCCCTCACCGATCCCTTATGCAGATGTTACTACCACAACCACACACAAGACCTTACGTGGACCTCGTGGCGGTATGATCTTATCCAGTGAAGAAAATGCCAAAAAATACAATTTCAACAAAGCTGTATTCCCCGGTATCCAGGGTGGTCCCTTGATGCATGTGATCGCTGCAAAAGCAGTCTGCTTCAAAGAAGCTTTAAGTGATGACTTCAAGGTTTACCAGCAGGGAATTATCGACAACGCACAGGCTTTGTGCAAAGGCTTAATGGACAGAGGAATCAAGATTGTTTCCGGTGGAACGGACAATCATCTGATGCTGATGGATCTGACACCCTTTGACCTGACAGGAAAGGCTGTTGAAAAGCTGCTTGATGATGCTCATATCACAGCCAACAAAAACACCATTCCCAACGATCCCAAATCTCCTTTTGTCACAAGCGGTATCCGTTTAGGAACACCGGCTGTTACATCACGTGGCATGAATACCGAAGATATGGATCAGATCGCAGAGGCTATCGCACTCGTTGTCAAAGGCGGGGAAGAAAAGGTTTCTGAAGCAAGAGCGATTGTACAGAAGCTGACAGACAAATATCCGTTGATCTAATCTGTAGTTTTCAAAAAACAATTAAGATTTATTTAAGAGACTGTCATATAAATTGACAGTCTCTTTTTTTCGTGGAAAATAGAGTTAGGATAAAGAATTTCAGGTTAAAGAAGCTGCGAATGAAAAACAGAAGTATCGTGCTCCGGTTTATGACCGGATGGGTTATTGGGAAAAATTAAGATAATGGAGACAGACAACAGATGAAGAACAACCATATTCGTAAAGAACAAAAGCAGAAAATAATATTACTTGCACTTGTACTCACTGTTTTTCTCTTAGTATTGGGCGGAATTGTCGGGATGCTCCATTTAGTACGTCATCCGAAGGTGCGCCAGACCATGGTCACGTCCGATGCGGAAATGCAGATTTTGCAGGATTTAAAGGACAGTATGAAGGATAGACAGCTTACGGTCATTCTGGATGCGGGGCATGGTGGCAATGATGTCGGCACCGGTGATGAAACCTACTGGGAAAAGGATATCAACTGGGATATTGTACAGAATATGGAAAAAATGCTTACATACTGTGGCGTAGAGGTGCTTCTTACCAGAAATGGGGATGAAACCGTTTTGCTTGATGAGAGATCGGCATTTGCCAATGCTCATGAAGAAGCCTCTTATTATATCAGTGTTCATTGCAATTTCTGCGAAGGAGATTCCTCTGTTCGCGGGCTGGAATGTTATTACTGGGATGGCAGCGAACCGGGGCGTGCCTATGCACAGGCCATTCTTTCTGCCGCAGAGGACAGCGGAAAGATCTCGGTCCGCGGTCTGAAGACAGATAATTTTCATGTGCTGAGAGAAACGAAGATGCCGGCAGTTTTGGTTGAAACCGGATATCTTTCCAATCCGGAGGATAAAAAACTGCTTTATGACGAAAACTATCAGAAAACCCTGGCATTGTATCTGACAAAAGGGATTGTTAGCGGTGCCTTACAGTAGTTTCTGCTTGAATTTGTATAAAAATCGACAAAAACGCTTGCCTGTATTTGTATCATGTGCTAGAATATCTTTCGGTGGCGCACACTTGTCCACTGTAGAAAGACAAACGCGCAAATGTCCGTATGTGGAAGATTGGATATTTACAGGAGGCGTTTTTTATGACTGAAACACCCAAATATTTTGTGGTAAGACCCAAGGCTCTGCCGGAGGTTCTTTTAAAGGTTGCCGGTGCCAAGAGACTATTGGAGACAGGCAAGGCAGAATCGGTGCAGGATGCAACAGAAATGGTTGGGATTAGCCGTAGTTCTTTTTATAAATACAAGGATGACATTTTTCCGTTTCATGAAAGCTCGGAGGGTACGACATTTACCCTGACCGTGCAGATGGACGATGAGCCGGGACTGTTATCGGATCTGTTAAAGGTGGTAGCCGGGTACGGAGCCAATATTCTGACGATTCATCAGAGTATTCCGATCAATGGTGTGGCCTCGGTTTCGATCAGTATTACGATGTTACAAAATACCGAGAAGCTTTCAGAGGTCATCGAGCAGATGGAAACGCAAAAAGGTGTGCATTACGTCAAAATGATAGCTAAGGAGTAAAAAAATGGCAAAAGTAGCAGTGTTAGGATACGGTACAGTAGGAAGCGGTATTGTTGAGGTCATCAAGACCAACCGGGAACTAATTGAAAAGAGAGTTGGTACAGAGGTTGATGTAAAATATATCCTCGATCTGAGAGAGTTTCCCGGAGATCCTTATGAAGAATTACTGGTGCATGATGTGCAGGTAATCATGGACGATCCGGAGGTTGATATTGTATGCGAGGCGATGGGTGGTACCGGTGCTGCATATCAGTTTACCAAGACTGCATTATCCAAAGGAAAGAGTGTATGTACCTCCAACAAGGCTCTTGTTGCGGAATATGGCCCGGAGCTTTTAAAGCTTGCAGAGGAAAATCACTGTAATTATCTGTTTGAAGCAAGCTGCGGCGGTGGTATTCCGATCATTCGTCCTTTACAGACCTGCCTGCTGCAGGAACAGATTGTTGCTTTAAAGGGAATTATCAACGGAACCACCAATTACATTTTGACCAAGATGGAGTTAGAGGGTGCTGACTTTGACGCAGTATTAAAGGATGCACAGGCGCTTGGGTATGCAGAGGCTAATCCGGAGGCTGATATTGAAGGTCATGATGTACAGCGTAAGATTGCTATTTTATCCTCCGTTGCATTTGGAAATACAGTATATTATAAGGATGTTCCGACAGAGGGCGTTACCAAGATTTCCATTGATGATTTTAAATATATGAAACAGCTTGGGGCAACGATCAAGCTGCTTGGCATGAGCCGGTACGAAGGTGGTAAGTATTTTGCAATGGTTGCACCGTTTGTTTTGACAAAGGAAAGCCCGTTATACAATGTAAATGATGTTATGAATGCAGTGTTAGTCACAGGTAATACACTGGGTGACAGCATGTTTTACGGAGCCGGAGCCGGCAAGCTGCCGACTGCAAGCGCGGTTGTTTCCGATGTTGTTGAATGTGCATTAAATCCCGGCAGGACGGTTGCCTGCACCTGGAAGCCTGAAAAACTTGAACTTTCTGATATTTCAGATGCTAAGAGACGTTTCTTTGTCCGTATGGCAAATACCAACGAAGAAGCAGTAAAGGCAGCATTCGGTAAAGTACAGTTACTTGAGGCTGTCAAAGAAAATGAAGTAGCATTTGTAACAGAGGTTATGACCGAACGTGTATATAAAGATCTTGCATCAGCTTTTGATGTTGTCAGCATGATCCGGATGGATAATTGATCACATTTTATGAGGAGAGAGAAACATGAAAAAAGTAGTGAAATTTGGTGGAAGTTCTTTGGCAAGTGCCGAGCAGTTTAAAAAGGTAGGAGATATTATCCATGCTGATGCAGACCGCAAGTTTGTGGTTCCTTCTGCCCCGGGCAAAAGAAATTCCAAAGATACAAAAGTTACGGATATGCTGTATGCAACCTATGCTTATGCAGAGGCCGGCAATGATTTCACGAAAGCACTTGCGCAGATCAAAAACCGTTATCAGGAAATTATCGACGGACTGTGCCTGAACTTATCACTGGATAAGGAATTTGATGAGATTACAAAACAGTTTAAAAATAAGGCCGGCAGTGATTATGCAGCCAGCCGTGGAGAATATTTAAACGGTATCATCATGGCAAATTACCTTGGCTATGAATTTATTAATCCGGCAGAGGTTATTTTCTTTGATGAGCATGGAGATTTTATGGCTGCCAAGACAGATGAAGTTTTATCTGCCCGCCTGAAAGATGTAGAAAGAGCTGTTATCCCCGGATTTTTCGGAGCAAAGGAAGACGGTACGATAAAGACTTTTTCAAGAGGTGGTTCTGATATTACAGGTTCCATTGTTGCAAAAGCCGTGAAAGCGGACATCTATGAAAACTGGACGGATGTTTCCGGCTGTCTGATCGCAGATCCCCGTATTGTTGACAATCCGAAGCCGATCAGTACAATTACCTATCGTGAATTAAGAGAGTTATCCTATATGGGTGCAAGTGTACTGCATGAGGATGCAATCTTCCCGGTCCGCAAGGCCGGTATTCCGATCAATATCAAAAATACCAATGCACCTAAGGATCCCGGAACATGGATTGTGGAAAGTACCTGCCACAAACCGCCGTATGTCATCACCGGTCTTGCAGGTAAAAAAGGATTCTGTGCTATCAATATTGAAAAGGATATGATGAACAGTGAGATCGGATTTGGAAGAAAAGTCCTGCAGGTATTTGAGGAAAACGGCATTTCTTTCGAACATATGCCTTCCGGAATTGATACCATGACCATTATCGTCCATCAGTCTGAGTTTATGGAAAAAGAGCAGAGAGTACTTGCCGGTATCCATAAGCTGGCAGAACCCGATTCGATTGAGATGGAATCAGATCTTGCTTTAATCGCTGTTGTAGGCCGTGGCATGAAAGCTGCAAAAGGAACTGCAAGCCGAATTTTTGCAACATTGGCTCATTCCAATATCAATGTTAAGATGATTGACCAGGGTTCTTCAGAGCTCAATATTATTATCGGAGTTAAGGAAGCTGACTTTGAAACAGCAATCAGACAGATTTACAGTATTTTTGTGGATACTGCGGATAATAAATAGGATCTGACAGCCAGGATAAGCTGGAAAGTTGAGAGATATTTCGGAATGATGGGAGATATTCTGGAGTGATGAGACATTCTGGAATGATGGGAGATATTCTGGAATGATGAGAAATAAGCGGAAAATAAACGCGCGAGGATGATGGAGCGTTTGTTTTTCGCTTTTTTGTTGCCGGTTATATGGTCGGGATGGTCGGGAATCGGAGAATATCTTGAATAAGGTTGGATATCTGTTACGTGCCGAGGGCAAAAAACAAGAAAAATGAGAAAAAAGCCCTGCGGTCTGTTGTGGGTGAGGGCAAAAAACAAGAAAAATGAGAAAAAAGCCCTGCGGTTGTTGGAGACGAGGGCAAAAAACAAGAAAAATGAGAAAAAAGCCCTGCGGTCTGTTGTAGATGAGGGCAAAAAACAAGAAAAATGAGAAAAAAGCCCTGCGGTCTGTTGGAGACGAGGGCGAAAATCAGGAAAAATGAGAAAAAAGCCCTGTGGTCTGTTGATGATGAGGGTGAAAATCAGGGAAATTGAGAAAACAGCCCTGAGGTCTGTTGGAGACGAGGGCGAAAAACAAGAAAAATGAGAAAAAAGCCCTGCAGTCTGTTGGAGACGAGGGTGAAAATCGAGAAAAGTGAGAAAAAACATACTACAATTAGTTGATGTCAGATTGTCAGGAAGTCTGTATTTTGGAAAACTTGAAAACATCGACTATTCTGAAAAAATTCATAAACTGCTAATTATTGAAAAGAAATTTATATTCAATTTCCATACCTTAATTCTATATTGTGATGTTAGGGTCAAAAAGTATTTTGCCCCTAACTTGATATCCTCGAATTGCTCCGCTGTAAAGCAACTTCCACAATTCTCAAACATTCGAAATCCGCTGATTTACTGCGTAAATCGCTATTTTCTCATGTTTGG
>URPH01000025.1 GCA_900549665.1 uncultured Lachnospiraceae bacterium | reverse complement strand
TGGATAATGTGCAGATTTACGAAGAACGCAAAGAGAATGGTCAGTGGCTGAAATCTATAGAATTTAAGTTGTCGATTATAGAAAAAGAGTTTGCATTAAGTTTGGACAATGACACACAAAATGAGTGTATAGTGTGTATACGAAAAATAGGAGACAAAAGCGATTGAGTATTTCATGTTTGAATATGGGGAGACTATGCAAGTCAGCTTTCTGTTGAAGCAATTATTGAGGTAGAATGATAATCAGTAAGCGTAAGTATTACTGTAACTTTCTTCTATAGACAACCCTTTGGAGTATGCACGACTTTACCTTGATGGGACTATGCAAATGTGGATTGATGCAGAGGATAGTTTTGAATTGTGGTAATTATACAGGATTGCTAAGAAAGGAGTTCGATGCGATACACAATTAATAAGATTAATAAAGGCGAAGATGAGCTGATTTTAAATTATAAGGAGAAAGATCCTGAGGTTGAGGCGGTGTTGCTTTTTATGGACAAACGTCAAAGAAAACTAATTGGACGAAAAAACGACGAGACAATTGTTTTTACACCGGAGGAAATTCTGTATATAGAAAAGGTGGATAATAAGACATTTGTCTACACAGATGATAATGAAATTCAAGTAGAGATGTCATTATATTCAATCGAATTATTTCTAGACGATGAGAGTTATTTCCGCTGTAGCAAGTCGATGATTATCAATGTAAACAAGGTGGAAAAGCTAAAAAGTATGCCGTCGAATAGGATTGATGCAACACTTGTCAGCGGTGAGCATATCATTATTTCCCGTACATACGCATCGGATTTTAGGAAGCTTCTGAAAGGAGAAATGGCATGAAAAAAAGTGATAAGAAAAAAGTATCTCTCTGGGAAAGGTATCTTACAAAGGAAATTGGAATCGAGTTTAAGGCATGTCTTTATTTTTTCGGAGTTCTTTTTTACTACTGTACATATCGGCTCTGCATTGGGGTGACTGTGGCAGAAATACTGCATATGGCGGAAATGATTTTTTTGACCTATGCAGTTGGGTATCTTCAGGTTTATGTACTTTGGAATTTTGATGAGTCAGATGAAATAAACAAGAAGGAACTGTTTGGTATAATAATCTGCACAATAATATATACGGCAGTGTCATACATAGGAAAATGGTTTGATAGAAATCCTTATGTGACTTTGGGGTTCGCTGCCTATATTGTATTCGTATATATTTGTGCTTATCTGGTATATAAATGTAGGCGCAGAATTGATGACAAAATATTGAATTCTGATTTAAAATTATTTAAAACAAGGACAGATAATAAATAGTGCAACTTAGAGTTGAAAAAGTGTCACTGATGGGTACAGTTATTGTGCCCATCTTTTTTATGTACTATTCTATCATCAAACGGAGGTGCATGAGAAATGAAAGATATGATAACGATTCAAAATTTAACAAAAACTTATGGAAAACACAGAGGTGTGGAGGATGTAACATTCTCGGTTCGGGAAGGCGAAATTTTTGGGTTCCTTGGACCGAACGGTGCCGGAAAATCAACGACTATTCGGTCAATGCTTGGATTGATAAAGTATGATCAGGGCGAAATAAGAATCAATGGTCTTGACAGCGTAAAGGACAGAGAAAAAATCCTTGCAGACATTGGCTATATGCCAAGTGAAGCATGGTTTTATCCGGGCATGAAAATCAGGGAAATACTGAAGTATTCGGCAGCAGTCAGAAAGGTTGATTGCACCGATGAAGCAGAAAAACTCTGCGACAGACTTCAGGTGGACGTAAAAAGAAAAATCAATGAGCTCTCACTTGGGAACAGGAAAAAGGTCAGCATCATCTGTGCAATGCAGCACAGACCAAAGCTTTTTGTTTTTGATGAACCGACCAGCGGACTTGATCCTCTGATGCAAAATGTTTTCTTTGAGTTGATTCAGGAGTATGTGAATGAGGGTGCGACCTGTATGCTTTCCACACACGTTTTATCGGAGGTGCGAAATCACTGTACTCGTGTGGCAATCATGAAGGAAGGAAAGTTGGTTGTCACAGATACCGTCGATAATCTTCTGAGCAGTCGGTCAAAGAGAATCAAAATGATACGGGATGGCGAAAAGCTTGACTATATCTATAAGGATAACCTAAACAATTTATACAAGGAACTGGAAGGACATCATATCGAGGATATTATCATCGAGGAACCGTCCATAGAAGAAGTATTTATGCACTATTATTTGAAGGAGGAATAATAAATGCCGGTAATATTAAAAAACGAATGGAAATCAGGTTGGAAAAGTCTTTTGATATGGGCACTTTGCGTGGGTGGAATGGGGCTCATCTGCATCATTTTATATAAGGGTATGGAAGATAGCATGGCAGATATGGCAGAGAGTTTTGCAACAATGGGCACGTTTTCTGATGCTTTTGGAATGAGTACACTCAGTATAGCAACATTAAAAGGATATTTTGCCACAGAAATCGGAACAATTCATGCACTTGGAAGCAGTATGTTTGCAGCTTCCATCGCCACAGTAATTCTTTCAAAGGAAGAGGATGGGCATACTGCGGAATATACGTTTACACTTCCGGTTTCACGGGGCAAGGTAATAGCAATGAAGTTTTTTGCAGTGCTACTAAACCTTATTTGTTTTACATTGATTTGTGGCATGCTTTATGAAGTCGGGTTTGTTTTTCTTGGAGAAACGAATTTTGGAAGCATATTCACAGAGTATATGTTTTTTCAGTTAATGATGAATATCGAAATTGCGGCTATTTGCTTTGTGATCTCTGCGGTAAGCAAAAAGAACAGGTTAGGAATTGGAATTTCAGTTGCCATGCTGCTGTATGTGTATGATTTGATGGCAAGAGTTGTTCCTGATTTAAAGGACGCTATCTTTATTTCTCCGTTTTCCTATTCAAATGCGACATCAATTTTTGCTGGAGAATCAAAGGATTGTGTTGCTTTGATTTTAGGGACGATAATGATTGTGATTATGACTGTGGGAGCTGGTATGATTTACGCAAAAAGGGATCTCGCTTCATAATAATTAGATTTTAGTTGCTTGTTTTCTGATTTTAAATAAGAAAAAATTGAGTTGTTTCTCTACTTTGCATAGGTAGTAAATATAAGTTCTGTGTGAGGTCACAATTTGTGACTTCATGAAATGGAATTGAAAAATCAATATGCCTGAAATAATGATTGGTTTGGCAGGAGGAGAAATGGAAGAAACAAAGCATTTTTATTATGCGTACCTTTAGAGAAATGCGACATTATATTAAACAGAATATAAGGAAGTGGCGACTCAGGAGGACTTCGACAAATTTTAATGAACTGGTAGATTTTGGAGTATGAACAATTTGTAAAACACTGATTTTGTATTGCTTTTGTCCGGACAAATGGACATAATATAGTTAGAAAAAATTCGAAAGGAGTGTTTACTATGGCAACAAAATCAGCAAATTTATACGTACGCATTGAGCCTGATGTAAAAGAACAGGCAGAAGGAATCCTAGCAGCATTAGGAATTCCTGCATCCAATGCAATAAATATGTTTTACAAACAAATTATTCTTCAAAGAGGACTTCCTTTTGAAGTGAAAATGCCATCCGCTCGTCCTGTAGACGTTAGTGCATTATCAGAAGCACAGATGAATGCAGAACTAGAGAAAGGATATGCAGATATGCAGGCTGGTCATACTAGATCAGCAAAATCTGTTTTTGCTGATATCCGCAAGGATTACAATTTATGATATCGTGATTTCAGATCAGGCCGAGATAGACCTTCGTGGAATCTTCGAATACATTGCTTTTGAACTGCAGGCACCAGAAAATGCAAGTGGTCAGCTTGATAGGCTTGAAGCATGTATTATGGATCTTGATCATATGCCGAAGAGATATCGACAATATGAATTGGAATCATGGAAAAGTCGAGGGCTACGCGTAGCGCCAGTAGACAATTATCTTGTCCTATATATTCCGGATGATGATGCACAATAAGATTACAGGTGATAACATTTACAAGGCGCTCATTTTCTTGGATAAATTGTATGCTCAAATGAACGAAGCTGAGAAACGGGAGTTCCTGTCGCAGTTGGTAGATAATGTATCTGTGTTTTAATTGATTGAAAATGTAGGAAAAAGTATAGGGGTGCAAAAATTTGCTGATACCTAAGTTATGCGCTGGAATTGAATCAGCTCATCATAGTTGTCCGCGAATAGTTACACCCCATCCCTTATTTTGAGGTAAAGAGGTGAATCCAAAATGATAATTAGTATGGGGTTGGTGCCGCAACCATATTCAGGAGAGTATGAAGAAAGAATATATGATATTGAAAGCTGCTGGAATTCTCCAGAATGGACTTGGATAAGATTTGTGGAAGATACTTCAATTTGGTGTGGTGAATTTAGGGGTAAGTATATTGGTGCAACATTCTCTGAAATGAAAGGGATAATTATTGTTGTTACCTCGGATTATATTTTTATAGTAGACATTACAACGAAAGAAATAATTGATAGCGAAAGAAATTTTGAGTATTGTGATGTTACATGTACGCCATTGGGAGATGTATTGTTTTCTAGCGGATATGGTCTTGAAATTCTAAGAGATAGAACGATTTCAAGTGTTGAAACAATTATATTACCTATAAATACTGATTCGTTGCGGTTTGTTGAATATAAAGATAATATTTTAGAAATGAATTGTTATGAGTTTTGTAATTGGTCGAATAATGTTACATTGTTTTTGGATTGTGAAACAATGATTGTGACAAAATCATAAAGTGAATTGTTTGGATTTACACATTATGAAATTCAGTCGTTTATGATACAATATCCGAAAATACGGAATAAAAGTATGAGGGAGATATTGTACCATGAACATATATGAAAAAATTTTTGATAGGTTAGCAGAATTACATACGAGTCAGATTGAATTATCGTGAAGAACTGGTATTGCTACCAGCACAATCAGCGACTGGCGAAAGAAAAAAATTAATCCACAGGCAGACAAGTTGGTTGCTATATGTAAGGCACTTGATATGTCGCATGTGGATTTACTTTGTGATGGGGATGAGAAAGAAGAAAAGGTTGTTCAGACGGATTATATGTTAGATGAAAGACATATAGTCGAAGTATTTAGAACGTCAGATAATGAAACACGAAGAAGATTATTAAAATATTTTGAATTAGTAGAAATATGCAATGAAATTAACGATAATAATGCATTGAAGAAGAATAACAGAAATGTATCTGTGATTCAAGATATTGATGGCAATAATATTGTTGTGATTAATGATATTATATTTAAGGGGAAGCGTTCTATTAATTGGAAAGATGTAAGGGAATATCTTAAAAACTATGTTGGAGATTTTTACACCATTGCTTCTATAGGGGACATAGTGTATATTGGATCAGATTTACCGAATGAATATAGTGGTTCAAAATATACACATAGTATAAAGGGAACGAATGCGAAGGCAAAAGCCAATGCAGCACAAGGGATTCCGGAGCTGATAGAGATTGCAGTCGGGAAACATTTTCGAGAGAATAATGAAGAAAAACACTGGAGAAATGCAAAATTTGGCTGGTATCGATATGATTCACGATTTGCATTGCCGGTATATGATGAAGTGGGGGAGATAGAGAGATATAATGTATTTCATGCATCATTGATTGTTAGACATTCAGAGGATAAAAAATTATATCTATATGACATTTTGGATATAAAAAAAGAAACGAGCAACCCGATTGAGCCATAAAGCTGTACACGACAAAAACCCATTTCTTTATAGAGTGATGATACTATATGAAATGTTATTTGTCAATCCGAATATTCGAAAACTTGCTTATGGATATTTGATAATTTATCCGTCGAAATAGCGTAACTTTCTAGGACTTTCTATTAAAGGGTGTAAAAAATGCATTTTACATTCATATGTGTGCAAATATTAATACGAGGCAAAGTTTCGATACATGTTGTAAGAAAAAGGCTATTAACAATCAGAAAATATTTATTGTATAATAAAAAAATATTGGAACGTTGTGAAAACTAGAAGGTATGCATTAGGAGAAGAAAAATTATGGCATTTACACTGGTTATCAAAAGCAAGGGATTGTTTGGAAAAGTTAAGAGCATTAATATGGCAGAATTATTGAATAACTGTCATTTAAAATAATGGTAGTAACAATGAATTTTATATTCTTGAAAACGATAAAATGGAGCAAAATCCTGATCGCCGGGACAACTGCTGTTATTAAGATAAGGTGGTGATACATTGCAGGTCGATGTTAAAAAGGTTAATTCATATAGTGATGAGTGTGCCTTGCTCCGTGTAGTGGAAGTGACCGAAAACATTCAAAGTGCAATTGATGCACTTGAAAATAACTGCCGGGTTATTGCGGCACGATGCGAAGGTGAGACAGTAATGTGTCAGATCGACAAGATTTATTATATTGAATCAGTTGATAAAAGGACATACATCTATACAAAGGATAATTGTCTTGAGGTTCAATACCGACTGTATGAACTCGAGGATCTGTTAAATCGTAATTTCTTCCGGGCCGCAAAAGCTATGATTGTTAATATCAGGAAGATAAAATCTGTAAAAGCTGAGATTAACGGAAGAATGATGGCTGAGCTTCTTAACGGAGAACAGATAATCATAGCGAGAAGTTATGTGAAAGAGTTGAAGGAAAGGCTGGGAATATAATATGCAAAAGGTAAAAATTATTTTTAATCAGTCAATAATGATATCCGCTGCCACCCTTTTGGGAATTGGTATTCAGATGCTTATACAGCATATCGTTTCAGGAGAGGTGACATTTACCTGGAAATGGTATATTCCCCTCTCAATTTGCCTGACCGGATTTTTAAGTTCGCTTCCAACCTGCTTTCTGTTAGATTTAGACAGACTAAAAAAAGAAGTGGTATGGATCAGGATCGGAATTCATTTTATCCTGGTTGGGAGTATTGTCGGCGTGTGTGGATATCTGTTCTGTTGGTATGACTCTGTGCCGGATTGTATGGGAATTCTGCTTATGTATATCATTATCTATGTATTTGTGTGGGGTGCAACGGCGTGGCTTGCAAAGTCAGATGAGAAGAAGATAAATGAGGCAATTAAGGATATGCAGGATACAGAATAGAATCCCGGATCCATAAAAAATATAGTTGAGAGAAAAAAGTGCAACTTGGTAGCCTGTAAATGCAGGTTGGTAGAGGGGCACTTTTTTATTTGGTTTTATATTGATATGATGATATCAGGCAGAGAAACCAGGAGATGGAGGAGTTGGATTTATGAACGCGATCACGGTGAAAAATTTAACGAAGAAGTATGATGGGACGATTGCAGTAGATCAAATATCTTTTGAAGTTAAGGAAGGTGAATTTTTTGCTTTTCTTGGAGAAAACGGAGCCGGAAAATCTACGACAATCAATATCTTGTGTACCATTTTTGAAAAGACAGCCGGAGAGGTCAGAATATTTGACTATTGTCTTGGAGAAAATGATGACGCGATCAGAAAAAATATAGGAATTGTTTTTCAGAATTCTGTTCTTGACGGAAAGCTGACCGTAAAAGAAAATCTTTTAACCAGGGCTTCTTATTACGGAATGGGAAAAGAGGAGATCATGGAACGCATGAATCCTTTGATGCAGTCATTTGAACTGGAGAGTATATGGAATCGGAAGTATGAGAAGCTTTCCGGTGGACAGAGACGAAGAGTTGATATTACCAGAGCTCTTTTACATAATCCCAGGATTCTGTTTCTTGATGAGCCTACAACAGGACTGGATCCTTTGTCGAGAAAAATGGTGTGGGAATATATTGATTATCTCCGCAGGGAAAAGCGCATGACAATATTTCTTACGACACATTATATGGAGGAAGTGAGGGATGCGGACAGGGTAGTGATATTGGATAAAGGACATATTGTGGCGAACGATACTCCGGCGAGGCTGAAAAATCTGTATACCGGTACGAAGCTTATCTGGTATACAGACAGGTGTAGTGATAATGAAACCGTTATGAATGGCTTTGATTTTGATTATGAAGTCGACCATTATATTATGAAATTCGGATCTGTACAGGAAGCGGATCTTATCGGATTTTTGTATCAGAATCGGGATAAGATTACAGATTTCGAGATTGTAAAAGGCAGTATGGATGATGTGTTTCTGGATTTGACAGGAAGAAGGTTAGGTGAACAGGGATGAGAGGTTTTATTGGACTTACGAAAAGAAATTTATTGTTATTTTTCAAGGATAGGCAGACAATTGTTTTTTCTTTGCTGACATCCATAATTATGCTGTTTTTGTATCTGTTATTTTTAAAAGGAACATTTGTGGACGCTGTAAACGGTGCTTTGAAGGAGTATTCCGGAATGGCTTCCTTAATAGGTAAGGAAGAGATTGATATGTTTGCAAATCTCATACTGCTTACGGGGATTCTTGGTTCAGCCATGATTACGGTTCCTTATAACTGTCTCACTACGCTTGTAAAGGATAGGGAAAATAAGGTGGATTATGATATATTGGCAACACCGCTTAAAAGGGGACAGATCGTACTTTCATATTTTGTTTCGGCTGCGGTGGCCTCTGTGATATTGACAGGAATCATTCTTGTCATCGGTCTTGTTGCTGTTGGTGTGCAGGGAAACAGCTGTCTTGATGTAATTCGGATTATGAAGGCCCTTGGTATTGTTATCATAGGCTCTGTCTCCGCAACAGCTGTATTTATGATCGTAATGCTGTTTTTTAAGTCGGTTAGTGCCAGTGGAGCTTTTTTTGGAATGCTGTCTGCAGTGTCAGGATTTGTAATAGGAGCGTATATCCCGATTTCGCAGTTTTCAAATGCGGTTCAGACTGTATGCAATATATTTCCTGCCAGTCAGGTTACAATTGTACTGAGAAATGTACTCGTTGATGGTTTGTTGGAACACATGGATGAGTCTCTTGGAGGAGTGGATCAGGGAATGTTTACCGATAGTATGAGAGAACTTTTTTCATTTAAGGCAAGATTGTTTAATGGTTATTTTGAAGTGCCGCATATGATGGTATATATATGTGCTGTCATGTTTGTATGTGTAATAGCACAGATTTTCCTGTATTCCGTAACTTACAAGAAAGCCTGATGATTATAACCGGCACCGCCTTACAGCTTTGGGAAGATATTTACAGGTATCCGTAATTGATATAAGGAATTTGATTATTTCACGCATTGCGTTACAAAACCGGATGTGATATATTTATATACAATAACACATTGCGGGGTGATGGACATGGACACAGCCAGATCGATAAAAGAATTAAGAGAGAGTACAGGAATGACACGCAAGGCTTTTTCAGGGCATACGGGCATTCCTGTTCGCACATTGGAAGACTGGGAGGCCGGAAGAAGGAGACCGCCGGAGTATATACCGAGGCTGATTGCCTATCAGCTCAAATATGAGGAATTGTCAGGAGAAAAGAAATGAGCATACTGCTTATCGGATAAATCATAGAGTTTTGTGTAAAAAATTGACATTTTATGCCGGAAATAAGGGGAAAGGAATATGGGATTCTTAAACAAATTAAAAGGAAAAGTCAGCGGTAAAGGTGAGGGTAAAAAGAAAAAAGCGACAGATAAAAAGTCTGTCGAAGAAAGATACGGGATTTCTGAAAGCAGCTTTCATAATAACCCTTTGTATGAGGCCGATACAACAGAGGATCACTATGGAGTAGAGCCGGCTGCAGAGCAGGTAGCCGAGCCGGCTGTGGAGCCGGCGGCACATGGTAATATCAAGATGGGTAAAACGATGCTTATGCAGGACTTTGCAGAATATGGGGCTTTGTTTGAAGGATGATATAACGGCAATCGAAATTTCCGAAACGGAAGACAGTGCTGTGACCAAAACAAAGACCATGCCTTCCTGCAGAAATTAACAGATCTGTTCCACGGTAAAAACCAACGTATAAATTCCTCCTGATTTCCACATACTACCCATACAGTACAAAAATGGAAAGTATGTAGAAAACAGGAGGAAAATTTTTATATGAAAGCAACAGGAATCGTTCGAAGAATTGATGATCTGGGAAGAATTGTCATCCCAAAGGAAATCCGACGGACACTCCATATCAGGGAAAGCGATCCAATGGAAATTTTTACCGGTAAAGATGGAGAAGTCGTCCTTAAAAAATATTCACCGATCGGTGAAATGAGTACCTTTGCAAAGCAGTATGCGGAGAGTCTTGCGCAGGTATCCGGAAAGGTGGCGCTGATCGCTGACAGGGATCAGTTTATTGCAACAGCCGGTGGAGGAAAAGCCTTCAACGGAAAGGGCTTGTCCAGACATTTAGAGGATGCGCTGGAGCGCCGGGAGACCATTCTGGCAGGAAAAGGTGAAAAGAAATTTCTGGAGATCTCACCAGAGCTTCAGGATGCCTACAAGCAGGAAATGATCGCACCCATCATCTGCGAGGGAGATGTGATCGGTGCCGTTATTTTGCTGGAAACCGATGAGAAGGGACAGATGGGCGAAGTGGAAAAGAAACTGGCATTATCTGCCGCCGCTTTTCTCGGAAGACAGATGGAGCAGTAGATGATGTATTTCTTTGAGATTTCTTGCGTATCATGCTTGACAATGCCCGATTTTGAGAATTATAATACAAACAGTTTTATAAAGTGATAAAGAAAAGACGTTGACGAAGAGAGTACAAGGTTTTGGAAAGTCAAAGCGAGCCGGTGATGGTGAAAGACCGGTACGAGTAAAGGATCTTGGAAAATCACTTCCGAGTTTCGGTCTGAACATCAGTTGATTTGTAGGAGCCGACGTTTTCCTGCGTTAAAGGAACTCATATAGATCCGGATAGCGGAGAGTATGCTGTAACAGGTGGTAACGATTGATTAGCTTTCGTCCTTTTACGGACGGAAGCTTTTTTTATTACCTTATGAAAAATCTACCATAAAAATAAAAGGAGAGGAGCAATTTCATGTATCAAAAAGTAGAAAAAAATGCCAATTTTGTTGAGCATGAAAAAGAGACAGAAAAATTCTGGCGTGAAAATGACATTTTCAAAAAGAGTATGGATGCCCGCAAAGAAGGCCCGACTTATACATTTTATGACGGACCTCCGACAGCCAACGGCAAGCCTCATATCGGACACGTACTGACACGTGTTATTAAGGATATGATCCCCAGATACCGTACCATGAAAGGATATATGGTTCCGAGAAAGGCCGGTTGGGATACCCACGGACTTCCGGTTGAGCTGGAGGTTGAAAAATCACTGGGACTGGATGGCAAGGAACAGATCGAAGAATACGGATTGGATCCCTTTATCCGGAAATGTAAAGAAAGCGTCTGGAAATACAAAGGTATGTGGGAAGACTTTTCCGGTACTGTCGGTTTCTGGGCCGATATGGATGATCCCTATGTTACATACCATGATGACTTTATCGAGTCTGAATGGTGGGCATTAAAAGAGATCTGGAACAAAAAATTACTATACAAAGGCTTTAAGATCGTGCCTTACTGCCCTCGTTGTGGAACACCTCTTTCTTCTCATGAGGTTGCACAGGGCTACAAGGCTGTCAAGGAACGTTCCGCAACCGTCCGCTTCAAAGTAAAGGATCAGGACGCATACTTCCTGGCATGGACCACCACACCCTGGACACTGCCGAGCAATACCGCTCTTTGTGTCAACCCGGTTGAGACCTATGCCAAGGTAAAAGCAGCTGATGGATATACTTATATTATGGCAGAAGCTTTGCTTGATACCGTACTTGGCAAGCTGGCTGAGGATGGCAAGCCCGCATATGAGGTTGTTGAGACCTATGTCGGTAATGATCTGGTCGGAACCGAATACGAGCCTTTATACGCATGCGCAGCAGAATGTGCAGCAAAACAGCGTAAAAAAGCACACTTTGTAACAGCCGACAATTATGTTACATTGACCGATGGTACCGGTATCGTTCATATCGCACCGGCATTTGGTGAGGATGATGCGAGAGTCGGACGTGAAAATGATCTGCCCTTCATCCAGTTCGTAGATGGCAAGGGTGATCTGACAGAGGAAACTCCTTTTGCAGGATTATTTGTAAAAGATGCAGATCCCAAGGTACTGGTTGATCTGGATAGCAGAGGCTTACTCTTTGATGCGCCCAAGTTTGAACATGATTATCCGTTCTGCTGGAGATGCGATACTCCGCTTATTTACTATGCAAGAGAGTCATGGTTTATCAAGATGACCGCGGTCAAGGATGATCTTGTCAGAAACAACAAGACCGTCAACTGGATTCCGCCGAGCATCGGTGAAGGACGTTTTGGTAACTGGCTTGAAAATATTCAGGACTGGGGTGTATCCCGTAACCGTTACTGGGGAACTCCTTTAAATATCTGGCAGTGTGAAGACTGCGGACATATGGAATGTATCGGAAGCCGCGAAGAGCTTGCCAAGATGAGCGGCAGAGAGGATGCCGGGACAATCGAGCTTCACAGACCTTATATCGATGAAGTGACCATCACCTGTCCGGATTGTGGCAAGACCATGAGACGTGTTCCGGAGGTTATCGACTGCTGGTTTGACTCAGGAGCAATGCCGTTTGCACAGCATCATTATCCTTTTGAAAATAAAGAGCTTTTTGAAAAACAGTTCCCGGCACAGTTTATTTCTGAGGCTGTTGACCAGACCCGTGGATGGTTCTACTCGCTGATGGCCGAATCTACACTGTTGTTCAACAAGTCCCCTTATGAAAATGTTATCGTACTCGGACTTGTGCTGGATGAAAATGGTAACAAGATGTCCAAATCCAAGGGAAATGCGGTTGATCCGTTTGAAGCACTGCAAAAATACGGTGCCGATGCAGTCCGCTGGTATTTCTATATCAACTCCGCTCCCTGGCTGCCCAACCGATTTGACGGAAAAGCTGTACAGGAGAAGTCCGGTAAGTTCCTTGGAACCTTATGGAATACCTACGCATTCTTTACCCTGTATGCAGAGATCGATCAGTTTGATGCGACCAAGTATACACTGGATTATGACAAGCTTCCTGTAATGGATAAATGGTTACTGTCCAAATTAAACTCTGCAGTAAAAGCAGTGGATAACAATCTGGAAAATTACCGTATTCCGGAAGCTGCAAGAGCACTGGATGATTTTGTAGATGAAATGAGTAACTGGTATGTACGCTGCTCACGTGAACGTTTCTGGGCAAAGGGCATGGAGCAGGATAAGATCAATGCTTACATGACACTTTATACCGCACTTGTTACAATCTCCAAGGCAGCAGCACCGATGGTACCTTTCATGACAGAAGAAATCTACCGCAATCTGGTATGCAGTATCGATCCTTCCGCTCCGGAAAGTATCCACTTATGTGATTTCCCGGCTGTCAATGAGGATTACATTGATACCAAGCTCGAAGACGATATGGAAGAGGTCTTAAAGATCGTTGTTATGGGCCGTGCCGCAAGAAATGCCGCCAATATCAAAAACCGTCAGCCGATCGGAAATATGTATGTAAAGGCTGCAAGCGTACTGGATGATGTCCTGGTAGGCATTATTGAAAACGAACTGAACATCAAAAAAATTACCTTTACCGATGACGTTTCAAGCTTTGCTTCTTACAGCTTCAAGCCCCAGCTTCGTACCGTCGGACCCAAATACGGCAAGCATCTGGGCGGTATTCAGAAGACACTTGCTTCTTTGGACGGCACTAAGGCTATGGCTGATCTCAAGGCCAACGGAGCGATCGAATTTGAGGTGGACGGCACCAATATCCGTCTGGAAGAAGAAGATTTACTGATCTCTACCGAAGAGAAAGACGGATTTATTACAGAGGCTGACAATTATGTGACAGTCGTACTGGACACCAATCTGTCAGAGGAGCTTTTGGAAGAGGGCTATGTTCTTGAGGTGATCAGCAAGATTCAGACCATGCGTAAGGACTCCGCTTTTGAAGTTATGGATCATATCAAAGTGGCTGTTACCGGTAATGATAAGCTTGGCAAGATTGTCATGGACAACAAGGATTCCATTGCCACTAAAGTACTGGCAGATGAGATCACCACAGAGGGTCAATTTGCTAACAGTAAAGAGTGGACAGTTAACGGAGAAAAGGTTACAATATCTTTAGAGAAAGCATAAAGGAGTATAGCTTTATGAAATTCAAAAAAGAAGAACTTCACAATGAAGCACTCATTTCGAGTATTCAGAAATTTGGGGAAGAGGTCAATGCTGATACACAGCGCAATCTTTTAGACGAAGTATTAAAGAGCAGATTGTGGCTGCCCGCCAGAGTGACACCGGCTCCGATCAAGACACCCAAGGGTGAATATGTTGTGACCTCCAAGCACAAGGTTCACATGGTATCCGCACACCAGACTGTCAAGGGACAGGATACCACTTATTACATCGCTTTTACCGACAAGGACGCCTACAAGACATGGGCCAATGGTAAAAAGCATGATATCTTCACGGCAGATTTTGATGAGATCGCAGTTATGCTGTTACGACCGACAGCTGTCTGCAAAGGTGTGATCATCAATCCCGGTACAGACAATATCCGTCTGACAACCGAAGCTGTCAAGCAGTCGATCGTTCATCGTGACAAAGTGGCTGCAGGAGAGATGGAAGAGGATGCCAAAGACGAAGGCAGGGAAGAATAAACCTCTTTATAAAGTGATGAAAGAAGGCTGCATACGAAGTGATTCGTATGCAGCTTTTTGTATCATAAAGCGTGTTCGTGCACATCTTTTTTTACCTGTTTTTGGACACCTTTTTTTTGAAAAACCTTTATATTTACTACGGTTTATTGTATAATAACCACTGGTATGTTTATGAGTTAATGGGACTTATAACAAATAAACCTGAGGAGGAAAGACATGGAAACGAAGAAAGAAACCCCCGTTTTATCTACCTTTGATAAAGAGTTGTTTAAAAGAAGCGTATTGTACAACGTAAAGACTCTTTACCGTAAGACATTGGAAGAAGCAACCAATCAGCAGATTTTTCAGGCTGTATCCTATGCGATCAAGGATGCAATCATTGATAACTGGTTAGAGACACAGAAACAGTACGAGAAGCAGGATCCCAAGACAGTTTATTATATGTCCATGGAGTTTTTGATGGGACGTGCGCTCGGTAATAATATGATCAACTTACAGGCATATGATGCGGTAAAAGAGGCACTTGATGAACTGGGAGTTGATATCAATGTGGTGGAAGACCAGGAGCCGGATGCTGCTCTGGGTAACGGCGGTCTTGGAAGACTTGCTGCTTGTTTCCTTGATTCACTTGCCACCTTAGGTTATTCGGCATATGGCTGCGGTATCCGTTACCGCTATGGTATGTTCAAACAGGAAATCCGTGACGGATATCAGGTAGAAGTGCCTGACAACTGGTTAGCAGACGGCAACCCGTTTGAGCTTCGTCGTCCCGAATATGCAAAGACCGTTAAATTCGGCGGTTATGTAGCAGTACATCAGGATGAAAACGGACGCAATGTATTTTCACAGGAAGGTTATCAGTCAGTAACAGCGATTCCTTATGATCTGCCGATCGTTGGCTATGGCAACGGCATTGTCAATACACTTCGTATCTGGGATGCTCAGCCCGTAGAGTGCTTCCAGCTTGATTCTTTTGATAAAGGTGATTACCAGAAGGCTGTTGAGCAGGAAAATCTGGCAAGAAACATCGTAGAAGTCCTTTATCCCAATGACAATCATTATTCAGGTAAAGAGCTCCGTTTAAAACAGCAGTATTTCTTTGTATCCGCATCCGTTCAGGAAGCAGTTGCAAAATACATGAGAAATCATGAAGATATCCGCAAATTCCATGAAAAAGTAACCTTCCAGTTAAATGATACTCATCCGACTGTAGCAGTTGCAGAGCTGATGAGAATCTTATTGGATGAGTATTATTTAGAGTGGGATGAGGCATGGGCAGTTACCAGCAAAACATGTGCATACACCAATCATACGATCATGTCAGAAGCCCTTGAAAAATGGCCGATCGAATTATTCAGCCGCCTGCTTCCCCGTATTTACCAGATCGTAGAAGAGATCAACCGTCGTTTCTGCGACAAGATTTCCGCTGCATATCCCGGAGATCAGGAAAAGATCCGTAAAATGGCTATCATTTATGATGGACAGGTCAAGATGGCACACCTTGCAATTGCGGCAGGCTATTCTGTCAACGGTGTAGCAAGATTACATACCGAAATCTTAAAGAAACAGGAATTAAAAGATTTCTATGAATTAATGCCTGAGAAGTTCAACAACAAGACCAACGGTATCACACAGAGACGTTTCTTATTACACGGCAATCCGCTCCTTGCTTCATGGGTAACAGACCATGTCGGCGCAGACTGGATCACAGATCTTCCGAAGATCAAAAAGTTAAAAGTATTTGCCGAAGATGAAAAAGCACAGCAGGAATTCATGAATATCAAATACCAGAATAAGGTACGTCTTGCTGAATATATCTTAGAGCACAACGGTGTTGAAGTTGATCCCCGTTCCATCTTTGATGTTCAGGTTAAGAGACTGCATGAGTACAAACGTCAGCTGTTAAATATCCTGCACGTTATGTACTTATACAACGAGATTAAAGAACATCCGGAAATGGATTTCTATCCTCGTACATTTATCTTTGGTGCAAAAGCAGCTGCCGGATACAAAAATGCAAAGCTTACCATCAAACTGATCAACTCCGTTGCAGATGTGATCAACAATGACGAATCCATCGACGGCAAGATCAAGGTTGTATTTATTGAAAACTACCGCGTTTCCAATGCAGAGTGGATCTTTGCCGCAGCAGATGTATCTGAACAGATTTCTACCGCATCCAAGGAAGCATCCGGTACCGGTAATATGAAGTTTATGTTAAACGGTGCCCTGACACTCGGAACCATGGACGGTGCCAACGTAGAAATCGTAGAAGAGGTCGGAGAAGAAAATGCATTTATCTTCGGACTTTCTTCTGACGAAGTCATCCATTATGAAAATTACGGCGGATACAATCCGATGGATATCTTCAACAGCGATGCCGACATCCGCAAAGTATTAATGCAGTTGATCAACGGTACATACAGTCAGGATACTGAGCTGTTCCGTGACCTGTACAACTCATTGCTCAATACCCAGTGTACCGCAAAAGCAGATACCTACTTTATCTTAAAAGATTTCAGATCCTATGCAGAAGCACAGAAACGTGTAGAAGCTGCGTACAGAGACGAAAAAGGCTGGGCAAAGAGCGCGATCCTGAATGTTGCATGCAGCGGTAAGTTTACATCAGACAGAACCATCCAGGAATATGTAGATGAAATCTGGCACTTAGATAAAGTAACCTTACCCAAAAAGAAAGTAACCACCAAGTAATAAAAGCCATTGCGCTTATACGATACCCGCGCTTCCAGCCGCGGGTATCTATCTATAAACTTAACGAAAACCACTATGATTAATTGTAATAACTGGCGATAAAAGCTCCCGAGCAAAAATAAACCGCGAAGATAACGATCCTGTCCGCACCGGCTCTTCATACATGTCAGCACTTTGATTTTTCGAGCAACGCGATGAAAAATCATTAGTACTGCTACATGTATGATGAAGCGAGAGCGGGCCACACCGGACAGGATCGTTACCGCAGCAGTTTATTTTTGCGACCGGACTCACCCCTATCACCTATCACCCAATACGAAACAGGAGGTCCCACAATATGGTTTCATTATCCCCCACCGGTGCATACTTACTCAATGGCACCGAAATCATTCCTGACACCCCCGATGCCTTATCAGCCATCGCAGCAAAGACAGGAAAAAACATCACAAAAGAAGAGGCCTGCAAAGGCACGATTGCATACGGAATATTGGAAAGCCACAATACATCCGGCAATATGGATAAGCTCAAGATCAAATTTGATAAACTGACATCCCACGATATCACCTTCGTTGGAATCATCCAGACAGCCAGAGCATCGGGACTGGAAAAATTCCCCATTCCCTATGTTCTTACCAACTGCCACAATTCTCTTTGTGCAGTAGGAGGCACGATCAATGAGGATGATCACATGTTCGGACTCACATGTGCAAAGAAATACGGCGGAGTATACGTACCCCCGCATCAGGCTGTTATCCACCAGTTTGCAAGAGAAATGCTTGCAGGCGGCGGCAAGATGATCTTAGGTTCCGATTCACATACCCGTTATGGTGCCCTTGGTACAATGGCAATGGGCGAAGGCGGACCGGAGCTTGTAAAACAGCTCTTAAATCAGACCTACGATATCAATATGCCCGGTGTCGTAGCCGTATATCTGACCGGTGCTCCGATCCCCGGAGTAGGACCTCAGGACGTGGCACTTGCTATTATCGGTGCTGTTTTTGCAAACGGATATGTCAAAAATAAGGTCATGGAATTTGTCGGCCCGGGTGTTGCAAGCTTAAGCCCCGACTTCCGTATCGGTGTTGATGTTATGACTACAGAGACAACCTGTCTGTCATCCATCTGGAAAACGGATGACCGGATTAAAGAATTTTATGAAATCCATGAAAGAGCAGATGAGTACAAAGAGTTAGCTCCTGCTAATATTGCATATTACGACGGTGTGATCGAAATCGATCTTTCTACGATCAGACCCATGATCGCAATGCCGTTCCATCCCAGTAATACTTATACCATTGAGGAAGTCAATGCTAACTTAAAAGATGTATTGCATGACGTTGAAGAAAGAGCAAAGGTTTCCTTGGACGGAGCCGTTCCTTATTCATTACAGGATAAGATCGTCAATGGCAAATTTATGGTTGACCAGGGAATTATCGCAGGCTGTGCCGGCGGTGGATTTGAAAATATCTGTGCAGCAGCCGATATCCTCAAAGGAAAATATATCGGCTCCGATGAATTTACACTGTCCGTATATCCGGCATCCATGCCTGTATATATGGAGCTGATCAAAAACGGATGTGCTGCAGCCATCATGGAGACCGGTGCGGTTATGAAGACTGCATTCTGCGGACCCTGCTTTGGTGCCGGAGATACCCCCGCCAACAATGCATTCTCCATCAGACATTCTACACGTAACTTCCCCAACCGTGAGGGTTCCAAGCTGCAGAATGGACAGATTTCTTCCGTAGCACTTATGGATGCGCGTTCGATTGCCGCAACGGCAGCCAATAAGGGTGTGCTTACTCCTGCGACGGAATTTGATGGTGAGATCGGAAAATACAAATATCATTTCGATGCAAATATTTACAAAAACCGTGTATTTGATTCAAAGGGCGTGGCAGATCCTTCTGTTGAGATCCATTTTGGCCCCAATATCAAAGACTGGCCGGCAATGGTTGCCCTGACCGACAATCTCGTATTAAAGGTTGTTTCCGAGATCCATGATCCGGTCACCACAACCGATGAACTCATTCCTTCCGGTGAGACAAGCTCTTATCGTTCCAATCCCTTGGGACTTGCCGAATTTGCACTTTCCCGCAAGGATCCCGCATACGTCGGCCGCGCAAAAGAAGTACAGAAGGCTGAAAAAGCCAGAGAAGCTTTGGTAGCAGGCACAAGCGATGTACATCCCTGCAAAGAGCTTCCGGAGATCAAGGCTGTTATGTCCACGATCAAAGCAGTATTCCCGGATCTGACACATGATAAATTTGGTATTGGCTCTACCATTTTTGCGGTAAAACCCGGTGACGGCTCTGCCAGAGAGCAGGCTGCAAGCTGTCAGAAGGTACTTGGCGGCTGGGCTAACATTGCCAATGAATATGCGACCAAGAGATACCGCAGCAACCTGATCAACTGGGGCATGCTTCCGTTTATCATTGACGAAGGCGAGCTTCCGTTCCGGAATCTGGATTATATTTTCATCCCCGAGATTCGTCAGGCAGTGATCGATAAGAGATCAGAGATCAAGGCTTATGTGGTGAAAGAGGATGGATTAAAAGAGTTTACCTTAAAGCTTGGTGAGCTGACAGACGAAGAGAGAGAAATCATCCTGAAAGGCTGTCTGATCAATTACAACCGAGTTTCATAAAAATAAGAAAAAGCTAAAGAAATAAAAGCTAAAGTAATATTGCAGATATGAAAAGAAGAAGCATATCCTTATGATGTGCTTCTTCTTTTTTAGTGAAATTTTCATAGTTTCTAAAAGCCCCTGACATCATAAATTTATATAGGTAATATTTTTAAATATATCTTCAAAAGTATTTTCAAAGGCAAATGTTCAAAAGCAAATAAAAAAGTTCTTGACGTATCGCGGAAAATATAATAACATAACGGTGTTATGTAAAAGATAGCAAGTGAAAGCGAAAAGAAGGAGTTACTTTGAAAGACGAAAAAGAAACCAAGTCTAAATTACTTGCATCGGCCAAGGCGGAATTTCTGGAAAAGGGATATATAAATGCCAGTCTCAGGAGTATTTGCAAAAATGCCGGCGTCACAACAGGAGCATTATATTTTTTCTTCCGTGACAAGGAGGATCTGTTTGACTCACTGGTGGCTCCCACGATGACCGGACTGCGGGAGGAAGTACAATGGCATTTTGATTCTGAAAAAGAGGAGATCAGTCATGGGATTCCGGATTATTCGGACAGCATGGAGGATATCAAAGCGACAAGGCAGTTGGTACATGCCATGTACCAAAACTACGATATCCTGTTGTTGGCAATTTCCGGATCCAAGGGATCGCGCTATGAAAACTGCGTAGATGAGTTTGTGGCAATAGCGGAATCGCATTACCGTGCATTGGCAGATGGTATGACAGAGCAGCTGGGGCTTCCGCGGATTGATGATTATACCATTCACTGGATTGCCCATATGCAGATTGATGTGTTTGTCCACCTGCTGCAGCATGAGCCCTCCGAGGAAAAGGCTCAGCAGTATATCGGCCGGATCGTGACCTATCTGGTTTCCGGATGGATGTCACTGTTTGATGTAGATGCAGGCGGTAAGGCGCGAAAAAAAGAATAAATGATCTGGGGTACTGTATACATACATCATGTGATGTGTGTATGCAGTATATTTTGGAGCACAACATAACAGTGTTATGTTGTTGAAAATAATTATCAATAAGAAAGCATATAGGAGGAGAAAACATGTATTTGCAAATCAGGGATTTAAAAAAGAGCTACGGAGAAGGAGGAAGCTATGTGCAGGTATTGAAGGGTATCAATACCGAGATTGAAGAAGGACAGATGTGTGTCATTCAGGGAACCAGCGGTTCCGGTAAATCCACACTGTTAAACTGCATCGGAGGTCTGGACATTGCTGATTCCGGCTCGATCGTTGTAGATGGGACCGAGATTGTCGGCATGAAGCAGGATATGCTTTCCGAATACCGACGCGACAAGCTTGGTTTTATTTTTCAGTTTTACAATCTGATCCCCAATCTGACAGTTAAGGAAAATATTCAGGTTTGTGAGTACCTGACCAAAACGCCTCTGGATTTGGATGATCTGCTTGAAACTCTGGGATTGACAGCCCATCAGAATAAATTTCCGTCACAGTTATCGGGTGGACAGCAGCAGCGATGCGCAATCGCCAGAGCGCTGATCAAAAATCCCAGACTTCTGCTTTGTGATGAGCCGACCGGAGCCCTTGATTCCAATACAAGCCGTGACATATTGATACTGCTGGAAGAGATCAATGCAAAATACGGTACAACGATGCTGATCGTTACGCACAATAATTCCATCAAAAACATGGTTCATAAGGTTCTTCTTATGAAGGACGGACTGATACATAAGAGCTACGAAAATGAAGTACGCGTACCGGCACGGGAACTGGAGGATTTATAGGATGCAGAAGATATTACGAAAAAGAATATTAAGAGATCTTAAGGAAAATCTGTTTCGCTACCTGGCTCTTTCTGTTCTGATTATCCTTGTCATGTATCTGGTCGTCAGTATTGTCGGAGCGGCTGACACAATCATTATCGGCTCCCAAAGGCAGGCAGAAAAAAACAAGGTTGAGGATGGACAGTTTGGTGTATTTGTACCATTGACCGGGGATGAGATCAAAGATCTGGAAGATACGGGAATTGATGTGGAAGAGCAGTTTTATCTGGACTTTGCTGTTGATGATGGAGCCGTCATCAGAATTTATAAAAACAGGGAAAATATTGATCTGATCGCACTTGAGGATGGCCGGTTAGCAAAAGCTAACGATGAGATCGTACTCGAAAAACGTTACTGTGAAGAACATAAAATTGTGGTAGGCGATAAAATACAGCTGGCAGATACAGAATGGAAGGTGGTCGGAATTGGATCCACACCGGATTATGATGCACCGTTAAAACAGGTCTCAGATACCAGTGTTGACAGCAGTATTTTTGGAACAGCCTTTGTAACAAAGGACGCTTATGATACTTTAAAAAAGAGCGGAAAAAGTGAAAAAGCCGAAGAATATATATATGCTTATCATTTAAATAACAAGCTGACCAATGATGAATTAAAGGATTTGTTAAAAGAGCTTGATTTTAATGCGGATGATGTCAATGATGTTTATTTCCGGGAATACTGGGATGATACGGTTGGCAAAAAGGATGAACTGCAGGACGGCATTCGAAAGCTTGCAGACGGATCAAAGGAGCTTCGGGATGGTCTGAAAGAATTACGGGACAATAATAAAGACTTAAATGACGGAGCACAGGAAATTTTTGATGCTTACTTAAAAGAAGCCAATCAGGCATTAAAGGGACTTTCCATCAAAACATTGACAGAGGATAATTTTGAAACAGTTCTTTCTGATTACCTGGAGACCTGTCAAAGTCCTGCAATCCGTGTGACGGTAAGAAGCTTAAAGATCCAGCTGACACAGCTTAAAAAATTTGTGGATGGAACGAAAGAATATACAGATGGAGTGGCTGAGGCTTCTGATGGAAGCGAAGAGCTGGATGACGGAGTGCAGGAATTAAAAGATGAAACCGATGAGATGATCGATGAACTCTTTGATGTGGATGTAAGTAACCTGACAAATTTCATGACTGCAGATAACAATCCAAGGATCATGGCTGCAGCCGATGATCAGGTTATTAACCGGCTTGGAGGTCTGATCGCAGGTGTTATTCTGATGATCCTATTTACCTATGTCATATCTGTTTTCGTAGTACATAGTATTGAAAATGAAAGTAGTGTGATCGGAGCACTTTATGCACTCGGCATCACATCCAAAGATCTGATGCTGCATTACATTACCCTGCCGGTTCTGGTATCGGTGATATCATCCGTGATCGGTGGAGTGCTCGGCTTCAGCAGGCTGGGTATCGGGGTACAGATGCAGGACTGCTTTGGATACTTTTCGCTTCCCGTACCTGAATATGAGTACACACCATACCTGATCCTGTATACATTTATCATGCCGGCTTTAACGGCTGCGATCGTCAACTGTCTGGTGATCCGCAAAAAGCTGGCAAGACCGGTACTTTCACTGCTTCGAAAGGAACAAAGCGCAAACCGGATCCGGGAGATCAATCTGGGCAATATGGACTTTCTGGCAAGGTTCAGGATCAGGCAGATGCTCAGGGAAATGCGTTCTGCTATTGCTTTGTTATTTGGATTGTTTGTATCCCTGCTGATCGTCATGATGGGACTTGATATCTATGTGATGTGTTCAAATGTAAATGTTGAAAACAGGAGGGATACAAAATTTGAGTATATGTACACCTACAAATATCCGACCGGAGATATCCCCGATGGAGGAGAAGAGGCATTTGCAAAGGAGTTCAAAAAAGAAAGACTTGGCTACAATCTGGATGTGACCTTGCTGGGTATCCATAAAGGAAATCCCTATTTCCGGGTAAAAAACGCAAAAGGCAGAAATGAGATCGTCATTTCAACAGCTGTGGCCCAGAAATATGATGTCGGAGTAGGTGATGAGTTTGTTGTAACGGATGAGGAAACAGATACAAAATATATTTTTGATATTGTCGGAACGACACAGTATTCCAGTGCCCTTTATATCTTTATGGATATTGACAACATGCGGGAATTTTTCGGAGAAAGTGATGATTATTTCAATGTTGTTTTTTCTGACCACAAGCTTTCCATTCCGTCAGGAAGACTGTATGCGACAATGTCCAAAGCAGATGTGGAGGAGGCATCCGGAATCTTTATCAAGATGATGTGGCCGATGATTGGCATGCTGTTAGTTTGCTCGGTCATCATCTTCTGTGCTGTTATGTATCTGATGATGAAGGTTATGATCGACCGGTCCGCCTACCATATTTCCCTTGTTAAAATCTTCGGATTTCGGACAAAAGAGATCAACAGGCTTTACCTTCAGGGAAATTTCTATCTGGTTGCCGTGGGATCGGCTATCTGTATCCCACTTGCAAAAAAATGTATGGATATGATCTATCCGTTACTGATTGCCAATGTAAACAGCGGCTGCAATCTGCATTTTAGCTGGCAGATGTACCTTGGCATTTATGCGGCTATTATCGTATTGTATTTACTGATCAATCAGGCTCTGGTTGGAAGAGTAAAGAAGATGCTTCCGGCTGAGGTGCTGAAAAACAGAGAATAATTTATAGAAACAAATAAAAAAGACCGCTGTTTATCAGATGAATTTCCGACAAACAGCGGTTTTTTATATCAGTTACCCCAGATACACAATCCGATGTGATAGAAGATAAAGGCTAATACGATAGAAAATCCCAGGTAGTACAGAATGGACAATGCGATCCATTTTTTGGAGTGGTTCTCACGGAAGGTTGTGGCAACCGTCATGGCACAGGGCACGTTAAACACGATGGCCATGATAAAACCGAGTGCCTGCGCCTTGGTGATGACCTGAGGCAGCAGCTGCATCATGCTGTCTGACATACCCATTGACTTGGCGTTGAAAGCAGCATTGATCATATCTGTATTGCTGTATAGGGCATTGATTACGCCGAGCAGAGATTCCTTGGTAACCATAGAGGAAATGTATGCCATAAACATCTGCCATGTCATACCAAATGTTTTGGTCACAGGTTCTATAAACTGTCCGATAACGGTTAAAATGCTTTGCGAACCAAACCAGTTGTAGGAAAGTAGATAAAATATAACGGACACCAGCATGATCACGCAAAAAGCACGCATAAAAATATCCTTGGCTTTTATGAGCGTAGTGCGGATGATGTGTCCCCATTTTGGCTTGTGATAAGGTGGAAGCTCCATGATGATTCCACTTGTGCTGTCCGGATTTAAAAGGCTGTTTTTAAAGATCCTAGAGGCAATAAATAAAGAGCCCAGTGTTGTGAAAAACAACAGCAGTACGATGATGAGTGCACCGACAGGACCATAAAAGACCATGGCAAGCATGGGAGCTAAAGAAAGAGTGGATCCGCAGGGAATGCTCCATACCAGTATCATGGTTAAAAATCTCTGGCCGGAATTGTCGATGACACGGCTTCCTGTGACGCCGGCCATGTTGCAGCCCATGCTCATTAAAAGGGAACAGATACTTTTTCCCTGCAGTCCGAGTCTTTCCATGGATGAATTGAAAACTACGGAAATCCTTGCCATATATCCGACATCTTCCACAATGGCAAATGCAAAAGTCACGCCCAGTACAAATCCGGACATAGATATGGTAAATGCCAGGACATTGGGTAAGACCACGCAGATAAGCTCTACAAGAGGTGCCCAGACACGATATGTGGTCAGGAAGCTTTTAAGCGGCTCACTGATAAGAGAGGGAATGCTGAAAGCAAGACCCATGATCGGAGCGGCGATGATCATGGCAAGGGAAAGTGCGGCGACAATAATGCCGATGGCAATCCATTTGCCGGAGTGCGGGCCGAGAGCTTTTTTATCAAATTTACTGAGGGATGGGTCCGCGTCCTGTCTTTTGACGGTCTTTGCCAGTAACGCATCGATGTATTCATATTTATGTTTTCCGGAGATCATCAGGCCCTCATCTGTTTTTTCAAGCTTCAGTACCGCCTTTTTTTCCCTGCTGTAAATATCGTCCTCAGCCTGACTGTCAATCAGGGTTTGGAAGGATAAAGAAGGATCCTGTTTATAAAAATCCATCATCATATCTGTAGATACCGTATGGGGATTTTCCAATGCACAGCACAGGGTTTCTTTTAAGGAATCATATTGGGAAGAATCGGAAGCAGTAAAGCCGATGACCGGGATTCCTGTCTGCTTTTGAAAAGCATCAATATCAATATGTATTCCTTTTTTTCTGGAGATATCCATCAGATTCAGTATCAGGACGGCCGGTGTTTTGATACCGGCATAATCCGTATACATATAAAGGGAACGTTCCAGCTGTGAGCTGTCAACCAGAATGGCGATCAGATCAGCCTTGCCGCTGTTGATGTATTCGGTTGTGATCTGCTCCTCATCGGAACCGGCAGACAGACTATAGCTGCCCGGCAGATCAATGATGTTGTAGGTCGTACCCTGATAAGCAAAGGAGCCTTCCTTGCATTCTACTGTTTTGCCGGGCCAGTTTCCCACATGCTGATGGGAGCCGGTAAGACCGTTGAAAACAGTGGATTTGCCGGAATTTGGCTGCCCTAATAGGGCGATTGTTTTTCTCATTTTAGAACCTCCTCGATATAAATTCTGCTACAGTCATGTTTGCTTAAGGCAATAACCGAATCCCTGCAATAGAAAAGGACCGGCTGGTTTTTCCGGTTTTGGATCACTCTGATCCGGCTGCCTTCCACAATACCAATTCCGATCAGTCTTGATAATAAATGATGACTGCCTGTTATAGAGCTGATATATCCGGAATCCCCGGATTTAGCTTCTGATAATTGCATGCTTTGTGTCCTCCTGTCAGATTAAATTTAAAAATAGCAGGCTCTGCAATCTGGCAGATACTGCATGTGGTAATATAAGACTAACGAGAATTAGTTTAATATTACTCACTGAATATATCTATATCATGTCAGATAAAAAAGGTCTGATTAGCCACGGATTTATAATGCTTTACATTTTAAAAGAGTTGAACATATAATACATATAAAGATGTCGTGGGCAAAAAGCGCAGGAGATACGAATGACACAAAGGGATGATCATTTACAAAATACCGAGGCCTTTATTGCAGGGAAGCAGGATACGCTGCATATGTATTCCGGGCTTTGTGACGGTCATATGGAGGTTACCGGATATTATATCCTTCCGGGGATCTATCTGGTTTACAATGATATCCATACGCAGATCGTCGCCAATGATAATCAGGGGCTGTCCAAAGATATTCTGCTGATCAATTATTGCGAAAAAGGAAGATGTGAATTTAAAACCTTTGATGACCGCTGTCACTATATCGAGGGCGGCATGATCAATGCGTCTGCCCAGATGGTGCAGGATTCTTTTTATTATCCGTCCTCCTTTTATCAGGGCTATGAAATTTATATCCTGTGCGCTGCTTTTACAGAGCAGACCTATACGATTCTGGGTAATTTTGAAATATCGCCGGATGTTTTATTGGAAAGATACGATAAGGGTGCTGCCGGTTTTGTTTCGGAAAAGCTGTTAAAGGTATGGAAACAGCTCTCGGAATATTTCCGGCGTAAAGATATCGGCCAGATACGGTTAGAGGTTTTACGGATCTTGAAAATGCTTCAGGATCAGCCGATGTCCATGGCAGCAGCCAACTGCTATCTGTCAAAGGGACAGGCGGTGCTTGCCAAAAAAGCACATGAGATTTTGACGGAGGATCTGAGCAGGCATATTTCCGTAAAGACGATTGCAGCAGGTCTTGGTGTGAGCGAAACAAGTCTAAAACGGTATTTCCGTATGGTATATGGTGCCGGCGTGGCTGCTTATATGAACACGAGGCGCATGCAATATGCAACAGAGCTTCTTGCGGAAGGGAAAATGAGTATTTCGGATATTGCAAAGGCGTGCGGCTATGTGAATCAGGGGCGGTTTGCCAAGGTTTTCCGGGAATATTATGGCATGAAGCCTTTGGATTACAGACGGGTCAAGAGAGAGGAACGGATTGAGAAAATATCCGGGCCGGACGATGAACACTAACAGAAAAAGAGGAAAAGATAAATGAGTATCAATAATCTGACAGATAATAAAGACATATCCGTTGTGGTTCCGGGTTCCAAGTCAATTACCAACCGTGCACTTTTGATTGCCGCCATGGCAAACGGAAAGAGCACTTTAAAGGGCTGCCTTACGAGTGATGATGCCACACATTTTCTGGAATGTATCAAGGCACTGGGATTTCCGGTAGAAATAGTTAGCGATGGCAAACTCGGAGTTGATATTACGATTGCCGGTTTCGGCGGAGAAATCCCCAATAAAAAAGCAGAGCTTTATGTAGGAAGTGCCGGTACGGCTGCCCGTTTCCTGGTGGCGATGCTTGCATTTCGCAAAGGAGATTATATCATCCGCTCATCAGAGCAGATGAAGAAAAGACCGATGCAGCCTCTGATCGAGACATTGCGTAGCGCAGGAGCTCTTGTGGAATGTCTGGAAGAGGAAGGACATTTTCCGCTGCATATTGTCGGAGTAGGAAATACAAAAGATATTCCCTCAAAGCTTACCGTTAATATCGATAAAAGCTCACAGTTTCTGAGTGCGCTGCTGATCGCAGCCGGAACCTTTGGGCAGCCGGTGGAGATTTTGGTCAACGGCTCGCATGGACTTAGCTATGTGGATCTGACTGCGGACATGATGAAAAGCTTTGGAGTGACGGTTTGGAAAGCTGCTAAAGAAAATGATCAAAAGGAAGATTTGGATAGTCCGTTTCCTGATCCGGATGAAGGTTATAGGACAGAGCCCGGCAGCAGTGTGATTTATAAGATTTCCGGAACCGAAAAATATCATGCCCTGTCATATGAGGTCGAACCGGATATGTCCGCTGCCGCATACTTTTATGCGCTTGCCGCTATTCTTGGCATCCGAATCAGTGTGAAAGGTGTCACAGATCATATGCTGCAGGGAGATACACAGTTTTTGCAGCTGCTTCAAAGGATGGGATGCAAGACATGCGGGGGACAGTCAGATAGTGCCTGTCCGGAAATTGTTTTGCAGGGACCGGAAAGCGGACGGCTGAAAGGTGGATTTACCGTTGATATGTCTGCATTTTCAGATCAGGCGCTGACACTTGCTGCGATAGCTCCTTTTGCAGATGCACCGATCACAATTGTGGGGATCGGACATATACGGCTGCAGGAATGTGACAGGATCCGGGCGATCGTGGATAACCTTCATAAGATGGGGATTCGCGTTGATGAAAAAGAGGATGCTGTGACGATCTATCCGGGACAGCCCCATGGCTGTGATGTAGAAACCTATGATGATCATCGTGTGGCGATGTCGTTTGCGCTGACCGGACTTCGGGCCGAAGGAATCAATATCCTCAATCCATCCTGCTGCAGAAAGACATTTGCTCAGTATTTTGATGTGCTGGAGGATGTGATGAGACAGCTGGAGGGGTAAGTGGCGGTTGCCGGATCGTATTTTCTGACAGTTGATATTGTTTTTGTTGATTAATATGGAAAGTCTGTTTTTTGATTTCCCGGAATTGAGAAGGGAAGTTGGAAGACAGGCTTTTTTTGCACCCCGGCTCTGAATAATTACATGTTGACATATCACAAACTAAGTGCTATGGTTAGTTACATAAGTAATGAACCAACGAACGAGATAAAGCAAAATAAAATCAGGAAAGGAACGTATCATTGAAGGAAGTATTAAATCAGGAAAAATCAATTTATATACAGATTGCGGAAATGATAGAAAATGATATTCTCCGGGATATCATTCTGGAGGAAGAACGTGTGCCGAGTACTAATGATCTTGCAAAGATCTACACGATCAACCCGGCCACGGCTGCAAAAGGAATTAATTTACTGGTTGACAAGGGGATTTTATACAAAAAAAGAGGTGTCGGTATGTTTGTGACAAGTGGTGCAAAGCAGGTGATCAGAGAAGGCCGCAAAGCGGAATTTTATGATAAATACATAAAAAGTCTTTTACAGGAAGCGGAAGGGCTTGGAATTGACAAGGCGGAGCTGATCAAAATGATTGAAGAAAATACAGATTAAGCAATCAGTTAAATGAAATCACAAAAGAAGATACAAACAAAAGAAATAAACAGAAGAAATAAACAAAATAGAAAACGAAGATGCCAATAAATCAATATAAACAAAATGAATCGGAGGAAAAAATGAGCCTGAAATTAAAACAAATCAGTAAAGTATATGGAAAAAAGACCGTATTAAACGAATTAAATCTCACATTGGAGGAGGAAAAGATCTACGGACTGATCGGCAGAAACGGAGCCGGTAAGACAACCATGCTTTCCATTGCCAGTGCACAAAATCCGGCAACCTCAGGCGAGGTGCTGTTAGACGGAGAAAAGGTATGGGAAAACCGCAAGGCACTGCAGGATATCTGCTTTTCCAGAGAGCTTGCCGCAACGGCTGCCGACAACAGAAATCAGAGCAGGGTCAAAGAATATCTGCGGATCGCATCCATCCTGTATCCTGACTGGAATGCAGAGCTTGCTAAAGAGCTCATTGCCGAGTTTGGTTTGGATGAAAAAATGAAGATCTACAAGCTGTCCAAAGGAATGCAGTCCATGGTGACCATAATCGTGGCGATGGCAAGTGGCGCTAAATACACATTTCTGGACGAACCGGTAACCGGTCTTGATGTGGTTGCCAGAGAAGCTTTTTACAAGGTTTTGCTGGATGAATATGCAAAAGGCGGAAGAACCTTTGTCATATCCACACATATCATCGAGGAAGCTGCCAGTATTTTTGAAGAGGTTATTTTCATCCATGAAGGAAAGGTTTTATTAAAGGAAAAGACCGATGAGCTTTTGGCAAGAACGGTTCATGTAAGCGGAAAGGCAGAGGATGTGGATGCAGTCTGCGAAGGAAAAAAGGAATATCACACAGAGACGCTTGGACGGAGCAAGGGTGTGACACTTTTGCTTGATCCTGAGGAAGTGCTGGATACAAAGGAAAAAGATGTTGATGTACATACAATGACCTTACAGGATGTTTTTGTGGCTTTATGCGGAAAGGAGGAAACGCATGAATAGGATTGTCAGGATTTTGCGGGCTGATATGCAAAACACCATGCAAATGGTATTGAAAGCACTTCTCTCTGCGGTAATCTTCTTTGTGTATTTCAAAATGCTGAATGCCAAAAACATCCGGCTGTCGCTGATTGTGGGTCTGGGGCAGTCAATGCTTATTTATATGCTGGGCATGATGGATGTCTCGCAGAATATACCGACTTATATCGGAATGGGATGTACGAGAAAAAGCGTGACAGCGGCGGTCTGGTTAAGATGGTTAATTTTGTTTGTGGCCATGATCGTGTTGAATATTATTGTTTTTTACTGGTTTTCACCTGATGAGCTCACAGTAAAAACAGTCGTTGCCCAGGCGTGCGGATTTCTTTTTGTACTGGGATTAAACAGTATAGCTTCGGTTATTGCCATTTATAACCATGCGGTGGGCATAGCCGTCGGCTGTCTGGTATCAATGACCATCGGTATTGCCATCGTCCTCATGGGTGTTCCGGATAAAGACGGATTTGGTGTGGCAAGTATTGTCAGCCGCGTAGGAGACAGTGTATTTGGCATTGCGGTCATCACATCGCTTGTGGTTATGGTGATCGGAATGGTTGTTTATAATATTCATCTTTTCCGGTATAACGTCAGATAGAGGAGGAAGAACAATGCTGCAAGGGATTGAATTGAGAAGAAACCTGTTAAAATTGTATTTCGGCAGCCAGCTCGTTGGATTTCTGCTGGGGAGTCTGCTTTTATTCGTGTTGAGCTTTCTGCAAAGAAACGGGATAATCAGGGATAGTGAGTTTACGGTTGCCACCGTTGGCACCATGATATCACTGGTGATCTTTTTGGCCATATATGTATTTGTGGGAATGACGGAGTTTGGTGCGGGCTTCAGCCGGTATATAGGCTTTGGCATGACAAGAAAAAGCTTTTTTGTCCAGGAGTTTTTTACATCCTATCTGTTTATGGCGTTATCTGTTCTGCTCCTGGCCATCTTAAAGAATGTGGAACAGCTGATTTTAAAAATTCCTTTTTACAGTCAATTTACCTATGAAGAGCTGTTTACAAAGAAAATCTGGAGCATGATCCTTTTGATCAGCTTTATCTGTGCACCGCTTGTCCGCATTTTTTTAGGCAGTCTGATGCTGAAGTTTAAAGATCAGAAGGGCTTCTGGATCCTCTGGGCGCTCTGGATGATAGGCTGCATGGCACCCGGATATATAAACGATATTATGAAGGAAGGCCCCAAAGGAAATATTCAGACCGGAATATATCATATGATGTCTGCGTGCATGAAGGTTCCGGGCAATATCTGGATCGTGGCAGCCGTTGTGGCATGTGTTGCGGTTCTGCTTATTTTCTGGAGGCTGATAAGCAGGGAGACTGTCGGATAGCTGCAAAGCGCCTTGCCGGAGTCAGGAAATAGATAAAAAACAGACCGGTCAGGAAAGTGTCCGGTCCGGGAAAAAGACCTGCATATCCTGCGGAACAGGTGCTGTAAAGGAAAGCGTTTCTTTCGTAATGGGATGCCGGAAGGAAAGCTTTCCTGCGTGCAGAGCCTGTCGTTTCATATGAGTATCCTTGGGATTGTACAAAAAATCACCGATAAGCGGATGCCCGATTGCCTGCATATGCACACGGATCTGGTGTGTTCTTCCGGTATCCAGCTGCAGTTCCAACAGACTAAGGCCATCATTTGTTGCCAGAACACGGTAATGAGTGATGGCCTTATCTCCGCTTTTAATATCCACCATGCGCTCAATTGCCGAATCCGGCTTGCGGCCAAGCGGCAGATCGATCGTGCCTGTCTGCAAAAGCCTGTGAGCATAGGGCGCATCAAAAACTGTCCGGTTTTCGACAATGGCATAATACGTTCTTTTGATTTCACGGCTCTCCATCTCATCATATAAAATTCCACAGCTTAAATAATGCTTGGCCAGTATGGTAAGCCCGGTGGTATCGCGGTCCAGACGGTTGATGCACCGGTACAGAAAAGGTTCGCCCTTTTTCATATAGTAATAAGCTACAGCATTGCCGAGTGTATTTTCATAATTGTTCATCGAAGGATGGATCGGCATATTTGCAGGCTTATTGACAATAAGGATATCCTCATCCTCATAAATAATGGAGAGCGGCAGATCGACCGGTGGAATCTTTTTGGAGGACTCCAGCTCTTTTACACAGAGCGTAAGCCTGTCATCTTTTTTCAGGATCCGGTTGATGAATCCGGGCTCATCGTTTAAAAGGACATTTTCCACATCACTTTTCAGACGGATAATGGATTTGGTCGATATCCCCTGATTGCGCAAAAATTCAGATATTTTGTGACCTTCGTATGAATTTGGTATTCGGTAATGAATGATTCGTTCTTTTGTCATAACTGCATTTTACGATATCCGGGTCAAAAGGTCAAAAGGTCAAAAAGTCAAAAAGCCAAATCCGGCACATGACAGCCGGAACAGGGGAAGGCTGAAAAGATGTGAAAAAGAAACCGGTGGAAATTGAAATTTATAAATAAAAATGGTAAACTATTTTCAAAAAGGACATTTGAGAATCCGGATCGGAAATTACGAAAAGGAACACAACAAGGAGGGCGAAACATGAAACGAATTGGCATGCTGACAAGCGGTGGTGACTGTCAGGCATTAAATGCAGCAATGAGAGGCGTTGTAAAATGTGTTACAAACAGTGATGAAGAAGTAGAGATTTATGGTTTTCTGGATGGCTATAAGGGCCTGATCTATGGCAATTTTACAATGCTTACCAGCAAAGATTTTTCAGGTATCCTCACACAGGGCGGCACCATTTTGGGAAGCAGCCGTACTCCTTTCAAGACGATCAAAGATCCGGATGAAAATGGTTTGGACAAGGTTGAAGCCATGAAGCAGAATTACTACAAGCTGCGTCTGGACTGTCTGGTGATTTTAGGCGGAAACGGCACACACAAGACAGCCAATCTTTTGAGAGAAGAGGGCTTAAATGTCGTGACACTTCCCAAGACCATTGACAATGATTTATTTGGAACGGATATGACCTTTGGCTTCCAGAGTGCGGTCAATGTCGCAACCGAAGCGATTGACTGTATCCATACAACAGCAGCATCCCATGGACGTGTCTTTATCGTTGAGGTTATGGGACACAAGGTTGGCTGGCTGACATTAAATGCCGGTATGGCAGGCGGGGCAGATGTCATTCTGATCCCTGAAATTCCCTATGATATTGACAAGGTCATTGAGGCAATCGAAAGACGTCACAGCAACGGCAGCAGATTTACGATTCTGGCAGTTGCCGAGGGTGCTATTTCCAAGGAAGATTCTGCGCTTTCCAAAAAAGAATATAAAGAAAAACTGAAAAATTATCCTTATCCGTCGGTATCTTACGAAATTGCAGATCAGATCCAGAAAAAATCACAGTACGAAGTGCGTGTGACTGTTCCCGGACATACACAAAGAGGTGGAATTCCCTGCCCTTATGACCGCGTATTTGCTTCACGTCTCGGTTCAGAGGCAGGCAAGCTGATCATGCAGGGAGAGTATGGCTTTATGGTTGGTTACAAAAACCGTGAAATCGTAAAAGTACCGTTGGAGGATGTGGCAGGAAAGCTCAAATGTGTTTCTCCTGATGCATCCATTATTCAGGAAGCCAAGATGCTCGGCATCAGCTTCGGTGATGAATAAGATTTAATAAGATTGAAAAGAGTGGACACATGGCTTATCAGGCATTGTACCGGAAGTTTCGACCGGCCGCATTTGAAGATGTCAAGGGACAGGGACATATTGTCGAGACACTGAAAAATCAAATAATGGCAGACCGTATTGGGCATGCATATCTTTTTTGCGGAACGCGAGGTACCGGAAAGACGACAATAGCCAAGATTTTTGCCAGGGCGGTCAACTGCGAGCATCCGGTAGACGGAAGTCCGTGCGGTGAATGCAAGACCTGCAAGGCAATCGCTTCCGGGGCGAGTCTCAATGTGATCGAAATAGATGCTGCGTCCAACAACGGTGTCGACAATATCCGTGAGATCGTGGATGAAGTGACGTATTCTCCTCAGGAGGGACGCTACAAGGTCTATATCATTGATGAGGTGCATATGCTTTCAATCGGGGCGTTCAATGCCCTTTTAAAGACCCTGGAGGAACCGCCGGAATATGTTATCTTTATTCTGGCTACGACTGAGGTCCACAAGATTCCGATCACGATTCTGTCCCGTTGTCAGCGATACGATTTTAAGCGTATCGATATGGATACGATCACGGACAGACTGCGTGAACTGATGCAAAAAGAAAATATCGAAGTTGAAGACAGAGCCCTCAGATATGTGGCAAAGACGGCTGACGGTTCACTTCGTGATGCGTTAAGCTTATTGGACCAGTGTCTGGCGTTTCACTTTGGAAAGCCTCTGACCTATGAAATGGCACTGGATGTGCTGGGTGCTGTGGACAGTACGGTTTTCAGCAGACTTTTGCGTTATATGCTGGAGCAAAATGTCATCGGCTGTATCACGCTTTTAGAGGAGATTGTGATGCAGGGGCGTGAGCTTGCCCAGTTTATTACGGATTATACATGGTATCTGCGCAATCTTTTATTGGTTAAAAACTGCGCTGATGCAGAGGATGTCCTGGATGTTTCCGCAGAGCACCTTGCCCTGTTAAAGGAAGAAGCGGAGATGGCAGAGCTTAACACGATCATGCGTCTGATCCGGATTTTTTCCGAATTATCCGGACAGCTGCGCTTTTCCATGTCCAAGCGTGTCATGATTGAAATGGCTATGATCAAGGCATGCCGGCCGCAGATGGAAACGGATACCGATTCCGTTCTGGACCGTATCCGTACGCTGGAGCAAAAGCTTGAAAGCGGACAGATTGCCGTAAATTTCGCTGCTTCCGATGCACAGGCAGGAGCTGTTGCAAAAAAGGCAGCGGATCTTCCGGATGCATCAAAGGAAGATATCACCAAGGTTGTGCAGCGCTTTCATGAGCTTTTGATGAATTTCCCACGTAAAGGAGCCAAGGCTATGATGAAGAGTGCTTCGGTGCGTGAGGGCAGTCAGGGAGATTTGCAGATATATCTCAATTCCATTGAGTACAATGTAATAACAAAAGATACAACAGGCCTTCGTGAAACCCTCAATGCCTATATCAATGAGGCGATCGGAAAGAAGGTTGTGATCAATTATTTCCCCAATGAAAGGGGAAAACAAAATGACAGCGAAGATATCAATTCCGTTGATTTTGGGGATGTGATATCTATGCCGGTAAATGAAGTGGAGGAATAAAAATGGCAAAACGCGGAGGTTTTCCGGGCGGTATGGCAATGCCCGGCAACATGAACAATCTGATGAAACAGGCGCAGAGAATGCAGCGCCAGATGGAAGAGAGCCAGAAAGAGCTCGAAACAAAGGAATTTACTGCAAAGGCAGGCGGCGGTGCTGTTGAAGTGACCGTTACAGGAGCCAGAGAAGTGACCAGGGTTATCATCGACAAGGATGCCGTAGATCCGGAAGAAACAGAAATGCTTCAGGATATGATCATGGTTGCTGTCAATGATGCCCTGCATCAGGCAGAGGAAGCAAATTCCGCAATTATGGGAAAAATGACCGGTGGACTGGGAGGACTTCCTTTCTAATGGATTTGTACAGTGGATACATCAGCCGGTTAATTGAAGAACTGTCTGCCCTGCCGGGGATCGGCAGCAAATCCGCACAACGGCTTGCATTTTATTTGGTCAACCAGCCCAGAGAGAAGGTCAAAAAATTGTCGGACTCTATCATGGAAGCACGGGATAAGGTCAGATACTGTTCCTGTTGCTGTACGCTTACCGATCAGGAGATCTGTCCGATCTGTGCCAATGAAAAGCGGGATCACCATACCATTATGGTCGTAGAAAATCCGCGGGATCTGGCAGCCTACGAAAAAACAGGCAAATTTGAGGGCGTATACCATGTCCTTCATGGGGCGATTTCACCGATGCTTGGAATCGGACCCGGGGACATCCGGCTAAAGGAGCTGATGCAGCGCCTGCAGACGGAAGAGGTCACCGAAGTGATCATTGCCACCAATTCCAGTTTAGAGGGTGAAACCACCGCTATGTATATCAGCAAGCTGATCAAGCCGACAGGTATCAAGGTCACGCGTATCGCAAGCGGAGTACCGGTCGGAGGCGATCTGGAATATATTGATGAGATTACCCTGCTGCGCGCGCTGGAGGGACGGACCGAGTTGTAGAAATACAGGATTACCATTTTCATGCCGAGGTATCAATGAGATCAAAATGCCTTTTGATCCCGGTATCGCGGGATAACAAGTGGCATCCTGCACAATGTAAAAAATGTTATTTTCAGGGAGGGACCCACATGATTACAGAAAAAAATTTTGGAAAGACCCAGGATGGACAGGAAGTTACCTTATATTCACTGACCAACAAAAACGGCATGCATGCAGATGTCATGAATTACGGAGCCATTATGGTCAATTTGTTTGCTCCGGACAGGCAGGGCAGGCTTGCTGATGTGACACTGGGCTATGACAGCCTCAAAAAATATTTCACCAACGGCAACTTCTTCGGAGCTTCTGTCGGACCGATTGCCAACAGGACTGCAAATGCTCGTTTCCGGATTGATGGCAAAGAATATCAGCTGAAAGTCAATGACGGTGTCAACAACCTGCATACCGACTATGATGGAGGATTCCACAAAAGACTTTGGGCTGTTACCAAGGACGATAATGCAAACAGTGTGACATTTTCCTGTGATATGAAAGACGGCGAGCTCGGACTTCCCGGCAACCGCCAATTCACAATTACCTATACTGTTACGGACGACAATGAATTGAAAATTACATATACAGGTGAAACGGATAAAAAAACAATCTTCAATCCGACCAACCATTCTTATTTCAATCTGAAGGGACACGATGCCGGAAGCGTGCTTGATGAGACCTTGTGGCTGAACTGCTCACATTATACCCGGATCGTCCCCGGAGCTATACCTACCGGAGAGCTTGCAGATGTTGCCGGTACACCCCTTGACTTTACAAAGCCGATGCCTCTTGGGGCAAGGATCCGCCGTCATTTTGAACAGATGACAATGGTATGCGGATACGATCACAACTATGTAAGTGATGCAACAAGCGGAAAAGTAGAAAAAGTTGCCGTACTGTCAGATGACAAGGCAGGCCGTACGATGGAAGTGTATACAGATATGCCCGGCATACAGGTATATACCGGCAATCACATCGGCAGACATTTGGGCAAGGGCGGAGCTCATTACAGAAGAAGATGCGGTGTTGCTTTAGAGACCCAGTTCTTCCCCAACAGCGCCAATGACGAGCATTTCAAGAGACCGTTATTAGAGCCCGGTAAGAAGTTTACTTCTACCACGATTTATAAATTTGTATAAAGCTTCTGCCCGCGTTTTGTTATATTGATTCAGATATTGCATATTGAGCGGTTTACGAAGATTTTATCGACAGGATCAGGATAAAAGCATTTTAATTTTTTGTATCATTATCAATAAAAAAGACTGTTTTATAAAAACGGTCTTTTTTTGTTTGTTTTTTTGTCGGAATAAAACAGAAAACCCTTTGCAAAATATGATAAAATCCGCGCGCATATCGTGCTATATACATAGTAGAAACAAGAATAAAACTGTGCCAGGCAGCAAAAGCCATCTACAGCAGAGGCGGTGAGGCAGATAATGCGTGGACAGGCTGTTTTGCAGGAACAGACGAAAATAAGGAAGAGAGGATAATCGTATGATAGAAATTGTAAAGGAAAATGGCAGCGTGACGGACAAGCGGGAAATCCCGGTCAATCTAAGACCGGTCGGGGATCCCAAGGGAGATGAAAAAATATATATCGAGGACTATATTGAGACCTTTATCCGTCAGATTGCCATGAAGGATGATAAGGCAAAGGTCCTGATCCTGTACGGAGAAAACAGACAGGAAGAGGAGATGCTGCATCACTATATCTGTGGAGCTCTTCTTGCAGATGATGTTGTCGAGGACGATAAAATTTTATTTAAAGATTCCATCTGGAGTGAGATCAACCGGAAGGCGGGCCATTTTTTTCCAAATCTGCAGGTCATGGGCTGGGTATACATACGATACGATCTTGCTGATTTTGCGCAGGGAAGAGTACAGTATACGCACAACCAGAGCTTCCGCAAGGATCAGAATATCTATATTGAATATTCCGCAAATGAAAAAAAGGAGCAGGTATATCTGGTTGAAAAAGGAAATCTGAAAAAACAGAGCGGATATTTTATTTATTATGACCAGAATGAGGACATGCAGAATTATATGGTGACCATAAAGCAGGACGAACCGGAGGAATTAAAGCCGGAGGTTGATATGGCTGCCCGCAAATGCAGGGGGATCGTCCGGGGCAGACAGGAGGAATTAAAACACCGTCAGACCATGGGAATGCTTTATGGGACAAGCATGGCAATGCTGCTTGTTATAACCATCGTAGGGATTACCTTATTAAACAATTATAATAAAATGCAGGATATGGAGCGGGTTCTTTTTGATATATCCAGTCAGATGGCAGAGAACGGAAAGGGTGGAGCTAAGGATACGGACATCATGTCCGAAGCCGGAGAACTATCAGACGAGGAACCTGTGTACAAAGAGCCGGAAGAAAAACCTGCGGAGCCGGTCGGAAACGATGAAGCAGAGTTTGCCGATGCTAACTCCGGAGGAGAAGGTGATGCGCCGGAAACCGCCACAAATGAAGATGCTGCTATGGCTCCGGAGCCTGCAGGTGGTCAGACCGGGACAGCCGCAGAAGCAACAGCCGGCGAGACAGACAAAGCGGTCATAACGGATTCCCCAGCAGAAAATATGACAGCGGACAATGCGACAACTGAAAATACAGCATCACAGGATGAGATCGTGCTCCACGATAATGATGAAGCGGATATTGAACCGGCAGATAACAGTGCGCAGACCGGACAGTCCTACCAAATCGAAAAGGGTGATACCTTAAGCAAGATCAGCTTGCGGTTTTACGGAGACGAGTCCCGTGTCGATGAAATCTGCAGATTAAACCAGATCCGGGATAAAAACGAAATCCAGTACGGAGTCAACATCGTTCTTCCATAAAATAAGCAGATATGCTACAATATCCTTGTTGTAAAGGAGTAATAGCATGCGGGAAGAAAAGCTTTCATTACAGGATAAATTAATCAAGCATCACCTGACAAAGATCTACCGGATCGCTTTGTGTATCGTTCTGGTACTGGTTGTGGCTGTGAGTGTTCATTTTTACAGACAGGGCAAGGTGTATACGGAATATGAGGTCACCAAGACATTTGATCCTGTGGGCTCTTCCGAAGGAAATGTAGAGATCTACAATCAGAGCAACATTCTGTGTTATAGCCGGGATGGCGTATCTGCCTACAATCAAAAGGGCGTCCAGCTCTGGAACCAGACCTACGAGATGCAGTCACCGATTGTGCGCACCAACGGAGAATATGTTGTTGTCGGCGATTACAAGGGCAGCGTGATTTATCTGATGAATGCCTCCGGCCCCTGTGCGACGATCACCTGCAATAAGATCGTAGTAGATGTTAATGTTTCAAGCGGTGGCGTAGTAATTGCTACCCTGGATGATTCTTCCGCAACGTGGCTGGAACTGTATACATCTGACGGCACCAATGTTGCCACAATCAAGACAACGATGGATCAGACCGGTTTTCCTGTCAAGGTGTCCATGGCATCCGACAACAAAAAAATGGCTGTTTCTTATTTAAAGGCGAGAGGCAACGGAATACAGACGAGCCTCGCTTTTTACAATTTCGGAGATGTCGGACAAAATATGACAGACAAGATTGTAAGTGGCTATGACTATACGGAAAAGGTGATCCCGTACCTGCATTATATAGATGACAATACGGCAGTTGTCATCGGGGAAGACGTTATGCAGATTTATTACGGCAGGCAGATTCCCGAATTAAAGACAGAGACAGAGCTTGAAAAAGACATCCAGAGTGTTTTTTACGGAGACGGCTATACAGTGCTTGTGTACCGCAACGAAGACGGAGATGACAAATACAGGGCCGAGGTTTATGATTCCAATGCCAAAAAGGTACTCACCAAAAACTTCAATATAGAATATGATAATATTGTAGTTTCCAACGGCAATATCCTGATCTACAACAATGTAGCCGTCCTCATGTGGAATATGAAGGGACTCGAAAAATACAATGGTGAACTTGGGGAGAATATCAAGGCGATGATCCCCACAAAGAGTGAGATGAAATTCCTTGTTGTCAGAAGTGATGGCGTGGAAATGGTGAAATTGAAATAATGGGACTGTTTATAATTATATGCTATGGCATTCTGACAGGAATGGCGATCATCGGTTTCTTACGTGGAATGATCCGGGTACTGACGCCGATCGTATCCGGCCTGTTGTCAATTATACTTATGCTGCTTTTAAAAAACTGGGCCTTTGGATTTTTATTCCGCTGGGCCTTTTTTCAGGGAGAGCATATTCTTGCGCGGATCGTGGTTGTTCTCTTATTCTTTATTCTCGGATTGCTTTTGTTCAGATGGATCATAAAGGCATTGGATCTTCTGACGAGGCTTCCGGTCCTCCATGGATTTAACCGTATATTGGGAGCCGCTGCCGGAGCCTTTATCGGAATCATGATCATATGGCTTATGATGTTTTTTATCTCCGGCTTTCCATATGTAACATGGTTTCAGAATGCTTACAGCCAGATCACTACCAATACATTTTTAATGTTTTTATACGACCACAATTTTGTCCGTTTTCTGATGGAACTGTTCACAGAAATGGCTGTTTGAAAAAAATATTAAAAAAATGAAAAAAGTTGTTGACATTGGAAATATGAAGTGATACTATAATCAA
>URPH01000024.1 GCA_900549665.1 uncultured Lachnospiraceae bacterium | reverse complement strand
CATATGAAGAATGTTCTAAAGCCAACGATTTCCATATTAGACTAAATAAGAAAAATTAATATACAATTCCAGTTTGCCGAAATAAGAAAATCTAAATGTGGGAGGTGGATTTTATGTGGTTTTGGTGGTTTATGTTAATATGTGATTTATTAATTCCAATTGTTATGGTTGTTGGAGGAAGAATGATGTGGAAACATTGTCCCAAACATATAAATGGTATGTTAGGCTACAGAACAACACGTTCGATGAAAAACATGGATACATGGAAATTTGCTCACGACTATTGTGGAAAACTTTGGTGGAAAATAGGATGGTTAATGATGATACCATCTGCTTTGATACATATTCCGTTATACCATAGTGATGAAAATACGATTGGGGTTGTGGGAGGAATTCTTGTGACAATTCAATGTATTATTTTGATCGTATCAATTTATCCGACAGAGAAAGCTTTGCAAAAACATTTCAATGATGACGGAATGCGTAGATAAATTACTATTTTTGAGTCAGGAGGATGGATATGGCTGCGACAATTATTTATTTGGTAATTTCATTATTAGTTTTTCTTATTTTTATCATACTTGGAATAAGGCAGTATAGGGCTGAAAAACCGGTAACAATCAACACGGGAGAAAAACCACCTCATGAGGATGAACTGACGAGTGTTGCTGGATGGCGTTGTGTTTCAGGTGGTTATTTATATGATAGTTGTATTTGCTGAGATAGCATGGATTGAGTTTGAACATAATGTGATGAAAAAGAAGATGATAAAAAAATAGTTATAGCCAGTAAATTTATGCAATCATATTCTGTATGAATTATAAGGCTCTCTGGTAACGGAGAGCCTTGTTTTTCACTTCTATTTATTATAAAAGTCTGGAAATACTGTCTGCAATTCAAAATTTCTTAAACACAGTAAACTACAAGCAGATTGGAATGTAGATTACTGTCTATAAATCCCCAAAATATTATAAACAGTAAATATTGAGCAAGTTAGAGGATGAATTACTGCCTGTAGGGTTAAAACGAGAAAAAAACAGTAAATAAGAAGCAAGCCAGATAGAAATTACTGCCTGTAGGGTTAAAACAAGGAAAAAACAGTAAATAAAAAGCAAGCCAGATAGAAATTACTGCCTGTAGGGTTAAAACAAGAGAAAAAACAGTAAATAAAAAGCAAGCCAGGCAAAAATTACGATCTATAGATTCAAAACAAGGAAAAAAACAGTAAATAAGAAACAAGCCAGGCAAGGATTACTGCCGATGAATAAAAAATATAAGGAAAACAGTAATTAAAAGGCAGACCAGGGGAAAAATACTGCTTGTAAATTCGGAACATGGAAGAAACAGTAAAAGGCGTAAAATTGTAACACCTATTCAGGAACCAAGCCAAAGGAAATGTTTATATAGAGATGGATGAATGAAGAGTATGAGCCAAGTGATAGAAAATTTGGAAAAATATGCTGTAAATATGCAAATAAAGCGGAAAAATGATGCAAAATTTAAAAAAATAAACAATTTAAAAGAAAATATAAGAAAATTAAAAAATAGTGTTGACAAATGTCAGACAATTATATATACTTAACTCATACACAAGATAAAACTTTCACATAGATATCCTAATGAAAGAGAGGTACGGTCCACCTAACTGATGAGTGTACAGTTTAAAGGAACTAAAGACAAGATCTGAATTGAGTACATTGGATAAAAGAGCAAGATACAAAAGATAAATAATCAACTTGCTACCGTGCAACGGCACAAAAAGTGGATGGAAAGAGAAGAAGATCAGAAAGGAAGGCGGAATTTTGAAGCCTACATCGTAAAGCAGATGCTGAAGATATTTGTTCGGCATCTGCTTTTAGTTTGTGTGGAAATAACTGCAATTATATTTTACATGTACGAATTAATTGTGATATGATATGCGTAAGTAAAATTTTATGACATAGACGAGGTGAAAGGGTCATCATGGAACTTTTGAAAGGAAGACCTCAGGATGAGACTGGCAGGTTGGAAAAAGAGATCAGGGTCTATGATCTGTTGGACAAGCTGGGGATTGAATATGAAAGAACGGATCATGAGCATGCGGATACAATGGAAGCATGCAGGGAGATCGATCGTATTTTAGAGTGTGTTATCTGCAAAAATCTTTTTTTGTGCAACCGTCAGAAGACAAAGTTTTATCTTTTGATGATGCCCGGGGATAAGGTTTTCAAGACCAAGGATCTGTCAGCGCAGATACAAAGTGCGCGGTTGTCTTTTGCATCTGAGGAATATATGGAAAAATATCTGGATATCAAGCCGGGAGCGGTTTCTATTATGGGACTGATGAATGATACAGAAAATCAAGTACAGCTTTTAATTGACCGTCCGGTTGTGGAAAGTGAGATTTTGGGATGCCATCCCTGCGTAAATACATCCAGTCTGAGGATGAAGACATCCGATGTTATGGAAAAATTTTTGCCGGCAGTACATCATGAGGCAATTATTGTTGATTTGCCGGATTATGCTGAGGAGGACTGTTAGTTGAAAAAAGATAAATATAATCTATCAAAGGAAGAGTTGCGAAAGCACAATCGAAAAAAAGCACAAAAACAGGCTTACACCTTGATGGCAGTTGTAATTGTAGCTGTTGTCGCGTTGCTGGGTCTTGGTGGATTGGGCATTTATAAGCTTGCTCACCGGAATGTGGAACCGGAGCCTGTTGTGGAAGAAAATACGGAGCCGGTTGTGATTGAGACTCCGGAGGTTGTCGAGGAGCCTGAGATAGAGGAAACAATATCCGAGGATACGGTGTCGGAAGATACAGTGGCAGAAGAGACAACAGAGCTTTCGGATGAAGAAAGGCTGGCAGCACTGGATGCCACAATCGATACTTATATTTCCAATATGACATTGGAGCAAAAAGTTGCCGGCCTGTTTTTTGTAACACCGGGACAGCTGACCAATGACAATCATCTGACGGTAGCCGGAAGCAAAGTAAATGAGGCTCTGAATAATTATCCGGTTGGAGGTCTTTTACTGGATGAAAACAACATGGAAAATGACAGTCAGCTTAGTGAATTGATTTTTAATCTGAAAGCATTTTCATCCAACAATATTTTTATTGCAGTTGAGGAGCATGGTGGTTCGGACAGCCCGTTTGTCAAATCCGGGATTTCAGAGGGTGTGATAACCTCTCCTAAGGAAATTACTGAAAGCGGAGACAACAGTGGTGCATATACGGCCGGTATTGCAATCGGTACCTTGCTCAACCGTTATGGATTTGATACGGTTTTCGGTCCGGTAGCGGATATTGCATATTCAGAGAATGGTTATACGTCCGGGCAGTCATATGGAAGTGACCCGGAAACTGTCAGAGGTATGGTCAGAAATGCCATCCATGGACAAGAGGATCAGGGCATACGGACAGCGATCCAGTATTTCCCGGGATATGGAGATATCACATCATCGCCCTCCGGTACACGTCCGGTTTCGTCACGAACGGCCGATGATATCAAGGAAAAAGAGTATCCGATTTACAAAGATGCCATCAACAGCGGTGCAGACTTTATCATGGTTTCGCAGATCGCATATAAACCGATCACGACGGATGTGCCTGCATGTCTTTCATCATCTGTGGTAACAGATATGCTGCGCAATGATCTGGGGTATGATGGAATTATTCTGACAGACTACATGAATACCAACTCGTTGATCCAGCATTATAAGCATGCGGATGCGGCAGTTATGGCAATCAAGGCCGGATGTGACATGCTTGTTTCGCCCGGCAATTTCCAAAAGGCTTACAATGGTATTCTGGATGCTGTAAACAGTGGTGAGATCACTGAAGAGCGGATTGATGAATCTATCCGTAGAATTTACCGTGTAAAATATGCGTCAGCGGTTAATTACAGCGCGATGGAATCACAGTAGAAGGTCAAATAATCAAGAAACAAAGTTAAAATCTGAAAAGAAAATCTGTAAATTTTTATGAAAAATATGATTGACAATCTGAAAAAGATTTGCTATATTAGTACTTGTCCGTGAGCAAACGGACAAGACATGCGCGAGTGGCTCAGTGGTGGAGCACCTCCTTGCCAAGGAGGGGGTCGCGGGTTCGATCCCCGTCTCGCGCTTTTTTATTTTGAAAGACTTGTATGATGCAAGTCTTTTTTTATTGACATTTAAACATAATATGATATCAGGGTCAAAAGGTTTAAAAGTCGTTCGTGCTTGCACGATAAGGCTTTTAGCAAATAAGAAATAGGAATTATCTGGCTTAAATGGGTGGTTTACCAGAAAAAGGAAAGAAGAATTGTCCAATCAGATTACAATGCTGGAAAGCAGGTTAAGTGCCCTGAACAAACCTGAATATGATAGTAAAATAAAATTACTCCCTAAAGAGCCTGATATGCCGGTATTACCAATGCAGCCGGAGGATTCGGAAACACCATTATATCCACCAAAGCCTCAGCCGGATCGACCAAAGAGAAGAAAATTTGCTACAAATATAAATGGAGAGGATTTATTAATAAAAATATTTAAACAACAGGGTATTATTGATGTCGAAGAATATAGAACAGTCTTCATGGGAAGATATGAAGATACAGAAGATCCGATAGAATGGAGAATACTGGATATACAGGAGGATAAAGCACTGTTGATATCAAGGTATGCGTTAAAGTGGGAAGAGATGGATATTAGTGATGATGCTTTGGAAAGAGATGGTGATGTTATAACCGGTGATAAATATGGAATGGTTAATTGGGAAACCAGTGACTTTAGAGACTGGTTAAACCATACATTTTATAATAAGGTTTTTAATGATCGTGAAAAATCATCAATTTTAAAATCAAAGATAAAAAATGAAAAAAATGCATATGGAGGAACAGGGGCTGATACAGAGGATTATGTTTTCCTGCTTTCCCTTGAGGAGGCAGAAAAATATTTTGATTCTGATGAGGATAGGCTGGTGTATAGATGTGAAGATATAATTAATATGCTGATTCCGAATAATATGATGGGAGACGTATGGATGGAGGGGGATGTGATTGTTCCAAGGGAACATCTCTGCTGTACATATGTGACAACTGGTTGGGCATTGCGTACAACGACGGATGATCCCTGCTTTCCATATACAAAGGTAGTTATTTGGGGAGAGGCTTGTAGTTCATGTAGTTTATGGAATGGTTTTAGACCAGCAATCTGGGTCTCATTAAATACAGATGATGTTGTAGACCCTGAATGATGTTTTATTAAAGAAGGAGTATTAATAATTTTTGTTGGTAATAGAAAGTATAAGGGCTGAACCTGCAGTATTCTAATTTATTTACAGTTGCCTGCATCAGTTATCTATGTTAAACTGAGTGCAAGCAGAAAGTCAAAATCATATTTTATATGGGATGGTTCTGCCATCCCATTTTCTATTTAAAATTCTAAATATTCTAAAAACTTCACTGCTTAAATTCCACAAACAAATGAATAGCAGGGAGGTTTTAAATTGTATGACATATATAACATGCCATTGTGATGACAGGTATATTGTTAAGACAACAGACATATTGTCACGCAAAATAGAAGGTCTCCCAAAAGAGGAGGCTGTATGGCACAAAGACACAGGATTGCTTTGCAGGGAAAAGAACTGCCAAGTGGCAAAACAGAGACAATCAATTTCAATGAAATCGGCATTACCAATGATTTTATGTTTGGTACAGTATTCAGGGATCCGGAAAGGTGTAGGGAGCTGCTCCAGCGTATTCTTAGGATCAGGATTGTTGAGATTAAGATTGTAGAGGCACAAAAGACGATCAAAGGCACCTTTCTTGGAAAAGGTATCCGCATTGATATTTATGCTAAGGATAGTGATGGCAATGCTTATGACATTGAAATGCAGACAACCGAGGAGGAAGATCTGCATTTGAGGACACGGTATTATCACAGTGAGATGGACAGCTATCAGATCCGGGCCGGACAGAAATACTTTAATCTGAAACAGTCTGTTGTTATATTTATCTGTACGTACGACCCATTTAAGGATAATAAAAGTATTTACAGCTTTTCAACCATTTGTGAAGAGAATAAAGAGCTTATTCTGGATGACAAGAGACATACCTATTTTGTAAATATATATGGAAACAGGGAAGGTATTGACGAGGAAACGGCAAAGCTGCTTGATTATTTCAAAACCGGTAAACCGACAGACCCTTATACCAGAAATATACAGGATCAGGTAGAGCTTATAAGGGAAGATGATGACTGGAGGGAGAACTATATGACGATTGAAATGAAGATGGACCAGAAGTATGAACAGGGAAGAAAAATTGGTAAAACCGAAGGTGAGCAACATCGAGATAAAGTCCTTATCTTCAAATGGCTGGAAAAAGGAAAGACTGTTAAAGAGATAGCAGAGGATCTGGACAAATCAGAGGATTATGTGAAAAGTTTTATGTAGATATTAAAACAATAATACCGTCAAGGAGGTTATTTTATGTATGAAATGAAAGATGAATATTATATCGGCATAGACATGATTGATGAGGAGCATAAGCAGCTTTTTAAATATGCGGATGAAGCCTATGAACTGCTTCATGATGAATTTACGCCGGATAAATATGACAGAATTGATACCATACTGGAAAATCTGCGTGATTACACGATCAAGCATTTTGCAGATGAAGAGGCCTATATGGAATCGATTCAATATAAAAAACTATTTACACAAAAAATGCAGCATCAGGAGTTTGTCAATAAATTGGACGAGTTTATGCAGCGGCACAATGATGAGGTAGAAGATCAGGATGAGCAGATAATGGGCATTTTGGAATACCTCACTGAATGGCTGACAAATCATATTCTGTACGTTGACGGACAGATTCCCAAATGTTGATATTTTGAGATAGGAGGACCATAATATGAGCGACATTTTTTACCATTTTACACACCGTTGTGTATTTTCCGGTTTTTCTGCGGAGACCGTGAAAGAAAAGGCAAAGATCTTGGAAGAAAAGGGGATCAAGACGCTGACAAAGTCACACAATTCCAATCAGATGACAGGGACGATCGGACAGCTGCCGGAGTATCAGGTTGCATACGATCTTTTTGTCCCAAATAAAGACTTTGATCATGCAAAAGCATTGATATCTTAAAAGAGGAAGATATGAAAACAAAAAAGAAGTCTGCCTTTGTACATTACAGAAAATGCCAATCATTCTATGGAAACGGGATGTGTTGAAAAGGATCTTGAGATCTTAAGCGATATCATGCAAAAAACGGCAGCATATATGGATGAAAGGATTTAATATGATACAGGAAGAAAAAAAGCAGACATGGCTGGATACCCCGGATTCACAGATTTTTATCAATAATGCAGCCAAATTCGGCGATCTGATGATGATGTATCGTTGTGCCATCAGAGAGGTACAGACCAAGCTGGAAGTGCTGGACGATGAGTTTTCGGTAGAAAATAAGAGAAACCCGATCTCTTTTATTAAGACAAGGATCAAAAATCCCCAGAGTATATACAATAAACTGCAAAAGCTGGGCTACGAGTTTACAGCCGAAAATATCCAGGAGCAGTTAAACGATGTGGCCGGTGTCCGCGTCGTATGCGCGTTTATTGACGATATATATACCATTGCCAATCTGATTGCCGAACAGGATGATATCAAGGTCATCAAGATCAAAGACTATATCAAAAATCCCAAGCCAAACGGCTACCGCAGTTATCATATGATCGTGGAAATCCCGGTTTTCTTTTCCAAGGGCAAAACACCTATGCGGGTGGAGCTGCAGATCCGTACCAATGGAATGGATTTCTGGGCAACGCTGGAGCATCAGCTTCGTTACAAAAAAGGGATTGAGGATCTGCCGGGATATGAGGAGATCAGCAAAGAGCTGCTTTTGTCTGCACAGGCAGTGATCGAAACAGATAATGAGATGCAGAGAATTAAAAATAAGATCGGAATATTTCATGATATTTAGAGCATCTTTTTCTAATAGGTAATTTCATGACGGATCAGACAAAAAGACAACAGAATATCACTGCACATTATCATCTTCCGGGATTGTTTGAGTTTTATGAGTTATACAGTATATTTCTGCCATTGTACCGGAATCATAGCGAGTATTTTTATGACTGGTGTGATATCGGATCAATTTATGGTGCTCCCTTGGATTGTATCTGGGGTGGCGGCCGGGTGGAAAACGGAACTGCTGATCCGGAGGATGTTTTGGCATTTATGCAGGAATATGGAATCTCAGCCCGGCTGACATTCAGCAATTCCCTGTTAAAAAAAGAGCATTTATCTGACAAAAGATGCAATGCTCTTTGTGCGTTATTTGAGGAAAAAGGGATGGAAAACGGTGTGATCGTGCATTCGGATTTATTGCTCCAATATCTTCAAAAGAAATATCCGGGGCTTTATTGTGTTTCCTCAACAACCAAGGTGCTGACCGAATTTAAGGTGCTTCTGGATGAAATAAACCGGGATGAATTTCGTTATGTTGTACCGGATTTCCGCTTAAACAAGGTATTTGACAAGTGGAGTATGCTTTCGCAACCGCAAAAGGACAAGGTCGAATTTTTATGTAATGAATGCTGCTTTTTCGGATGCAGAGACCGGAAAGCGTGTTATGAAGCGGTCAGCCGTAAAAACCTTGGCGAAGGCGGGCCGGAGCATGTCTGTAAGGCACCGGATGCCGGAGAGGGGTATCGTTTTTCAAAGGCAATGGAAAATCCGGGCTTTATCAGTGTTGATGATATCCGGGATATTTATTTGCCCGGAGGCTTTGCCAATTTCAAGATAGAGGGCCGTGGTCTTGGCAGTGCGCTGATTTTGGAATTTTTACTTTATTATATGGTAAAGCCCGCATACCACGTGCATGTAAGAGAGGCAGTCTATCTGGACAATATGCTGGATATATTCTAAAAGCGTACATAATTGAAAAGGTAAATTGGATATCATAACCTTATAGATAGATAAAGGAGAAGTCAAAAATGGATTATCAGACATTGGGAACGAGTACAGCAAAGGTATCCAGAATAGCCATCGGCTGTATGAGAATGACAGATCTGGATGTTAAGGAAGCAGAGGATCTGGTATGCCATGCCGCAGAAAAGGGAATCAACTGCTTTGATCATGCGGATATTTATGGAGGCGGCAGCTGCGAAAAAATATTCGGGGAAGTTTTAAAGAAAAATCCCGGCATGAGAGACAGGATTTTTCTGCAGTCGAAATGCGGGATTGTTCCCGGAAAGTGTTATAACAATTCAGCAGACTATATCATATCTGCAACCGAAGGAATTTTAAGCAGATTGGGAACAGACTATCTGGATATGCTGCTTATTCACAGACCGGATGCGCTGGTGGAGCCTGAGGAAGTGGCAGAAGCCTTTGATAAGCTCTATGCGCAGGGAAAGGTCAGAAATTTTGGAGTCTCCAATCACAGCTCCATGCAGATGGAGTTGTTGCAAAAATATCTCAGACAGCCGTTGCTGACGGATCAGCTCCAGTTCGGCATTGTAAATTCCAATATGATAAGCAGTGGGATGGAAGTCAATATGGAAAGCCGCGGTTCCATGGACAGGGATGGAAGAGTCCTGGATTATTGTCGGCTAAAGGATATTACCATTCAGGTATGGTCTCCGTTTCAATATGGTATGTTTGAGGGTACATTTCTGGGCAGTGAAAAATATGAGGAGCTCAACAGAGTCATTGACCGGATAGCTGAAAAATATCATGTCAGCAATACAGCGGTTGCGACCGCATGGATCCTCCGACATCCGGCAAAAATGCAGGTGATTGCCGGGACGATGAAAAAAAGCCGCATAGATGATATTTGTGAGGCCGGTAAAATCAGTCTGACCAGAGAGGAATGGTATGAGTTGTATCTTGCAGCAGGTCATATGCTGCCGTAGTATAATGGAGAGTCCGGTTTTCTCTTAAATACGCTGCTATAGGATTTTTCTATAAGTCATGATAGAATTTAAAAATTATCCGGCTCTGATGAGACGTGATAAAATAAAATCAGATTTATCATGATAGGAGATGTATTACATTGGAACATATAGCAAGAGAAGATGCGCTTGATCTGTTAAAAAAATACAACAAGGATCCATTTCATTTACAGCATGCCTATACGGTTGAAGCAGTTATGAAATGGTTTGCAAAAGAGCTTGGATATGGCGATGACGAGGAGTACTGGGGAATTGTCGGACTTCTTCACGATATTGATTTTGAACTGTATCCGTCAGAGCACTGTCTGAAGGCTCCGGAGCTTTTGAGAGAGGGCGGTGTGTCTGAGGATATTATCCACGCCGTGGTTTCTCATGGATATGGGATCACGATCGAATGTGGTGTCACCCTGGATACTGAGCCTGTACATGAAATGGAAAAGGTATTGTTTGCGGTGGATGAGCTGACCGGCCTGATCTGGGCTGCGGCATTGATGCGGCCGTCCAAGAGCACCAAGGACATGGAACTGAAATCCCTAAAGAAAAAATACAAGAGCAAGGGCTTTGCGGCCGGCTGTTCGAGAGAAGTGATCGAAAGAGGCGCCGCCCAGCTTGGCTGGAATCTGGAAAAACTGCTGACACTGACCTTGCAGGCCATGGCTGCATGCGAGGATGAGATCAATCTTCAGGTGGAAAAAGATATATAGTATCATCAATGCGACTTATGACGGCTCCGATTATTATGGCAGACGTGGTTTCACATTTTCATATGTAATATGCGGTTTTTGCTGCCTGATACATGTGCTTTCGTTGCATTGTGCTCAAATTTATACGTAAGACGCGTTGAAATAGATATCTAAAAAAGCTATAATGATGGAAGGAAATTTTTAGATATCATCGGTCGGTCCGACAGGGAGGTGACAAGATGGCAATTCAGTCAATTGATGCCGAAGACGATCAATTTGCATACCGTTACGATACACAGCTTTTGATCGACAGAAGAGATGAGGATCTGGATGAGGATGCGATTGCAGACTATATTACGGCTAATTTCGAAGGAAACAGTTTAATTGCAGCCGGAGATGAGGATTTGATCAAGATTCATTTCCACACCAATGAGCCGTGGAAAATTTTGGAGTACTGCAATACACTTGGCGAGATCTATGATGTTGTCGTGGAAGATATGATTCGTCAGGCCAACGGACTTCAGGGATAAGAAGAGTTTTGATCAACGGGATCCGGACGAATCATGGCACAACAAAAAGCTGATGACTTCTATTCTGATATTTGCAGAAGTTATCAGCTTTTTATTGTACCTTTTGACCTTAATATCTTATTTATGAAAGGCGGATGAAATGGTATGTGGTTATTGTTTGCACTTCTTTCTTCTATTTTTGCAGCTCTGACTTCTATTCTGGCAAAGGTCGGAATTGAAGGTGTCAATTCCAATCTCGCCACGGCTGTACGTACAATGGTAGTCGTTGTTATGGCGTGGGGAATGGTATTTCTGACCGGGGCGCAGAGCGGGATACAGGAGATCAGCAAAAAGAGCTGGATTTTCCTGATTTTATCGGGGCTGGCTACCGGTGCTTCATGGCTGTGTTACTACAGGGCATTGCAGATCGGAGAAGCTTCCAAGGTTGTGCCCGTTGACAAATTGAGTGTGGTCATTACTCTGGTGCTTGCTTTTGTATTTTTACACGAGAGGTTTACCCCAAAGTCTCTGGTCGGATGTATTCTGATCGGGATAGGAACTCTGGTTATGGTATTGTAACAGGTATCATAATAGTATTTGACGAATTTTGATATAAAAGTTATGATAAAAAAGTATTGTGTTTTAACAGGATATGCAAAGCATAGATTCTAAGGGATGCTGGGTATATAGAATGGTCCGTCTGAGGACCGTTAAAAAATGAGTGGAGGACCAAAAAATGGAAATGTTTGATGCCATGCTTGACAGCATTGACAGCTTTGTGTGGGGACCGGTATTGATTGTACTGATACTGGCGACAGGTATTTATCTGACTGCACGTCTCGGATTTTTACAAATCCGTCATTTAGGGAAAGCCCTGAAATTTATGGTAAAAAATGAGGATAACGGAGAAGGAGAGGTTACAAGCTTCGGAGCTCTTTGTACAGCGTTATCCGCAACAATCGGAACCGGCAATATCGTCGGTGTAGCAACGGCTCTTGTAGCAGGAGGACCGGGAGCACTTTTCTGGATGGAGGTTGCAGCATTATTTGGTATGGCAACCAAGTATGCAGAGGGTCTGCTTGCTGTAAAATATCGTACCATTGACAAAGAGGGACATGTATTAGGCGGACCTTTCTATTATATTGAAAACGGTATGGGAAAGAATTGGAAATGGCTTGCAAAGCTGTTTGCTTTCTTTGGCGTATGTGTCGGATTGATGGGAATCGGTACATTTACACAGGTAAACGGTATCACCAGTGCGGTAGGCAATTTCTTTGATCCCAATGCATCCAACACGATCAATGTGCTTGGCAGGGAGACATCGATTGCCGTTGTGATCGCAGGTATTATTCTTACCGTTTTTGTTGCGCTGGTTGTTATCGGTGGTTTAAAGAGAATTGCGACGGTATCACAGGTCGTTGTACCGTTTATGGCAATTATTTATGTGCTGTTCTGTCTGATTTTACTGATCTTCAATATCAAGCAGATTCCCGCAGCCATTGTTGAGATCGTAACTTCCGCATTTGGTGCGAAGGCAGTTGCCGGAGGTACGCTTGGTGCTATTATCGTTGCGATGCAAAAGGGTATTGCCCGTGGTATTTTCTCTAATGAGGCCGGACTTGGTTCTGCTCCGATCGCGGCAGCGGCAGCCCAGACCAAAGAGCCTGTCCGTCAGGGACTGGTATCTATGACAGGTACCTTTATTGATACGATTGTTATCTGTACCATGACAGGCTTATCCATTGTCATTACCGGGGCATGGGATATAGGCCTTGAGGGTGTGGCGGTTACTACATATGCTTTTCAGACAGGCATTCCCTTTGCCGGAGAAGTGATTGCATTTATTTTGATGCTTTGTCTGATCTTCTTTGCATTTACCACTATTCTCGGATGGGATTATTACAGCGAACGTTGTCTGGAGTATCTTAGCGGACGCAGACAGGGTGTTGTCAAAGGCTATCGCTGGCTGTATATTCTGGCAGTATTTATCGGACCCTATTTTACCGTATCTGAAGTATGGGTCATTGCAGATATCTTCAATGCATTGATGGCAATTCCCAACCTGATTGCATTATTATTCCTGAGTAATGTGATCGTTACTGAGACAAAGGCATATCTTGCCAGACATAAAGAGCTCTAAATCCGGGATATAATATCAAAACCATCCATAAATAAATTACCACAGATCCATTGTGCAGAGTGTCTGATCCCTGCACAGTGGATCTTTTTTGCAACAGGGAATGGCAGGATGTTCAAAAATGTCTTGACAATCAAACTAATTGGAAATAATATAATAATCAAATGTTTTGATAATCAAAATATTTGAAACGCAAAATAAATCGGAAAAAGAAAGGAAAAATCAAATGTTAGAAAAATTAATCGAAATTGTAGAAGAGCAGTTAAATGTAGAAGGAAAAGAAATTACAGAAAAGACAAACTTTAAAGAGGATCTGGGAGTTGATTCCTTAGATCTGTTTGAACTGGTTATGGCCCTGGAAGAGGCATATGGTATAGAGATTCCCTCCGATGATCTTGAAAACATCACAACCGTCGGAGCAGTAATGGATTATTTAAAAGAAAAAGGCGTAGAAGCATAGGCTTTTATCCGGAGGAATGAATATGAAGAGCAGGGTTGCGGAATTACTGGAAATACAATATCCGATTATTCAGGGCGGCATGGCCTGGGTGGCAGAGTACAATCTGGCATCGGCGGTTTCCAATGCAGGTGGTCTGGGTATTATCGGGGCTGCAAGCGCACCGGCGGAAATAGTCAGGGAACAGATCATAAAATGCAAGGCTATGACAAACCGGCCTTTTGGTGTGAATATTATGTTGTTAAATCCCAATGCGGATGAGGTAGCGCAGATTGTCGTTGAAGAAGGCGTAAAGGTGGTTACGACAGGTGCAGGGAATCCTGCAAAATATATGCATATGTGGAAAGAAGCCGGCGTAAAGGTGATCCCTGTTGTTGCAAGTGTTGCAATGGCAAAAATGATGGAACGGGCAGGTGCGGATGCCGTTGTTGCCGAAGGAATGGAAAGTGGAGGTCATATCGGACAGACTACGACAATGGCATTGGTTCCACAGATAGCCGATGCGGTTTCCATTCCTGTTATTGCTGCCGGAGGTATTGCTGACGGGAGAGGAATGGCAGCGGCATTTATGCTTGGTGCAGAGGGTGTTCAGATGGGGACCCGCTTTGTTGCTGCAAAGGAATCGATTGTGCATGAGAATTACAAGCAGAAAATTATCCGTGCCAAAGATATTGATTCGACAATTACGGGTGCATCTACGGGACATCCGGTTCGATGCCTCAGGAATCAGATGACCAGGGAATACCAGGAGATGGAAAAGCAGGGGGTTGATTTTATGGAACTGGAAAAGCTGACTCTGGGATCCCTGCGCAGAGCTGTAATTGACGGAGATACAGCAGGTGGTACACTGATGGCCGGTCAGATTGCGGGGCTTGTCAGGTCACAGGACAGCTGTAAGGAAATCATCAATGAGATTATGGAGCAGGCAGACCGTCTGCTTGGCAGATAAGAGGTGTCATATGAAAAAAACTGCATTTATCTTCCCCGGACAGGGAGCACAGTATACCGGAATGGGAAAGGACTTTTATGATACATATCCGGAATCAAAGGAGATTTATCGTATTGCATCCGAAAGCACGGGACTGGATGTTGCCGCCCTGTGCTTTGAAGAGAATGATAAGCTCAATATTACAGAATATACACAGGTTGCCATGCTTGCAACAGAAGTGGCCATTCTGGAAGCTGTTAAAACGAAGAAGATCAGGGCAGATCTGTGCGCGGGACTCAGTCTTGGAGAATACGGAGCGTTGGCAGCCGCAAATGTTCTGGAATATCCGGAGCTGTTTACCATTATCCGTAAAAGAGGGCTGTATATGCAGGAAGCATATCCCGAGGGTGGAGCAATGACTGCCGTGATAGGTATGGATGCGGAAAAAATTGAGGAAATCTGCGAGCAGACGGAGGGTGTTGTATCGATCGCCAATTATAACTGTCCCGGACAGATTGTGATCACCGGTCAGAAGGATGCGGTAGACAGAGCTTCCGAAGCATTGAAAAATGCCGGCGCACGCAGATGTATTCCTTTAAAGGTCAGTGGACCGTTTCATTCCGCACTTTTAAAAAAGGCACAGGAGGAGCTCTCGAAAGCTCTGGACGATGTTGAGGTCCATACTCCCAAAATACCTTACATCTGCAATGTTTCCGCTTCTTTGGTAACGGACTGCGATGGCATAAAGGAGCTGCTCTCAAAACAGGTGGTAAGCTCGGTCAGATGGCAGCAGAGTGTAGAGTGTATGATAAAAGAAGGAGTTGATACCTTTATTGAGATCGGTCCGGGAAGGACACTTGCCGGATTTATAAAAAAGATTGATCCGAATGTGGTCGTGTACAGTATCCAGACAGTTGAAGATCTGGAAAAAGTTGCGGAGGAACTTGTATGTTAACAGAAAAAATCGCATTGGTAACGGGAGCTTCAAGAGGGATTGGAAAAGCGATTGCCATGGAACTGGCAGAGAGAGGCGCCACTGTTATCGTCAATTACAGCGGATCTGAGGAAAAAGCACAACAGACGGTTTCCGAAATTAAAAAAAATGGTGGTGAAGCAGTTGCCGTAAAATGTGACGTTGCTGATTTTGCTGCCTGTGAAAAGCTGGCAAAGGATGTAATCGGCCGCTATGGAAGGCTGGATATACTCGTTAACAATGCCGGAATCACAAGAGACGGGCTCATTATGAAAATGAGTGAACAGGATTTTGATTCTGTTATGGATACCAATTTAAAGGGTACTTATAATATGATCCGTCATTTTTCCAGATGGTTTTTAAAACAAAAAAGCGGAAGAATCATCAATATAGCTTCTGTGAGCGGTGTGATCGGGAATGCAGGACAGGCAAATTATTCGGCTTCCAAGGCAGGAGTGATCGGGCTGACTAAAGCAGTGGCAAGGGAACTTTCCGGTAGGGGAATCTGCATCAATGCAGTTGCCCCGGGATTTATTGATACGGATATGACCAGACAGATGTCTGAGGATGCCAAAAAAGGTATAGAAGCAATGATACCGATGGGACATATGGGAAAACCGGAGGATGTTGCAAGGCTGGTCGGATTTCTGGCGGATGAGGCAGAATATATTACAGGACAGGTGATCTGTGTAGACGGAGGTATGGCAATATGAGAAGAGTAGTTGTCACGGGTTTGGGAGCGATAACCCCGATCGGAAACAATGTAAAGGATTTTTTTGAAAATGTAAAAGCAGAAAAGACCGGATTTTCGGAAATCACCCAGTTTGATGCATCAGAATATAAATGCAGACTTGCTGCAGAGGTAAAGGATTTTGATCCGGCTTTTTATATGGATAAAAAATCCGCACGCAGGATGGAGCGTTTTTCACAGTTTGCTGTTGCGGCATCAAAGGAAGCCATGGAGGATTCTGCTATCGATATGGAAAAAGAGGATCCATACCGCGTCGGTTGCGCGATCAGCAGCGGAATCGGAAGCTTACAGGCCATGGAGAGAGAGCATAAGCGTCTCTTGGAAAAAGGGCCGTCCAGAGTCAACCCGCTGCTGGTGCCGCTTATGATCTCCAATATGGCAGCAGGCAATGTCAGTATTGCTTATGGTCTTAAAGGGAAAAGTCTCGATGTGGTAACGGCATGTGCCAGTGGCACCAATTCAATAGGTGAGGCTTTCCGGACAATTCAGTACGGGGATGCGGACGTGATGCTTGCCGGAGGTACCGAAAGCAGCATTACACCTATAGGCATTGCCGGTTTTGCAGCTCTGACTGCATTGACGGACAGTACCGATCCCAAGCGCTGCTCCATTCCTTTTGATGAAGAAAGAAGCGGGTTTGTCATGGGTGAAGGAGCGGGAATTGTGGTACTCGAGGAGTTTGAGCACGCAAAAAGAAGAGGAGCAAGGATCTATGCAGAGGTAATAGGCTATGGCTGCTCATCGGATGCATTTCACATTACATCGCCGGCCGAGGATGGACAGGGAGCCGCACGTGCCATGCTTTGTGCAATTCAGGATGGCGGAATTGATAAAGAGGAACTGACCTATATCAATGCACATGGTACGAGTACCCATCACAATGATCTGTTTGAGACAAGAGCGATAAAGCTTGCGTTTGGAAAGCATGCAGATCATCTGAAGATAAATTCAACAAAATCCATGATCGGTCATCTGCTCGGTGCAGCCGGTGCTGTTGAATTTATAACCTGCATAAAAGAAATGGAAGAAAACTTTATTCACAGAACAGTAGGACTTGAGAAATCGGAAGAGGAGCTTAATTTAAATTACTGCAGACAATCTTATCAGGAGCAGGTTCCCTATGCATTGTCCAATTCCCTTGGTTTTGGCGGACACAATGCCAGTATTTTGATCAAGAAGTACAATGAACAGTAAGGAGATGGCGTTACGTGAGCATTTCATGGCAGAAAAAGAGACAAAAACATATTCGTCAGATACCTGTTAATCTATACAACAGAGTAGAGCAGAAATTAAAGACAGCGGAGCTGTTTACAAAAAAAGAAACCGAAAATCCGCATAAGCAGGATCCTGCTCTGGTAAAATGTCCCAAATGCGGAAAAATGGTGGACAAAAAACGCGTAATAAAACGTAAGCTTGTATGTTATGAGTGTGGTGGATATTTCCGTGTGAGCACCAAAAACCGGATTCGTATGGTGGCTGATCCGCAGACCTTTGAAGAGTGGTTTGCAGATCAGCCGGTAAGTAACCCGCTGGGGTATGAGGGCTATGAAGAAAAATTGCAGAATGCAAGGGAAAAAACCGGTTTGAGTGAAGGCGTAACGGTCGGAAAATGCCGGATCTATGGAGAAAACGCGGTGATCGGTATTTGTGATGCGCGGTTTATGATGGCCAGCATGGGACATGCCTACGGAGAAAAAATCACTGCAGCGATCGAGCGCGCAACAGAAGAAAAGCTGCCGGTATTTATGTTTTGCTGTTCCGGAGGGGCACGTATGCAGGAGGGAATAGTTTCTCTTATGCAGATGGCAAAGACCTCGGCTGCCATAAAAAATCATGGAAAAGCCGGGCTTTTATATAGTACGATTTTGACGGATCCCACAACGGGAGGTGTCACAGCCAGCTTTGCAATGCTTGGGGATATTATTATGGCAGAGCCGGGGGCACTGATCGGATTTGCCGGTCCCAGAGTCATAAGGCAGACCATCGGGCAGGAGCTTCCGGAGGGCTTCCAGCGGGCTGAATTTTTGCTGGAGCATGGTTTTGTGGATGGTATTGTGGAGCGTAAAAATCTGAAAAAGACGTTGTACTATATTATCAGATCGCATCAGTCACAGGGTAAAAATACCTGGGCTGATTTTGAAAATTCCGGTTCGCCTTTTCAGCTGAGCGAGATTTTAAAGGAACAGGTATTTTATGAGCATACACGCTCTGCCTGGGATAAGGTACGTACGGTAAGGCAGATGGAACGATCTTCCGCGCTGGATTATATGCAGTATATTTTTGATTATTTTGTCGAGGCGCATGGAGACAGGTACTTTGGAGATGACCATGCACTGATCGGCGGGATTGCGTTCCTTGACAGACAGCCGGTAACGGTAATCGCAGATGTTAAGGGAAAAACAATCCAGGAATGCCAGATGCGCAATTTTGGTATGCCAATGCCCGAGGGGTACAGGAAGGCCCTGCGTCTGATGAAACAGGCTGAAAAATTTAACCGGCCGATTATCAGCTTTGTCAATACATCCGGTGCTTTCTGCGGACTGGAGGCTGAGGAGCGCGGACAGGGAGAAGCGATTGCGAGAAATCTGCTGGAAATGTCTGATCTCAAGGTCCCCGTGCTTTGCATCCTGATCGGTGAGGGCGGAAGCGGAGGTGCGCTTGGTACTGCGGTCGGAAACGAAGTGTGGATGCTTGAAAATGCAACCTATTCCATTCTTTCACCGGAGGGCTTTGCATCTATTTTATGGAAGGATGCCAACCGGGCAGAGGAGGCAAGCGAGGTTATGAATATAACTGCGCAGGATTTGCAAAAGCTGGGAATTATCGAAAAGATCATCCCCGAGTTTGGCGGTGCGACATCAAAGACCGAAAAGGCAATCGGAGAATATCTGAAGCTGCAGATCAAAGATTTTTTGAAAAAATATGACGGAAAAACCGGAGAGGAAATTGCACAGGAAAGGTATAACCGTTTTCGCGTATTCTGATATCCGGAGGCTGGAGTGTATATATGAAAATTGGTAATAGGGAATTGGAAATACCTGTCATTCAGGGAGGAATGGGAGTTGGAGTCAGTATGTCCGGTCTGGCAGGGCATGTTGCCGCATGCGGAGGAATCGGGATCATATCGACCGCCCAGATCGGCTTTTGCAGTCCGGATTTTAACAAAAACCCCATACCATGCAATCTGAAAGCCATAAAAGAAGAAATCCGGAAAGCTAAGGATATTGCCGGCGGTCGTGGCCTGGTGGGCGTTAATATTATGGTGGTGACCAGACAATATGAGGATTATGTAAAAGCGGCGGTGGATGCGGGAGCAGATATCATTATATCCGGTGCCGGCCTTCCGATGGATCTTCCCCGGGTTGTTGGTGATAAACCGGTGCTTTTAGCACCGATCGTATCCGGCAGACGGGCTCTCCGGGTTATCCTGCAATATTGGAAAAAGCATTATGGGAAAACACCGGATCTTGTTGTTGTTGAAGGACCGATGGCCGGCGGACATCTGGGGTTTGACCGGGAAGAGCTGGAGGAATATAAAAGTAAGTCCTTTGACGGTCAGCTGCAGGAAATATTGGAATTAACAAAAAAAACGGATATACCGGTCGTGATGGCAGGTGGCGTATATAAAAGAGAGGATATGCTGCATTATCTGGAAATGGGAGCCAGCGGTGTACAAATGGCAACACGTTTTGTCACCACATATGAATGTGATGCGGATATCCGCTACAAACAAGCCTATATAAATGCCCAAAAGGATGATATAGTCATTGTAGACAGTCCGGTCGGTATGCCCGGAAGGGCGATCAATAACCGGTTTCTGGAGAGAGTCAGACAGGGAGAGCGTTTTATGAAGGGATGCAGGCAGTGTATTACAACCTGTGATCCGGCAACGACACCCTATTGCATTACGCAGGCGTTGATTCAGGCAGTGACCGGAAATGTTGACGAAGGGCTTCTTTTTTGCGGAAGCAATGCGTACAGAGCTACAAAGCTTGAACATGTCAGTGATATCATGGAGGAATTCAGAGTATGAACATAAAGATAGTCGGAACCGGGAGCGCTCTGGCAGGACAGATCAGAACCAATCAGGATATAGAAGCTATGGTTGATACTACGGATGCCTGGATCAGGGAAAGAACAGGGATCCGGACGAGACATATATCAGACAGGGATACCGTGGCTTCTTTGTCTGCAAAAGCTTGCAGAGAAGCATTAAAATGTGCTAAAAAAGAAGTGGAAGATATTGACCTGATCCTGGTGGCAACCTGTTCACCGGAGTTTCTTCTTCCAAATTGTGCCTGTCAGGTACAGAGCATTCTGGGTGCTGAGAAGGCGACGGCGTTTGATATAAATGCTGCCTGCAGCGGTTTTTTGTTTGCACTGGATACGGCTTATGCATATATCAGCTGCGGGATTTACCGCAATGCACTGGTTGTGGGAGGTGAGGTGCTTTCCAAGCTGGTGGACTGGGAGGATCGCACAACCTGCGTGCTGTTTGGAGACGGCGCCGGTGCTGTATACGTGGAGGCCTGTGAGGATGGAACATCCGGGATACAGAGTATCGTGCAGGGAAGCAATGGTGCGAAGGGACAGGTGCTGAGCTGCAGAGAACGGGCACTGGATGAAAAAGAGGATATCTTTATCCGGATGGACGGAAGGGAAGTATACAAATTTGCGACCCGCCAGGTACCGGCCTGTATAGAGGAGGCTGTAAAAAAAGCAGGACTTACCGTGCAGGATATAGATCTGTTTGTCCTTCATCAGGCCAATATGCGCATTCTGGAGGCAATTGGCAGGCGGCTGAATATTGGGATGGACAAAATCCCGGCCAATGTTGACCGTGTTGGCAATATGTCATCTGCGGCAATACCGGTGCTGTTGGATGAACTAAACAAAAACGGAAAGCTGCACAGAGGACAAAAAATAGTATTATCAGGTTTTGGAGCCGGACTGACGTACGGTGCCTGTGTTGTAACCTGGTAAGGCAGGTGGATAAATGAGCAGACAAAGCAGTACACAATTAAATGAATTACTGGTACGACTTTTCAATCATGTTATGACAGCAGAGGGAAAGGCGATCATTACCGAGAAATTTAAGGACATCAGTAATAATGACATGCATATTATTGAAGCGGTCGGGATCCAGGAGCCCAAAAGTGTTTCAACGATAGCCCGGTCCCTGGGCGTGACGGTCGGAACATTGACTGTCAATATGAATAATCTGGAAAAAAAGGGATATCTGTCCCGGACACGCAGCAAAGAAGACCGGAGAGTTGTACTGGTGGAATTGACGGAAAAGGGACGAAAAGCATTTTTTCATCACAGGGATTTTCATAAAGGAATGATCAAGGCTGCTGTTTCCGGTCTTAATGAAGATGAAACCGTCAGTCTGATCACCTGCCTGCAGAAGCTGGATGCTTTTTTCGAAAGCTGGTCATAGATTACTGATTTTCGGCAGAAAAAGAAACCATTACCGGTTGCGGCGGATGGTTTCTTTTAATTTGTCAATAACTACACCGTATTTGGTGTGTTTAAGATTGGGAAATACTTTAAAATAACGTGTTTCCAGTTCAAGGAAGGTCTTATTTACGTCTTTCAGTTTTACAACGACATTTTTGCCTTTGCGTACGATTGTAAAGCGGTTCAGATTGTCTTTTTTGGTATTGAGAATATCCAGACCGTTTTCCACATATTCATCCCAGGCATCATACAATTCCTTGCATTTTTTATTGAGGTTGCACATACTCACAACCGTAAATACAGCATCAAAAATAAAAATCAGCGTAAACCCGATTGCTGCAAAAATGCGTGAGCGCATGGAAATATGGGAAAGCATATGTAAAGTAAACGGATGAAGCCATTTGATCAAAATCAGGGATACGATTCCGAAAAACAATCCGGATACAACACTGATGCGTCCGTTGATATTAAGGGGATAATAGCTGTAGTCCCAGTATCTGGTGCCGAATAATTTTTCAAGTATGTATGAGGTAATGTATTCGATGGCACAGATCGTAAGGGCAGATAGCAGGATGATGCGAAAGCTGCTTGTAATACCCTCAAGCAGGTACAGATTCATGACACAGGCTACGCCGTAGATAGGACAGTACGGACCGATAAAATAGCCACGGTTCATAAAAATACCCTGTTCACAGAGTGAATATATCGTTGATTCATAAAACCATCCCAAGAAGCTGTACCACATCATCACGCAGATCAACGAGGCCAGATCCAGATGTATTAATTGGAAATTGGAAAAAAATTCTATCATTTTCGTCGAATTGTTTCGTTTGCCGCACAGATTTTGTCTGCGAGACAAAGAATCCATCCTTCTCTATATTTTGGTGGGCAGGGAGTAAGCGGAAACATATGACGCAGGATCATATTCTGCTCACGGCTGGACAGTGTAAAATCCTTCAGAGCCTCTTTGAGAGCCGTCCGGGGATGGGTAAAGCCATGCATGCCATTGTGAAAATGTCTGTTATGCCAGTCATACATAAAATAATCATGAAGCAGTGCACCGCGGATCAGTTCCCTTTCATTGACGCGGATCCCCAGCTTGAGTGCGATAAAATAAGCTGTTGCCGCAACGCGGATACAATGTTTTTTCACAGTTGTATTTCCGTGCTGTATAAAATTTTCGCATTCAGGGAAGCGGGAATTGGATGCGATATCCCGAAGTATGAGAAAAAATTTGTCAAGTTCTTTATGATCCAGCTTTTTTTTATGAAGATTCATACCATTCTCCTTGCTGCCTGATATCAATATGTTAAATTATATCGGATTGTCAATATGGAATCAACCGGGTAATATTCTACATAAAAAGCTTTTACAGAAATAAGGAATTTTATTCTGTAAAAGCTTTTGAAAATCTTAAAAATTAAAACAGATGGTATCCGGTTGGCAAAATCAGATGATGGCAGCGATGTCAACATCGTGTACAGCCTGCAGATCTACGAATTTTTCACCGATATGCACTACCGGTTTGGACAGAGCCACAGGATTGACAAAGATGATCGTGCCCTCTAATCCGTTGCTCAGACGTACCTTTTGGTTTAAGAAAGTATTAACTACATTTTCAAGAAAAGTTAATAAAAATCCGGGATCATATTTTTGGAGACCGTCATTTTCAAAGTGTGTAATGACCTTGAAGGGACACATGGCGCCGCGGTATACGCGCGGACTGGTCATTGCCTCATATACATCGGCGATGGCAACCAGCTTGGAAAAGCGGGTGATCTTGTCGCCGGTAAATCCGTAGGGATATCCGGAGCCGTCACATCGTTCATGGTGCATCAGGGCGGCATTTTTGACCTCATCGGGTAACTGGAACCGGGAAATCATCTTGTAGGATTCCAAAGGATGGGTCTTGATGATCTTAAACTCATCGGGAGTCAGTCTGCCGGGCTTTTTGATGATCTCAGGCGGCATTTTTAATTTGCCGATATCATGGAAAAGACCGCATGCCGTAGCAATTTCCCGATCCTGTGGAGAAAAATGGAGCCAGCCTGCAAAAATATTGCAGATCATGGCAACGTTGAGTGAATGGGCATAGGTGCAGTCGTCATACTCCTGCATATTGAGCAGTACATCCATGATGCTGGATGGCATGCTGCGATGGCTGATCATCTCCAACGTATCCTCTAAGATCGTGCCGGGATCAAATTCGGTATTCTTTTCGATCAGGGAATTAAACGCAAACTGAAGCTTGCCGACGTTTTCTTTGAATTCTTCTTTGAAAGCCTGAAACTCCGGAGAATTCCTGAGCTTTTCCACATAAGAATCCTGCTCGGGATCGGGAGAAGCCGAAGCGGTATCGATGGGAGCGACGGACAAAACCTCATCCTGAACTTTGATGGAAAAAATGTCAAAAGAAAAAATACGCGCAATGAGATTTTCGGTAAGCGCGATATTTTGGGGAACAATCAGCTGGCCGTCAATGGAATAGACATCCTCAGCTGTGATCATTCCGCTTTTTAAGTCAGATAATAATACCTTCTTCATAGAAATCCCCCGTTTCTATTGCCGATTAAAAATTAAATATCCAGATAATGTAAGCTATCCGGATAGTATAATATACATCGAATATGTAGATTGGATCTGGAAGCAGTCCGCCATGTGTATACCCCAATGCACCGGGCTTCCTGTATGCGACATTTAAGTTACTTACATTATAATTTGAGAGTGTCCTTTGAGTCAATCTATTATCATGAAAATCTACAGATTGACTGGGAAATATGTTATACTGAACATGTTTGACAGCGTATGTAGTATTTATTTGGGCATATGTCTGTATTTTACTCAGAGAATCACAAAAAAGGACAGGTTTACCGATGAAATTTCTGCTGACAGCATTAAATTCCAAATATATCCACACCAACCCGGCCCTGTACAGCCTGCGTTCTTATGCACTTTATCACAGACCGGATTATGCAGAGCATATCGATCTTTGCGAATATACCATCAATAACCGTATGGATGAGATCTTAGGACAGATTTACAGACAAAAGCCGGATGTACTCGGATTTTCCCTGTATATCTGGAATGTGACACAGATTTTGGAGCTTGTAAGGGAAATTCACAAGATCATGCCCGGGGTGCCTATCTGGCTTGGCGGGCCGGAGGCTTCTTATCGTGCAAAGGAGCTGGTGGAAAGTTATCCGGAGCTAACCGGGGTTATTGTGGGAGAGGGAGAGCAGACCTTTTTGGAACTGCTGACGTATTATCTGGATCGAGATCAAAAAGATTGTATAGCCGACGGTATACGACAGGATGATACGTTGCAGAATTGTGCACGACAGAATGATGTGTGTCAGGATGACATGTCACAGACTGATACACGGCAGGATAATACAGTACAGGCTGATATACGACAGGGCTATGCACGATGGGATAATACACAGCAGAATGATGCGGATGATTCCATATATACTATCCATGGATTGTGTCTGAGGAAAGATCATAAAGTGATATTTACCCCGGAACGTGAGCTGACCGATCTTAGTGAGCTTCCTTTTTTATATCAGGATCTCAAGCAGTTTGAGCATAAGATCATTTATTATGAAACCTCGCGCGGCTGTCCGTTTCGATGCAGCTACTGCCTTTCCTCCATCGACAAAAAAGTACGCCTTCGGGACATCGGTCTTGTCAAAAAAGAATTGCAGTATTTTCTGGATGAAAAGGTGCCGCAGGTCAAATTTATCGACCGGACCTTCAACTGCAATCATGAGCATGCATGGGAGATCTGGAGCTATATCAAAGAGCATGATAACGGAATTACCAATTTTCACTTTGAGATCGGAGCCGACCTTCTGACCGACCGGGAACTGGAGCTTTTAAATTCCCTGAGACCGGGAGCCGTCCAGATGGAGATCGGTGTGCAGACGACCAATGAAAAAACGCTGCAGGAGATCCGTCGTGTCATGGATATCGGGAAACTGAAAAAGATTGTCGAAAGACTGCATAGCGGACACAATATCCATATCCATCTGGATCTGATCGCCGGACTGCCTTATGAGGATTATGAAAGCTTCAGGCATTCCTTTGATGATGTATACCGGATGAAGCCTGAGCAGCTGCAGCTTGGTTTTTTGAAGGTGCTCAGTGGTTCCTATATGAAAGAGGCAGAGAAGCAGTATGACCTTTTGTATACATCCTATCCTCCGTATGAGGTTCTCAGCACAAAGTGGATCAGCTATGAGGAGATCTGCCGCTTAAAGCAGGTTGAGGAAATGGTCGAGATCTATTACAACAGCAATCAGTTTACTTATACCATTCCGTATCTTGAACGTTTTTTTGACAATCCGTTTGATCTGTATGAGACGCTTGCCCTGTTTTATGAAAAAAACGGTTATTTTGTAAATACACCGTCCCGGATGTACCGGTATGATGTGCTGCTGCAGTTTGCGGAAGAATTTGCCAACCGGGAAATTGTTGTGGAACTGTTGACCATGGATGTCTATTTGAGGGAAAATGCAAAGAGCAGACCCTCTTTTGCCAAAGATCTGTCTGCATACAAGGAACGCGTCAATCGTTTTTACCGCATGGAGGAAAAGCATCGGGAGGATGGCAGCAACCGGCTGAAAAATTATGAAGACTGTGATGCCCGGATGATGGTGCGCCAGCTTCATATCGAGCCGTTTTCTTATGATATTTTCGGGGAGGAGCCGACTTACCGGAAGCTGGATAAAGAAGTGTTTGCGCTGTATGATTACAGACAGCGGAATCCGCTGACCTATGATGCGGAGATTGTATTTCTGACAGAGGATGAAATATGATATCAGGGTCAAAAGGTAACGGAGCAATTCGTGGATATTAGATACACAGGAGTAAAAAATGACGAAACGGACAAAGGAGATCCTCGACCGGCTGGACGAGGCTTATACAACAGAATATAAATGCTATCTCAATCATGAGACACCGTGGCAGCTGCTGATCGCGACGATGCTGAGTGCACAGTGTACGGATGCAAGAGTCAATATTGTGACAAAGGATCTGTTTGTCAAATATCCCACGCTGCGGGACTTTGCCAATGCGGACTTAAAGGAGCTGGAGCAGGACATCCATTCGACCGGATTCTATCATAACAAGGCCAAAAATATCATAGCCTGTTCCAGGGAGCTTTTGGAGAAATTTGACGGAGAAGTGCCAAGGAGCATTGAAGAGCTGACCTCGCTTGCGGGTGTCGGCAGAAAGACCGCCAATGTCATACGCGGCAACATTTACCATGAGCCGAGTGTTGTGGTGGACACTCACGTAAAAAGGATATCCCAGAAGCTTGGTTTTACCAAGGAGGATGATCCGGAAAAGATCGAATATGATCTGATGCGAGTACTGCCCAGGGATCACTGGATCCTGTACAATATACAGATCATTACATTTGGCAGGCAGATCTGCTTTGCGCGGTCGCCGAAGTGTGAGGAATGCTTTCTGACAGAGTATTGCAGCTATTACAAAAAAGAGCATGCGTCCAAAAGGAAAAAGGGCAGCGACAGATCATAAGAGTTCGAAGGAATGGAAATGGAAGAAAACATAACGGATTTTACCGTTGTTGATATAGAAACGACGGGGCTTGATCCAAAAAGAGATAAAATAACGGAAATTGCCGCGATCCGTGTGGAAAACCACATCATTACCGGCAAATTTCATACACTTGTCAATCCGGGAAGAAAGCTTGAAGAACGGATTGTGGAGCTGACGGGAATACGGGATGAGGATTTAAAGGATGCTCCCCATATTCAGGATGTGATCGGGGATTTTCTGGATTTTGAATCAACAGGCTGCCTGTTGGGACACAGTATCTTGTTTGATTATTCTTTTTTAAAAAGGGCTTCTGTCAATGCCGGGATGAAATTTGAAAGAAATGGGATTGATACGCTTATGATCGCCAGAAAATATCTGGCAGATCTGGAAAGCCGTGCGCTGCCTTATTTATGCAGGCATTTTGATATAGCCCACAATCCGCACCGTGCCATGTCGGATGTGGAGGCAACCTATGAGCTTTATAAGCTGCTGCATCAAAGTTTTTTTAAAGAAGAGGACGAGCACAAGCTGTTTGAGCCGTCACCGCTTATTTATCAGGTAAAAAAGGAAGGTCCGGTCACAAAGCATCAGATAGAGCAGCTGGAACGATTTTTGTCCTATCATCAGATAGAGAGTGCATATGATATAAAGGAAATGACTAAAAATGAGGCAAGCCGCTATATGGACATTCTGATCAGTCAGTATGGACGAATTCCCGCAAGGCATGTATGATGGCATCCTTGGATGAAGAGTGCAGATCCTCGGCTTTGGCTAAGAGGGCATACAGCTTTTCGGTTTCTTCATGCTTTTTGTAGATTTTAGCTAAAAGCAGATAAGTCGCTTTGATATCGGTCCGGGATTCCACAGCCTTTTCAAGCAGGATGCGGGCATTGCTTTCATAGCCGGCATCATAATAAGCCTGTGCTAACCGGTTCATGGTGCGCGCATATACGGTATAATTGTCATCGTATTCCATGAGGGTCGGAAGATTGGGGGCACCGTAATTGAATTTTAATTCGGTATTGGTATAGCCGGTCAGGTTGACGATTTTCTGCTCAGCCAGGGTCTCCAGCGTGGAGATACAGTCTGCGACATCCGGATCGGTGCTTAAAAGGCTTTTGGGAATGTATTCCATCGGGATGGTAATGTATGGAAGACCATCAAGGGACTTTTTGCGTACGAGATTGGCTTTTTGCTCGTTTTCCCAGAAATCATCATAAGCCTTCTGGTTGATTCGATTGTGTTTTTTGAGCTCGTAGGTCAGCCAGATCACGAACACGACAGTTGCCAAAAAAGGGAACATCGTTTATAATATCCTTTCGTAAGAAGAGGTGTTTTTATGTTTAATAAAAAAGGGAAACAGATCATTTCTGTAATCATTATTGTGATCCTGATTCTTGCCATGGTACTTCCGATGGCTTTGTCTGTAGCAGGAATTTAGATGCAGGCTGTGAACCGGGATTTAAGCGTTGTTTAATAACCCAAGGCTATTATAACACATGGAGTAGATTATGAAAAAATTTTTGAATATTTTTTGTATTACGGCAGCAGCAATACTGCTTTGTCTGCATACAGATTTGTATGTGTCGGCCAAGATCACGGATGAGGATGTCATTGCAAAGGGTGTTTATATCGGAGATATTGATGTTTCCGGTCTTACCATGTCTGAGGCGGCGCAAAAGGTAACCGAATATATGGAAACGGCCGGCAGCAGGTCCATGACCCTGAATGCCATGAATGACAATGCTGTTGTTGTGTCCATGAATGATCTGGGGATTGCATGGAATAATCCGGATGTTGTGGAAGAAGCATGTTCCATTGCAAAGGCGGGCAATCTGGTTGCCAGATACAAGGAAAAAAAGGATCTGGAGCATGAAAATATCGTGCTTCCGTTAGAATATGCACTGGATAAAAAGGCAGTCGAGGATGTCATTTCACAGGAATGTCTTCAGTATAATGTGGAAGCTGAGGATGCGTCTTTGAAAAGAGAGGATGGAGCCTTTGTTGTGATACCCGGACAGACCGGAGTTGTGATCGACGAGCAGGCTTCCGTAGATTCCATTGTGGACTATGTCGAAAATGACTGGGACGGAGAGGATGCGTTTTTAGATCTGGTTGTCACGACAGATCAGCCCAGACATTCCGACGAGGAGCTTTCCAAGGTACAGGATCTTTTAGGAAGCTTTACGACGGATTATTCGACATCCGGAGCCAACCGTTCCGGCAATGTGGCCAATGGCTGCAGTCTTATCAACGGTTCTCTGATTTACCCGGGAGAAACATTTTCCGTATATGAGGCAGTCAGCCCGTTTACGGCGGCTAACGGATATTATATGGCAGGCTCTTATCTGAATGGTATGGTTGTCGATTCACTTGGCGGTGGTATCTGTCAGGTATCAACGACCCTGTACAATGCCGTACTGCGGGCAGAGCTTACGGTAAAGGACCGGCATAATCATTCCATGATCGTATCCTATGTGGATCCTTCCGCAGATGCAGCGATCTCCGGTACGGTCAAGGATTTAAAATTTGAAAATAATACCGATTATCCCGTTTATATTGAGGGATATACAAAAAACAAAAAGATTACCTTCAATATCTACGGCGTGGAAGAAAGACCGAAAAATCGCAAGGTGACATTTGAGAGTGAGGTTTTATCCAAGACGGTTCCACCGGGAGAAAAGGTTGTGGCGGATCCCGGTCATGGAGTTGGATACATCAGTGTACAGAGTGCCCATATCGGATACAAAGCCCGTTTATGGAAGATTGTAACTGTGGATGGTAAAGAGGAGAGCCGGGAGATTGTCAATGAAAGCTCCTATGCGGCAGTGCCCAGGACGGCAGCCGTTGGAACAGCAACCGCTGATCCCAATCTGGCAGCAGCTATACAGGCGGCAATCGCTTCGCAGAGCATTGATGCATGCAGGGCAGTTATTGCAACAGGTGCAGCTCCTGCGCCCAACGCAGATGCGATCGCAGCCCAGCAGGCACAACAGGCGGCTCAGCAGGCTGCAGAAGCAGCGGCGGCTATCGCAGCACAGCAACAGGCCCAGGCAGCGGCAGACGCTGCAGCACAGCAACAGGCAGCCCAGACGGATGCGGCACCGCAATAACAGGCTGTATCGTAGGAATTTGCAGATATCGGGTCAGGGGTAAAATATCTTTTGCCCCTGACATCATGAAATAAATATAGGTAAATAAAGATGGAAATCGGTAAAGTACCTGAGAACGTCTTAAAACGTTCCATTTTAAAACAAATAAAGACAAAACGGCCGGAGGTACTCGTCGGGGCAGATGTCGGCGAGGACTGCGCTATCATCGGATTGAAGCCGGATGAGGTTATGGTATTATCCACCGATCCGATCACCGGAACAACCAAAGAAATGGGCAGATGGGCCGTTATGATCTCAGCCAATGACATTGCTTCAAGCGGAGCAGAGGTTATTGGCGTATTGGTATGTGCATTACTTCCGCCCCGTATCCGGGAGATCAAGATCCGTGAAATGATGCAGGAGATCGAAAGCTGCTGTCAGGAATTAAACATTCAGGTTGTCGGCGGTCATACCGAGATCACAGATGCTGTGACAAGACCTGTACTGACGATCACCGGTATCGGAAAGGTCAAAAAAGACCGGATGCTTCCGACAAGAGGAGCCAGGCCCGGACAGGACATTGTTATGACAAAATGGGCGGCTTTAGAGGGCAGTTCCATTTTAGCAAAAGAAAGAGAAGAAGAGCTTTTACAGAAATTCCCGAAATATCTGGTTGAAGAGGTAAAAGGGTACAGTCAGTATTTACCCATACTAAAAGAGGCTGCAATCGCCGGAAAGTCCAATGTGAGCGCAATGCATGATATCACAGAGGGCGGCGTATTTGGAGCACTTTGGGAGATGGCAGAAAGCGCAGGCGTTGGACTGACCATTGATTTAAAGAAAATACCGATCAAACAGGCAACAGTAGAGATCTGCAACTATTTTGATGTCAATCCGTATGAAATGATGTCATCCGGAAGTCTGATGTTAGCCGCGGATAACGGTTACGACTTGGTAGAAATACTGGGTAAAGCCGGTATACATGCAGCCGTAATCGGAAAAGTAACAGAGGGCAATGACAGAGTGGTAACAAACGGTGAAGAGACCAGATTTTTGGAACCGCCCAAGGTAGATGAGCTATACAGAGCATTAAAGGTAAAATGATAAGCTCTGTTCGAAAGCCTGTAGAAATCTAAGAAAGAAGGAATAGATGATGAGAGAAAAAATCTTAAGTATAATCGAAAAAAACAGCCGCGTTGATATGAGAGAGCTGGCTATTATTCTTGGAACCGATGAAATCGATATTGCCAACGAATTAAAGGCAATGGAGGAAGAGGGGATTATCTGTGGATATCATACCCTGATCGACTGGGAAAAAACCAATATTGAAAAGGTATCTGCATTGATCGAGGTGCGCGTGACTCCTCAGAGAGGACAGGGCTTTGACTCAATTGCAGAGCGTATTTACAAATATCCGGAGGTCAATTCCGTATACCTGATCTCAGGCGGATATGACCTTTTGGTTTCCTTGGAGGGAAAGAGCTTAAAGGAGGTATCTTCCTTTGTTACCAATAAGCTTTCAACTTTGGATTCCGTGCTGAGTACGGCAACACACTTTATTTTGAAAAAATACAAAGACCACGGCACAATTATGACAAAGAAATACGAAGATGAAAGAATGAAGGTGACACCATGAGAGATCCGTTATCAAAACAGATAAGAGAAATTAAGCCTTCAGGTATCCGTAAGTTTTTTGATGTCGTAAATGAAATGCCCGATGCTATCTCACTTGGTGTGGGTGAGCCTGATTTTGACACTCCCTGGCACATCCGTGACGAGGGTATTTATTCACTGGAAAAGGGTCGTACCTTTTATACATCCAATTCCGGTCTGAAGGAATTAAAAGAAGAAATCTGCAATTATTTAAAAAGAAGTCAGGGACTGGAATACGATTATCGTCATCAGGTCATTGTCACGGTCGGTGGATCGGAAGCAATCGATATTGCACTTCGTGCCATGCTGGATCCGGGTGACGAGGTACTGATCCCACAGCCCTGTTATGTTTCCTATGATCCGTGTACGATTTTGGCAGGGGGCGTTCCTGTTCCGATCAATTTAAAGCATGAAAACGAATTCCGCCTGACAGCGCAGGAGCTTCGTGATGCGATCACACCTAAGACCAAGGTGCTGATCATGCCTTTCCCCAACAATCCGACAGGTGCCATTATGGAAAAGGAAGACCTCGAAGCAATTGCAGAGGTGATTATAGAGCATGATCTGTATGTAATATCCGATGAGATCTATGCAGAGCTTACATACAAGGATAAACATGTATCGATCGCAACACTTGAAGGTCTGAAAGAAAGAACCATTTTGATCAATGGTTTTTCCAAGGCATATGCCATGACCGGCTGGAGACTTGGTTATGCAGTCGGTCCTGTAGAAATTATCGAACAGATGACAAAGATCCATCAGTTTGCCATCATGTGTGCACCCACAACCAGCCAGTATGCTGCCGTTGAGGCACTGAAAAACGGAGATGAGGATGTTGCCAATATGCGCGAATCCTACAATCAGAGACGCCGTTATCTGATGCATGCATTTAAAGAGATGGGATTGGAATGCTTTGAACCTTATGGCGCATTTTATGTATTTCCCTGCATCAAAGAGTTTGGCATGACAAGTGAGGAATTTGCAACAAAGCTGCTTGAGACAGAAAAGGTAGCGGTTGTACCGGGTACTGCATTCGGTGACTGCGGTGAGGGATTTGTGCGTATTTCTTATGCATATTCTCTGGATAACCTCAAGCTTGCCATTGGCAGGATCAATGATTTTATTACAAAATTAAGAAACAGGAAAGAGCAGGCATAATATGAATATCGTATTACATCAGCCTGAAATTCCGGCAAATACCGGAAATATAGGAAGAACCTGTGTGGCAACAGGTACCAGCCTTCATTTGATTGAGCCGCTGGGATTTTCTTTAAGTGAAAAGGCATTAAAAAGAGCAGGCATGGACTACTGGAAGGATCTGGATGTCCATACATATGTCAATTTTGATGATTTTTTGGAAAAGCATCCAAACGCAAAGATCTGGATGGCTACGACCAAGGCCAGGCATGTATATTCGGATGTGACATTCGGACCGGATGATTTTATCATGTTTGGAAAAGAGAGTGCCGGGATACCGGAGGAGATCCTTGTCGAGCATGAGGAGACGTGTATCAGGATTCCGATGGAGCCGGCGATCAGATCGTTAAATTTGTCCAATTCGGTGGCGATTGTGCTGTATGAGGCATTGCGCCAGCAGAATTTTGAAACAATGCAGCTGGAGGGGGAGCTGCATAGGCTGCATTGGAGATCGACAGAAGCGACAGAAACGACAGATATGTGATTCTCAATCTTGAAATGCCGGTACTTAGTGGGACTAAATATCGCCAGATACAACATGAAATATGGCACGGAAAATACAAACGCGCTCCGCTTGGACGAAGTATTTTCCGTGCCAATGTTGTATCTGGCGATATTAACTCCCACACAGTCCGGCACAAAGCGATTGAGAATCACATATCTGTCGGGAACTTAACCGCTACCCCGGATGTTTGTTGGGTGCCTCGCAAGCGGGGCTTGCATTGGCGAGGGGGTTATTATTTGTGATTAGTCGGTGGTTTTGTTTTTGTGTGGTGGATATTGTAATGGTGGTTGGGGTTAGTCTTCTTCTTCGTCGTCTACTTCGGAGGGGACGAGGGAGAAGATAAATTCGGTGCCGACGCCTTCGGTACTGATGACGTTGATGTTTTCACCGTGGGAGTGGATGATTTCTTTGGTGATGGACAGGCCGAGGCCGGTTCCTTTTTTATCTTTGCCGCGGGACAGGTCGGTCTTGTAGAAGCGGTCAAAGATGAGGTTGAGGCTTTCCTTGGGGATACCGATGCCGGTATCCTTTACGGAGACAAAGACTTTGTTGTGCTTGAGCTTGGTCTCGATGGTAATTGTTGAATTGTCATGTGAAAACTTGATCGCATTGTCCAAGAGGTTGTACAAAACCTGCTGGATCTTGTCAACATCCGCATGGACAAGCATTTCTTCACCGGTCAGGATCAGATTAATGGAGATCTGTTTTTTCCGGCAGGTTCCTTCAAAGGTATCTACCGTTTTGCGGATGACCCGGTTGATATTAAAATCCGAAAGCTCTAAGACCATTCCCTTGGTATTGAGATTGTTGAGCGTCAGAAGAGAATTGGTAAGCTTGGTCAGGCGGTCTGTCTCATTTAACACGATATTGAGATATTTTTCATGCAGCTCTACAGGGATGGTGCCGTCGATCATGGCTTCCAGGTAACCGTGGATAGAGGTAAGTGGTGAACGGAAATCGTGTGAGACATTGGCCACAAATTTTTTCTGGTTGTCTTCGGATTTTGCAATTTCACCTGCCATATAATTGAGGGTGCCGGCAAGATATCCCATTTCATCATTGCTCTCGATAGAAAATTCATAGTGCATGTTTCCCGCGGCGTACTGTTCGGTCGCATAGATGATCTTTTTAAGCGGAATATAAAATACTTCCGTAAAGAAAATCAGGATGATCAATGAAAGGAAGAGCAAAAGGATCAGGGTAATATAGGTAATGCTCAAAAAGCTGTCACTCCGGCTGCGCAGGGTTTCCATGGGCTGAAGGATAATGACATAGCCCTTGATCTTGTAATTGGCTGTGATGGGAGTAAAGACTGTGAGCATATCTTTATCATACTGGTCAAAAAAGTTGCCTTTGATATAATACGAGGATGCAGTCACGGATGGGTCAAAGCTGTCAATAACCTGAGGATTGGTCAGGTTGGGAAAGCTGATGGAATTAACCACAACGGTTCCGGAAGGATTGACGATCCAGATATCGGCATCCAGATAGGCTGACAATGTACTTAACTGGGAGTAGGCATTTTCAATGGTGATCTGGTTGTTGTACAGGTCACTTGCGTAGGTCTTGGCAATCGTGGATGCCTCCCTGTAATACTGCTCTGCCGTACGTTTGGTCTCATGATCGAGTGTCAGGGCAGAAGAAACGGTCGCAACGGCAATAAAGCCGAAGCAACCGAAAATAATATACGCTATTAAGAATTTCAGAAAAAGCGTCTTTCTCATAATAATACCTCAAATTTGTATCCAATTCCCCATACCGTGGAGAGTCTCCAGGATTCGTGGTCATGGATTTTTTCACGAAGTCTTTTAATATGTACATCAACCGTCCGGGTATCACCGATGTATTCATATCCCCAGATCTGGTCTAAGAGCTGTTCTCTGGTAAAAACCTGGTTGGGTGATGAAGCAAGAAAATATAAAAGCTCCAGTTCCTTGGGTGGCATTTCCAGATTTTTCCCTTTGTAAATAACAGAATAGTTGGTCAGATTGATGACTAAATCGGGATATTCCACTTTTTTGATCTTGACTGCGGGAGCTTCCGGTTCGGCCGCAGCAGGAGCAGAGGTGCCCTTGAAGCGCCGCAATACCGCTTTGACGCGGGCTACCAGTTCTTTGGAATCGAAAGGCTTTTCCATATAGTCATCAGCACCGAGCTCAAGGCCAAGCACCTTGTCAAAAATTTCGCCCTTTGCGGAAAGCATGATGATCGGAACGGATGAAGTGGCGCGGACTTCGCGGCATACCTGATAACCGTCGATGCCAGGAAGCATCAGATCTAAAATGATCAGATTGGGATCAAAGATTCTGACGGCATCCAGAGCGGACTCTCCATCGTATACAATATGGGTTTCAAAGCATTCCTTGGTCAGATAAAGTGAGATCAGTTCGGCAATGTTTTCATCGTCATCAACAATCAGTATTTTTTGCTTGTTAGCCATGGCTTACCTCCGTATCATGGATTCTGTATCAATGGTTACTTAAATTCGGCGATCGTGACACCGGCATCGCCTTCGCCAAATTCGCCGAGGCGGAAGGACTTGATATAGGATTGGCGTCTTAAATGGTCGGATACTGCCTTTCTCAGGGCGCCGGTTCCCTTGCCGTGAACAATGCGAACACTGGGCAGATGCGCAACATAGGCGTCATCCAGATATTTGTCGAGAGCGGAAATGGCCTCGTCGCAAGTCATGCCGAGCAGATTGATCTCTGTCGAAACAGAAAGACTCTTGGACATTTTGATCCTGGAGCTCTGCGAGCGCAGTCTTGTCGGGATCGTGATTTCCTCTTCACGGGAAAGGGACAGATCACGGATGTTTACTTTGGATTTGATAATACCGCACTGCACGAACAGGTTGCCCTTGCCGTCCGGCAGGGAGGTCACATAGCCTTCGACACCGAGAGAATGTACTTTTACCTTTTGACCGAGAGTGAGGTCTTTGGCGGTCAGCGTGCCGGCAGGCTTGGCCTGCGGCTGGATGGAAAGCTTGGCATTTTTCCTGGCTACTTCCTTGCCGACCTTCTGACGCTGCTTTTCCATCTCCTTCATGGGAGTGGCATTTCCGTACTTGTGAAAATTGCGGATGGTCTCATCGGCTACATCCTTGGCCTTTTGCAGGATGTCACGTGCTTCCTCGTTGGCTTCCTTTAAGATGCGTTCTCTTGCGGCATCTGTCTTTTCCTGTTTTTTCTGTAACTGTTCTTTTAATTCGGTTATTTCTTTTTTGTAGGCATCAATTTCTGCCTGCTCTTTTTCAATCGTCAGGCGGTTTTTTTCCAGGTTGGCAAGAACATCTTCAAAATGCTGGTCCTCATTGGAAAGCTGCTCCTTGGCATGTCCGATAATATCGGCTGAAAGTCCGAGCTTTTGGGAAATGGCAAAGGCATTGCTCTTTCCGGGAATACCGATTAAGAGACGGTATGTGGGAGAAAGTGTCTCGACATCAAATTCACAGCTGGCATTTTCGACACCGTCTGCTGACAGGGCGTATAGCTTTAACTCACTGTAATGGGTCGTCGCCATTGTAAACACATGCTGCTTGTGAAGCTTTTTCAAAATAGAGATTGCCAAGGCCGCACCCTCGGTCGGATCTGTACCGGAACACAGCTCATCAAACAGACAGAGGCTGTCGGAATCTGCATGCTGTAAAATGGAAACAATATTTGTCATATGGGATGAAAAGGTCGAAAGTGACTGCTCTATGCTCTGTTCGTCCCCGATATCCGCAAAAACATTTTTGAAAATACGCATCTTGCTGCGGTCAAGAGCCGGAATGTGCAGACCGGACTGAGCCATAAGGGATAAAAGACCGACGGTTTTTAAAGAAACCGTCTTGCCGCCGGTGTTGGGACCGGTGATGATCAGTTGGTCAAAGCCCTCACCAAGATATATGTCAATCGGAACAACCGTCTTTTTGTTGAGTAACGGATGACGACCTTTGCGGATATGAATGCAGGTATTGTCCGAAAAATCCGGCTCGGTGGCATTCTGCTCCAATGCAAGACGCCCTTTTGCAAAAATAAAGTCAAGCCGTGTCATGAGGCGGGCGTTTTCACCGATAGTCTCTGCATAGGGCATAAATTCAACAGAAAGCGTAAGCAGGATTTTGGAAATCTCTTCTTTTTCAGCAATCGCAAGCTCTTTCAATTTGTTGTTGAGATCCACGATAGCGGCAGGCTCTATAAAAAAGGTAGAACCGGTAGATGACTGGTCGTGTACCATTCCGGGCACGTGGCTTTTGTATTCGGCCTTGACCGGCAGACAATACCGGTCGCCGCGCATGGTAATGACGGCATCCATCAGGTAAGTGCGCAGAGAACCGTTGACCATGGAATTCAGCTGGCTGTGGATCTTGTCCTGTGTATGATTAATCTTGCGGCGGATGTCCTTTAATGCCGGAGACGCATCGTCGGCAAATTCATCGGGACCTAAAATGCATCGACGGACTTCTGTGCTCAGATTGGTCAGAGGCTCCAATGCATTAAAAAATTCGGAAAGTGAATCCGTCTGGTCTTCGCTGCGGTCATATTGCTTGACGCGGGCAGCATTTTCAAGTAATCCGGCTAATAAAAGTAATTCCTCGGAATTGAGACTGCCGCCAATGGAAAGATGCTTCGTAATAAAGCCAATGTCTTTGTTGGAACCAAAGGAAGTCGAGCCGCCGCGTAAAAGGCGGGCAAGGGCATCCGAGGTCTGCTTTTGCATCAGACGGATCTTATCCGGATCTGATTTGGGGGTCAGCCTCAGGCACAGGCGCTTTCCCGGTTCGGAATCTGCCAGTGCGGCAAGTTGTTCAATTATTTTATCAAATTCTAAGATACGAAACGTTTTTTTATTCATGCACAAAGTATAGCATAGATTAGAAAAAAATCCAACGAACCTTTACAATAAAAGGGCTATCCGATATACTGGGGAATGAAAGAAAGAGGGACAAAAATGGACGAAAAAGAATCCTATTCCTTTGTGAATGAAACAATTAAAAAGAAGCCTATCAATAAAAAAAGACTGTTTAAAAAGTCCATGATAACGGTCATCAGCGCGATCATTTTCGGTTTTATTGCCTGTCTGACGTTTCTGCTTTTAGAGCCTGTGATCAGCAAAAAGCTGTCACCGGAAGAAATCACCAAGGTGGAGCTGCCGGAGACGGATGAGGAGATCAGCCCGGAGGAGCTTTTGACGGAGCAGACGGTCGAAGAGGAAGATGCCCGGATAGAGGATCAGTTCAACAGCCAGATGGAGGAACAAATCACGGAGCAGATCCAGCAGGAGGTCAGTGACGGACAGCTGGCGATCAAGACCTACCAGGCAGCATATGACGCACTCTATGATATTGCATCACAGGCATCTGAAATGATGGTTGTTGTTACCGGTGTTTCGACGGATATGGACTGGTTTTTAAATGAGGTTGAAAATACCAATGAGACATCAGGCGTTGTGATCGCCAAAAATGAAAGAGCCATTTATATTTTAGCAGATGCCAATGGTCTGCCGGATGCAGAAAGCTATACGGTGACCTTTCACAATTCGACGATCGTCGATGCGGATCTGTTGAGTGCTGATACCGATACGGGGCTTGCTATTTTTACTGTACCCAAAAGCCGGTTGTCCGGTGAGCAGTGGGATGCCCAGGAGGTAATGGCACTTGCCAATTCCAAGAGTGCCACGATTGTCGGACGTCCGGTTGTGGCAGTCGGAAGTCCGCTTGGACAGAGTGGTTCCATCTGTTATGGAATTATTACTTCCAACAAAAAAGAGATTTCATATGCTGATTACCATTACAATGTGCTGACAACGGATATTACCGGCAGCGAAACCAATTCCAGCGGGATCATTGTCAATACTTCCGGACGACTGCTCGGTGTGATCACCTCACAGTCGTCATCTGTGGCAAGCGGCGCTTTGCTTGCCTGCTTTGGGATCTCGGATATCAAAAAGCTTGTGGAACAGCTTTCCAATCAGGATGAAAGAGTATATCTGGGAATTCATGGAGCGTCCGTGACCGGAGAGGTACACAACCTGCAGAAAATTCCCTATGGAGTATATGTGACAGAGGTGGATGCAGGTTCTCCCGCTTTTGACGGAGGCATCAACAATGGTGATGTTTTGGAGGCGGTCAACGGGACAGAGATAAAAAGCATTACCGATTATATGAACTGTCTCAATAACCTGACATCGGATGATTTTGTGACATTGCGGATCGCGCGGTATGATGGTAAAAAATATACGACCGTGGAGACAGAGATCAGACCGAAGCTTAAGTAAGTTGAGTAAGATATTTTAGAAGCTGATTTGTTTCGATATATGTCAGGAAATGGATAATGAAATTTTGAAGTTGATATCAGATTGCAGGCCGGTATTGGATTTTGGGTTTTCTGATTTTGATATTATAAAATTTTAGCAGAAAGTAGAGAAAATGAGATGAAATATTTAAAAGATTACAGAGACGGCGACAGAGTACATGAGATTTATATGTGCAAGCATAAACAATCAGCCGTGACCAAAAACGGAAAGCCTTATGAAAATCTGATCATACAGGATAAGACAGGTACGATGGATGCCAAGATCTGGGATCCCAACAGTGGTGGAATTGATGAATTTGATGCATTGGATTTTGTAGAGATCTATGGCGATGTGACAGTGTTTAACGGAGCTATGCAGGTCAATGTCAAAAGAGTGCGCAAATGCCATGAGGATGAATATGATCCGGCAGAATATCTTCCGATGACACCGTTTAATATTGATGAAATGTTTGCAAGACTGCTCGATATTATCCAATCGATTGAAAATACATACTGCAGACAGCTTTTGGAATACTTTTTTGTAAAAGATGAAGATTTTGCCAAAAAGTTCTGCTATTCCTCTGCAGCCAAGGCTGTTCACCACGGATTTATCGGCGGACTTTTACACCATACATTGAGCGTTGCTGAGCTTTGTATCTTTTACTGCACAAGGTATCCGATTTTAAACAGGGATCTTCTGCTGACCTCCGCTATCTGTCATGATATCGGAAAGACAAAGGAGCTTTCGCCTTTTCCCCAGAATGATTATACGGATGAAGGAAATCTTTTGGGACACATTGTAATGGGCTGTGAAATGGTCGGAAAGGCAGCAGAGACAATTACGGATTTTCCTCCGGTTTTACTGGGAGAGATCAAGCACTGCATTCTGGCACATCACGGAGAACTGGAATACGGTTCGCCCAAAAAACCGGCACTGGTTGAGGCTATGGCATTGAACTTTGCAGACAATACGGATGCTAAAATGGAGACATTTACGGAGCTTGTCAACAGCACACAGGAGACAGGCTGGCTTGGATATAACCGTATGTTTGAGAGCAATATACGTGTGACACAGGTGGATTAAGGAATATAAATATGAGTAAAAAAGGTTGTTTTTCAAAGAATGACAGGGTGACGATCACCATTGAAGACATCGGCATGGATGGAGAAGGGATCGGAAAGGCTGACGGTTATACACTGTTTGTCAAGGATGCCGTTGTCGGAGATGTGGCCGAAGTCAAAATCATGAAGGCCAAAAAGAATTATGCGTATGCCAGATTAGAGAAGGTGATCACACCTTCTCCTTTTCGTATAGAACCGGAATGTGCATATGCAAGAGTGTGCGGCGGCTGTCAGCTGCAGGCAGTAGATTATAAAAAGCAGCTTGATTTTAAGCAGAATAAAGTTATCAATGATCTGATCCGGATCGGTGGATTTGATCCGGCATTTATTCATAAGATTGCAGAGCCGATCATTGGGATGGGCGAACCGTTTTTTTATCGCAATAAGGCACAGTATCCGATCGGAATGGACAAAGAAGGCAGGCTGATTGCCGGATTTTATGCAGGAAGGACCCATTCCATTATTGCCAATACTGATTGTAAGCTGGGGCTAACTATTAACCAGCCGATATTGGAAACTATTTTGAAATTTATGCAGGAAATGCATATTCCGGCATATGATGAAACACTTCATACCGGGCTGGTGCGCCATGTGCTGATCCGAAGTGGATTTGCGACCGGTGAAGTCATGGTATGTCTGGTGATCAACGGCGTTGGATTCCCTAAAAAAGAGGAACTGATCGGGAGACTGACCGGTCTGGAACTTGGAAAATGGAAAATCACCAGTATCTGTACAAGCTCCAATACCAAGGATACCAATGTGATCATGGGGGATAATTATGAGGTTCTCTATGGAAACGGATACATTACGGATAAGATCGGGGATGTAGCCTTCCGTATTTCACCGTTGTCTTTCTATCAGGTCAATCCGGTTCAGACACGGAAACTGTATGAGACAGCATTAGCATATGCTAACTTAACAGGAAGTGAAACCGTATGGGATCTGTACTGCGGCATCGGCACAATTTCCCTGTTTCTGGCGCAAAAAGCCGGCATGGTACATGGTGTTGAGATCATCCCGCAGGCAATCGACAATGCCAAAGAAAATGCCAAAATCAATGGAATTGAGAATGCAGCCTTTTACGTCGGAAAGGCAGAAGAAGTGCTTCCGAAGCAATTTGAGGAAAATCATATCCACGCCGACGTGATTGTCGTGGATCCGCCGCGGAAGGGCTGTGATGAGAAATGCCTGGAGACAATGGTGCAGATGGCGCCTGAACGTATTGTGTATGTCAGCTGTGATCCGGCGACGCTTGCGCGGGATTTGAAGTATCTTTGTGGGAATGGGTATTGTCTGGAGAGGGTGCAGGCGGTGGATCAGTTTCCGGAGACGGTGCATGTGGAGACAGTTGTTCTTTTGTCCCAACTGAAACAAAAGCCGGATGATTACATTAATGTCACAATTGAACTTGATGATGTGGATATAACATCTGCAGATAAGTAAGACAGGAACTTGTTCCAAGTCCTAATTTACCTAAAAATGAAGATAGCAGGCAGCCACAGTGCCCAGAAGATAAAGAAAGTGCAATTGTGGAGGCATTGAAGCATTTTAAGATGAATAGTTAATAAAGAGAGGTGCATATGCTATGCCAGGTATACTCGTGGTCGAAGATGATGAAAATTTAAATCGTGGAATTACATTCTCACTGAAAAAATCCGGATATGAGGTTTTTTCAGCAGAATCAGTGAAAAAAGCGA
>URPH01000023.1 GCA_900549665.1 uncultured Lachnospiraceae bacterium | reverse complement strand
AGGTAAGATAACACCCTCTGCAAAAAAGGTATCGTTATCTTACCTCAACAAAATTGGTGCCGGAATAACCATCATCAAAAAACTCATACTGTTCTGAACCGCAAAGTTCTTCATTCCCATTTATAAAATTCTGAATCAGAGCCTTCTGGTGTGATATACTCTCACTCTCGGATTTATTTTCTTTTTTCATCAAATCCTGATCAGCCTGCGACAGACGAATATATTTACCGATTACCCATTTACTCATGACCATCACCTGCCATTTCAGATACTATCTGATTAAGAATATTTCTCTGTTCACCAAAGTTCAGTTGTACCTCTACACGGGTGTCATCAAATATCTTTACCAAGCTGACCAAGTGTTTTACCACCCTAGCATCAAGTTCAGAAACATTTTCAGCTTGATGAATTGCCTTAAGCCACTCATTACTCAACGACAAAACATCGTCCAGTTGTGTTTTCTTTACTTTTTCTGCCGTAAGTTTCTTTTCAATATCAGCGGCTTCAGCATCATATTTCTTCTTGGCCAACTGATATTCAGCATCATCCAAAATACCCTCTGCAAAATTTTCAAACAAAGTCTCTCTCTTGCCATTAATCTTTTTCAGTTCCTGTGACAGATAATTTATCCGACCAATATATTTATCAATTAGATTCTTTTCCCTTACAGAGCCACGCATCTGTCTGATAAGCATCTTTTACTTAATCAATACAATGTCTGGCTTTCCTGGAAGAGCCTTGTAATTCTTACGATACCGATAACCTCTCGCCCACAAAGCCTTCCTAAGAATGACCTCTGTCTTTGTATCATTAGACTTGATGTGCTGCATATTTTTTCTACGCTGCTCAGATATTAATACATCCTCCATCCCAATCCCCCAAATGAATAAATATTAATTCGTATCAGGTTTTACTGCTGAATTAATTCCCTTAACATAATGCATGATTCTCTCCGCCAATCTGTTGTTTGATGTGGATGCAAACTCAGTAGACCATTGAGTATATTCTCGATTACTAAGATCCATTGCATCGCCTGACTGGATATTCAATTCATACATTTCCAAATCCCCCAACTTTTCATCCTTCCGCTGTTTTGGAAAAATAAATCCACATCTTTTTACATTTAGTAAAAGTGTATAGAACAGTAACTGGTGTGAATTATGTCTTCTTGTTTCGCTATACACCGTATTCATACTGTTTTGATACTTTACATCAAATACAGCGATATATTTACTTTCACCATCTGATTGATCTATCAACGCAATATCCGGCACATAGTGACTCATCAAATACGCCTGTTGGTCTGAGTCTTTTAATGTAAGTAATGGATTCTTCTGCGACATTCTATATTCATCCAATATAATGTATGATTCAGAATCTTTCCTAAGATACTCCTTCAAAGCAGCCCTGACATAGAATTCAAAAAGGCTTTCCATATTAATAGTATATGGAATAACATATCTAATTTCATCAGTTTTTTTTCCAACCAAATCATTAACTCCGGTACCCTGTAATATGGTTTTTGCCAACTCCATTACGCATTTATAACAAGAGTTAAATCCTGTTGTATTGACTCTATTAAAATCACTCTTGGAAATACTTACTGTTCGAACAGCCTTTAACGAATTTTCGCAGTAACTATAAATTCTTCCTATTTCCTTAACTGCGATTCCGTTATTTCTGAAAACCTTCTTTGCTTTGATTAGCGCTGCCTTCATAATTCTGTTTTCAAGAGTATCCACTGTAAATATGGGATATTTGCAGAATATCCTGTCTTCTCTTGCCTGACTAACATTCTGCTTAATATGTTTTGCCACTTGAATATTTCCCACAATTTTTCCATTGAAGTTTTCTTCTTTAAAATCCATGGCCTGCCGAATATGCTTCTTACAAATCTTTTCACATTCTTTAACAAATGATATTGCTGCAAGTAACTCTCCGCCGGTTTCGGTATTCGGTACAGGGACTAATTCTTCACTTGTATGTACTTCAAAAAAATCCCCATTAGATCCCGATGCATACAATTCATACTCTGGATCATTCATAACCTTAATGAGCATTTCCCATGGATTCAAAGAAAACCTTGGAATAATCATCAATGCAAGTTTCTCACCAGAAACCGGATCAACCATTGTTTTTCCCTGATAATCTTTCAGCCAACCAACCCCTACATAACCAGAAGTATGATAATATCCCTTTTCATCAATATATAAACCCATTTCGTCAGGAATGACACCATGCATACTCTTGGCAGCGGATGCACCTTTAGGTATTAACTTTTCATAATCACGATTCCAGTCTTTCAGACCTGAAATCAGCTTAACCTTTGATTTCATGGCATCCTCCCTCGCTTATTCCGGAAGAACATTCTTCTCCAATAAAGCAGTTCTAATTCCAGTTCTTATCTCTTCACTTGCCAGTTTAGAAAGTAGTTCCTCATACATGCTTTCAAGTTTATCCATATCAGATACCTCAATCATTTTACGAATATCCTGAATACATGCGTTTTCATACTCTGTAGGTTCTTTACCATATACATCATCCATAAGAATTCCGTCATTGTAGTATTCCCTTAATACTGGAACAACCTGGAAAAGGAATCTGTTTCTCATTTGTTCTTTAGCAATGCTTTCCTCTGCTTTTCTCAGAAAGTATGTGTGACCTATCTGAACATCGTTACGATTATAATCATCAGAATTCATATAAGATTCGAACATTTTTTCAATAATGTAGAACAACTGGAGTTCTGCTGAATCATTCCAATTATCTTTTACTGTTTCGTAAACAACCTTAATATCAGGAAGAACCGGGAAAAAAAGAAAACGTCTGCGGATTGCATAGTCAATCGATGCTATTGATTTATCTGCGGTATTCATGGTTCCGATGATATAAAGATTGCTTGGAATCTGTAGTCTGGTATCTTTATCAACAGCATACGGAGTAGCCACCTCACTGTCTCTATACTCAAGTGCATAAATAAGCTCGCCGAATACTGTTGCAAGGTTAGCTCTGTTAATTTCATCAATAACAAGATAAAACTTTGGACTATTTTCAGGATTCTCCTGATTATAATTATCCCTTGCAATTCTTGCCATCTTTCCAAGTGTACGGTTCACGGTTTTGTACATTACCGGAGTCGGCTGTTTCATTCTGATTGAATATTTTGCAGTATTTCCTTCAAGTACATCTCCTGTAATCTCTATAGTATTTGTATCTGATGCAGACACTGAGATTCCACGTACAAAATCCTCATATGTATAGGATGGATGAAACTGAATGATATCCCAGTAGACATTATTATTCTCAGGAAGCCCTTCTGTAGGCAAAAGATATTCGTCATCTTCTGTACAAAGCTGTCTTGCATTTAATGCATCCTCATCCCAACTTTCTCCATTTGTAGTAATGAGACCTGCCTGAAGTGCCAGAAATTCCTTTACACCATAGGTCTTTGATGTTCCAGGAGGCCCCTGCAGAATCATTTGATGTATTCCTGTACTGTTCATTACTGATTGATATCTATCGTCCATTATTTTGTAGGCTCCTTTCAAACTATCATTTATCATTTTTTTCCATGTTAGAAGATTCTTTATATCATCTAGCAGATTCCATCTTCTCACATCTGGATCTGTCCCATGCCACTGAACAGAATCAATGAAAATCAAATCCTGTTCCACCATCTGGATATCATTCTTAATCTTTATAGCTTCTGCCAAATCTGTTGTTTCCATCAGCATTTCTTTCAGATTGTCTCTGAAAATTCTCAAGTATTCATAAACCAGAACTTTCACAATCGGATAAAGATTATGATATCTACTTGTAACAGCAGCACTTAATCTGCAGGAATCAACGGATTTATTACTATCATTATTATCCAATCCAATTTTAGAAAGAAGGACATACTTTTGTCCCTTATAATAAAATGCATGAAGATCTCTTTTATAAGATGTAAGACTTTGATTTCCCTTTGTATTATCTGTTCCCGCAGTGATAATCTTGTCTGACAGTTTGCTCAGGGCTAAAACGCAGCCTTCATATAATCCAGTCACGTCCCGTTTGAAATATATCTCCTTGTTTCTGCATAATAAATCCATCAGCCTCCATGTATTAATAAGTGGATGCTTAATCATGTCAAATACTATTTCAAACAAAACACCATATGTTGGATTGTATGGTTGACTTCGGTTCATTGGATTTTTTACATCCTTAGTACTCTTTTTCCCCCCGTACAAGTCTGAAAAAATATCCCGGTATTCATCATTTGTAATAATCTCAATTTTTTCTTCGCCAACATCACTTATCTCTCTGGTAAATGATGTTGCAGTTCTCTGAACATCCGGCAGTCGGCATCCTACTATTATTCCATCATTTCCATATTGCTTTAATAACGGAATAACCTGTGCACGAATCTTATTCTGTAGCAGTTCAAAAGCATTCCACATAGAAAAACCGTGTCCCGGCAGAAAATATGTATAACCAATTTCGTACTTAGTTTTATCCTGATAATATTCAGGAGCGATATAATCCAAATATCCGTTATAATATAAGTATTCTTCTCTCACCTTGTGCTTAAACTGATCAAGCAATTTCAGGGTTTCAATGGAATAGAATTTTGAATACTGTTCGTATGCTTCATTTAGTTTTTTACAAAACTGGTCAGTGACATCATTATATTTTTTACGAAATTTTATTTGAATATCTGCTCTCTTTTCCCATGTCACCGGGAAAGTGTCATCTAAAAACAATTGAGCCTGAAAAGATGAAAACATACATCCCATATCGATATCAAATATTTTCTCTACCGTATTTGCTTTTTCTATCACCACACCAGAACTCTTACTTTCAGCGACAATTTCACGATACTCTTTTTGAATCTCTATCAACTGATCCACTATTTCCGAATCAATATTATAGTATGCAGATCTATAGTATCCTTCATCTACTGCTTTATCGAGACGTTTCAAATCACTGTTCATATATGTTGTCTGAAAGCCTTCGAAAATCGATGAATCTATGGGAAAATCTGGTCTGAGCGTATTCATGGTAAAATACACATACAGATTTTCCGGAACACAAATTTTTCTCCCAGTAGATAATGTCACTGTTTCACCACGATGTGAAAATGCAAACAGCAATTCTCCAAGAGCACCCACAATATTAACTCTGTGTATGTCATCGAGAATGAGGAACCCCGGCTTATCATCCTTTTTCATTTCATCCAAAAGATTCAAAACCATTTTATCCGAATTTGCAAATACTGTTACACCATCACTTGTTTCTACCGAGAGCCCCTCAATCAGATCCGAAGTAGTCATCCCTTCATGTAAAGAAGCAAGGCGTATGCCTGGATGATAATTTCTTTCAACATACAAAAATGCATCTTCACAAAAGTTCTTTGGATTATAGTATCTTGATTCCTTTTTATTTCTTTCCTCTTCGTCCATTAGATTCCAGATAGTTTTTACCACTTCATACTTAGCACCGTATGTCTTTCCAGAACCTGGCGGACCAACAAATATTCTATTATTCATGAAATTATTTGCCATAATCCTTTAATAAATCTGCAACTGCGTTTGCCAGTTCTTTTGCGAACAATGGCGGTACTGCATTGCCAATCATCTTGTATGTTTCAACATTACTTCCATCAAAGATGTAATCATCATCAAAGGTTTGTAATCTGGCAGCCTCCCTTACAGTTAGTGTTCGGCACTGTTTTGAGTCCGGATGTATGTGTCGTAATCCATCCTTATACAAATGTGCTGGAATAAGATTACTTGGTTCATCCCATCTGATCACATGATACTTATGGACATTAGATGTCTTACCAGTCTTTTCAGTATATAAAGCTTTCAATGCCTCTATGGAAGTGTACTGATTTCGACCAGTTTCTATATCTTCTGTCAGCAATCTAAAAATATCAATATCTCTGTCGCTTTGCCACCGTGCGACATGGTTAGGCACTTCCGGTTGTGGTAAAGAATGGGAAATTCTTTTACCATTGAACTTTTCATCATGCCCCAACGGATATAATTTAGGCAGATCACCAATTGATTCTTTTACAGTCTTCTTACGTTCCACCTTATATTTGGGTAAATAAACGGAATAAAACTTCTCCGCCATTTCCACGCATCTTTCCTCGCTAAAATAGTCTTTATGTAATCCAACAATTATTATTCTTTTTCTGTTTTGCGGAACGCCATAATCAGTAAAATCTATAATGGCTTTACGCAAATCAGGCAAAACATAGTATCCTGCATTATTAAAGCTCTCTTGGAGAATTTCAATAATTGGCCTGTCTCCTGGCTGTGCGCTCAGTATCCCAGGAACATTCTCGAAAACAAATAGCTTTGGCCTATATTTTTCAACTACTTTGAGGTAACTCTCAAATAAATAGTTTCTGTAGTCATTTTTCATTCCGTGCTCATCACGCACTCTTCCTGCAATCGAATAAGCCTGGCATGGAGGACCACCAATGATAATATCCAGTTTTTCTGGACCAATTAGCTTGTCCAAACCCTCTGAACTTCCGTATATTTCATCATCTTTCCATCCATCAAACAATTCATCTGTTCTCTGAATATCAAACTGAAGAACCATATCATCAGCATTTTTGTATTTCCACTTATCTCTCAATCGATTTCTGAGGTTTCTACATGGACCTTTTTCCCATTCAACAGCAGCTAAGGTTTCATATTTTCCAGACTGTTCAAATCCATCCATCAAGCCGCCGCATCCTGCAAATAAATCTATTGACCTAATCTTATTCATTAATATTCTGCTCCTCGATTATGCTAAGAATGACTTTTCCTAAAGCTTTTCCTAATAATGGTGGTACTGCATTACCAACCTGTCTGCTTTGCTGTGTTTTGGTTCCAGTAAACACAAAATCATCTGGGAAAGATTGCATTCTTGCACTTTCTCTTACCGTTGGAATTCTGTTGTATTCATAATGGAATAAATTTCTATGTCCTGTATCAACAGTTCTTGCAGGTGCATTCCCATTAAGTCTTGTCCAAGCCATATGGAACTTTCTACTTTCCCCCCATCCAGGTGGTAAGTCCTTATAATTTCCCCCTTCTGGTACCAGAGCAATAGTATCTTTAACCATCTGTGTATGATTGGTTCCCAGGTGATTATGGAGAACTGAACACTGCCCACGCATCAGCTTCTGATATTCTGTTTGCGGTTCCTGTGAATACTCAAGCTCCTCTGCGCCTAAATCATTGATTAACGAAGGCAGATCGCTGATTGCATCACGGCAGGTTCTGTAATTTTCAGGCGTAAATACAGGTTCAGGAAATTTAGGCATACCAATATCTTTTCTAATACCCATAAATATCAAACGTTTTCTGATCTGAGGCACACCATAATCAGCCGCACATAATATTTTACAGTCAATGTTATAACCCATTTTCTTAAATCGTTTAAGAATCTCTTCTTTAATCTGTCCATTATATAATGTTGCCATTCCTGGTACATTTTCGATAATAAATGCCTTAGGCTGATACTGCTTCACCATTTCAAGTACAGCAAGATACAGTTTATTTCTTTTGTCATCGAAATTACGAGGTCCAGTCAAAGAAAATCCCTGACATGGAGGTCCCGCAATAATCACATCAATATTTCTCTCTCCGGCAATACTTTTTATTTTATCAAAAGTTTCCTGCAGGGACAAATCCGCATTCAAGGCAACAGCACCATTATGGTTCTTTACGAAAGTATTCAATGCGGCCTGATCATTATCTACTCCAACAATAATATTAAACCCCGCATCCATAAAACCTTTCGACAGGCCACCACAACCCGCAAATAAATCAATCGCATTCGGTGTTGTACTCATATAACTAGCTTTCTCCTACTCCTTAATAAATTCGCATACATCTGTCAGATCGCAATCAAGTTTCTCGCAAACTTTCATCAGCACTTCCATGCTTACCGGTTGATTCTTGCTTAGCTTTGCTAACGTATTTGTTCCTATCCCAGTAATCTCACGCAATTCACTTTTGTTTAATCCTTTATCTATCATTAATTTCCATAGGTTGTTATAACTTATTTTCATTACAAAGCCCTTTCATTTCTTATACTATGTCAAATTTATTATACCAGCATGCAATAAATATTTCAATATTGAAATATTTATTATCTTAACTTATATACTAAGCCACATGTCATTTTCAAATCAGAACCACCGGCTCAGACCGGCTGAGCCGGTGGTTTGTTCACGCCCTATAAGGGCTCATTTCCGGCGTTTGAGTCTAAAGACTCGTTGAAATTGGCCGCTAGTCGCAGTACATTTACTTACCGAGCCCCCTGGGCTCTATTTAATGATTTGCTTTTACCGACTCACCCGTAAACGGGTCTATATACTCTTTTAACGTCATTTGATCATATTCTAAATCTTCTTTTAATATATTTTGAATAAACTCTTGAATTTTCTTTGCATTCTTTCCAACTGTGTCAACATAATATCCTCTACACCAGAAATGTCAGTTTCCAAATTTATATTTTAAATTTGCATGTCTTTCAAATATCATTAGTGTACTTTTCCCTTTCAAGTATCCCACAAAACTTGATACACTTATACTTGGTGGAATTTCAACTAACATATGCACATGATCCGGGCACATTTCTGCTTCTACTATTTTGACACCTTTCCGCTTACATAAAGCACTTAATATATTGGCTATATCCTATCGCAACTTCCCATATATTATTTTTCGGCGAAATTTTGGTGCAAATACAATGTGATACTTACAGTTCCATTTTGTATGTGATAAACTATTACTGTCCATTATGGATACCTCCTGTGATTAATGCGGTTGGCGAACCTGCATTTACTATATCACTGGAAGTTTTTTACTGTAAGCTAAAGCCTCTTCAACCACTCGCACAGCAAGTGGTTTATTTGTTGAGCATGGCTCAACAGGGCCTTGCCCTAACAACAAAAAGCCTGTCCGTTTACAACAGCAGACTTTTAATAACTATATTTGTAGATTAAGCTGAAAATCCACCATATCCGAGAGGGACATAATATTCTCATCCAAGATCAGTTTTTCTTCTTTTATTTTTACCCTTCCATTTGCCGACGAAAGACTTTCATGTGTTTTACATAAACAATCAAATAAAACTTTGATTTTATCTTTGTCTTTTCTCGAAAGGTAATAAATAGAGAAAATTGTAAAATCCCCCCAAAGCGAAGCAATTATGCCATAATCACTTTCAGCAAATCGAGTTACTATATCCTCAAATAGAAGCATCCATGTATCATCATTGAACAGTTCATAGTAACGTTCAAATACATCACTAATTCCGCTGCCAATATAACCATACTTGCTTTCAGATAGAATATATTTAACAACACATGTATTAACATATTCTTCCATATGGTTTTGTGCAATAATATCCCCCACTTCCATTATTAGCTTATGTAATCCGATTTCTCTTTTTTCTATTTGAGTGAGAATAACGCCTTCTACCTTTTCACTATATCCATCTTTTTTTAAAAGATGGATAATTTCGAGATTACTGTCCCTTCCAGTATCAACTGTGAAATCTTTATGTTCTGCTTCGCCATACAATCCTTTTGCCTTAAGTTTTTCCCGAATTTCAGGACTTGAAATACGAGAAATAATTGCATAATTGTAACTTCTTAAGGTTTCCAAGCGATTGTATTCTCTACCATTCTCTATATATTCTTTAATCCATGAATTTGTAAGTCTATATAGCGCAAGTAATTCCGAATCATCAGAAATCAACTCTATATTGCAATATAGAGAATCCAGAACTTTCATTCTCCAATAAACCAAATCTTTAGGAGTATTTTTTAGTTCAAATAATGCATTGCAATACTTATATCCCAATTGAACTGCATCCTCTAACAACACTCTATCAACTTCACTTGAAAACCTATTATCACCAATGGAATTTGCTAAATTTGAAACAGAAAACAGCCTCATACCATAACTGCATAATTTTTCTTCATTCAGAGGAAGTTTTTTATAACAATCAAGTAACCCATTTAACGAATAATCTTTTCTTCCCACGTATCCAAACATTTTATACTTCTGTTTTTCACGTATTTCTTCTATAAACTTGGTTTCTCCAAAATATTCCAATGAAGGTATTATGTATTTACAAAAATCTTCCATTTCGTCATATTCTGATCTCCAAGCCACTCCATCATCGCCACACCAATATTCTGCTACTTTTAGAAATTCAGCATGCGCATTTGATATGCAGAATAACTTATTAAACTCTGGAATAAAACGTGTTTTCTCCCATTCCAAACATTGAACGACTGAGTTACAGATAGTATCGATAATTTCTGCCTTAGGGTTATGCTCAGAAAAGCTCACCAATACTTTACGTAAAAATCTCATAACAGTATATCCATTACAATCATGAACAGATCCAGCACCATACTTATCTGCAAAATAAATCAATGAAAAGATATCATCTTTTGACAATACATCCTTTCTATCCGACGAATAGAATTGTTCAAAAACATGCTTTGCAATATCATACTGTTCCAATGCTGGTTTGTAGCCTCTTTTAGACTCCCCATTATGGGTTAGATTCAATATCTCTTTATAGCATTTTTCAATTAAAAATTCCTCACCCCTTCCAAACAGGCACAAGTTAGCCTTAATCAAAGAAATAATTCTTGGATCTTCGTATTCATAATCTCTATCGATTTTTACAATATCATATAAATGTTTGCCAATATATTCTATTACAGCTTCATATTTATATGAGTTTAATAGTCCATATGTGCAAATCTCAATAATATTTTCTATAGGCGCAGACATTCTTAAAAGAATATCCAACAATTCTTTGTATGATTCTTCATCAAGCTTCTTGTCTTCTGCAACCTTATAAATATATTTATACAAAGAATTAGTATGATATCCTCTTATTTTGAAAGTTCGCCTGATATCTTCTTTTGATGTAAACCTTACACCAGCTTCTAGCCATCCATCTTTAAAATCAGCATAATCCTGAGAGAAATCAGTAATTCTATCAACAAGATCTGCTCCATAACAGCGATATATATATCCAGCATTAACTAGCGTTTCTCTTTTCAATTCTCCTTTTAGTAACACTTCAATACTATAGCCACCAAGATATTCATCAAATAACTTGTGGCCTCGCTCAAATCCTGCTTTGGCAACAAAACTGATATCACTAATGATTTGTTCTAGATCTTTTTCGATAACTAAACAATACTTTTCAGCTTTAGTCTTTTTGCTGATACTTTGTTGTTCAAAATAGTCCGCTTCTTTTGCATAATACTGGATACAATTTGCATACTGTGCCAAGCAAAGCGACACAGCACTTGAATGCATACATAAATCTTCAAGATTATCAATTGGCAATTGGTGAGCTAATATAAACTGCTGAAGTATTCTGTCAAATGATATCCCGTACAAAGCAGAATCCATTACATATTCAACATCGATGAGATTCAACACCTCATTGATATCCTTGCAACTTGCTATTAAATTAAAAGAGATATCATATCGATATTTCCATAGTTTCCTATCCTGTTGTATTCGATTAACTATTGATTCTGTAATTACCTTTAGATTTGAATTATGAATTATCTCGTTCTGCAAATAAAGTCTTACATCATTGTGAAAAGTGAAGTATTCATCATCTTCACATACGATAATTGGATATAAGCCATTTAAAGTAAATACAGCCTCATCATGTTCACACCCAGCCATTTCAGCTATATAACACGCATTAATACGATTGCTTGCAAAAGCCATAATTGCTTCGATTTTATAAAACAAAAGACTTTTTTTCTGCGAACCGATAATCCAGTCGTAGTATTTATCAATTTGCTTATTTAAAAATCTACAATTTAATTCTCTTTCTATTGCATCGAAAGATAGAGGCAATACCATTTTCTTTAATTCCAAAATTGCAAACATAATGTTAAGAACATTATTTCCAATAATAGAAATAACTGATCTTGCCAAATTTTCCAGATCAACCGTGCTTTCTACTACACCGCTTTGCTTTAATAAAATAACAACATCATCAGTGTCTAAAGCCGGCATATTAAAATATGTGATACTTTTGTTATCCTTCATCCAAGATGGATATCCCTCATTTATAGGCTGACCAACCAAGACAAAATAAAAGTCATCTCCAATTTCTTCCGGTCTTGGCAACTGTGATAAAAATGAATTTCGTGCATCTTTTGATCTCGCAGCATGATCTAATCCATCTATAAAAAAATAACAAGGTCTTCCTATGCACTTTGCATACTCCGGCAAAGAACGAATTACTGTCTCTCGCATTTCGGATGGAGACATAAATTGGTATATAAGCGGAAATTTTACAACTGATAATAGATTATTCTCTTCAAATTTTTTCTTAAGCTGTACCAATATGCTTCTCCACAGGGTTTTTCCTAAATAGTATCCTTCATCATCACTATACGAACCATCTACTTTATTTACGGGAAGATAAGTATAAAATCTAAAATCAACTATAGACTCATCCATTTGTGATAAATAACTTATAAAATTTGTTTTTCCGCAGCCTGGTAAACCTTCTAAAAATATGATGTGATTACTATTCTTTTTAATGCCTTCTATAAAACCCACAGCGAAGCGTTGTCGTGAAGGAAGAATCGGCTTTTCTGGGCAGAGTTCATATGAAGGAATATCTGGCTCAGTATAACATAATGCTCCATATACATTTTCTCTTGTTATTTCCTGCTTTTCTCGTCTTGATGTTGCCCATATTTTTAATTTAGCCAAAAGGCTATTTAAACATAACTCTATTGCATCACTATTATCTGTCCCTAGTATTTCTCCTATCTTCAAACGTATTTTTTCTTCCACATCAGCAAGGCATGACTCCTTTCTAAACGAAAAGATTTTAGTAAAACACGCCGCCTCCTGCTGATTTAACTTTATCTCTAGATTCTTTTTATACCATTCAATAGCATTCTGCTTATAGCGGTCCGTTGACGCATAATTATAATCATCCTGTAAGCGTGGAAACACCTTTGAAATAAAGTCATCCATTGAACACTTTCCATCAGTTTTCTGTGTCCCCCATTTTTTATTTGTTACAATTTGAATGCCCCTAAAGTTATAATCGTTTTTATTATTCTTCCACTCTAACGATAGTTCATTTAACAATGACTTTTGACTAGAAGACAAAAAGGAATATGTAAAATTATCATCTACATCTGTATGTTTTACTTGAATATTTAAAATGCTTTTATCGGTATAATTTATTACAACATCATCTAGTGCTTGAAAATTTGTTGATTGCAGCACTACGGATTCAATTGATGAATCTTGTAACATGTTCAAGCATTCTAGTATTCCAATTTCCCATTCAAACCAATATGGTGTACCAATTCCTGAATTATACATTCTCTCCCTCAATCCTCTTTAGCGTATAGTCACATAACTGATAGCAATACCCATCAACTTCTTCTGTAGACATATTTATATGGTATCCATTTGTAAGTGAATCAAACAAATAGTTTACATCTTCAAAATAATCCTTGTTATAAAATTTAACTCCAAACAGATTTATCAATGCTCGTACCATTTGGGATAATTCTATATAATTTACCGGCAGAACAAAATCGATTTTTTCATCAATAATGTTTTTTACTAATTCCGTACTTCCTACTATCCGCGAAGCCAAGTTAATAAAACTACCACTATTTTCAAATGCGTTCCAATCACACATAAACTGCCACTGAAAAAAGAATGGACTCCAAATTACCGATGGTTCAGTCTGTATATTGTAGGACACCAACTCCATCTTCAATCCATCAGTCAGGCAGTTATAAGTTCCTTCAAGCATAGCTATATCATTTTTTCTCACATCAATCGGGTAATAACCCCCTTTATCATCACATATGATGTAACCGATTATCCTGTAATATTTCTCAATGACACTTATTGCATCTCTTTTAAAAAAAACAGTTCCAACAGTTAAATCATCATCATAATTTGAGCTGTCTAATTCTCTAAAACATCGCTTATAATCATCAAAAACTACTATTGAATCCATATATCATCACCTTCTCCCATAAGGCACATAAAATATTTTATCCAACCTACAATAGGTTGGACATCGCATAAGCATGACACTTACATAATTAGTTTTTCTACATTTGCATCTAGCGGCTTCTTTATCTCTTTAATGTTAACCTTGATACTTCTTAAAATTCTCTGCCTGCTCCAATACTTCTTTATAAACATCATCAATTGTAACTGTTGGATAATCATACTTGTTTAACAGAAGAATCAAATCCACCTGTAGAGTGGCCTTTATATCTTCTCTTGTTGAAAAATCCGGATACTTAGCTTTATCCTCAACAACAATCTTGATTTCCTTAGCAAGCTCAATCATCTTATCCTTAGGATACTCAAACTCATACTTCTTTGAAACTGCAAGAAGAATGTCGAAAAAGGCTTTTTCCTCATAATCGATACCCATTTTTTCAAACGAGTTTTTCTCCTGTTTAAGCTCATGAATCAAATCAGCTAACTGATTAGCAACATCATCAAGAACCTCATTTGCAAATACCTCATCTTTGCGCCTGTTATTGTAAGTATCAACAACAGCTTTCATTCGCTCTGCAAACTCAATACTCTTAATCTTATATACTCTCTGGAATTCCATGATTGCATATGATAAAAGTCTCTGTGATGCTTTTATCTTTGTATTCGGCAGATTGATTTTCTCAATTCGAGCCATATATTCATCGCTAAAAATATCAAAATCTATATGCTTCCCGGTTTCAAAAAGTTCCTCGATTCCATCAGACTGGATAGCACCTTCAAGAAGCTTTCTCACCTTCATATTCATCTGTTCTGTATCAGGTGCTTCGCCCTTTGTTAATTTGTAAAGAACAGATCTAACAGCCTGATAAAAATGTATCTTATCAATATCTTTGTCAGTAAAGGCTTCGCTAGCACTGCACAAATTGAAGGCTTTCTTCATTCTTCTAACTGCCGACATAAATCGAAGTTCTAATTCTTCTGTCTGCTGAACATACTCTACAGCCCTGTTAAGACTATTCAGCTGCTGCAAAGAATCTCTTTTATAAAAATTGTCTGAGTTAAAAGTTGCAGAACATACTATCAAGTACATCAATCTCATCAAGTACTATAGTTACGGCCTGCTCAATATTATCAACCTCCTGCTTCTCGAAATTGGTATACTTACGAAGAGCAATATTCATATTTTTCTTGATCCCGATGTAATCAACAATTAAGCTTCTATCTTTACCTTCATATACACGGTTTACTCTTGAAATAGTCTGAATAAGTGTATGCTGCTGAATAGGCTTATCAATATAAATCGTATCAAGACATGGCACATCAAATCCTGTAAGCCACATATCTACAACAATAGCAATTTTGAAGTTTGACTTTACGTTTTTGAACTGTCTATCTATCTCTTTACGATCTTCCTTTGTGCCGAGCATATCATAGAGTTCTTTTTCATCATCCTTATTTCTTGTCATAACAAGCTTTACCTTTTCTATAGGTTTAAGTTCGTCCTCGTCTTTTTCAGTAAGTTCTACGCCCTCTGAAGCCTTTCTCTTTTCCTTCCATTCAGGGCGAAGCTCAATAAGATTTAAATAAAATGCATACGCAATAATCCTATTTGCACAAACAAACATAGCCTTGCCAACTACTGTAGCTCCTTCTTCCACTCTCTTTTCGTAATGTGCTACGAAGTCCTTAGCTACAGCTTTTAATCTATCTGTATCTCCAATAATTGCATCAAGATGTGCTACCGCTTTCTGGCTTTCCTCTATCTGTTCTTCTGAAGATTCCATTGTTGCGCACGTATCATAGTATTCTTCGATTTCACGAAGCTTATCATCTCTAAGCGTAACCTTGGCAGCTCTTCCGTCATATACGAGATTAACCTTAATTTCATCCTTAACAGCTTCAGTCATAGTGTATGGATGGCCCACAATATCACCGAATACTTCAAGCGTTGCATCTATAGGTGTCCCGGTGAATCCCACATACGTAGCATTTGGTAATGAATCATGTAAATACTTGGCAAATCCGTAGGTTCGATTAACGCCTTCATCAGTAATTCTTACCTTCATATCAAGGTTTACCTGCGATCTATGCGCTTCGTCTGAAATGCAGATAACATTTGATCTATCTGTAAGAAGCTGTGTGTCTTCTGTAAACTTCTGAATAGTTGTAAGATATACTCCACCACTCGGTTTTCCTTGCAACTCGCTTCTAAGTTCTTCTCTTGAATCTATGCTAAAGAAAGGCTCCGCTATCAATAGCGGAGCCCCCGACATTTTCTTTCAAAACCTATGTTTTCTAGCCAGATTGTGGTAAATGTCAAACCCGTATAAAGCTCATAAGGCACTGCTTTCTGGCACAACACCTTATTTCCACGCTTGGCAGACACTCAAGTTGCCTGTCTTTAGTATCATACTACCCATAATAATAAAATATGTCAATCCATATTTTACCGGCTTCACAATAAATTAATATTTAACACCTTCATCCATCTCCTCAATCACCCTCAAAAACCTCTCCCCATACTTCCCATACTTATTCTCCCCGACACCGGACACCTCCAGCATCTCGCTCTTCGATCTGGGCATCTTGACAGCCATATCGATCAAAGTCTTATCACTGAAAATAATATACGGCGGCATGTTTTCTTCGCGCGCAATCTGCAGCCGGAGTTCCCTGAATTTATCAAACAACTTAAATCCGGCAGCTGTAAGTGCATCTTTGCCATTCGTTTTCTTTTTAGGTTTCTCTGCACGCTGTGGAAGCTTATCGTCATCGGTGATTTTTACCATGACAGTCGTTTCAGGATCTTTTAAAGCCTGGAAATTGCCGAGCTTTACCACCTGATAATCTCCCACTCTCAGATATCCTTCAGCAACCATCTGCTCCACCAGCCGGCGGATAAGCTTTTTATTGGTCGAAGCCAGCACTCCGTAAGATTTGTAATTGACAGCACCAATCTCGGCAAGCCGCGCCGTCTTGGCGCCTGCGACCGTATCAATGATGATAGTCTTTCCAAAACGCTGTCTTGATTCGTATACACAGTTGATGATCTGCTTTGCAGCATCCGTCATATCCAGTGTTTCAAAAGTATGTAAACAGTTTCCGCAGTCACCGCATGGTTTTTCCGGCTTTTCTCCAAAGTATTTCAAAATATAATTACGCAGACACTCCGTCGTATAGCAGTACCGCTCCATGCTCTGCAGCCTCTGCATATCACGTTCCTTTACCGTTGCAAGCTCCTCCGGACTTAGATCCGTCATTTCCTTATGTTCAAGCAACAGTCGGTTGATCACAATATCCTGCGCGGAAAACAACAAAATACATTTAGCCTCCAGACCATCCCTGCCGGCTCTTCCTGCCTCCTGATAATAATTTTCCATACTCTGCGGCATATTATAGTGAATGACATAGCGGACGTTGGACTTATCAATACCCATTCCAAAGGCATTGGTCGCTATAACGATACTGGTAAAATCAAATACAAAATCATCCTGCATCCGTTTCCGTTCTTCCGCATTCATTCCCGCATGGTATTTTGCGACCGAAAAGCCCTTACTTTCCAGCAGATTATAGAGGTTGTCCACATTTTTCCTCGTTGCACAATAAATAATACCACTCTCGCTTTCATGCGATGCGACATAGTCCAAAATATACTGTTCCTTGCTCTTGGGCTTCTCTACCTGAAAAAACAGATTTTCCCTGTCAAATCCATTGACCAGCACAAAAGGATCCTGTAATCCCAATGTACATATGATGTCCTCCCTGACATTTTCAGTTGCTGTCGCTGTAAATGCACTGACAATCGGTCGTTTTTCCAGCATATCAACAAACTGGGAAATATTCATATAGCTTGGTCTGAAATCCTGTCCCCACTGCGAAATACAATGTGCTTCGTCAACAGTTACCATGGAAATCTCGATCGTTTTTGCGAGCTCCATAAAACCCTCTGTAACCAGTCTTTCCGGTGCTACATAAAGAATTTTATAATCACCGTTCCTCGTCTTTCTTACCGTCTCATGAAATGCACGCTCTGACAGAGAACTATTGATAAATGCCGCAGCAATTCCTGCTTCATTCAAAGCCTTGACCTGATCCTGCATCAGAGAGATCAAAGGTGAAATAACCAGCGTGATCCCCGGAAGCAACATAGCCGGTATCTGATAACATACCGACTTTCCGGCACCCGTTGGCATGATGGCACACACATCTTTTCCGAAAAGAATACTGTCAATGACAGATTCCTGACCGGGTCTGAAAGCATCATATCCAAATAATACTTTTAATGCCTCTTGTGGCGTTTGAAAATTATTGTCCATGAAATTCTCCGTTTTGCATTATCTCTCTTTTTTAAATTTTAATTTCAAATATAAGAATGTCAATCAGATATTTTACAAAATAGTGATTGACATTCTCGCATTACAATCATATAATAACCAACACAGACATTTTTTTGATATATACCGTCTGTATTTACGAACATTGCATATACTGAATAACACAGGCTCACTCGCTGAGGGAATCATATCGGCTGATCCGGGCACTCCCCTGTTTAAAAAATAATCGTGAACGATTGCCGATGGCAAAGCTCTTGGAAAATTCCAAGAGCCTTTGTCTTTATAAAAAGGAGAAACACATCTATGAATATCACAGACATTCACAAATGTGCGGATTTCTTCCAAGAAAATTATTTGAAAACATTCTATCTTGTCATCACCTATAATGGAAACAGTTTTATCCTTATCGGTGAAAAAGCTAATTTTCCACATCTAATGGGCATCCCAAATAAGACCTACCGATCAAACGGTTACAATAAGCCCCAATATCTTTTCAATGACATTATTGCCGGAAATCCTATAAGCACATCAATCATCCCAAACAATATAGCCACCACTTCAAAAATGTACAAGAAAGTTTTAAACTTTACCAAAAGCACCGATATATTTTGGAAGAATAGCGGTCCATTAACCATTAATTACAATCCATCACTAAGCAGCACGAAGCTAAATAATGTTGATGTTCTTCTCACTGATATCAATACCGGCTATATGCTTGGGTGGGTATCCAACAATAAAGTTTCAGTAAATGCCAACATTATGATGGAAAAATTTTGTATTTGTACCTGGATTGATGAAAACACCGGCTCTCAACAATCCAAAGAAAAATATATGCTGGATCAAAATGTTGAATTAATCCGCTTTGTCTTTGCCCTTGATGCAAACTCTAAGCTTATTCGCAAGAAAGAATATATCTATACCCATTCCCAGAAAAAAGAAATCCTCAAATCTTGCGAGAGAAACAACAGCAACCTTCTAATCGATTCAATAAACGCACATCACTACACAGAAATCGCAGTCACCAACAATATTCATTGTAAAATAAACGGTATACAATATTAAATATTTATCACAGCATTAATCAGACTGTGATACTACCACTTCCCCCACATACTCCCATGTCTTCCCATCATCCGAAGACTCATACAATCCATTACAATACCCTTCATCGCCATAATAATCTCCATCCGCCCCTTGGCCGACTTCCATATACAGCTTACCATCCTTTTCATAGACCTTTTCCGGCATCACAAAAGGATTGTAAAGGGTTCCATCCGAAAGCTTTGCTTTTGCCGACGGCCATTCTACATTGGTAAATGTTTTTCCTCCATCCTCTGTCCGATAAAGGCTTCCATAAGCTCCGCCACTGTATGCAAGGCAGGAAAATCCTGTTTTTTCATCTGATAAAAACTGGATCCATTTTGCCTCACCGCCACTGCCAAGATATGGATCTGTATTTACCATACATGCACTCTTGCCCTGATCATCGGTTCCAACCAGCACATAAAAACTGCTGCCGCACGCCCGGTCGACAGGCACCATGCGGTATTCCACACCGTTATCGGCCTGATAAGTACAGTCGGGCTCCAGTGATAAATAATACTGGACAGCCTCTTCATCTGGCACCTGCCCATCTGTATTTTCACTTCCGGCATGACTGTCATTCTGTGTTCCGGTACTCTCGTCAGCCTCTGATCCGGTATTTTCTACCGCATCCTGATAATCTTCCGTTATCATGGTTTCCACATATTCATAGAGGTCATTGTATACATCTGCAATGGAATCGTCTGTAAGATCAGATAAATCCGGCAGGTTATAATCGGTATTTTCTCCCTGATAACCGATTTCAATCTGCTCAAAAAGTGTTTCATTTCCTTCATAGGGAAGATCCTTTGTCACATAAAGCAGCCAGTTTATCACATCCTGGCAAAACCAGTCCTTCTCCTCGCTGCTTGACGAATCAAGGGTGATAACCGGTATATAACAGATATCCGTTCCTTCTCCCTTTACTTCATATTCATGTACCCGGTTGCGGCCTGCAAAATAAGCATCTGTCAGATAATGAAAATATTCCTGCTTATAGCTATCGCTCAGAATGAGGTCATTTTGTACTAAAAATGTAAAATCTCCGATATCGCAGCGGTAAAAATTTCCTTCCTTTGTCACAGACTGCAATGAACCATATCGGTTCTCCATTTCTGTCCGGATTTCCTCTTCACTGTAACCGGAAAATGTATCCGAACCATCATACATGATATCCATGATCTCATCCGGCTGTTCACTTCCTATCAGTGTGACACGGACACCGGCAATTCCCCATTCCACACTCCAGTTATCCTCTCGCAGCATGGCTCCGTCATCATAAACGGTAACCGGAATTTTCTGCACGGTCTTACCTTCATGCTTAGCTACGATACGTCCATGTGTTGCACTAAAAAGCAGTTCCGGCTCTCCCTTCATCTGCAATGTCAGTGAAAAATCTTTATCCGGCGCTTCTTTTGTATCAACAGTCGTATAACGAAGCTTTAAGGTATATCCAAAAATTCCCGCAACAAACAATATAAATACAACAACTGCCACACTTACGATCAGAATCTTTTTTTTCATAATCCCGCCTAAACTCTCCCTGTTACGATTTCCTATCATGTTACTTGTATATCGTAGTAATCTCTGTACAATATACAAGTCAAAAAGTATTTTGACCTCATTAGTCACAGATTACTACATGCTTTACACTTTTAAAATATCCGAAACATATATCATTTACCAGTCTTTATTTACCGGCACACCTTCCACCTTGCAACCGTTGGTGGCAAGCACGGAACACGGCTTATCAAATGTCAGCGCCGTTCCTTCCAGCGTCTCGATTTTACCACCGGCTTCGGTTAAGATCACGGCTCCCGCAGCATAATCCCATGGCTGTAAAATCAACTCAAAAAACAACTCTGCTCTGCCCGCAGCCACAAGACAAAGATCCAAAGCTGCTGTTCCGGTCCGTCTCAGATCCAGTGCCTGTTTCCAGAAATTTCCGGCAAGCTCGAAAGCCTTGTCGTTGAGTTCCCGGTAATAGGGTGCAGTCCCAAATAAGACCATTCCATCTGAAAGCGGTCGTTTGGAAACAGCAATCGGCTTATCATTCACATAAGCTCCACAGCCTTTTTTAGCGGTAAACATTTCATCAAGATAGGGATTGTATACCACACCAATGTATGGTTTTCCATCCTTTAAGAGTCCGACCGAGATCACACTGCCCTTCAGATCTCTTACAAAGTTGGCAGTTCCGTCAATCGGATCCACCACAAATGCAAAGCCCTCGTGAATGTCCGGATGGATGTCCTCTTCTTCTCCGACAAAAGCTGCCTCCGGTAAAATCTCATTCAGGCTTTCACGCAGTTTTTCCTGTATTTTTTTATCATAAACAGTCACAAAATTTCCATGTCCTTCTTTTGATGAGACAAAGTGCTCATCCCTGTCTGCATGGAGTAAAATATCTCCACATTCGCGGACTGTCTTTTTCATTTTTTTAATGATAGGATCTGTTATCTGACACATATTCATATTTCCTCTGTTTTATTCGTATTATTCCCGGCATAGCATTTTTCCGGAATTCTTCTTTTTTGAGATATTCTCGTTTTGGGTTTGACACCGGAATCTACATTTTGAAGCATTTCTGAAGCTGTTTATACTCACCAAGCACCAAAAGTGTCACATCATCAGTCATCACTGTGTCCGCTGATACCACCATATTGACCTTTCCGTCTTTTTTCACTGCCATTATGTTGATATTGTATTTTTTACGGACATCCAGTTCCCCGACAGTACGTCCAATCCAGTTTTCCGGCACCTCTACTTCAAAAATGGCATGTGCTTCATCAACCTGTATATAATCACGGATATGATCAGCCGTGTAGCGGATAGCCGCCCATCTGGCCATCTGCTTTTCCGGATATACAACCTCATCGGCTCCGTTCCGCAGCAGAAACTTTTCCTGTACATCCCATTCCGCACGGGATACTACAAGCTTTGCTCCCAGTTCTTTTAATAAAGAGGTCGTTTCCAGCGAATTTTGAAAGCTGTCCCCGATTGCCACAATACAGACATCAAAATTTCCAATACCGAGTGACTGTAAAAAGTCCACATCCGTACTATCACCGATCTGTGCATTTGTCACATACGGCATAACCTTATTCACACGCTCTTCATTGCAGTCAACAGCCATGATCTGATGGTTCAGCCGGGCAAGCTGCATTGCAATGTGGGTTCCAAATCTTCCAAGACCTATCAGTAATACATTTTTCATAATCGAGATTTCCTCCTGTTATCTATCTATATATCTATATATATATAAGGCTTTTTGATGACCTTATGTTTATCCGACCGTTATTTTATCAACCGGAAGTCTGGCTCCGCTTAGCTTAGTCCCGGAAACCGTTGCATAGATCAGCGTCAGTCCTCCTACCCTGCCAAGGTACATCAGCACAATCAGGACAACCTGTGATACACCTCCCAGTGATGATGTGATTCCCAGTGTCAGCCCCACTGTACCAACCGCAGATGCTGCTTCAAACAGGCAATCCGAAAGCGGCAGATTTTCTGCCAGACTGATGATCATGCCTCCTGTCAGAAACAGGAACAAATACAGCGTCAGTATGGTTGCAGCATTTTTTACCACACCGGCTTCCAGTCTTCTGCCATAGACCTCCGTATCTTCCTTCTGGTAAAAGGTTGCGATTGCATTTAAGACAAGCACCGCAAGCGTCGTAGTCTTCATGCCTCCGGCTGTCGATCCCGGAGAGCCTCCGACAAGCATCAGCATGATGACCAGCATTTTTGAGACCCCGGACATGCCGGCATAATCAGCTGTATTAAATCCTGCTGTTCTTGTCGTCACGGATTGAAAAAGTGATACCAGGATCCTTTCTTTCATCGGAAGTCCGGAAAAGTCACAGAAAAAGAAAAAAACAGCCGGAAGCATGATAAGTAACGCCGATACAGACAGAGCCACCTTACTCTGGGTGGAATACCTTTTAATATGCCATTTATAAACACAGACATCATCCCATGTAAGGAAGCCAATCCCGCCTATCACGATCAACAGCATGATCGTAGTGTTTAAAAGAGTATTCCCGGCATAGCCCGTAAGCGATGAGAAAAGATGATCCTTTGTTCCCAGAATGTCAAAGCCGCCATTGCAAAATGCCGATATTGAATGAAACAAAGACATCCATATTCCCTTTAATCCATAGTCCCTGCAAAAAACCGGCAGTAAAAGGAGCATGCCGGCAAATTCAACAAAAAAGGTTCCTTTTAAAATGAACCTTGTCAGCTTCACGATTCCACCTACTCTGGGTGCGGAAATCGAACTCTGCATGGTACTCCGCTGCATAAGCGATATTTTTCTTCCCGATAACATGGAAAATGTCGTTGCAACCGTTATCACGCCAAGCCCTCCGATCTGTATCAGCAACAAGATCACTGCCTGTCCGAATGAAGACCAGTAGCTTCCGGTATCCTTTACCACAAGACCCGTCACGCAGACCGCTGAGGTTGCAGTAAACAATGCATCACGAAAGTCTGTCACAATACCGTCACCGGATGAAATGGGAAGCATCAGAAGCAGTGCTCCCAGCAGGATCACACCCGCAAATCCAAGTACGATCATTTGAAATGAGGTAAGCTGTCTTTTTTTATGTATATTTCCTGTCATTACTAATTTTCTCCATATTCATTGTTTTCCAAAAATCCGGCAGTTTCTGCTCCCGGTACCATTTCCTTTAGTATTATACAATATTTTTCTCAAAAACAACATGAACAGACCGATAAAAAGTCAAATCAATTTACAACCCTTCCAATCTTGTGTATCATAAAAGATATCGTAACGATAGAAAATAAAATGCGAGGTATTTATTATGCGAATTGGAATGGGATATGATGTTCATAGATTAGCAGAAGACCGCGACCTGATCATAGGCGGCGTCAAAATTCCTTATGAAAAAGGGCTCCTGGGCCACTCTGATGCAGATGTACTGTTGCATGCGGTCATGGATGCACTGCTTGGCGCGGCAGCTCTTGGAGACATTGGTAAGCACTTTCCGGATACCGATGACCGGTACAAGGGAATTTCCAGTATTAAATTATTAAAAAATGTCGGTGCCCTGCTTGAAGAGAATCATTTCATGATTGAAAATATCGATGCTACGATCATCGCGCAAAAGCCCAAGATGCGTCCATATATTGATCAGATGCGTCAAAACATTGCCGATGCTCTTGAAGTTGACATAACACAGATCAACGTAAAAGCAACCACCGAAGAAGGCCTTGGCTTTACCGGAACCGGAGAAGGTATCTCTTCTCAGGCAATCTGTATGCTGACTACTCCGGCCAGCCTTATGGATATGCAGGTTGACATAAATCAATCATCTTGTGGTGTAGATGGCAACATTCCTGACGCAGGCCGTCCCTGTGCCGGCTGCGGAGGCTGCCCCAGACAGAATATTTAACCATCTGCAAAACCATTTATCAAAACATTCGTTTGTCCAAATATCCGGTTATCAATATCGGATTGTCCAAATATCTGATTTTCAAAACATCCGATTATCACAATAACACACATCATAAAGATGTCGGGTTAAAACTTATTTAACCCGACATCTTCTTTCATCACATCAATTTTCTTGACGATCACATCATAGCTGACTTTATCATTGACAACCACGGTCACGGTATCGCCGACCTTGTGTCCCATCAGGGCTTTTCCGACCGGTGATTCGATACTGATCAGACCCTTGAGAGAATTTTCCCGCATCGTCGACACAATGCTGTAGGTCTCTTCACTGTGATCATCACAAAATTCTACGGTCACTTCTTTGTTCATGCCAATCTGGTCATCCGGCGTCTCATCGGAAATGATGACTGCCGTCTTGATCATCCGCTCTAGGAAACGGATCCGGCTTTCATTGGCATTTTTTTCTTTTTTGGCAGCCTTGTACTCAAAGTTTTCACTCAGATCCCCATGAGCTCTCGCTGTCTTGACATGCTCTAAGAGTTCCTGTCTTACCGTGATCTTGCGGTAATCGATCTCCTCCTGCATTTTTTCGATATCCTGTTTGGTCAGTTCATGACTCATACTACTCAGTCCCTTTCAGCTTTTCAATCGCATTCTCTGCGATCACACATTCGCAGTGTTCTCTAAGATGCAGGGCAAATTCTTCCTTTTCGGAAACAAACTGTCCATACTCATATGCCGTCAGATACACACCGGCTAAAGTCTCTGCCTCGGCTTCGTTGCGGTCGATCAACAGATAATATGTACCCTTATCCGGATCCTTGTAAAGACTGCTTCCGACTGCAGCCGGCAGCTCCACAACCTTTGCATAGGAAAGCAGATCTCCCGGACGCTCAAAAGCAAAGATCTTGCGGTCAAGGCTCACGATCCGTCTGGTGCCATCGGCGGTCAGCCGCGTCTTTCCAGCAGCAATTTCATTTGCCAGACCGGTATTGTCTGCAATTCCAATTCCGGCTCCGGCATAGCTTTTTTCCATTTCTTTATGAATATTATCAATAAATTTCTTTAAAAGGGCTGCCTTTTCTTCCTCTGTCGCATTGAGAACCTGATCCACCGTATCTCCCGTAATCTCAATTCCGGCATCGGTTTTTAGGGCATCGATCATGGATTGCAGATCAAACTGTGGCTTTTCCGTCAGAAAAATCGCCAATCCATGCTCTTTTACAGGTGCTATCTGCAAGGAGGTCAGAGGTCCCTGCGGCCTGTAGCCGACCTCTTCGCTTGCCAGCTGTACAACTTCATGCAAAAATTCCATTGCATGCTCACTTCGTGTAAAAAAATCCTCGATGGATACGTCATATTCATCCATATCCTCTTCTGAAATGACACATTTTACCATGTGGTCATTTACTCTGAAAAACTCCATTTCATCACATCCGATCAGGTGCACTAAATCCCAGTACGTCAATGCATACTTCCAGGATTTCCTTTGTTAATCGTAACAACGCAATGTATCCGGCCTGCTTTGTATCATCCTCTTCCTGCATGATATTGGTAGCATGATAAAAATGATTAAAAGCATTTGCCAGATCATAAATATAAGCACATACCTTGTGGGGTGCCATTTCTGTCCATGCATTTTCCATCATGGCATTAAAGCCGGACAGACTAAGCATCAGTTCTTTTTCAGCATCGCTGTCTGCTTTCTGAAGCTTTGCATTATCCGCATTTTTTCCGGTTGCCGCATATTTGGCAAGGATTGATTTGATACGGACAATGGTATATAAAATATACGGACCGGTATCTCCTTCAAAGGAAGTAAAACGATCTACATCAAAGATATAATCCTTGCTTGCCTGATTGGACAGATCTCCGTATTTGATGGCAGCAAGTGCAACTGTCTGTGCTGTTTTCTTTGCTTCCTCAGGTTCTACCTCGTGATTGCTTACAATCTTTTCATACATCTGTTCATTGATATCGCGGATCAGGTTTTCCAGACGCATGACACCGCCCTGGCGGGTCTTGAAGGGCTTTCCGTCCTTGCCATTCATGGTGCCGAAGCCTACAAAGGTAAGCTTGGTATCCGGTGTGACAAGCTTTGTCTTTCTCGCACAACGGAATACCTGTGTAAAGTAAAGCTCCTGTCTCTTGTCTACTACATAAATGATCTGGTCGGGACCGATCTTTTCCATTCTTTCCTTGATGGTAGCAAGGTCGGTAGTGTTGTACAGGGAAGCTCCGTCACTCTTTAAGATCATGCATGGCGGGATTTCCTTGGTATCTGTCTCTTCCTTGACATCGACAACTAAAGCGCCCTCTGATTCGTGAGCATAGCCTTCCTTTTTCATGTATTCCACCATGCCGGGAATGACATCATGGACATCGGATTCGCCCTTCCACAGATCAAATTCCACATTTAATTTTTCATAATTTTTCTTCAGGTCGGAAACGGAAACATGGATAATGTGATCCCACAATGCCCGGTATCCTCTGACACCACTCTGAAGCTTAAAGGTTGCATCCATGGCACGCTCTTTGTATGCCGGATCTTCTTTGGATTTTAAGCTGGCTGCGGGATAAATCTCTTCCAGCTCGGAAATCGTAAACGGAGCTTCTTTGGGATATTCCCCGGTAAAGCTTTCATCAAAATAGGGAAGCTCCGGCTTTCTTTCCTGCAGCTCGGTAATGATCAGCCCCATCTGCAGTCCCCAGTCTCCCAAATGGATATCCCCGATGACCTCATGACCGTTGTATCTGGCAATTCTCTTGATACTTTCACCGATAATGGCAGAACGTAAATGGCCGACGTGTAAGGGCTTCGCCACATTGGGTCCGCCGTAGTCAATAACAATTTTTAAAGGCTCTTTAGCTTCTTCCAGTCCGTATTTATCCTGACCTTTCATTTTCTCAAGATAATCTGCGATAAACTGCTCATCCAGACGGATATTTAAAAATCCGGGATTGACTGCCTCAACCGAAGCAAACACCCTGCTGTCAGCACACTGTGCTGCAACATCACCTGCGATCATGATCGGAGCCTTGTGATAAAGCTTGGCTCCTGCCATGGCACCGTTGCACTGGTATTCACAAAGATCGGGACGGTTGGAAACCGTTACCTTTCCCAGCTCTCTGTCATATCCGGCTTTTTCAAAAGCATCTTTCATTTCCTGTGAGATCAAATCTAAAAACTTTTTCATCTTATTCCTCGTTTATCTTTATTTATACATTAAATCTGCGTATTTTGATCTATGCAGCTTCATATCTGTCATCCGCATTCTATTCCGATTTGCACCCGGTTTTCAGCCTCTCTTTTGCTGAATACACAGCCACAGTAATTCTGCCTGTACAGATCATACTCTTTGGACAGCTCGATCGACCGCTTATAACCGTTTTTCTTTTTGAAATCCGACGGTAAAAAGCTGACATCATATTTTGTGCCGCAGGCAGCGCCGATCGTATTGAGTGCCTCTGCATTTTTTAACGGGCTGATCGTCAGGGAGGTCGTAAAATAATCATATCCGCCCTGCCCGGCAAGCCTTGCGGCTTCATCAAGCCGGAGCGCAAAGCATATTTTGCAGCGGTCTTCGCCTTCCGGATCCTCTTCATGTCCTTTTACGGCAGCTAAAAAGCTTTCCGGATCATAAGCACCCTCTTTAAACTCAACCGGGTACTTGCATTTATGCTCTTTGTTGAAGTCCATGATCAGACGCTTCTGCTCCTCAACACGCTTATGATACTCTTCCTCATCTGTAATATTGGGATTGTAATAAAAAACGGTAATCCTGAAATAATTGCCCAGATACTCGAGTACATAGCTGCTGCATGGAGCACAACAGCAATGAAGGAAAAGTGTCTTTCCTGTCGTCTCTGGTTTACATAAAATATCTTCCAGTTTTTTTTGATAATTCTCTTTATTCATAACATGATCACAATATCAAAGTATTTACATCCTTAATCATCTGCATTATCGGAAGTATCCGCATCCTCATGGATCCGCGCAGATTTCTCTGTCTCCGCCGCGACCAGTTCCCTGGCTTTTTCTTCATTGACCCTTGCCTTTTTCTGCGCTTCCTCAGAACCGCTGTCAAGCTCACAAAACTGCTCTAAGAATTTAGCACCGGGGATCGGTCTTGAATAATAATATCCCTGTACATAGCGTACACCGATCTTTCTGAGGATTTCTATCTGATCCTTTGTCTCAACACCTTCACAGATTACCTTGATGCCCAGTCCGTGTGCCATCTCGACAATCTTTGTCAAGATCAGGATAGATGCCTCTGATGTAATGGATTCACTAAAGAATTCCTTGTCAATCTTTAATACGTCAAAAGGGAAATCCTTCAGCATATTAAGAGATGAATAACCGGAGCCAAAATCATCCATAGAAAGTGGAATATCCTCTGCCTTCAGGCTGTTCATAATATAAAGCATTCTTTCCTGATCCATAAACAAAACTGTTTCGGTCACTTCCAGTTCTATACAGTGCCCCGGAATGTCATAGCGGTGCATCACCTCTTTGACCTTGTCCAGATACTGTGGATTGTGCAAAAGTACACGTGACTGATTGACAGAAATCGGATAGACCGGCTTTCCAGCATCCATCAATTGGCGAATCAGCTGACAGGAGCTTTCCAGCATAAACATATCCAGCTGTTCAATAAAACCGTTTTTTTCAAAAATTGGGATAAAATCAGACGGATACACCATCGTCCCATCATCCCGGATCCAGCGTACCAGGGCTTCACCTCCGTACAGGTGGTTTTCCACAATATCCCATTTGGGCTGGATAAACAGTTTGAATTCTCCGTTAAACAAAGCCTGTTCCATGGAAGATTCGATCTTGTTGACCTTCCTCATGTCTCTTACCATCTTGTCAGAATAAATGGCAACACATTCTTTTTCTTCACCATTTAATTCTTTTCTGGCTGCATTGGCTTTATCAATAATAATTGAAATATCCTCTGATGTGTCCTGTATATTGTATACGCCGCGCTTAAACTTGATCGGATAGCGGATACCGATATCAAGAGCTCTTGCATTTACCTTGTCGGTAAATACAAATAACCGTTCCTCCAGATCCAGTGTATTTTTGGTCAGTAATACATACTGATCGGCGTTCATGCGGACGCAGAGCTCATTGGATAAAAAAATACTTTCTGCTTCTTCCGTGATGGCCTTTAACAGCTGATCGGCCTTCTGATGACCATAGGCTTCATTGATATAACGGAAGTTAGCAATATCGAAACGATGAACGGAAAAAGCCATTCCTTTATATCTTCTGAGTATTTCTGCTGCTGCTCTTTTAAAATAATTGAAATTTTTGCCCCCTGTGATCTCGTCATCAAACGCAAAACGCTTGATCATCCGGTTGGCACGTGCACTGCTTATAAGCTCTACCACCAGAAACAGGATCATCAGTGCAATAATGACAACAACGGTAACAACCGTACTTCCGATGATGCTGCTTTCACTCATATTGAATGCTTCATCGGGATACACCAGCGTAAGAACCACGTCCTCGTATGCTGAAACCACAACATATGCCATATAATAATTGTTGCCATCCTTATCCTGACAGACAATAGTCTCCCCGTCTGTCCTGGGATTCTGCAGGGCAGCCTTTATCGTCAATACGGATTTGTCGGTCAGATGATACACAGCTGATGATAAATCATATACCGTATCACACTCACCGCTTATATCATCCACCGGATAAGACGAAGTCAGTATATTGGCATCCCGGTCCAGCACATAGATACTGCCAATTCTCTTCATGTTGGCAAATGCATCACTTTCAATCATGTATTTGCATTCCTGTGTGGCAACGACCATTCCCCTGATTTCCCCATTTGTTACTACAGGAGACAGATATACCAGTATATAGTCATCCTGTCCGGATATTCCACGTTTGGTCACCAGAAAACGCCGGTCCTTGATATCATCCAGTTCATCATAAAAAGATGATACGTCCTTGACCCTGCCGCTGTCAAAAAGCGCAACTCCATCCCTGTTTATAAATACCAGATCGGTAATATCGTCGGATGTTGCATATTTTGCAAGTACCTGTGTGATCTGTGTATCAGAACTCTTCTTTTGCATCTTTAGTTCAATTTCCGCACTGGCATTGTCGATATTACTCTCAATATCCTTCATACGGTCGCCCAATGCTTTTTCTGCGACCTGCAGCTGTGATTCATACTGATCGCTGATGACATCTTTGAGATTATCCCGTATCAGCCTGATATGAATAAAACACGCCGCCAATATGCCTGAAAATGCCAGTATACCAACGATTACGATTGATGGTATATTTTGCCTTTGTGCTCTGTCTCCGGCACCGGCCTTTTTTGTTTTTAACATTCCACCCTCCATTTTTATTACATAGCTTCCGCAATCAGTTCGTCATCCCCAAGTGACCGCCCTGATCCTAAATCGTGGCAATATCGATCAGGTGCAGCTTATCTTTCTTGCCGTTTTCCAGACTGGTCAGAAGCGCATTGGCTGTATCCAGACTGGTCAGACAGTTGACGCCCGTCTCAATAGCGGTACGTCTGATCAGGAAACCGTCACGTGACTTGTCACGGCCCTGTGTAGGAGTATCAATCACCAGATCGATACGGTGTCCGAGTAAAAGATCCATAACGGTCGGTGATTCCTGGTGTATCTTATTAACCTTACGTGCTGACACGCCGGCATCCTTTAATGCCTGTGCCGTAGAACGTGTCGCATAAATTGTGTAACCCAGCTTTTCAAAACGTCTGCCGATCTCGATTGCTTCGCCCTTATCGGCATCCTTTACCGTAATGATCATCTGTTTATGCTTCGGCAGATCCACGCCTGCACCTAAGAAGGCTTTGTAAAGTGCTTCATCAAAGGTTTCCGCAATACCAAGACATTCACCGGTTGATTTCATTTCCGGTCCTAAGCTGATCTCGGCGCCGCGGATCTTTTCAAATGAGAAAACAGGCATCTTGATGGCAAAATAATCTGCCTTGGGCTGCAGTCCCGGTTCATAACCAAGATCTTTGATCTTCTTTCCGATGATCACCTCTGTAGCCAGATCCACGATCGGAATACCGGTAACCTTGCTGATATAAGGAACGGTACGGGAAGATCTCGGATTGACCTCGATAACGTATACATCATCTCCCATTGCAATAAACTGGATATTGATGAGGCCGATAACATGAAGTGCCTTTGCCAGTCTGCGGGAGTATTCTGCGATCGTATCTCTTACTTTATCACTGATAGTCGGTGCAGGATATACGGAAATACTGTCTCCGGAATGGACACCGGTACGCTCAATATGTTCCATGATACCCGGTATCAGGATATCGGTTCCGTCACAAACGGCATCAACCTCCAGCTCTTTACCCTGTAAGTATTTATCTACCAAAATCGGATGATCCTGTGCATAGCGGTTGATAACTGCCATAAACTCTTCAATCTCGGCATCATTCAGCGCGATCTGCATACCCTGTCCACCCAGTACATAGGAAGGACGGACAAGCACCGGATATCCCAGTCTGTTGGCAACCTCTTTGGCTTCCTCTGCTGTAAATACGGTTCCGCCTGCTGCCCTCGGAATCTTGGTCTGTTCCAAAATTTCATCGAAAAGCTCTCTGTCTTCGGCAGCATCAACATCTTCTGCCTTGGTTCCCAAAATCGGTACCCCCATCTTCATCAGGCTCTCAGTCAGCTTGATGGCCGTCTGTCCGCCAAACTGTACAACAGCTCCGTCCGGTTTTTCGATGCGGACAACGTTTTCCACATCTTCTGCGGTAAGCGGCTCAAAATACAGCTTATCTGCGATATCAAAGTCAGTCGAAACCGTCTCAGGGTTGTTGTTGATAATGATGGTCTCATATCCTGCCTTTGAGAAAGCCCATGTAGCATGTACGGAACAGTAGTCAAATTCGACACCCTGTCCGATACGGATCGGACCGGAACCGAGCACCAGTACTTTTTTCTCCGGCTTTGTCTCGATAGCTTCTGTCTCTGAACCGAATACGGAATAATAGTAAGGGGTCGCAGCTTCAAATTCAGCTGCACAGGTATCAACCATCTTGAATGCTGCCACGATACCGTTGTCATAGCGCATATCGTGGATTTCTTCAGTGGTTTTGCCGGTCAGCTGTGCAATGACATTGTCCGGGAATTCCATACGTTTTGCTTCCTTTAACAGATCAACTGTCAGTTCGGATGCACGAAGCTTCTGTTCCATTTCCACCAGAATGGCAATTTTATCAATAAACCAGACATCTACCTTGGTGATGTCATGGATCGTATCATAATCGATGCCTTTACGGATGGCTTCTGCGATGACAAAGATACGCTGGTCGTCTACGATCTTGAGGCGCTCCTTTAATTCCTCGACATTGAGCTCTGCAAAGCTATAGCTCATCAGTGAGTCAACATGCTGCTCCAAAGAACGGAGAGCCTTCATCAGTGCACCTTCGAAATTGTTGCAGATACTCATGACCTCGCCGGTTGCCTTCATCTGTGTGGTCAATGTGCGTTTTGCCGTGATAAACTTATCAAAGGGCAGTCTCGGCATCTTGACAACACAATAATCCAGTGTCGGTTCAAAGCTTGCATAGGTCTTGCCGGTAATGGCATTTTTGATCTCATCAAGTGTATATCCGAGTGCGATCTTGGCTGCTACCTTGGCGATCGGATAACCGGTTGCCTTGGATGCAAGCGCTGAAGAACGGCTTACACGGGGATTAACCTCGATAACACAATATTCAAAGCTGGTCGGATGCAGGGCAAACTGTACATTGCATCCGCCGGTGATCTGCAATTCGTCAATGATATTGAGGGCTGCGGTACGAAGCATCTGGTATTCTTTATCGCTCAATGTCTGGGAAGGTGCCACAACGATACTGTCACCGGTATGTACTCCGACAGGGTCGATATTTTCCATATTACATACGGTAATGCAGTTGCCTGCACTGTCACGCATAACCTCGTATTCGATTTCTTTCCAGCCTGCGATGCAGCGCTCTACAAGTACCTGTCCGACACGGGACAGACGCAGACCGTTTTCAAGGATCTCTTCAAGCTCTGCCTGATTGTGGGCGATACCGCCGCCGGATCCGCCAAGGGTATAAGCCGGACGCAGTACAACCGGATATCCGATCGTGTTGGTAAAGGCCACACCGTCTTCCACGTTTTCTACAACGAGGGATGCTGCACAAGGCTCACCGATCTTTTCCATGGTGTCCTTGAATTCCTGACGGTCCTCTGCTTTTTTGATGGTTGCGGCTGTGGTGCCGAGCAAGGTCACATTGTGTGATTTTAAAAAGCCGCTTTCCTCTAATTCCATACCGAGGTTAAGTCCTGCCTGTCCGCCAAGGGTCGGCAGAATGCTGTCCGGCTTTTCTTTTTCGATCAACTGCTCCAGTACCTTTGCAGTCAGAGGCTCGATATATACTCTGTCCGCAATATTTTTATCTGTCATGATCGTGGCGGGATTGGAATTGACCAAAACAACCTCGATACCTTCTTCTTTTAAAGATCTGCAGGCCTGTGTACCGGCGTAGTCAAACTCTGCTGCCTGACCGATTACAATAGGGCCTGAACCAATTACCATAACTTTTTTAACATTCGGATTTTTAGGCATGCTTTTCCACCTCCATCATCTCAATAAATCTGTCAAACAGGTAACCGGAGTCCTGAGGTCCGGGACATGCTTCCGGATGGAACTGGACGGTGAAAATATTTTTGCCGGTATAGGAAAGACCCTCGCAGGTGCCATCATTGACATTGACAAATGCCGGAGTGGCGATCTTCGGATCCAGTTTATCCATATCTACAACATAGCCATGGTTTTGTGATGAAATATATACTCTTCCGGTAGAAAGATCCTTGACCGGATGGTTGCCGCCGCGGTGGCCGTATTTCATCTTGTAGGTGTCTGCTCCGGTTGCCAGAGCCATCAGCTGATGTCCGAGACAGATTGCAAAAATCGGAATATCTCCATCATACAGATCCTTGATATTTTTGATGATCTGTGTGCATGACTTGGGATCTCCGGGGCCATTGGAAAGCATAATGCCATCGGGATGATCCGCAAAAATCTCATCTGCTGTCGTACCGGCGGGATATACGGTCACATCGCACCCTCTCTGAACCAGGTTGCGCGCAATATTTTCCTTTGCACCCAGATCAAGCAATGCCACCTTTCTGCCTTTGCCGTTTAATTTTCTGACAAGGGAAGGACGTTTTTCCTTTTCGCCTGTATATTTGGCGGAACCGGAAATCGGACCGTTTTCGGAAAGGTCTGTCACTCCCTTTAAACTGTATTTGTGTTCACATGTAACGATTTCAACCACATCACCGACGGTGTAGGCCTTTAATCTGACCTTGAGTTCCTCCATATCTGTAGGCTCCTTTGTCGTGATCATTCCGTTCATGGTACCTTTTTCTCTAAGTATTTTGGTCAGGGCTCTTGTATCAATGCCGGCGATACCGGGAATTCCGTATTCCTCCAAAAATTCCTGAATTGTCGCATTACTACGAAAGTTACTGGGGATACGGGAAAGCTCTCTTACAATAAAGCCATCGGGCCAGAGTTTTCTCGATTCCATATCCTCTCTGCATATACCATAGTTGCCAATTAACGGATAGGTCATGCAAACTGCCTGCCCTGCATAGGAGGGGTCAGTCAACACTTCCAGATAACCTGCCATTGAAGTATTGAATACAATCTCACTGATAATTTCCTTATCGGCTCCGATATGCGTTCCTTCAAAAACAGTACCATCTTCCAAGATTAAAAATGCTTTCATTGCTGTCACCTGCTTATCCTTTCGCATAATCGCTTAATTATAGCACATGAACGCCTTATCTTTCAACCGTCTCACATTTTTTTCTTGCCTATCTCAATAGGATGAAATAAAATCAATAATAAGAAAGGACGACACACTTATGAACCAAACTCTATCATCCGTAAAAGACGAAATCAGAAAGGTTATCCGTGGAAAAGACGATATCCTTGATATGGTGCTTTGCACCATCCTCGCCAAAGGCCACATCTTACTTGAGGACATCCCGGGGGTCGGCAAGACAACGCTCGCTGTTGCGCTCAGCCGCTCACTCGGTCTTTCCTATAAGAGAATGCAGTTTACACCGGACGTGCTTCCGAGTGACATTCTCGGTTTTTCCATGTACGACAAGGAAAGCGGCGATTTTACTTTCCGTAAGGGCGCCATTTTTACCAACCTGTTTCTGGCTGATGAGATCAACCGTACTTCACCAAAGACGCAGTCAGCTCTTTTGGAAGTCATGGAAGAACGAAGGGTCAGCATCGAAGGAACAACCTACGATCTGGAACCGCCCTTTTTTGTTATCGCCACACAAAATCCCATCGGCGCCTCCGGCACTCAGAAATTGCCCGATTCACAGCTTGACCGTTTCTTTGTGCGCTTAAGCCTCGGCTATCCGGATCATCAGTCTGCCATCGAGGTCTTAAAGGGACACTCCATGGAACAGATCGATACCGTCAACTGTGTCACCGGCAGGGAGAATCTGATCGCACTGCAAAACAAGGCCGACGCCGTCTTTGTCAGTGACGAGATCTATGATTACATCGTTTCTCTTACCGAAAAGACCAGACAGACAGATCTGCTTATGCAGGGCATTTCGCCGCGTGGCAGTCTGGCAATCTTAAAAATGGCAAAAGCCTATGCCTGCTATCAGGACAGAGACTATGTCATTCCACAGGATATCCACAAGGTGTTTTTTGCTGTCAGCAACCACCGCATGATCTTGTCCACCAAGGCCAAAGCCAACGGTCATGATGCAGCGGATATTGTTGATGAAATTTTAAATCAGGTTCCGATTCCGGCTCTTTCCTGATGATTGTATTATCATTTAGTTTTGATGATCATCCAACTCTAACGGATTTTATCTGACAACACCTGTTTTTTGTCAACGGAGGCACATCTTATGAAAAAATACCGGGCTTCCGGCACCGCCGGCTCCGTGTTTTCTTATATTCTCTTTTTACTGATGTCTGCTTTTTTTTCCTTTTTTTATCAGCAGACTTTTTTCTATGTGCTTTTTTTCCTGCAGCTTATGTTGTTGCCGGTATCTTACTATCTGACAAAATGGTGCTTTGCAAAGCTTTCACCGTCTCTTAGCCTGTTTCCTGTCAATGCGCAAAAGGACAGCTCCACCCGGCTGACCTTAAAGATGGACAATCCTACCCGGCTGCCGGTTTCATCCTGCCACGCAGTTCTTTCTTTTTGTTCCGGTTTTTACGGTGAAACCGAGCTGAACACCCATGTTTTTCCGCTCCGCGCCAACCATGACAATGCGCTGGTCTTTCCGGTAGTTCTGACCAAATGCGGACTTTACGAAGCGTCCTTACTCCGGTTTGAGGTCTATGATTTTCTTCATCTGTTCCATTTTCAAAAAGAATGTGATATCAAAGCACAGGTACGTGTTTTCCCGGTTTCAGAGATCAGCCAGACACCTCATGAAGCTTTGTATACAGAAGGTTTCGATGAATTTGAAGAATCCGAAAAAAAAGGAAATGTTTCTTCCAACGTAACCGATGTACGTGAATACCGGCCCGGCGACCGTCTCCAGAAGATTCACTGGAAGCTTTCCTCAAAGATCGACAAATTGATGGTAAAGGAAAATGAGGCAACCTCGACCAATCAGTTTTTTATGCTGTTAGAACTCTATCAGCCCTCCAGGGAGGACTGCGCGGCCAATCCGGCACTCAATGCCATTCTCGATACGGCACTTGAACAGGCACAAAGCCTTGCATTGGAACTCATCGAGGCTCAGGAGATTTTTATCTTTGCTTTTTATTCTGTTGGAAAGGAAGATTTTGTTATGTCAACCATTCGTTGTCAGGATGATTTTACCGAAGCACTTTCCGAATGCTTTTATGAAAAAGCTTATGATACCGAAAACCTTGCTCTGGATATCTACGAAAGATCCGGCCTTAGCAAGGGAACACTTTTACACATAACGCACAAAGGAGTTGATGATGTCATTGCTTAATTCTGTTTTTCACTCCAAAAAAAATATAACACCGGCAGATGAACATCCCTATGGCGGCTTCCGTCTCACAGAGGATCAAAGCAGTGAGCCTCTCGATTCGGTCTTTCACTGTATGCTTAAGGGCACGATCATCTTTACTGCGACCTTTGGCTGCGTCCACGGTGTTTTGTCCGAGTTTGAGATTTCCTACAACTATGTCCTCGTTTGTGCTATTTTGTATCTCGTATCCATGGTGCTCTCCTTTATGCACATCCGCAAATGGATTTTCAATGTCGGTTATCCTGTTTTATTTCTGATATTTACCAATGCCCTGTTTCAAAACCGCGCACTCGCCAACAGTGGTTTTCAGGCTTTTATCAACATTTTCAACGAAGCCTACAGCAAGCATTTTCTCTTAAACTTTACCAGAGAATCCACAGAAATTGTATCCAACCGTTTTCTGACCATCACGACAATGGCTGTTTTTGTGGGGATATTTATTGCCATTCTGATCAATGTTGCCATTTTCCACGACATGTATTTTCTTTCGGTGTTCAACTTCACATTCTGGCCCCTGCAGCTTGGAATTTATATTGGGCAATATCCTTCCCGGATTGCGCTCTTTTTTGTATTCTACGCTTTTTTTGCGACCTGCCTTTTAAAGCTAAGCGGTCACTATCACTTTATCTATCCGGGCAAAAAAAAGGAAAAGCAGGTATCCTATCAGAAAAACCAGGAGTCCTTTGTCTTTTATAAATCAAGCTCCCGTGCCATGCGTGGACTTGGACTTCTGTCTCTTGTACTGGCACTGTTCTTTTCAGCATTCTGTTCCCTGAGTATCAAAAGCTCGGAAATCGAGTCTCTTCACTCCGGTTCCATGAAAAGTGCTTTGGATGACAATGTAAAGATCCTGGTACAAAGCGGTATTATGGGTATGTTCAACCGCTATGAGGCTACCGGCGGAATTAGCGGTGGCAAACTGGGTGGCGTACGGAGCGTACGTCCCGACTACGAGACCGATCTGACTGTTACCTTTGTACCCTATGCTTTTGAACGCGTTTACTTAAAGGCCTACACAGGTGCTTACTATACTTCCACGGAATGGCTGGCTCCGAACAGGGAAAACGGCTATATTTACAGTAATGTCGACTATGAAAAGTCTGCCTTTACCGAAAGCCGGACCTTAGCCGAGCTGATGCTCAATCAGGTGGCACCTTCCATGAGTGCAAAGATGCTCATTGAAAATGTCGATGCTTCCATCAATTATCTGTATCTTCCTTACTTTACGGCTGCCACACCGGATCGTGGCACAGTTACAAGAGAAAGCCTGTTGGACGGAACCTCACCTTTAAATCAGACCACCGAGGTATCCTATATTCCGCATGCATCAACAAATTATGCGATTTCCGATTCGGATTCCAATATTTACGATTTTTATAAAACCGATGAGGAGCAGGCGTTAGCTCGCGCTTACAAAACAGAAGCATACAACAACTATCTTTCCTTACCGATGTCCATTCAGGATGAGATCAATTCTTACCATGATGCGATCGGTACCGGCCAGGATATTGATGAACAGATCTCCATGATCCGCGATTTTCTCTACTCCAATTACACCTATGATATGTCTCCCGGCGCCACGCCCTACAATCAGGATTTTGTGACCTATTTCCTGCGCGAGCAGAAAAGAGGCTATTGTGCACACTTTGCCACGGCAGCGACGCTTCTTTTGCGTTCCTACGGTATTCCCGCCCGCTATGTGGAAGGTTATGTCATCGATCAGACCGATGTGGCTTCATCCGGAAGAGCAACGGATTATGCCTATGAGGATTTCTTTCAGGGACAGAGCGACATCGACAGTGACCGGGTCATCAGTGTTGACATATCCGATGGCAACGCCCATGCCTGGACAGAGGTCTATATTGACAACTTTGGATGGATCCCGGTCGATATGACCCCTCCTTCTTCCGACAGGGAAGAAACAAGCTACAGCGATTTCCTTTCCGCCCTGTCAGGCCTGCTTTCGGGAAATGCACAGAATAACAGCACTTCACAGGATATGACACAGGGCAATGACTACAGCGAGTTGTTTGATTCGATAAAGCTCGGCAATTCTCCGGTCATGATCTGGCTCTTTGCCGGTATCCTGTTTGTAATCGCTCTTCCCATTTTGTATAAAAGCATCCGGACCGTCGTTGCTGCCTGCAGACGCAGCAGGGATTATCAAAAGGGATTCTATCAAAGCTCGGTTACCCATGCCTATCTCAGGACGAAAAAGAAGCTTTCGACGCAGAATAAGGATGCAAAAATCGTTCTTCCGGAAGATGTATGTACCGTATTGAAAGCACAGCTTGCCGATCCAAAGTATACAAAAAAAGCCCGTCGGATGGATCAATTTTTACAAAAGCAAAATCAATCCATCGACGAGTTCTTTGCACTGACACAGAAGTGTCTGTATTCATCCGTATCCATCAGCAGACAGGAAGCTGACAGACTGCTTGAATTTTATTCCATATGCTGCCGGTAACACCTACTCATGAAGGCGGTGTATCAGCCGGTACACCACATCCCCTTCATTGACCAAAGGCTCCGTATGTGAAAAGAATACAATTCCTTCGGTATCGGCAACAATCACCTCTCTGACATCACCCAGACACGGATCGATCACGCAGCCAAGCTCCTGCCCGTACCGTATCTCTTCACCGGTCTCTATGAACCGCTTGAAAATACCGCTCTTGGTAGTTGCAATATTACTCAGTTCCTCTTCCTTGATAATATGTGAAATATAACCGCTGTGGCTCTCGTATTTGATAAGACCCATTCTTGTCAAAAACCGCAGCACCGCAGCCACCGCCTGCTTGGCGCTTTTTTCATCAATATGATCATTGGAATTGGTGTATACGGAAAAAGCAGCCGTCATTTCATTCTGCCAGTTATAATTTAAAGTCTTTTTATCGATCGGCTGCGGCTTTCTGACAACCACATACGGAAGTCCGAATAAATTGGCCAGTGATGTGTTCTGATAGCCGGTCTCCATCATCCTCACATGCGGAACAAACTCTCCATTCAGATAAAATGATGCGAACTGGATTCCATAGCTGTAATCCCGGATCGTCTTTAGCAGTCCATCCGCGATCCGCGATGAGGTACTTTCATAATCACTTCCCGGAAACATACGGTTGATATCCGTATTGTCCACCGGCCAGAATTTGCGTCCCACATTCATGGAATAATAGTTGATACACGGAACCACCATAATTTCTTTATTGTTGATGATGCAGCCGTTTCTCTCCAGCTCCCGGAGTGCTTTGACAAGCTGGGAGCATATGTACATCTGCTGGATCTCATTTCCCCGGATCGGCCCTAAAATACAGGCACTTTTCATTCCTTTACCAAAGGAATAGCCTTTGATCCGGAAATCCTCGCGATAAGGAGCTTTCATGGAATATATAATCTCTTCTCTCATGATGTTTTCTCCTTCTCATCTTTTAATATACGGCCGATCAATGCCCCTTCATAAGCAAGCGGATGCTCACGCAGTGTAAACAGCCGGCCGGCACACTCCGCACGCACCTCATATATTTTTTCTCCCAGCATGGGATTGATCATTTCACCTAAAAGCGTCCCTTTAGTGACATGAGTGTCATTTTCAATCAATGGCATGAAAAAGCCGGATTCAGATGCCCGGATAAAACAAATATCCTCATTGCGGATGATTCTCGGCTCCTTGACCGGATAATCACTGCCTTCCCACAAAGAAAGCTTGTGCATCAGATGCAGGATGCCTTCAACAACCTGTTCCCCGTATTCTCTGTTGATCCGGTTTCCAAGACCCATTTCCAAAATCAGGGCCGGAACGCCAAGCTTGCACATGCTGTGCGCCAGACTGGACTCATGAACTGCGGTTGCAGCATTGATCCAGATCAGATCCACATCCAGCTGTCTGGCATACGGCACCATCATATCCTCGAATTCTTCACTGATACGTGCCTGCGGGATCTCTTTTACAAATGTATCCGATGCATGCACGTCCACGATCACTTCTGCTCCCTTTAGCGAATCAACTATCTTGGATATCACCTTTTCCATCATGGTGCCATCCTCGTTTCCGGGAAACATATGATTGAAATCGGTATCCAGTACCGGAACCGTACGGACACCGGTATCCATTCCCAGCGGATTCAACGCCGGATAGATATCTACCGTTCCTCTCAATTTTTCTTTTTCAGCATTGATACGGCGGATCAGCTCATAGCAGACAAACTGTCCTTCCAGTTCATCCCCATGGGCACCTGTCACAACGCAGATCCTGCCACGATCCTCACAGCCTTCCTCAGGCTGAATACGATTTCTGCGAATCAACAGATTTTCATTGACGTACAAAGCTGTCTTTGCAACTGTCTCTATCATTCTTTCAAAAGTCCCTTCATCAAATAAAGGATTTCCCTATTAACCTCTTTTTCACTGATACCAACTGTCTGGGACATAATCCGCAGTCCCTCCAGCACATACATCATATTGCTTGCCGCACCCTTTGGATCAGCACACACAAATTCTTTGCTCTTGACACCGCCAACGATCAGCTTCTCGATGATCTGGACAGCAGCATTAAACTGCATCTTAAGCGGATGTTCATTTTCCGGATACTTGTTTTCAAAGAAAAACTCATATGTGGCCATTGTCAGGCTGTCTTTTTTCTGACAAAGCTCCTTTTTCTGCTCCTTCAAAAACAAAGCCAAGATGTCGGAGCTGCTTGCCTTATGGGAAACAGCCTTGGAAAATACATCATCATCATCCTCTTCCGTGTCGTTCAAAACCGCAAGAAAAATATCCCTGGTGCTTTCAAAATACAAATACAGACCACCGCGGCTGATCTCACAGGCTTCCACAATGTCTTTCATCGTGACATCCTTGTAGCCTCTCTTGACAAACACTTCTCTGGCCTTTTTTAAAATATATTGCTTTTTCTGAATTGATTTTTCACCCATTATTCCAAAGCCTCCGTTTCCCCGTCACTATCTGTTTCCGGTACTTCTGTTTCCTGCTCTGGTGTTGTTTCTTCTGATGATTCTATTGGTTTGGATTCAGTCACTGGTTCATCATCTGGTTTATCATCTGGTTTATCATCTGGTTCATCATCTGGTTTATCATCTGATTCTGCTACAGCTACTGCTTCTTGCTCTGATTCAATGTCTGATTCCTCCGGCAGTTCCGGTTCAATATCTGGCTTCTCCGGCAATTCCGATTCAATGTCTGGTTTCTCTGGCAATTCCGATTCAATGTCTGGTTTCTCTGGCAGTTCCGGTTCAATGTCTGGTTTCTCCGACAGTTCCGGTTCAATGTCTGGTTTCTCCGGCAGTTCCGGTTCAATGTCTGGTTTCTCCGGCAGTTCCGGTTCGATGTCTGGTTCCTCCGACAGTTCCGGTTCAATCTCCGGTTTCTCCGGCAGTTCCGGTTCAATCTCCGGTTCCTCCGGCAGTTCCGGTTCAATCTTTGGTTCCTGTGTTTCCATTGATTCAGATTCTGATTCAGTTTCTGATTCCTGCGATTCTATCGGCTCCTGTTCAGCCTCTTCCACAAATTCTGCTTCAGATCCCGGTTCTCCGAATACAACCTTCACACCATGTTCTTTTTCATAGTGCATTCTCGGAATATCATTCGGATCCAGTTCTCCGGCGAGCACGGCTGCAAACTCCTCATCTGTCCAGTCTGAATCATCCACTTCCGGAAATACAAAATCAGCCGGGAGCACAACTTCTTTTATCTCTGCCTCAACTGTCTCAACTGCCTCATCATTTTCGACACCGGCTGTTGCATGTTCCTTTTCCCAGCGAAGTCTCGGAATATCCTCCGCATTTAATTCACCGGATAATACCGCTGCAAATTCCTCGTCTGTCCAGTCCGCTTCATCAACCTCGGGATATGTAAATTCTTCCGGATAACCCTCTGCCGGAATCTCATCCTCGATCACCAGAGGCTCACTCCAGAATTCCACGATCTGACGCGCTTTCTTTATAACGGTCACAAAAATCTTGTGATCCACGCCCGCCTTCCACAAATAAGCCTTGACCATGCCGCCAAATACATACCGGGACAGGATGCACTGTAAAATATCCATATGCATGATGTCTGCTCTTTCAATCATGGCAAGCTCATCCTGATAATCATGGATATGATTTTTGGTATAAAAATACTGATAATTTTTTTCCATGAAAACGGTGGTACTCGCATCATTTAAAAAAGCAAGTAAAATTGAATCATATACCGGGAAGGACAAGGTATGATCCATCTTATTGCCGTCCTGATAATTTTTGGAAACGTCATCGCCACTCTTATCTTCCAACCAAGGAATATACTTGGAAAGCCGTATCACGTCCTGCTTAAACATTTCCAGAAATTCGTCTCTGCTATATCTCTGATTCTGCATAACAATCCCCATCTTTATCATTTTCTTGTATAAAAAACGCTACCTTCTGCAACCCGCAGCCACATTATGACATGACTGTCAATCTTTCTAAAAGTATAACATATTATCTCGACTTTGCCAATGGTGCAAAAATCGTTTTACGCCCGATAAATCCAACAATTCTGGTCACAAATATGCCAAGAACCGAACCGCAGCTGTCAATGAAAACATCCCTTTTGGACGGCGACCTTCCTGACACAAATGTCTGATGATATTCATCCAAAAATGCGAATCCGACACAAAACGCTCCGGCAAACAGCACCAGCCAGATTCCCCGCATCCCATATACATAAAGAGGAAATGCCACGGAAACCGCCAAAAGAAAATACTCCGTAAAGTGAGCAAGCTTTCTTACATAAAAATGATATTCATCTGCCTTTTTCGCGATCATGGAATCATCCCAGCCCTTATCCAATACCGTGTTGGTCACTTCCACAATCGCCACACTCACCTTGTGGCTCAACGCCGCCGAATCTGCACCATCCTGTGCCGAAAAGTTAAAAATCACATACATCATAATAATTGCCGGCAAAAATGACAACGGCTTCAATATAAAGCGTAAAAGCGTCTTAAAAAACAACCATATATATTTCATCTGTATGTCTCTCCTCGTATTTATCTTTTCACAAGCTTTTTACAATCAGCAAATAACCAGCTTTCTATCATCCATATACAAATCAACATAGCTGAACCAATTGATAACTCCGGAAATTTCAAAAAATTAGCATAGGCTAACAACACGTCAGTCTATGCTAATTATAATCGCGTTATGATATTGGTGTCAAAAATATTTTTGATACCAGCCGTTTTGTGCTAGCTGTTTTGATACCGATTGCTTCTTTTCACAGAATATCTACAATCATTCCGCTGTATTCATTATTTTGTCAGAAGCATCATAATCTCATTGCTTCTTGCAATAAATTTGGTCATGGCTTCCGGACTAAGAGGCGCGTTCTGCAGCTGTGCCAGATCATATAACTGCTCACAGATCATTTCTGTCTGATCTCCATCCTCATGCTCCATAATATAAGCAACCAGCGGATGGTTGGCATTTAATACCAATGTCTCGCCTTCGCTGCCAAACATTCCCATGTCCATTCCGTTGGCAGCATACATCTGCATCATATCCTGCATACGGCGTGCATCCTCAGAAACTGTCAGCACGGAAGAAACCTTTTTATTTTTCAGTTTTTCAATCTTAACTGTCAGTTTTTCTTTTTTCAGTGCTTTTTTCATCTTTTCGGAAATAGCTTCTGCCTTGGCATCATACTCTTCCTGGGCTTTCTTGGAGGTCTTTGTCTTGAATACATCTGTCAGATCCGCATCGATACGGCTGAACTTGATACCCTCGTTTTTATTTTCCAGCTGCTGTACAAAAGGCTGGTCAATACGCTCTGTCAGATATACGGCATCCATCTTGGCCTGTTTAAACATATTGATATACTGGCTCTGCTGTTTCTCGTCTGTAACGTAGTAAATGACCTTTTCTTTCTTTTCAGCTTCGTCTGCATCCTGTGCGTCTTTGTCGGCATCTTTGTCGGCGCCTTCTTCTACAACCTCTGCCTCTACTTTTTCACCATTTTCATCTACGGCATTCTCTTCACTGTCGGGATCGATCGGTTTTACTTCCAGACATTCCGGAAGTGTCATGTAGTTGCCTTCCAAATTCTTGAACAGGATATAGTCTGTCATCTTTTCACAGAACTTATCATCCTTTAAGCAGCCGAATTTGATAAAGGGAGCAATGTCATCCCAGCATTTTTCATATTCTTCTTTTTCGGTCTTGCACATTCCGGACAGCTTATCAGCGATCTTTTTGCTGATAAAGTCAGAAATTTTGGTCACAAATCCATCATTCTGCAATGCGGAACGGGATACGTTTAACGGAAGATCCGGGCAGTCAATAACACCCTTTAATAACATCAGGTATTCCGGAATAACCTCCTTGATATTGTCGGCAATAAATACCTGATTGTTGTACAATTTGATCTTTCCTTCGATGGATTCGTACTCCATGTTGATCTTCGGGAAATACAGGATTCCCTTGAGGTTGAACGGATAATCCATATTCAGATGGATCCAGAACAACGGCTCTTTATAATCGTGGAATACCTTGCGGTAAAATTCCAGATATTCTTCTTTTGTACAGTCTTTGGCGTTTTTAGTCCAAAGAGGATGTGTATCGTTTACCAGCTCCGGACGTTTCCTGATCTTTACCTTTTTCTCGGGCTCTTTCGGATTGCCGTCCGCATCTTTTTTATCCTCTTCCTTGGGTTCGATCTTTTCTACCACTTCATCTGTCGGAAGAACCTCTTCCTCTTTGACTACCTCGGTATCGGTTGTGTTGTGTTTGCCAACATAAATCTCATACGGCATAAATGCACAGTATTTTTTGATGACCTCTTTTGCTTCATATTCGTTGCAGAATTTCAGGCAGTCTTCATTGATATGCAGTGTGATGGTCGTACCAACCTCTTTTTTATCTCCATCCTCCATGTCAAATTCGGTACCGCCGTCACATTCCCAGTGAACGGCTGTTGCGCCTTCTTTGTATGAAAGGGTATCAATATCGACGCTGTCTGATACCATGAATGCAGAATAAAATCCCAGACCAAAGTGTCCGATGATCTGATCCTCATTGGTCTTGTCTTTGTATTTGGAAATAAAATCAGTCGCTCCGGAAAAAGCAATCTGATTGATGTATTCTTCGACCTCATCCGCTGTCATACCAAGACCGTTATCAGTGATCGTAACTGTCTTGTCTTCGGGACTCACTTCAACCTGAATCTGTGGCTTGTAATCAGCCGGCAGCTCATATTCTCCCATCATATCCAGCTTTTTCAATTTTGTAATGGCATCGCAGCCATTGGAAATCAACTCTCTGAAAAAAATATCATGATCAGAATATAACCATTTCTTGATCACTGGAAAAATGTTATCACTATTAATTGATAAATTGCCATGTTTGTTTGCCATAATAAAATCACATTCCTTTCTTTTACGGGCAAATGAACCACCCGACATTATGCATTGTATACCCTGATAAAAATAATTTCAACATAAAATTAGCACTCGTTTTAACAGAGTGCTAGTAAATCATTGTAAAGCCTTGATTTCAGTGGCTTCGCGCAATTATAAATTTTTTATAAAGTGTCACAGAATGACATGTTATATTGGTTTTCAGGCCATTTATCCATTCTTATTTTTGTAATTGATCCGTACTGTTGCCAAGATACTTTTCGTAAACGTCAAAAAAATCCGACGTCTTTATCTGATCATCCTTTAGCAGAGTAATCTCATTCCACTTTTTTTCATTCAACTGCTTTACCTGCGCCATCGCAAATGATCCGTACACTTCATGGAAGGTCTCATTTTTGCGCTGCTCTACCATTTTAATTTTATTGTTATCAGTTTCCTCTCTGTTAAGCATGCTGACACACTTTAAGATATAATATCCATCCTCACAGTAGATAACATCACTGATCTCTCCCTCAGCCAGATCAAACGCCGCCTTTTCTATTTCCGCGGGCTCCGTACCCTTACAGAAAGAATGAGCTACAACAGCGTCATCACTGCATTCAACGGCAACTGTTTCAAAGTCCTCTCCGCCGCGCACTCTCGATAAAATTCCATATGCCCTCTGTCTGGCCTGTTCATCATCATTTGATGACTTAATATAAATCCAGTCCACGGTAACCGTACGCGCTTCATCATCACTGATTTCGGGATTGATGTCGCAGATAATATCCGTATAGACCTTGTGCGCAATAAGATATTCACTATAATATCCTGCAACATCTTCCTTCGTCAGATGTAGAGCCTCTATTTCATGATCACTCAAGGAATCATAATATTCCTGTGCCGCCGTATCAATCAACCTGTTTTCCTCATCTGTGACGGAAACATGATTTTCTTTGGCCAGAAGATTCATGGTCTTAACCTGCGCTAACTGCGCTCCCACCATATTTTTAATCTTATCTTCCAACGTCGTATTCTCCGATGCAACACTCCAGATCTCACTTCCATATACCTGCTCATACTGATTTTGTGTATTTGTCAGATACAGCATATATTCGTCTTCACTGCAGACCGCTGTTCCGATACGGAAGACCTCATCATCACGAAATCCGGTTGTCAGGACAACCTGATCTATATTCTTTCCGGTAAAAGGCATTGCACAGCCACCCAGCATCAAAAGCATGCAAAATATTACCGGAAGTTTAATTAAAAAAGATAAATTTCTTTTCATAGCTGGTCTCCATTCCGCCGCCTTCGGCTGGCGGCACAAATAGTAATGAAAGTCTACTTTCTTTCACACTATTCCTCATATTACTCGTCATATCATTTGTATTATTATTTGTATTGTCATTTGTGTTGTCATTTGTATTATTATTCAGGTCATTTGCATTATTATTTGTATTATTATTCAGGTCATTTGCATTATTTATATTATTATTCAGATCATATGTATTATTTATTATTTGTATCATTATTCAGATCATTTGTATTATTTATTATTTGTATCATTATTCAGATCATTTGTATTATTAATCACTTTGAATATAATATGATGTTAGAGTCAAAAAGTATTTTGCTCCTAACTTGATATCCACGAATTGCTCCGCTGCAAAGCAGCTCCCACAATTCTCAA
>URPH01000022.1 GCA_900549665.1 uncultured Lachnospiraceae bacterium | reverse complement strand
CTGGGGTCTGGGCGGCGACGGTACCGTGGGCGCTAACAAGAACTCCATCAAGATCATCGGCGACCATACCGACAAGTATGTTCAGGCGTACTTCCAGTACGACTCCAAGAAGACCGGCGGCGTCACCATCAGCCACCTGCGCTTCGGCGACAAGCCCATCAAGAGCCCGTACTACATCAACAAGGCCGACTTCGTCGCCTGCCACAACCCGTCCTACATCACCAAGGGCTTCAAGATCGTCAACGACGTCAAGCCCGGCGGTGTGTTCCTCATCAACTGCCAGTGGGATCTGGCCGAGCTGGAGCATCATCTGAGCGCAGAGGCCAAGCGCTACATCGCCAAGAACAACATTCAGCTCTACACCATCAACGCCATTGATCTGGCCATTCAGGTCGGCATGGGCAAGCGCACGAACACCATCCTGCAGTCCGCCTTCTTCTCCCTGGCCAAGGTCATGCCCGAGGCAGACGCCATCAAGTATATGAAGGACGCCGCCGAGCACTCCTACGCCAAGAAGGGCATGGACGTGGTCGAGAAGAACTGGAACGCCATCGACGTGGGCGCTAACGCTTACAAGAAGATCGATGTTCCCGCTTCCTGGGCTACCGCTGAGGACAACAAGGCCGACGTGCAGCTGGAAGGCCGCGCCGACACCGTGAAGGTCGTCAAGAACATCCTGAACCCCATCGGCCGTATGGATGGCTACAGCCTGCCTGTTTCCGCCTTCGAGGATCTGCCCGACGGTCAGTTCCCCTTGGGTGCTTCCGCTTACGAGAAGCGCGGCGTTGCCGTTACCGTTCCTCACTGGGACGAGACCAAGTGCATCCAGTGCAACAACTGCGCGTATGTCTGCCCCCATGCCACCATCCGTCCTTATGCTCTGACGGAGGAAGAGGCCGCCAAGGCTCCCGCCGCTGCCAAGATCGTGGCAACCGCGATCGTCATGGTCTACAACTTTATTACCAGAAAAATCTTTTTGGAGCAGAAGGGAGAAAAAGCATGAAACAGAGCAAGCCTAAAATGATGTTGTTTATTCCGGCATACAACTGTGAAAAACAGATCATCCGTGTTTTAAATCAGTTAGATGACGAGGTGCTTTCTTATTTTGATGAGGTGTTAGTGGTCAACAACCACAGCACCGATGATACGGAAAAGGTTGTTTTATCCTTTCTTTCAGAGCACCCGGACAAGCCGGTCAAGCTGATGCGCAATACCGAAAATTACGGCCTTGGCGGCTCACAGAAGATGTCATTCCACTATGCAGTCGACCATGGCTATGAATATGTATGTATGCTGCATGGCGATGATCAGGGAGATATCCATGATTTTCTGCCGATGCTTGAAAAAGGAATTTACAGACAGTATGACTGTGTGCTCGGCGCCCGTTTTATGAAAGGCTCAAGGCTGGAAGGCTATTCCAAATTCCGTACCTTCGGGAATATCGTATATGACTTTATTTTTGCCTTTGTGACCAGACAGCGTATTTTTGATCTGGGCTCCGGCTTAAATATGTACAAGACATCCATGCTTTCCAATTCTTTCTTTGAAAAGTTCCCGGATAACCTCATGTTCAACTATGTGATGATTCTGGCATCCCATTATTACCGGCACAAGATCCGCTTTTACCCGGTATCATGGCGTGAGGATGATCAGGTTTCCAATGTAAAGATGATGAATCAGGCGATTACCGTATTGAAAATGGCATTTACCTACTTCTTCAACAACGAATATATTCACAGTGAATTTCGTGAAAATCCGCATGATTCCTATACATGCGAGCAGATTACGGGAATTGAAAACTTATGATTTTATGGATTTTATTTTTAGCAGGCTTTATACTGGTACATCTTTCCAAGATGCTGCGGCTCTATCTGGTTTTGATGGAGCATAAGATCCCGTTTTGGGAGTTTGTGCTGTTGTACTTAAAGACCACTCTTGTCAATTTCATAATTCCCTTTAAGATCGGTGAGGTATATCGGTTTTACTGTATCAGCCGAAAGACGAAGCACTGGCAGGTCGGCATCCTGAGTATTCTGGTAGACAGATTTTTTGATATGCTGGCTCTCTGTATGGTCCTGGTTCCGTGCGACATCCTGTTTGTAAGAAGGATGTTCAGTATTGCATATCCACCGTTGCTTTCGAATATTACCGTGATATTTTTGGTAGTACTGATCGTTATTGTCGTCTGTTATATTTCGATTTTGCCGACATATCGCTATCTGAACCGTTATCTGATCAAGGAAAAAACATCTTCGCGTTCTTTAGCTGCCCTAAAGGGACTGGATGTCGTAAAAGACTGGTTTGATTTTACAAGAAAGCTGATCAGTGGTCGTTTTGCACTGATTTTATTATCCTCTCTTGCCGGCTGGATTTTTGAAGTGTTTACGATCGGCGTTCTGGCAAAGGCACTCTCAGAGCCCTTTGATGCCATGATTTTTATTAACTATATCCAGTCGATTTTCGGTATGGGATCGAGGTATCTTTTGTCCAGCTACACGCGCTACAGTGTGTTGCTGATGGCAGTATTTTTATTACTTGCACTTCTTGTGTCATTCATTGGACGGTGCAAAAAGAAAGTGAGTTAATCAGATGAAACGGATTTTTGTGATTTATGATGACAGCAAAATGCCCGGAAAAGAGATTAAGACAATTACCGGTGCCAAATCCTATGGTGAGACAATTTTCAAGCGTGTGACCTTAAAAGACCGCATGGAAGCTGAGATTGTCAAAGAAAAGCAGGTAGTATCAGTCTTTTATTATAAAGGAAAACAGGATGATGCGGCGCTGTTTGCGGCACTTCCCATGGATAACAATACGACGATCGTGCATCTGTATTCCAGCTTCGGACTAAAGGATACAAAGGCATTTGCCGTACTGATGAAAAAGGCAGAGTTTATGAATGAGCCGTATACAGCCTTTTGTGATGGAAAGCCTGCGATGAGCTTTCTTGACGGAGCGGCAAAGTATGAGGATGCGTTTGAAGCACTGGTAGCAGGAGAGTATCAGGCAGAGCGGATCGACAATGATGCATTTATGGATCTGTCAGTCAGGGCTAACTTTCTGACCTTTATTACCGGAGGCTTTGATGCGCGATTCTTCAATGCACTTGACGGCGACGAATATACGGTTACCAAGCGTTCAACCAAAAAGGAAAAGATCAGGGCTGAGTATCAGTTTTATCATCTGCTTCCGGAAGATATGAAGATGTGGTTTGTCATGCCTTATGATTATAAAGAGGATGAGAACGGATCTTCCTATACCATGGAGCGCTTCCACATGACGGATATTGCCATCCGTTTTGTGCACGGAGCAGTTGACGAGGAAGAGCTTAAGGACATCCTTGATAAGCTGTTTTATTTTATCAGGCTGCGTGCAGTCAAAGAGGTCAGTGCCAATGAGGGCAGAAAAATTGCCGACGAGCTCTACATTGACAAGCTGAAGGCACGTATGGATGAGCTTAAAAAATACGAACAGTATGCCTGGTTTGATTCCATGATCAAAATGGGTACGGCATATAAAAGTGTGGAAGACGTTGTTGCCAAATATGAGGCACTGTATCAGAAGTTAGCTGGTGCTAACATCAGGAAGTACGACCGGCTGGCGGTCGGACACGGGGACCTCTGTTTTTCCAATATTCTTTATAGCAGGGAAGCGGAGGTATTAAAGCTCATAGATCCAAAGGGAGCCTTAAAAGAGGAAGATCTGTACACAGATCCTTATTATGATCTTGCAAAGCTGTCCCATTCGATCTGCGGATGCTATGATTTCTTCAACAGCGGTCTGTACGAGATTTCCATTAAAAGGGATCTTAAGCTGGAGCTTACCGTTGATGCCGACAATGAGGCCTACAAGGAAATCTTCAGGCAATATCTCAAACAAAACGGCTACCGGTATGATCTGGTCAGATTGTATGAGGCAAGTCTGTTTTTATCCATGCTGCCCTATCATATGGACCAGCCCGGAAAAGTGTTCGGATTTTTATTAAATGCAATCAATATATTAGATGAGGTGGAAGCATGTACGAAGGATTAACATTTTGTTTTGATATTGACGGTACTTTGTGTCCGATCAAGAAAAAAGAAGAGGAATATATTGATCTTGTTCCCTATAAGGAAATGATCGATAAGCTGCGCGAGTACAAAGAGGGCGGTGCAAAGATCGTACTGTTTACCTCCCGCAATATGAACAGCTACAATGGCAATATCGGACTGATCAATGCCAATACAGCCAAGGTTCTTTTGAAGTGGCTGGACAAGTGGGACATTCCGTATGATGAAATCATCTATGGCAAGCCCTGGCCGGGACATCATGGCTTTTATGTAGATGACCGCACGATCCGTCCGGATGAGTTTTTGAAGTACAGTGTGGATGAGCTGGACGAGATCTGCAAAAAAAGCCGTTGTCAGGAGTAATTATGCAATACGATTATCTGGTTGTGGGAGCCGGGCTGTATGGCGCAGTCTTTGCCCATGAAGCAAAGAAAAAAGGGAAAAAGGTTCTGGTGATCGACAAACGGTCACATATCGCCGGCAATGTATATACAGAAAAGATCGAAGGAATTTATGTGCATCGGTATGGTGCACATATTTTTCATACCAATGATGCAAAGGTGTGGGATTATGTGACGCAGTTTGCGACGTTTAACCGTTTCACCAATTCGCCGGTGGCCAATTACAAGGGCGAACTGTATTCGCTGCCCTTCAATATGTATACCTTCAACAAGATGTGGGGCGTTGTAACGCCTGCGGAGGCTATGCAGAAAATCGAGGAGCAGAGAAAAGAGATCACAGGAGAGCCACGCAATCTGGAAGAACAGGCGATTTCTTTAGTTGGCCGTGATATTTATGAAAAGCTGATCAAAGGATATACCAAAAAGCAGTGGGGCAGGGACTGCAGGGAGCTTCCTGCATTTATCATCAAGCGTCTGCCGGTGCGTCTGACATTTGACAACAATTATTTCAACGCGCTGTATCAGGGAATCCCGGTCGGCGGATATACAAAGCTGGTTGCCAATATGCTGGAGGGTATTGAGGTGCGGTTAGCAGAGGATTACCTGCAAAATAAGGCGGAATATGATGCTTTGGCTGAAAAGATCGTTTATACAGGAGCGATTGATGCCTATTTTGATTATTCGCTTGGAAACCTTCAGTACCGTTCGGTAAGATTTGAAAATGAGGTGCTCGATATTCCCAATTATCAGGGAAATGCAGCTGTCAATTATACAGATGAGGATACGCCGTTTACCCGGATCATAGAGCATAAATGGTTTGAATTTGGTAAAGATGAAAATGGAGAGGATATTCCCAAAACCGTGATTTCCAGGGAGTACAGCTCAGAGTGGAAGCCCGGTGACGAACCGTATTATCCGGTCAATGATGAAGCCAACAGCAAGCTCTATGCAGCGTACAAACAGCTTGCCGATAAAGAAAAGAAGGTCATCTTTGGCGGCCGTCTGGGTGAATACAAATATTATGATATGGATGCGGTTATTGCGGCTGCGCTTTCCATGTCTGAAAAAAGCTTATAAGACAAATGGTGGTCTTTTAATGAAAAAGAAAATATTGCTTGCCATAGCCGTGGTCTTATTTGTGCTTACTCTTATCATTGGCAGTTTCCATGATCGGAGTCAGGGTCAGGGGCTGTATGTGGCGGACCAAAAAAAATATGCAAAAATAAAAGAAAAATATTCCACGACGGATCAGGCCTTTTCTTTGTGCTTTGATGGAGAAAAGCTTCCTTATGATGCGGAAAGCAGGACGTTTTATCTGCCGCTTGATATGGAAGATGCAGACTGGGAAGCCGGCAAATGGTCAGGATTTTTTGATCTGGTACAGAATGAACAGCCGGATAAGAACCGGAAAAATAAACAGACAGAAAATGCAGAATTATTTTTCTTAGAAGATTATGCGGAATGTGACAAAAAGCAGATGATCGCTTCGGGAGAAGCCGTTGATTTTCTGGCACTTTCCAAGGATGGATATGCAGAATACCATCTGGTGTTTACCGGTCTGCCTATGATAACCTTTACAGGAACCGGGGAGCTTGCGGATGACCAGACACAGATCTTTTTATTAAAGGTCTATGATACGGATCATTCCGGAGACTGGGTGACTACCTGCTATACCAAGGCAAGGCCGAGGGGCAATACCAGTCTTGCCTATGAAAAAAAGAGTTTGAGACTTTATCTTAAAGATAAAAATGAGGATGGAGTCTATGAAAAGGCCGACAAAAATCTGCTGGGGCTTCGGAAGGATGATGACTGGATCTTAAATTCTCTTTATGCGGACAATACGCGTATCCGGGATCAGCTCTGCATTGATCTGTGGCAGGAGGTCGGAGCCAACAACAATCCGTATGGGTATTCATATGGCACTCAGTCTGCGATGGTGGAGGTCATGATCAATGACGGTTATCAGGGGCTGTATGATCTGATGGTGCCGATTGATGCCAAGCAGCTTGGTCTAAACAAGGTATCGCAGCAGTTAGCCGAAAAGGAAGCTGTGATCGAAAGGATTTACAAGAAAAAATACAGCCGTGACTGGATGTCATCGGATTTTGCCGGAGCGTTACCGGATGCTAATTCACCGGACTACCGCGGAGGCTTTTATTTAAAGGGAGATACCATTTTGCAGACAGAGGAAGAATGGGCGCCTTTGTTCCGGCTGGCGTCGGATCTGGAAGCGGATGATACTACATTTATCGCGGATATCACAAAGTACAATGATAAGCAGAATCTGATCGACAACTGGCTTTTTTATCAGGCGATTGCAGGCTTTGACAACCAGAACAAAAATTATTATTATGTGGTGCGTGACCGGGGAGGACAGGAGTACGGATATTTTGTGCCGTGGGATCTCAATATTTCCTTTGGAATGGTTTATGCGGATAATGAATATTATTCAGAGGATCTTTTGTCGGTTGCGACAGAACCGGTCATCTGGCAGCCCGCCCAGCGAATGATCGAGCTGGATGCAGATGGAGCCAAGGCTGATCTGAAAAAGACATGGAAAAAATGGCGCAAGGGTGTTTTTTCGGATGAAGCCATTACAGAGAGAATCAAAGATCTGGAACACCGCGTAAAGGATTCCGGGGCATTTGCAAGGGAAGCTGCAAGATATCCCAATGGCAACCAGAGAGAGGATTTTTCCTATATCTATGATTTTGCCATTCAGAGACTTTCATACGTGGACAGCTATGTGGACGAGCTGTGCCGGTAAGACGATGAAATAAAGTGACGACAGATATAAAAGCATGTTATATTATACTTGATATGGAGTTTTAACATGGAATTTCGACATGAATACAAATATATCATTTCCGAGAGGCAGGCAGCGATACTCAAAAATCGTGTATCCGCCCTGATGGCGCAGGATTTACATGCGGGTAAAAGCGGCACATATGAGATCCGGAGCGTTTATTTCGATGATGCGGATAACAACTGCTATTATCAGAATGATGCGGGCACGGATCCCAGATCCAAATACCGCATCCGGATATACAATGCCTCCGACAAGCGTATTGTGCTGGAAAAAAAGATGAAGCAGAAGGGCATGACAAAAAAGAGGCAGCAGTCAATTGGTATGGACGAATACAGGATGCTGATGGATGACGGTGTGCGGAATGCGGGAAATGCTGCGGATACGCAGGCAGATATCGCAATGACAGCAGATTACAATTTCCATAGAGAACCGCCGCTTGTCAAGGAGCTTCTTATTTTAAAGCAGACCCGACTCATGCAGCCCAAGGTCATTGTTGCTTATGAGCGGACCCCTTTTATTGAGCCAAACGGCAATGTCCGCGTGACCTTTGATGATGCGATCGCTTCCTCAGAGGCATTTGAGGATTTCTTTTGTCCAAAACTGCATAAGCGCAGCATCATGCCTTTAGGATATACACTGATGGAAGTAAAGTTTGATGAATTTCTGCCCTCGTACATCCGGGAAAATCTGGAAATCGGGCATCTGAGGCAGACTTCGTTTTCAAAATATTATTTATGCAGGAGATATCATCTATGAATACATTTTCCGATATATTTAAAAAATCTTTTTTGGAAGGCTTTAACGGCGGCAACATCACAACCGGGAGGGTTGCAGTGACCCTGACAGTTACGGTTTTACTTGCTGCGTATATTTTCATTGTGTATTATGTGCATTCCAAAAAAAGCTTTTATGACAAAAGCTTTAATGTTTCACTGGCACTTATTTCGGTGATCACAGCGGCAATCGTTCTGGCCATGCAGTCCAATCTGGTCATTTCACTCGGTATGGTCGGTGCGCTTTCCATTGTACGTTTCCGTACAGCGATCAAGGAGCCTATGGATCTGATGTTTTTGTTCTGGGCGATCAGTATCGGAATTATCTGCGGAGCCAATTTATTTACCATAGCCATTCTGGCAAGCCTTGTGATCACGATAGGCTTGCTCGTGCTGGAGCTTACACCGATCGGAATGGCGGCATCCTTACTGGTTGTCAGTGCTAAGGATGTGGCAGCGGAGACAGCTGTTTTGGAGGCTGTCAGACAGGACAATAAGATCTGCAGGGTCAAATCACGCAAGCTGACAGAGCGCGGACTCAACCTGATCGTGGAATGCAAGCCAAAGGATGGGTTGCAGCTGATTCAGACAATTCAGAAAATGGACAGTGTATATGGTGTTTCATTAATGGCACATGATGGGGAGGTAACAGTATGACAATCGTAATTACAATGGCGGGACTTGGATCCCGTTTTCGCAAGGCCGGATACAAGGTTCCGAAATATATGATCGAAGCACATGGAAAGACCCTGTTTGAGTGGTCCATGGAAAGCCTTGAGGGCTTTGATCTGCAAAACAGCACCTGTATTTTTATCGTGCGCAAGGAAGATCAGGCGTCTGACTTTATCTACAGCACCTGTAAAAAAATCGGAATCGGTGATGCAAAGATTGTAGAGCTTGACTATCTGACGGATGGACAGGCTACAACGGCAATGCTTGCTGCCGATGTGTGGGATAAACAGGATTCTCTGATGATCTACAATATTGACACCTATGTGGAAGCCGGACAGATGAAGACAGAGCAGATCTGCGGAGACGGCTTTATTCCGTGTTTTCATGCTGACGGCGATCATTGGAGCTTTGCAAAGCTTGATGAAAAAGGCAGGGTTGTCGAGGTAAGGGAAAAGAGCCGTATTTCCGACAACTGTACACTCGGTGCGTATTATTTTAAGACATGCGGGCTGTATGAGCAGCTTTACAAGGAATATTATACTTCTGATGAAAAGCTCGAAAAGGGTGAAAAATATGTGGCACCCCTGTACAACTATATGATTCAGAAGGGGATGGATGTGCGTATTTCCATCGTTGATTTTGACAAGGTGCATGTATTGGGAACACCGGAAGAACTGGATTATTTTAAGGAAAATTTTAATCCGGCTGTCAGAAATGCATAGGCTTAAGCGAATTATATAAATAAGCATTGCAGAAAATGAATGTATCATCAACGAAAAGGTATATTGTGAAAAAGATAAAGCAGAAGTTTATTAACGGACAATTTAATAAAAACTGCGTCATCATAGCACTGATCCACTGGCTGTTATCCTTTTTTAGCGACCGTCTGATCTTTGATTATGTGACCTGGGACTTTGAAAATCTGACACAGAGTATTAAAACAGCAATGACCGTCGGGGCCAAAGCTGTTTTTCTGCTTGTATTGCTGCTTGTGTGGCAGGGTATCGGGTACTTTGTAAAAAAGGCAGACAGACGCTTCGTCAGAAATACGTTGATCTATTTTGTGATCAATCTGGCAGTTCTTCTACTGGTATGGCCCGGCATCTGGAGAATGGATGAGTTTGGCATTTTAAACAGTGCGACATTGCTTTTACCGGTTTTCTGGCAGAATTATCTGACGAGCCTTTTTTATGTTTTTTCTCTGATGCTTATACCGGCACCTGTGGGAATCGTGATCGTGCAGTGCGCCTGCATCGCCCTTTTAGCAGGCTATGTCATCACCTGGTTTGAAAAGGGATTTGGCAGACTGGGGCTTTTAAGCTTTATTCCGCTTTTATTTTTTCCGGTACTCGATTCCAATCTGTACCCGATGCGGATGAGTCTGTATGCCTTTTTAGAGCTTGCTTTAGTTATTCTTTTGCTTGAAACAAGACAACAATCCGAAAAGCTTGCAAAATGTATTTTACTTGCTGCGGTTGTGACTGTATGGCGGACGGAAGCCGTGTATTATTTTGTCTTTTTCCCGCTTTTACTGATCATTCTTTTGGCTAAGAAGCTTGATAAAAAGAAGCTGGTACGCTCTGTTTGCAGTTACCTTGTGCTAACGCTTATTCTGTTTGCGCCGCAGACTCTGGGGAACCGGCTTACAAGCGGCAGTCAGTATGATCTGACAAGTGTTGTCCTGCCTTTGGTTGATCTGATCCAAAAGGAGGATGAAGTCGATCCTGACAGCGAGGAGCTTAAAAAGATTGATGCGGTTGTCCGTGTGGATGAGGCAATAGAAGGGGCCAAAGAAGGAAAGAACGGTATCAGCCTGTTCTGGTCCGATCCGGACTTTGTGCGGACCGATTATACCGCGGCACAGTATGCGCAGTTTAAAAATGCGTATTATCACCTGATCCTTAAGCATCCCGGCGTATTTTTAAAGGAGCGCTTTACCTGCTTTATGCAGTCGGAGGATCTGTTGGAAAACACAACCGAATTGTTTGATAAAGAAGGCGTTGCCAACTATGATACCTTCCGTGGTTATCCGTTGACAAAGCCAGTGAATAAAGAACTCAGAAGCCGTGTGATCTGTCTGTTGGAATGGAGGCATTATCCGTCCTATACAGATAAAAAAGCGGGATATTCGCTGATCTACAGTCCGATATTGCCGATAATTTTACTGCTTTTATGCTGGGGATATTGTCTGGTACGGAAAAAATGGCCGGTATTTTTCATTTTATCGCTGCCGTTGATTAAGCTTCCGTTGATTCTTCTGACAGCGCCGTCCCGTTTGTTTATGTATTATTATTCCCTGTATCTGATTGGCTACGTGCTTTTCTTCTATATCATAATACGGCTGATGGGACCGGTGTTAAAAACAGTCCGCTATGCCAAGAGAAACGGAGCAAAGGCTGCCTTTTATGCGGCTTTGGAGAGAGTGGACCATGTCCATGTCGATGCGGCGACTAAGAAAGCGCTGGCATATGTCGGAAACAAAGACTGGGGAGTTGCATCATATGATGGAAAGACAACTGAGGATTTTGAACATACCATATTCGGTAGCGGACACAGTACCATATCCGGGAAAGCAGCCCCTCTTGTCAGTATTGTTGTTCCGACCTACGAAACAAAAAAAGAGTTTCTTTACGATCTGTTAAATTGTGTCGTACAGCAGACATATCAAAACTGGGAGCTGGTGCTTGCAGATGCCAGTCATTCAGACTTGGTTGAGAAAAATGTGGCAATATTTAAAACAGAGCATGCGGATGATCTTAAGGGAGATAAAGCTGACCGCATCCGGTATATCCGTCTGACGGAAAATAAAGGAATCTCGGACAATACCAATGCTGCCATCAGGCAAGCAAAGGGTGATTATATTGCCCTGTTGGATCATGATGATCTGCTGACATTTGATGCGCTGGAGAAGATGACAGAAAGGCTGGTTTGTGATCCCAACGTGGCAGAATGTGATGAGAACGGCACAAACAGTGCTGAAAGCGGTACCGGCGGTTATAACAGTGCAGACATTCTCGCGGTATATTCCGATGAGGACAAATGCGATACCAGAGCGGAGCGTTTTTACGATCCCAATTTCAAGCCGGATTTCAATCCTGATTTACTTTTATCCAACAATTATATCTGCCATTTTCTGATGGTAAGAGCAGATGTGATGAAAAAGCTTTTGCTGCGTGCAGCCTATGACGGTGCACAGGATTATGACCTGCTTTTAAGGCTCGCCATTCTTTCCCGGAGGACGGGTCAAAAGATCCTGCATACGCCTTATGTGCTGTATCACTGGCGCTGTCACGAGGATTCGACGGCGGTCAATACCGAGAGCAAGCGTTATGCGTATGATGCCGGCAAAGAGGCCTTAAAGGATTATTACAAACAGATGGGAATGGAAGGACAGGCTCTTGTAAAAGACAGTGCCCATCTGGGATTTTATGATACCACCTATGTACCGGATATTTTTGCGGTCCGCAAGGATGTGGCAGCAGTCTGCGGCCGTGTCGTCAAAGATGGTGTTGTGGTCGGCGGTCCGGATGATCTGTTTACCGGATTGAAGCGTTATAGCAGCGGATATCTGCACCGGGCGGATGTGTATATGGAGGTGAAGGCCTGTGATGAGCGTGCACTCCGGGTTTCGCCTTCGCTTGAGGAGAGTTTGGAAGAAGCACTTAAAAAAGGTATGAAGCTTGTGTATGATCCCAATTATGTTGTAGAGCTGTAGCGATGAATAGGGATGTTTTGTGTCAGACGGATAAGACTATAAATACAGATTGTTTTATGTCAGATGGACAAAATTATAAATATAGATTGTTTTATGTCAGATGGATGAAACTATAAATAATGCTGCAGTTAGTCAGTATGGAGCTCGGATAGGATTTTATGAAAACAACAGTTGTAATCCCAAATTATAATGGAATAAAATATCTGGAAAATTGTATGAACAAGCTGGAGCTTGCCGGAAAAATATCCGATTTTGAGATTTTGCTGGTAGATAACGGCTCTGTGGATGGAAGTCTTGAGCTGTGCCGGGAATATGAAAAAAAGGGACAGGCAAAAGCGATTTATTTTAAGGAAAATACCGGATTCTGCGGAGCTGTCAATGCAGGAATCAATGCCTGCCATACGCCCTATGTGCTTCTTTTAAACAATGACACCGAGGTAAAGGAGGATTTTGTCCTCTGCATGGAACGGTTTATGGATACGCATAAAAGGGCTTTTTCGGCATCGGCCAAAATGCTTTCTTTGCATGAGCCGGATGTGATCGATGACTGTGGGGATTTATATTGTGCTCTCGGCTGGGCATATGGAATCGGCAAAGGCAAAAGCAGACTGCGCTATGAAAGGGACATGAAAATTTTTGCCGCATGTGGCGGAGCGGCCATTTACCGCATGGAAATTTTTCGCAAAATTGGAACATTTGATGAAAATCACTTCGCATATTTAGAAGATATAGATGTCGGTTATCGCGCACAGATACATGGTTACCGCAATTATTTCTGCCATGATGCGGTTGTGTATCATGCCGGAAGCGGTTCCTCCGGATCGCGCTACAATGAGTTTAAAATTAATTTATCTGCAAAAAATAGTATATATCTGATTTATAAAAATATGCCTTTTCTTCAGATCGTATTAAATTTGCCCCTGCTTATCATCGGTTTCCTGATCAAAACACTCTTTTTTGTTAAAAAGGGATATGGAAACATATATGTAAAGGGACTTGTGAAGGGAATGGCTTTGTGCCGTCAGAAAGAAGGACGGGAGAAAAAAGTCGGATTTGAATGGAAAAACCTGTTAAGCTATGTATGGATTCAGCTGCAGCTTTGGTGGAACCTGGTCCGCAGGCTGTATGAGCTTGTATAAAAGCGTTTTTCGGACACAAAATGACAAATGATCTTCAAATAAAATTCTTAAGTATTATATAAGATTGTATTAAAATGTTACAAAAATGTTAAATTTACATTACACAGATGTTATAAAATGGTTGCCCTTTTTGCCAAAATAAGGTACAATAGCGGTTGTATATGGAAATAGGTGATATCTTTGATTAAAGACAATCAAAAGTATTTTAACAGACTTCATGTCGTGCTGGACGGGCTGGTGATCGTTGCAACCTATGCGCTGGCATGGTATGTGCGTTTTCAGACCGGATTTAATAATGACGCCGAATTTACCGGTGTATTAAGTGCAAAAATATATTTTTCGACGCTTTTATATATAGTTCCCGGATATCTGATCCTAAACTATTTGTTTGGGTTATACACATCCAAGAGATATTCGAGTGCGCAGCGGGACATTGTCAATGTCATCAAGTCGAATACTGTCGGTATGATCCTGTTTATCGGTATTTTGTATATCATCAGGCAGAACCACATATCGCGTTCGATGATCTTTATTTTTTACGCATTTAATATCATGGGACAGGCCGGTACCAGAGTGCTGATCCGCAAGATATTGAGGACCTTCCGTAAAAAAGGATATAATATGAAGTATATCCTTTTAGTCGGATACTCGAGAGCTGCCGAACAGTACATTGACCGTATTATGCAGAATCCGCAGTGGGGCTATGTTGTCCGGGGCATTCTGGATGACCACATTCCCCGGGGGACGATGTACAAAAATGTTAAAGTGCTTGGTACAATTGGAAATCTGGAGATTATTCTTCCGGAAAATAAGCTGGATGAAATCGCCATTACACTTTCTCTGAAGGATTACGAATATCTGGAGGAAATTGTCGGAATGTGTGAAAAGTCCGGTGTGCATACAAAGTTTATTCCGGATTACAACAGTGTCATCCCGAGTAAACCTTATACTGAGGATCTGAATGGACTTCCGGTGATCAACATCCGACATGTCCCACTGACGAATACCCTGAATGCAGTTGCAAAGAGGTGCGTGGATATTGTCGGGTCTGTTTTTGCGATTATTTTGTTTTCACCGATTTTGTTAGTTACCGCGATTCTGGTCAAATGCACCAGCAAAGGACCTGTTATTTTCAAACAGGAAAGGGTCGGATTGCACAATCGCAGGTTTCAAATGTATAAATTCCGCAGCATGAGGGTGCAGGATCCGTCGGACGAAAAGAAGGCATGGACTACCAAAGGGGATCCGCGCGTCACGCCGGTCGGACGTTTTATACGTCATACCAGTATTGATGAGCTGCCGCAGTTTTTTAATGTATTAAAAGGGGATATGAGTATTGTCGGTCCGAGACCGGAAAGACCGTACTTTGTAGAGCAGTACAAGGAAGAAATCCCGCGTTATATGATCAAGCACCAGGTGCGCCCCGGAATTACCGGATGGGCGCAGATCAGCGGTTATCGCGGTGACAGTTCGATCAAGGGGCGTATTGAGTGTGACTTGTATTATATTGAAAACTGGACTATGGGGCTGGACATCAAAATCATGTTCCTGACGTTGTTTAAGGGTTTTATCAATAAAAATGCATATTAGATCGTTTACGAGAAGGAAAGGATTAAAAAGGAAAAATAATGGCTACAGAGAGAAATTCAAGAAATACGGGTTCTGCCAACAGATCAGGATCCACAAAGCATAGTGGATCGGCAAAAAGAACAAATCCCGCAGGCAGAACAGGCTCTGCAAACAGATCTTCCGGGACAGGAGCCCGCACCGGAGGCACAAACCGTACTGGCAGGGGACGTGTCAGCAAGGCAGAATTAAAAAGACGCCAGCGCAAAAAATGGATCATTCTCGGAGTAGAGTTTTTTGTAGTTCTGATTCTGATCGTTGCTCTGTTTTTTATCACAAAGCTGGATGTTATCCACAAAGACTATCTTGACGGAAATGACGGAAGCAGTGATGAGACAGCCAATACCGATGAAATGCTTGAGGAGTTTATGGTTGATGAGAGTGATGTCAAATTTAACGATATCAACAGTGATATGCAGGGGTACCGCAATATTGCCCTGTTTGGTGTGGATGCCCGCAACAACAACCTTGGTAAAGGCTGTCGTACCGATACAATTATCATTGCCTCCATCAATGAAGAGACCAAAGAGATCAGGCTGGCATCTGTTTACCGTGATACCTACCTCAATATGGGCAATGATACCTACAATAAAGCCAATAATGCATATGCCCATGGAGGTCCCAAACAGGCTATCAATATGCTCAATATGAACTTTGACTTAAATATCACAGACTATGTTACCGTAGGATGGGGTGCTGTTGCAGACACCGTGGATGCACTTGGCGGCATTGAGATCAATGTTGACGAATCAGAGATCGGTCATCTGAACAACTATCAGGTAGAGACCGCCCAGTCATTGGGACGTAAATATACCAAGCTTACCCAGACGGGGCTTGTTAATCTGGATGGTATCCAGGCTGTATCCTACTGTCGTATCCGATATACCGCAGGTGATGACTTTAAGCGTGCCGAAAGACAGCGTGAGGTTATCCAGGCACTGGCTGACAAGGCACAGGCGGTTGCTTTAAAAAATCCCGCGACCTTAAATAAGATCGCAAATGAAGTATTTCCGTCAACGGCTACCAGCCTGACATTAAATGAGATTTTATCATTGTTAACCGATATTACTTCATACAAGATCGTGGATAATACCGGCTTCCCGACAGAGCAGAATCGTGCTACCGGTGTGATCGGTTCCAAGGGCGACTGTGTTATCCCGTCTGACCTTGCAACCAATGTTACCCTGTTGCATGAGTTCCTGTTTGGCGATGAGTCCTATACACCTTCACCGGAGGTTCAGGAATACAGTGCCAAGATCCATTCCGATACCGGAAAATAAAATAACAACAATAAAAAGAAGGGGCTTTTATAAGCCCCTTTTTCTATAAAGAAAATCGTATGTGGATTCGCAAGAAACTTGCCCCCATGTTTTATCTCTGTTATACTATGATATGTGTTGAAAAAATTTATGACACACATCTCTATATGTGGAATTTTACAGGTATGAGACAGAAAAGGAAGCGCATAAAATGTATACGGTAGACGTAATTATCCCCACATACAAACCAAAAAAAGAACTGCTGGAGGTACTTCGGCGGTTAAACAGACAGACGATTGTTCCAAACCGGATCATATTGATGAATACGGAGGAGGCCTATTTCGATCAGTTGATCTATGGAGCGGATTTTATTAAGTATTATGAAAACTGCAAAGTATATCATTTATCCAAGCTGGAATTTGATCACGGAGCAACAAGAAATGCCGGAGTATATCATTCCGGGGCAGATTATTTTATCATGATGACACAGGATGCACTGCCAAAGGATGAATATCTGATCGAGAGACTGATAGAACCCTTGCTCTCCCACAAGGCAGCGGTTTCCTATGCAAGGCAGCTTCCGAGGGAGGATTGCAATCCCATTGAACGCTATACCAGAGGGTTCAATTATCCGGACCACTCGTTTGTCAAGCATGAAGAGGATGTTGGGACGCTCGGCATCAAGACGTATTTCTGCTCTGATGTATGTGCGGCATATGACCGGGCTGTTTTTGATAAAGTGAAAGGTTTTGTAAAACGCGCCATTTTCAATGAAGATATGCTGTATGCGGCTAAGATTGCCAAAGAGGGCTACGGAATTGCTTATTGCGCCGATGCCTGTGTCTATCATTCACACAATTATACAGCCAAGCAGCAGTTTCACCGTAATTTTGATCTGGGCGTATCACAGGCAGATCATCCGGAGATTTTTGAAAGGGTCAGATCCGAGGGTGAAGGTATACGTATGGTTAAGAGCACGGCTTCCTATCTTTGGAACAACAAGTATAAAAAATGGATTCCCTGCCTGATCATACAAAGCGGTGCCAGATTTTTGGGATACCGCATGGGTAAAAATTATAAAAAGCTTCCGGAAACACAGATTTTAAGAATGACCGCCAATCCGGATTACTGGAAAAGAATGTCATTAAAAAGAGGTATCCGGAATGTTGATGTCCACAGGGGATACGGAAGAAATCCCGAAAAGGAAGGAGATTGATTATGTGCGGAATTTTAGGATATTGCGGAAAAGAACAGGCCGCTCCGATTTTGCTTGAGGGGCTGGCAAAGCTTGAATACAGAGGATATGACTCGGCGGGGCTTGCAGTAAGGGACGGAGACGGACCGATCGCCGTTGTCAAGGCAAAAGGGCGCCTGGCCAATCTGTCCGACAAGACCGATGGAGGCAAGGCGATGAAGGGGTGCTGCGGTATGGGGCACACACGCTGGGCCACACACGGGGAACCCTCCGAAGTGAATGCGCATCCGCATGTAAGCGGTACCTATGTAAAAAATCATCCCGCGGATGAAGGACAGGTCGTAGGTGTCCACAATGGAATTATTGAAAATTATCAGGAATTAAAAGAAAAGCTTTTACACAACGGATATCAGTTTTATTCCGATACCGATACAGAGGTAGTCGTTAAATTAGTAGATTACTACTACAAAAAATACAATATCGGACCCATTGATGCGATCGCCAAGACCATGGTGCGTGTCAGAGGCTCTTATGCTCTGTGCCTGATGTTCCAGGATTATCCGGGAGAGATCTGGGTGGCCAGAAAAGACAGCCCGATGATCATCGGAACGCAGGGCGATGCGTCCTTTGTAGCTTCGGATGCAGCCGCTATTTTAAAATACACCCGTCATGTGTATTATATCGGCAATCTGGAAATGGCAAAGCTTTCCGACGGAGAGGTTCATTTCTACAACCTGAATGGAGATGAGATTGAAAAGCCGCTCATGGAGGTGCAGTGGGATGCCGAATCCGCAGAAAAAGGCGGATATGAGCATTTTATGATGAAGGAGATCCATGAACAGCCCAAGGCTATCACAGATACCGCCAATGTGGTATTAAAGGACGGAAAGGTTGATCTTTCAGTTATTGGCATGGATGAAAAGGTGCTCGGGGATATAGACCAGATTTATATTGTGGCATGTGGTTCAGCCTATCACGTCGGCATGACGGCACAATATGTGCTTGAGGATTTTGCGAGAGTGCCTGTACGTGTAGAGCTGGCATCCGAATTCCGTTACCGCAATCCGATCTTGTCTCCGAAGGGACTTGTCGTTGTCATTTCGCAGTCCGGAGAGACGGCGGATTCACTGGCTGCTTTGAGAGAGGCAAAAGAGCGTGGCAACAAGACACTTGCCATTATCAACGTTGTCGGATCATCCATTTCCCGTGAGGCCGATTATGTATACTATACGATGGCAGGACCGGAAATTGCGGTTGCAACGACCAAGGCTTACAGTACCCAGCTGATTGCCTGTTATATGCTGGCGATTGCTCTGGGACAGAACAGGAAGCAGATCACGGATACAAAGGCCAAAGAGCTGGTGGATGAAATTTTGTCACTGCCGGATAAGATTGAAAAGATCATTGCCGACAAGGAGCGTATCCAGTGGTTTGCCGCTAAATTTGCATCGGCAAAGGATGTGTTCTTTATCGGAAGAGGAATTGATTATTCTGTTTCCATGGAGGGAAGTCTCAAATTAAAAGAGATCAGTTATATTCATTCAGAGGCCTATGCGGCAGGAGAATTAAAGCATGGAACCATTTCCCTGATTGAAGAAGGAACGCTTGTAATCGGGCTGCTGACACAGGATGATCTGTATGAAAAAACCATTTCCAACATGGTAGAGGTAAAGAGCCGTGGTGCATATCTGATGGGATTAACCAACTATGGCCATTATGAAATTGAGGATACGGTTGATTTTACAGTATATATTCCGAAGACAGATCCGCATTTTGCAGCCTCACTGGCTGTTGTGCCATTGCAGCTGCTTGGTTATTATGTTTCTGTTGCAAAAGGATTGGATGTAGATAAACCAAGAAATCTTGCCAAGTCTGTTACTGTTGAGTAGTGCGGATGCTGATAAGGAAATCGGAAGATACCTCAGATCTTTGCATGCTGTGTCAGGGGGATATTAAATGGATGAACAGATAAAAGAAGAACAAAAGCTGCAGCAGCCGGAAGACAAACAATTAAAGAAAATGGGCATGAGCGTTTTGTGCGGACTGATGTTTGGTCTGGTGGCAGGGCTTGTGATCGTCGTAATTCTTGTTGTATTCAGACAGGAGGCGGCACCGGAGCTTTTAGATCCGGTCGAAAAGACGGAAGCTGTGGAAAAACAAGCTGATCCGGAAGAAAAGAAAAACGGTGTGGATGATACAGAAAAAGACGGAGAGGAAGAAACCAACCAGATGGCTGACATCAATGAGATGAATTCCGATTCCGAAATTGACATGACGGTTGCCAAGGAGACGCAGGCAACGGTTGTGACGGACGTTACAGAGGTCGTTGACCGCGTGATGCCCTGTGTTGTATCTATTTTTGGCAAATACACCATTGAGGATGATTTCTGGGGATATCTGTATGATTATGAGACTGAGGGCGGCGGCTCCGGTATTATTGTCGGAGAAAATGACACGGAGCTTTTAATCGCCACCAACAATCATGTTGTTGAGGATTCCGATGAGCTGACAGTGCAGTTTATTGACGCATCTGTAGCAGAGGCTTCCGTCAAAGGAACGGATGCGGACATGGATCTGGCAGTGATCGCCATCAATCTTTCTGATCTTGATCCTGCGACCAAAAAGCAGATCAGGATAGCTACCCTTGGCAACTCCGATTACTTAAAGGTAGGAGAACCTGCGATCGCGATCGGAAATGCGCTTGGCACCGGGCAGTCTGTGACAACAGGTGTGATCAGTGCTGTCAACAGAGCCTATACGGATGATGAAGGTCCGTTATACGGAACGGAGGTCGGTAAGGATGATTCGTCTGCGGTAAAATATCTGATACAGACGGATGCGGCGATCAATCCGGGCAATTCCGGCGGGGCACTTTTAAATGTCAGGGGTGAGGTGGTCGGAATCAATTCCAGCAAGATCGCAGATTATGCGACGGAAGGCATGGGATATGCGATCCCGATTTCAACGGCAGAACCGATCTTAAAGGATCTGATGGAGAAAAAAACAAAACCTTCGCAAAAAAATGATTCGGCCACATATCTCGGAATCAGCGGTATGGCTGTTACCGGTGAACTTTTGGAAAAATACGATATCAAAGAGGGAATTTACATTACACAGGTATTTGACCATACACCTGCCAAAGAGGCCGGCATCCATAAAGGGGACATCTTATTGGAGATTGACGGATATACGGTAGGAAAGATGAGTGACCTGACAGAGGTCTTATCTTATTATAAAGTTGGTGACAAGGTCGCAGCAAAGCTTATGACCCGTACCAATGATGGATATCAGCCGTATGAAACGACGGTAACACTTGGAGGAAAATAATGAGCAGTTTTTTTGATATATTCAATAATTCCAATAAAGACGAACAAAAAGTGACGGATGAGGAACATGTTGATGATGAAGTTGTTTTTTTTGATGAGGATGATTTTTCAGATGAAGAGGATAATGACTCTTATTTAAATGATTTTGATGATGCACCGGGACAAAAACCGTTTATCAAGCCTGAAAATGATTTCCGGGAGGTTGTGGATAAGGATGATGCACCCTTATTTGACATGAGCGCCGGGGATGATGATTTTGACGAATCCGATTTTGATGATGCGGATGATGTGGATGAGAATGCCGCATCCGATGACAGGGACAGGAATGATACAGGTGTTGTTCGTGCAGTCGATGATATGAATACAGATGGAGATACAGATACAGATGGAGATACAGATGTCGATGTAGATTCTGACGATCATGTTTCTGGCGCCGAAGATGGTGACAGCGAAGATGACGGCAATGCTGACAACGAAGATGATGGCAGTGCTGACAACGAAGATGACGGCAGTGCTGACAACAAAGATGATGGCAATGCTGACAACGAAGATGATGGCAGTGCTGACAGCGAAGATGATGACAATGATGACAGCGAGTATGATAATGTATGTTTCATCTGTCATCGTCCCGAAAGCATTACAGGCAGACAGTTCAAGCTGCCACAGAATATCTGTGTGTGCGATGACTGTATGCACAAGACCATGGATGCCATTGGCCAGTATGATTATCCGGGAATGGATGATGCTGCTTTGCTCAATTCGCTTTCCGGCTTTGGTATGCCGGGCTTAAACCAGAATGCCGATTCGGATGATGAGGCTTCCAAGGATGGAAAGGATATTCCCAAGGGCTTTCCCAATATCCGTTTTGTCAATCTCAATGATCTGCAGCAGGATCCCAATTCCAAACGGACCAGATTAAAAAAGCGTAAAAAGACAGATAAGCCGCTGATCGATCTGAAAGATGTTCCTGCACCCCATGAGATCAAAGCTAAGCTGGATGAGTTTGTTGTGGGACAGGAAAAAGCCAAAAAGGTAATGTCTGTAGCCGTTTACAATCATTACAAACGTGTGGCAACCAATACCATGGATGAGATCGAGATCGAGAAATCCAATATGCTTATGATCGGACCTACCGGCTGTGGTAAGACGTATCTGGTAAAGACGCTTGCAAAGCTTTTGGATGTGCCGCTTGCGATCGCGGATGCGACCAGTCTGACAGAGGCGGGTTATATCGGTGATGATATTGAAAGTGTGCTTTCCAAGCTGTTGGCAGCTGCCGGCAATGATGTGGATAAGGCCGAGATGGGGATTGTCTTTATTGATGAGATCGATAAAATTGCCAAAAAGCAAAATACCAATTCCCGCGATGTTTCCGGTGAATCGGTTCAGCAGGGAATGTTAAAGCTGTTGGAGGGGGCGGATATTGAAGTGCCGGTTGGTGCGAGCAGCAAAAATGCCATGGTTCCGCTTACCACGATCAATACGCGCAATATCCTGTTTATCTGCGGTGGGGCTTTTCCGGATCTGGACGAGATCATCAAACAGCGCCTGTCCAAGCAAAGCTCTATCGGATTTGATGCTGTTTTAAAGGATACCTTTGACAAAGAAAAAAATATCCACAATCAGGTGACGATCGAGGATCTGAAAAAATACGGTATGATCCCGGAGTTTTTGGGCAGACTTCCTATTTTGTTTACATTGGACGGTCTGACCGAGGATATGCTGGTGGATATCCTGCGTGAGCCTAAAAACGCAATTTTGAAGCAGTATCAGAAGCTGTTGGCTCTGGATGAGGTAGATCTGCATTTTGATGAAAGTGCCCTGCGCGCGATTGCCAAAAAGGCTATGGAAAAGGATACCGGAGCGCGTGCATTACGTGCTATTATTGAGGAATTCATGCTGGATATCATGTATGAAATTCCCAAGGATGACAATATCGGTACTGTGACGATCACCGGAGATTATATCGATGGTAAAGGCGGACCGGTCATAGAGATCCGCGGATAGTTTTTGCAAGGCCGGCATAGACTGATAAAAAGCTTTATGCAGGTGCAAACATGAACGAGTGTGAATATCGTATTTTATCGGAGGATTATCGGGACATCCCTTTGGGATTTGATATATCCTCCGGTTCTTTATTTCCGGGAGATAATTTAAGTGATGACAAATGTGTCATAAAAATAACGGATAACCTGTATATCCTGTATGTTGAGGCATCCGGTGTGTCTCCATTAAACAGCGCGGAATACCGCTATCAGTATATTCCCAAGTGCTATGGGCTGCAGAATGATTTGTCGGTTTTAAATGATTCCGGAATTTTACAGGTTAGCAGACAACCGCTGAGCCTGACAGGACAGGGCGTTATCCTTGGCTTTCTGGATACGGGGATCCGCTACAGACTACCGGCTTTCCGCAATGAGGATGGTTCGACACGTCTTGTCAGTGTGTGGGATCAGACGGCACAGCAGGATGACAGAAGTATTGGAACTGGTAACCGGACAGATGAAAACAGATTACAGCCGCCGGACGGTTTTTATTATGGAATTGAATACACAAGAGAAGTCATCAACCGCAATCTGGCCGAAGACGGTCCTGTTCTTTTTACAGACGAAGACGGGCATGGGACAAAGATGATTTCCGCTTCCTGCGGCTATGACAGGACCAACGGATTTACCGGAGCAGCACGGGATGCAGATATTGCAGTGGTAAAATTAAAGCAGTGCAAGCAGTATATGCGGGAGTTTTACAGCATAGCACAGGATGTGGCCTGCTATCAGGAAACGGACATTATGCTGGCGCTCAGCTATTTAGATAAGGTGGCAGAAAGAGAAAAAAAGCCTCTGGTCATCTGTATGGCACTTGGCACCACGATGGGATCACATGACGGATCGGCGCTTTTAGACGGATATCTGGGCTGGCTTGGCAGAAAGCGCAACCGCTGTGTGGTTGTGGGAGGTGGTAATGAAGGCAATTATGCCGGACATTATGCCGGAATTATGTCTCCGGTTTATTCCGCACAGCAAAATTACGAAGAGATTGAACTTCTGATCGGAGAAAATGAGCCTGGCTTTTATATGGAAATATGGGGACAGATTCCGGACATCTACACGATCTCGGTCATGACACCCGGTGGGGAGGGAATTTCGGAAATTCCATATAGTCTGCGGCAAAGTATGGAATTTAGCTTTATTTATTCCGACACAAGGCTTATGATAGATTATGTACCGGTGGATATCGGAAACGGACAGGAGCTTATCACACTGCGTTTTATACATCCGGCATCCGGGATTTGGAAGCTTCGTATTTTTACAAGGAGCGGCCAAGGACATGTACACGCCTGGCTTCCGCTCAGACAATTTTTGAAAAGTGACACGTATTTTTTGCGGCCGAGTCCGTATGAGACATTGACGGAGCCTGCCTACAGCAGGGGCGTGATGGCGGTCTCAGCCTACAACAGCAGTGACCGGAGCTTTTATTTAAACAGCGGCAGAGGGTTTTCTGTTGACGGCAGTATTGTGCCGGCAATTGCTTCACCGGGAGTGCTGGTTCCGACGGTACTGGGACCGGAGACGGGATCGAGCATGGCAGCGGCCATAGCGTCCGGAGCAGCCGCGGATTTTATGCAGTGGGCTGTCGGACAGGGAAGAGATATCGTTGTCAATACTCAGAGCGTCAAAAATTATTTTATAAGAGGTGCGGAAAGAAAAAATGATCTGTATTATCCGTCCAGAGAATGGGGATATGGGACATTGGATCTGACCGGGGTTTTTGATGTACTGGCCGGGGTGTGAGGCCGTATGGGCAATACAATTATTTTGAAGAAAGATGAGGAGAAAAATGTCGACATGGATTGCGGTTTTGATCGCTGCCTGCGAGCAGGTGATCAAGCAGACACGTGAAAACAACGGAACAGAGGGGGAGCATCTTACCGGTGTCCTCAAAGTTCCGGTTCTGAAGGACAAGATCTATCTGACCAAATATCACAATGAGGGAGCTTTTCTCAATCTGGGAAGTAAGCACAAGGAATTTGTAAAAGGGCTTTCTGTGGGACTTTGTGTGGTCTGCTTTCTGATGTATGTATTTTCTTTTGGAAAAAAAGGCAAAAAGCTGCTTTGTACCGGACTGGCATTTTTGCTCGGAGGAGCTTTTTCCAATACCTATGATCGCATGGTGCGCGGATACGTGGTGGATTACTTTGGCTTTGAGGTCAAAAATGACAAGCTCAGAGGTCTTGTTTTTAACATCTCGGATTTTTGTATTATGATTGGTGCGATGATTACAGTCATTGCTATTTAAGGTAGCTTTTGATATACTAAAAAAAGATAAACAACAAAGGCAGGTAGGAGTATGAGCAAGAAGAAAGTAGTTGTTTCATTGGGACATCAGGCACTGGGGTATACGATCTCAGAGCAGTGGGATGCGGTAAAGGATACGGCAAAGGCATTGGCTGATCTGGTTGAGGCTGATTACCAGCTGACCATTACACACAGCAATGGCCCCCAGATTTCTATGATCCACAAGGCGATGACAGAGCTTCGCCGTATTTATATTGATTACAGTCCGGCACCTATGTGTGTATGCTCGGCCATGAGCCAGGGGTATGTCGGATATGATATTCAGAATGCGCTAAAGGCAGAATTGCTTTCCAGAGGCATTTCGAGGTCTGTCAGCACGATTTTGACACAGGTTACGGTTGATCCGTATGATGAAGCCTTTTATGAGCCGCACAAGCTGATAGGGCGCTATATGAGTGCGGAGGATGCCGAAATGGAGATCAAAAAGGGCAATTATGTACAGGAGATCCCCGGCAAAGGCTTCAGACGTGCGATTGCGGCACCCAAGCCGATTGATATTGTTGAAATTGATACCATCCGTCTGTTGGCAGATGCCGATCAGGTTGTGATCGCATGCGGTGGTGGCGGAATACCCGTTATCGAGCAGAAGCATGCCTTAAAAGGCGCGTCAGCGGTTATTGAAAAGGACTGCATTGCCGGCAAGCTGGCTACAGATTTAAAGGTTGACCAGCTTATCATCCTGACAAGTGTAGAGCAGGTATACACCAACTACGGGAAGGAAGGACAGACAGGTATCGACCGCATGAATTTAGAGCAGGTCAAAGCTTATATTGAAGCCGGGGAATTTGGCGAAAACGACATGCTGCCCAAGATGGAAGCCGCAGTGACCTATCTGGAAAAGGTACCGACCGGAAGTGTACTGATCACATCCATTGACAAAGCTTCTCAGGCTGTCAAAGGTAAAGCAGGCACATTGATCACAGCATAGATAAAATGACTGCTGTCTGACGAATAGATTGTATATGAAAAGATAATAAAAGACCCTGTGGCCAAAGCATGGGATTTATCCACGTGGATGATCTTCATGATGTTGGCTGCAGGGTCTTTTGGCTATCTGTCCAGCGTAATTTTATATAACAGGATATTTGTCAGGATATTTGGGTCTGCACTGTTTTCACCTGCAATTTCAACTGTCTGCTGATCTTTGTAATGATAGGTCACGGCATAGAGCAGGATATTGCTGTCCGTATCGGTAAGTGAAACGGTAAAGGAGCTGATATCCGATAATGTCCAGCAGGCATTCATGCCAAGCGGTATTAAAAGCTCTCCGTCACCGTACTGGCAGGTGGTCTGATATTGCTCGAAAGAGTTGCCTTCGGTATCGGTAAAGGATATTGTCACAAGCAGGTTGTCAGCAGGCTTTGCCGAAAATTCCAGATACATGGCATCATAGCTTTTGCCGGTAAGTTTTTTTAGATCTGAGGGATCGGTTTCTGATGTCAGTACATTGTTTTTCATAAAGCTATCGCAGGAATTACCAAAGGATGCAGCTGAAAGCCCCAGATCGAGCGGTGAGCAGTCCTTTCGGTAATCATCACAGCCGCTTACAAGTCCTGCAGCGTACAGCTTATCATACAGCCCGGGTGGATAAAAGGCGTGATCCTCGTGGTTATAGAGGTAACCGGCATCCATCATGAAGCGGAAAATATAGTAATCATATTCCGGCTGGATGTAAAAAACAACCGGTAGATTCTGCGGATCGGAATCCCAGATCTCCTGCTGGGCCTTGAGGCTGCGGGCAGCAGGAATATAGCCGGTGCCGTAGCAGGTAATTCCCAGATAATCAAAAAAGCCCTGACCGTCTAAGGCCATATAAGTCACATCCTCTGATACCTGTTCGCATTTTTCCACAACCTTTGCATATTCTTTGATGTAATGAACCTGGTCGGCAACCATAAATCCGTCGCCGAGTAGTGCCTGATAACGGGGAGACAGATCTGTATCCCCGGATTTTAAAAAGGTATCCGGCACGGTATAATAGGCAAACAGCTTGGAGCTATCGTCCATGACCAGCTTGGCATCGCCATCCGGATATACCCACAGATCGGGATTTTTGGTCTGGGAGATCTGCATATACACGATAAAAGGTAAAGAAAGACAAAAGCCCAATGCCAGAAGGTTTGCTTTTTTTTCTTTCAGTATTTCCTTGTGTGACAACAGACAGACCGGCAGATACATGCCGATAACAGCGATCAGGATCGGGCCGGTGCGGGAGAGAACTTTTCCGACATCGGCGCGTACAAGCGTATAACTGTATGAAATTACAAGCGTTATGATACCGGCTGCAAATAAAAGAAACCGGAAAACATCTTTTTGGCGGAGTGCCCGATATGCAAAATAGAGAAGCAGCCAGATTCCGATGGCAGGTAATAAAAAGCGCAGAGCCATGTACAGATAAAGCCTGAGCGTTGGCATATCTGCAAGGTAAGGCATGAAGAAATCAGGAGCTGTCTGGTTGGATAAAGCGATTCCGTCTGCCGGAATCGTCTGCGAGGAATAAGTTAAAGTATGTTTTAACATTCTGAAAAGCGTCGGAATGGAGCAGGCAATGACAGCAAATAGGGCAACATATAAAATAAGACAGCCAACGGACATCAGGCGCCTATGTTGTTTGTCTGCCGAATTTGCAGAAGATGTATTCATATTTAGATTGTCAGAAGCGACAGAAGACATATCCTTATTGGCTTGTTTCAGACTACAGGAAGGAAAAGCTGCCCCGGATCGACGAGATTTCTCCCACAGTGCACGGATCTCCCAAAGACAGACCGGAACCATGGAAAGCATTACCGCCGCGCCAAAGAGCGGATAGTACAGACCGGAAAGAAAGCTGGTCAGGATATAGCTGAAGATCCAGAGAGCCGGTTTTTTTAATAAGCCGGGAAGGGTTAGTAATAACAGCGCCGGAAGAACCATGTACTGTCTGTTATAGCAGGGCAGGTTGAAGAGCACCGCAAACAACAGCGCCTTGGAGCCGCCGATGTGTTGGCAGATCAGAAACATGATGATGAAGCAAAAAATAACCATCGTTATCGATATAGCGGGTGCATAATCTGTTACAGTTCCACCCAGTATACCATGCTGGATAAATCCATTGACAAAGGGGAACAGACCGGAGACCGGTGTGTAGGTATTATATAATGACTGGCCATGTTCAAAAATCTGGTTGAAGGGGATCATCTGCTCGCCGTGATGATGCTGATCGGGCTGTGCATACATGGGTGCCGCACAAAAGGAATGGTATGCGAAAATGATCATGGGTGTCACAAAACAGATAATATCATCTTTTTTTCCACGGAAATACCGGATCGCATGCCGGATAAGAATAAAAAACAGGACAGCGATCAGAGCTCCGAAGAAAATATAATATCCGGTCGCATAGCGGACGCGGATCAAGGAATCCTTATAAAGGTATTTGTCGATCAGATACACGGAGAAAAGACCGGGCATCAGGCACTGGAGAGCCAGTAACAGATATTTTGCAAACAGACTGTCCGGATGAAGCTTTCTGATCACATGGGTAAGTATCAGAAAAGCGGTTCCGATCAATAGTGTCAGAATATAAATTTTGGAGCCGGAGAGGACAAATTGCGTTGTAAAGCTGCATCCAAAGCTTAAAACCGATACAATGCCATAATAAGTCAGCACATAGGTAAGAAGCAGCATACGGATATCAGTCTTGCGTTTGATCATTGAAAAAAGGGACAATCCGGCAAAAAAGAGAAGCGGAAGCGATACCTGTTTGTAGAGGATCAGATATACAAAAAAAGGGATAGCCGTTGCGCACAAACAGAGACACGGACAGAATATGGCATCTGTATAGCTGTCTGTGCGGTCATCTGGGCCTAAAGGGGACAGAGAACTCTGAACGGTGGGAGCTATTGTGCGCGCAGTTACCGGAACCGCTGTTTTCTGCATTTTTTCATACAAAAAAAGAAGCAGGCACATAAAAACGGCACCACCGACGGTTATTGCCCAGAAAAGCGATAATTCCGCTGATTTGTTAAGACCGCTCGATGATACATTTTCTATGATAAAATCTGTAAATTCCTGTGTCGTGCCGGATACTATGGGCAAAAGCTTTAAGCTGATGAGTGCGGCAAGCAGGATAGTAAGAAATAATGCGAGCATAAAATCCTCCGTATAAAAACGTTCGTATGAATTGTATTTTGAGTGCTTTTTTTTAATAGGTTATGTGTTAAAATGATTATACAATAGATTGATGTCAGGGTCAAAAGCTCATGAGGACATCAGATGGAGATGAATATGGGAGTAAAAAAACGGATAACGGATTTTTTTTATAAAATACAAAAAAGCAGGGCCGGATTTTATGTGGCGGTATGTCTGGCTGTGGTGACTGTGCTGGCATCCATTCTGTATTTTGTATTCTGGCCGGACAATCTGATGCATTCGGATATGGCGGCAGAGGTGATGCTTTCCAAGTTGTTGTCGGAGGAGGGCGGACTGCTTTCCAAAAACTGGTTTTATTCGACGGAGATCAGGATTGTATACACGCAGCTTATCATGACACCGTTATTCTGTTTTATCAGTGATTTTGGCGTCGTAAAGCTGATTTCCGTTATTTTCTATGATGTTCTTTTAGTCGTTGTTTTTTATTTTACAGGCAAGCGGTTCGGCATCAAAAAGAGCAATCTGTTTTTGATGATGGCTCTTTTGGCGGCGCCCCTGTCCAACGAATATCTGGATATGATGCTTTTAGGCAATTTTTATACATCACAGACGATCTGCACATACTGTGTGCTGATGTTCTTTTACCGGGAAGATAAAAAGGATAAGAAGAGCACGTGGATAAGACTGGTGCTTTTATGTGTGGCGGCGCTTATTTTGGGGCTGTCAGGCCTTCGGTATCTGGCAAGTCTGTATGTGCCGATGGTTTTGTCTGTGATGATATTTTTCTTTCTGGACCGGGTGGACCGGGAAGAAAAAGCAGATAACAGACTTATTTTCAAGCTTGGTACTTCCATACTTCTCTGCTTTTTTGCGGGTATCGGCTTTCTGATCAACAAATTCTATCTGGCAGCAAATTACAGCTTTGACCAGACACCGATAAGCTTTGTGCCGATCGGTGATGTCATGGACCGTTTTCTGGTGTCTGTTAAGCTTATGATCGAGTTTGTCGGTTACCGGGAGATCGGTGCTGTCAGCGGACTGGGGATTGTCAACGTGGTCAAATTCGCCTTTCTGGTATTTTTGATCTATGTGATCGCTTTTTTGACCAAACACCGCAAGGAGCTTCTTACGATGCCGCAGAGACTGCTTTTATATTATTTCCATGCACTCTTTTTCATCAACTGGTATATGCTGGTGTTTACGGATGTGCTGCAGCAGTATCGTTACTGGCTGCCGGTTTATATTATCGCCATTCTTCTGGTGGGAATTTATCTGCAAAATTACAAGCCGGACAATTTTCTTGTTAAGCCGGTGTGCATTGCGATCGTCGTTGTGACGGTGCTTGCGTCCCTGTACGGTGAATTGTGGCAGGATACCAAGTACAATGACTGTGAAAAGCGATACGGTTATATGGATTTTCTGGAAAAAAACGGATATGATTTTGGATATGCGACCTTCTGGAATGCAGACGTGACCGAGTATCTTTCCAATGGAGAGATCCATGTGGGCAATCTTGGCGGTGATGAAAACGGATCTGCACCATATGAATGGCTGAGCCGCAAGGAGTATTACAAGAAGGGCTATCATACCGGCAAGACATTTTTACTTCTTGCAAGGACGGAGGAACCGGCGCTTTTCCAGGGAGATATCACGATCATGACAGATTCTGTCAAGGTGTATGAGGATGAATACTATGTCATCTACGAAGGAGAAGGCATGTATCTGTTTTCTGAATAGAACGGCATTTTTGAAAATAATATATACGAATGACGACACGATGGAGGTGCTGCGGGATGCAGGGCAAAATAAATCGGATCATTTTTTTTGAGGGAGATATTGAGACGACCGGATATTTTTCGCGGCAGATGGAAAAAACATTCTTAAAAGAAGGCTATCAGACGTATTTTTTTGACTATGAGAAGGCTGCAAAAAGTGCATCGGGGCTTCTGCGGTTTATCAAACGGGGAGAAACGGCGGTTGTTACCTTCAATTATCATGGTCTGTGCGGAAAAAATGAAATTGTATATGATGAAGAAATGGGTGGTTATATCTGGGATACCTTTGATATTCCTTGCATCAATATTGTTGTAGACCATCCGTTTTATTATCATCATTTTTTTGAATGCCTTCCAAAGCGTTATATCCATGTCAGCATTGACAGAAATCATGACCGCTATATGCAGGAATATTTTCCCGATATCCGGCGTGGGCCGTTTCTGCCGCTTGGCGGGACCGGTCTTTATGAGGACGGAAATTACCCCAAAATAGCTGACAGACCTATGGATGTTGTATTTGTGGGCAATTATGAGGCTCCGGAAAATTTCAATGTCTATATAGAGCGGATTGATGATGAGTACACTGCTTTTTATATGGGTGTTATCAATGAACTCAAGGCGCATCCGGACCGTCTGCTTGAGGATGTGATGAAGGAACATATCCTGCGGGAAATTCCTGAGGCAACTCATGAGGAGCTCAAGGAGACAATGGGGCATATTATCTTTCTGGACATGTATATCCGGTTCTTTTTCCGGGGAGAGGCTGTGCGTATCTTAGCGGAGGCCGGCATCCGGGTACATGTTTTCGGAAGCGGATGGGAGCAGCTTGTATGCAGTGCCAAAGAAAATATCATCGTAGGCGGCAGTCTGGATTCGCTTGGCTGTCTTGAAAAAATATCCCAGGGCAAGATTTCCCTGAATGTGATGCCGTGGTTTAAGGATGGGGCACATGACAGGATTTTCAATTCCATGTTAAACGGAGCCGTTTGTGTGACCGATTCCTCGGTGTATCTTGATGAAATCCTGAGGGATGGAGAAAATGCTGCTGTATATGCGCTTGATGAGCTTTCGAGGCTGCCTGTCATTGTGCGTGGACTTTTAGATGATCCGGACAAGATGCAGAGGATTGCGGATTCGGGTTATCGGATGGCAAAGAATGGGCATACCTGGGCTGACCGCAGTAAAGAGGTTATCAAAATTTTAGAAAGCATTGATTGAAACCGATATGGAGAATATGATATTATGGTATAGGACATGATAGATTAAAGAAAAGGGGGATATACGATGGATGAGAGGAAAATACTGGTCGTGGATGATGATCAGAATATGTTACAGCTATTATACACATTTCTAAGGGACAGTTATCGTGTAACAACCGCGACCAATGGGCAGGAAGCTCTTGATATGATCAGGGAAAAGAGACCGGATCTGGTATTGCTTGATTATCTGATGCCCGGCATGAATGGAAAAGAGACGCTCGAGGTTATCCGTAATGATGAAGAGTTAAAGGATCTGCCGGTATTCTTTTTAACCGGAGTTTCTGATACCAACAAGATCAGTGAATGTCTCAAGCTGGATCCGATCGGATATATCTTAAAGCCGATTGGTAAATTCAGTCTTTTGGCCAAGATACGTGCTTATTTTGAAGAAGTTGACGGCTGAGTCTGAGATAGCTGATACATAATGGCAGACAGATTACGGATCTGTTTGATGGATAAAATAAAACGCCTAAGCTACATTTGTAGTCAGGCGTTTTATTTTGTGCTCTTATCTGATGAAAGAGCAGTATTGATATAAAAGAATGATTGCCGGTATTTTAAGCTTTGTCGTTTTTTTCTGTATTGTCTTTTGCTTTTGCTTCCTCAATCGCGCGGGCAACGTTTTCATCTACTTCTACAGCAGCCTCTTCTTCAATATCAGGCTTTACCTTCTCAAGATAATCTGCGATTTCAGCGATGATGCTGTCGTAGAGAGGCAGCAGGTCGGCATGATTGGCTCTGATAAAGTCAATATCATTGTCTTTTCCCGCCATTTCCAGCGCCTTGGCTTTTTCAGATAACCCAAGTGCTCCTATCATCTTGGAGGTGCTTTTCAGGGCGTGTACATAGATGGTGTAGTTTTTGTAATCCTCCTGTTCGTAGGAAGTCGTGATATCGTGCTTGCATTTGTCGGAGTTGTCATAGAAGGACTGCAGTAAGAAACGGAAGGTTTCTTTGCTTCCTTCGGCTGATTCGACAGCAGAACGTACATCGATCAGTTTAAAATCATATTCAGAACGGATCTCTCTGGCTACAGCATCCCAGAGCTTGCTGTATAAATCCTGTTCCACTTTGTCATATTCGACCAGTACATAGCGGTTTTCAGGCAGATACTGGAGGATTTTTTCTTCCAAAGGCTTGCCCTGGATCGGCTTGGACATGTAGTCGATGAAGCCTTCGTTTTCATACATTTCCTTGGCACCGGCAACGGCATTGGCTGTCAGGACAATGACAGGCGTGTCAACATTGGGACCGTCAATTGCTTTTAGGCGGTGCAGTGTTTCGATACCGTCAATATTGGGCATCATGTGATCCATCAGGATCAGATCGTAATAAGTATTTTCACATTTTTCAAGAGCTTCGAGACCGCCGGAGGCTTTGTCTACCTGAATCTGTGTGCTCTTTAACAGACCCTCTACAACGGAAATATTCATGGCGTTGTCATCAACGACCAGAATGCGGGCATTGGGGGCAACAAAGGTTGTGCGGTATTTTTTGTGCTTCTCACGACTGTAAGCATATTTCTCACGGAATTTGCCGATGGGCTTGCGGTCGCGGATGCCCTGTTTTAATACAAAGGAGAAGGTGGATCCGGCGCCGTATGTACTCTGTACCTTCAGATCGGACTGCATTAAGTTTAGTAATTGTCTGGAGATACTTAAGCCAAGGCCGGTGCCTTCGATATTGCGGTTGCGTCTTTCTTCGATGCGCTCGAAGGAAAGGAATAATTTTTCGATATCATCTTCTTTGATTCCAATCCCGGTATCGCTTACGGATACGATCAGGTTGAGGGATGAATCACCGGCCTCTTCCCAGCCTACCTTTAAGGTAATGGTACCTTCGTTGGTATATTTTACGGCATTGGATAACAGATTGATGATGATCTGACGCAGACGGACATCATCACCATATAGGAGATAAGGGATGCTTTCGGCTACGATCGTGTTAAACTCAAGGCCCTTGTTGGCAACCTTGATCTCAAACATATTGATAACTTCGGAAAGTACAGTAGCAATTTCATATTCAACAGGCAGGATTTCCATTTTGCCGCATTCGATCTTGGAGAAATCCAGAAGGTCGTTGACAAGTGAAAGAAGTGTGGTGCCTGCATCGCGGATATTCTCGGCATATCCGATAACATTTTTTTCGGTGGCTTCACGAATGATGATCTCATCCATACCAAGCACGGTATTGATCGGAGTACGGATCTCGTGTGACATATTGGCAAGGAAGTTGGATTTGGCTTTGTTGGCTGCCTCGGCCTGCTCCTTTAGCTTTTGCAACTGGTTGTTGGTGCGGTAGTGGCCGGTAATATCGGTAAGCCATGCATAACGGCCGTCAAATTCCCCGGTGTCGAGCCAGTTGGACCGGATCTCATAAATTTTGGAAAACTCTTCCGAAACATATTCCTTGGATGCAAACAGCTTCTGGATACCGGGCTGATCGGCGATGGTGGTGAGATTCTTGATGATTGGAAACAGCTGTGCAAATTCGTTGTTGTAATAAACGATTTTGTCGCCGTTGGAAATAATAAGAACCGCTCCGACGTCATGATTCAAGATTTCTTTGGTCGCGATCTGAACGGAGCTTGCGGGCTGTGGTTTGTTGCCTGTGTAAAGTCTGTAATTAAAAAATACAGAAACTGCGAGCAGAATCGCTAATAAAATGATAATAATCAACATTTTTTCTCTCTCCCTCTACATTTCATTTTTGGAAAATACCCAAATTCATACCTAATAAACATTATATCAAAAATCAGAAACCTGTAAAATAGGAGGAAAAGAGAATTCCAAAGAAAAAATGCACAAAAAAACACTGCCTGTTTTAGCAGTGTTTTTGGATTACCCGGATGGAATGGAGGACGGGTCGATGCCGCGTTCCTGTTCCAACACATCAAAGTCCTTCATGTAGGCCTGACTGTCCTCGGTAAAGTCGCCATGGTCATTGATCCTTGTGTATGCGTCTGCAACGGTAAAAAAGGCGGCACAAAGTGATAAAACAATGGTACCGATTAACATATAACCAAGATAGTCCATATTAGTATTCCTGCCTTTCCTTTACAAAATTTTTAATCGTTTCAGAGGTGGACAGCTGCTTGTCGCGCCGGTATTTTCTGATCTTTTTGATGCCCTCATACAATAAAAGCGGTGAGCCGAGTGCGTATGCCAAAAATGCAATCTGGAAATAGCCGGTAAATGCCGCGATCAGGGATAGGGTAGATATCATCAAAAAGCATACAATGAAGCTCATAATAAAGAAAAAAGCAATCTTTTTATAAGAAACAGGGAGCGTTCCGACGACTTTTCCCGTCTGACCGTTTACCATGATCGTATATTTTTCGCCCTTGTGTTCGATGACCATAAACCAGACCGGTAAAAGAGCATATATTTCTTTGACACATTTTATCTGCGGATTATCCTTTATCAAAACAGGATGCTCGACCATAGGAATGGATAAGAGGCGCGAGGTAAGTATTTTTTTGGCTCTTGATACGGCACGGGACCGCAAAAGATTGAAATCCTCATCGCGCAGATCAGCGTAATAGCCGGATAAAAAGCCACTGTCAAATTCGGTCAGATCCTGATCTGAAAAGGGCTCCAGCTTATCTGCCGACCTGTTGGGAAAATGAAAGGACGCGTCTACCGGAATGTGACCGATCCGCGCAAAAACCTTTCGATAATAATATTGGGGAAAGTGGTTCTGTTTTTTGTTTACCATATAGGGTACACCTCTTATATAGGCTTCGTCATTTGCGTGAAAGCAGAACATGCCATATGGTATATAAATTCCGCGCAGAAGCTCCGGTGCAAAAAATTTGTCATCCTTATCAAGATATTCGCTTTTGACAAATTTTTCGCGGATCGCCGTGCCTGCCTGGTTTTTGCTGATTTTAAAAGGAATGATGTACTGAGGGCGGAGGCGCTTTTCGGTACGGCTGAATACAATGGAGGGCTGACCGCAGTAGACACAGTAGGAAGCAAGCTCGACATCATTGATGATAAGCTCGGCTCCACAGCTCTCGCAGGTATAAATATCGACGTCCATGAGTTCGTCCGCGACATTGTTTTCTTGTGAAAAATGAGAAGAATCAAAGACCGTTGTATGTTTTTTTTCTGTTTCCGCTACCGGAAACATGCTCAGGCAATGGCTGCATACCATTTTTTGAAGCTCCGGATCAAATTCCAGAATACCCCCGCAGTTTTTACACTTTATATTCATGAATGTCCCCTCTTTGGTGTGGTCTGTATGTTCCATTTTCATCATATCATCAAAAAAAGCATGCTTCAATTCTTTTTAGTCCGGAATCTGTCTGCCTTCCTGGTCGAGGTGGTAATGGTCCCTGTAGATCAATTCAGATAAGGGCACAAAGGTATAGCCCTGGGCTTTCAGCTCCTGAATCAGAGAATCAAGTGCTTCTGCCGTATATTTGGCGCCGTTGTGGCATAAAATGATGGAGCCGTTGCCAAGGTGCTTGTGCCGGGTGACGGTGTTGATGATGGAGGTGGTGCCGTAGTCCTTCCAGTCAAGACTGTCTACATCCCATTGGATGGAATAGTATCCGATGGAACGGGCATTGGTAATGACATGATTGTCATAATCTCCGTATGGAGGCCGGAAGAGGAACATTTCATAGCCGGTAAGCTCCTTTACTTTTTCATGCACGGATAAAAGCTCCTGTTTGCATTCTTCATCTGACAGTTGTGACATATTTTTATGATTCTGACTGTGATTTCCAAGGTCGTGTCCATCGGCATAAATTGCCCTGACATCATCCGGATAGCTTTCGACCCAGCCGCCGGTCATGAAAAAGGTTGCTTTGACATCGTTCTTTTTCAGAATTTCAAGGATGCGCCGGGTATCCTCGTTGCCCCAGGCCGCATCAAATGAAATGGCGATCTGCGGTTTGTCGGTCTGCACACAGTAAATGGGCAGCTCACGTCCGTTTACGGTATTGCTGACGCTGATCTCGTGGTGAAAGCTGATATAAAGTACAACAGCAAGAATAAAAAAACATGGCAATAATAGATATTTCACGGAAAAATAATATGGTTTCAAGATATAACCCCAATTCCTTTTTCATAAATATATGATTTTTTTTAAATTTATATTTCTTATTTATAAAACCTGGGGTAAAATAGAAACGTAGATATCATTTTTTTGAAAGGATGTTAAGGAAATGGGATTAATGATTGGAATGCTGGCACTGATCCTTTTGGTTGTTATCATTGCCGTTATTATTGTGGTTGCGGTTTCTGCAAGTGCATCCGGTGCAATCGCAGATGAAGATAAAGAAGAGTAAAGTCTGAGAGACTTTTGAAACGGAGTTAAAAATGCAGTTTACATCTTTAGCATTTGCCATCTTTTTGCCGATGGTCTTTATGATGTACTGGGCAGCACCCGCAAAAGCACGGATGCCGCTTTTATTGCTGATCAGCTACGGCTTTTATCTGTCGCTGTCGCCCGGATATGTGCTGCTTCTTATTTTTATTTCCTTCCTGACGTATATGGTGGGAAGGCATTGTAATAAAAAGACCCTGGCTTTTGGCATCATCGTGCAGATCATCATACTGGCCTTTTTCAAATATGTGGGCTTGCTGCCGGGAATTTTTCAGAATATTGTGATTCCTGTCGGCATTTCTTTTTATATGTTTAAGTCCATCAGCTATATGGTGGATGTCTATAAAAACGAGATAGAGGCGGAGACAAAGGTCGTGCCGTTGTTTTTATATCTGGCATTCTTTCCGGATATTGTTTCCGGACCGATCAACCGGGCAGGAGACCTGATCCCGCAGTTAAAAAAGGATATGATATTTGATGAGGCGCAGGCTGTTTATGGTATGCGTCTGATTTTATGGGGGCTTTTTCAAAAGCTTTTGATCGCTGATACCCTGGCAGGATATGTGGATCTGGTATTTGAGATGCCTGATGCTTTTTTAGGCATCAGTTATGTGATCGTCATGTTTTTCTATACGATCCAGATCTATTGTGATTTTGCCGGTTATTCCAATATGGCGATCGGAATTGCACGCCTGTTTGGTGTGGTTTCCATGGACAATTTTAAGAGCCCGTATCTGGCATCTGATATCCGTGAGTTTTGGGACAGGTGGCATATTTCACTTTCCACATGGCTTCGGGACTATGTGTATATTCCGCTCGGAGGCAGCAGAAAGGGAAAAGTTAAAACGTATTTTAATTTAATTATCACATTTCTGGTAAGCGGTATCTGGCATGGAGGCAGCCTGACTTTTGTTGTATGGGGGCTTTTGCATGGTATCTATCAGGTGATTTACCGTATCTACCGGAAATATTGTAAAATACGGATACCAAAAATAATAGGTGTTATCATTACGTTCCTGGCGGTTTCCTGTGCCTGGATGTTTTTCAGGGCAGACAGTGTATCACAGGCGCTCAGAATGTTTGGACATATGTTTTACAATATGGATCTTATGCTGGCATATCGCAAGCTTGGCATGGTCAAAAAAGATTTTTATATGCTGATAGCTGCCATTCTGGTTTTGTTTGGATTTGATGTTGCCAATCAAAAGGTCGATGTGTTGAGAAAGCTTGACCGGCTGGCGGTGCCCGTACGGTATGCGATTTACCTGATTTTTTCTATTGTGATTCTGGCATATCATATTCATAATGGAACGTCGCAGGAATTTATTTATTTTAAATTTTAATGAAAGCAGGGATAATATGGATCGTTTTTTGACGAGACTGCTATTGTTTGTGCTTTTATTGGGTGTCGTAGTGATCCCTGTCAATGTTGTGATTGATCCGTACAATATTTTTCATGCGGATGAAATCCGGGACAACGGGGTGGAGCCCAATAAAAATTATATCAAGACAAAATTTGTAATTGAACATAAGGATGAGTATGATTCGTATCTGTTCGGCTCTTCCAGAGCCGGATTTATTGACGTGTCCAGGCTTCCGGACGGTAACTGGTACAATCTTTCCTATTCGGAAGGAATCCCGGCAGAGCAGGTCGATACACTCAAAGCACTGATCGACAATGGAGAAGTGCCCAAACAGGTATACCTGAGCCTTGATAACATATCCTATCTGGTTGCGCCTGAATACCACGAAAAGCAATTATACCGGAAGGCGTTTCCGTTTGTCGGCTCCGTACATGATAAGATCGGTTTTTATACTGCATATCTGGATACAATCACGACACTTGAGTCCCTGTCTGTGATCCGCAATTACGATGGGGATGATGAAGCCCTGCAGAAAAGAATGTATTCCACAGGCTGTGAAGATCTGGATATCCGGATGGAGTTTGACAAGAACAATACCGATGCTTACTGGGCTACCTATTATTTGCCCAGGACAGAAGAAGCAATTGCAGAAATAAAAGAATTTTGCGATATCTGCCAGGCGCATGATATCAAGCTGACGGTTTTTACCAATCCGATGTATATTACGACATACGAAAAGTCCATCCGCAACGGCTATCTGGATTTCCTCGAACAGCTGGCCTCAGTGACGGATTATTACAATTTCAGTGGATATAACCGGATTTCGATGGACGATTCCTACTATTTTGAGACCAGCCATTTCACCCCGCAGGCTGCGGACATTATCATGGATATTATGCAGAATGGCGGGAACGAGGATGAAATTTTGATACAGGGCTTTGGAAAATATGTGACAGCCGATAATGCTTCGGAATTTATTGAGACACTGCGTTTTCAGGCCTATACGACCGGGGCGCTGAAGGCGGAGTAGGAGAGCTCATGGGATAATGAAAGACCGATGAGCTGTTATAAAATATTGTGGTAGAGATTTTAAGGTTAAGATTGGTGTTTATCCGAGTTGATCCCCAATTTTTCCCGTGCTTCGGATTCGGTAAGATGCATTGTTTTCATAAGGTTTTGTAATAATTCCTTTTCTTTTTCAGCTTCGCCCTCTAAATATCCTTCGCGTTTCATATCCATATCATTCACATATGTTTTCAAATACTCCGACCTCCATTCTTCATTCAGTCTTGCATTCTTCACTTCTTTATCAAGCAGTCTGGTAAACTCATCCTCTGCAGCTTCATTTTCAACATAGCTTAGAAATTTTTTAATCCCTTCCGGTGCTTCTGACAAATCTGCGGTAGTATTGTAAAAGATCCAGTTCATCTTATCATAAAGCTGAATGCTATCGTCCTCATCACATGTCATGTGAAAATGATATACATATTTTCCTTTTCCAAACGGATCATAAGTACATATGAAAATGATATATGTTTCCTTCAAAAATATATAATCAGTTCCACTGGACAAAATTTCCTGATCTATCATGCCCTGATAGTACCGGATGCGAAGAGGCAGTTCCTTCTGCACCATCTTGTTATTGGATTTATTCTGCATTTCCGTGTCTACAACGCGTCCATTCTCATCTTCCAGATACATATCCAGTTTTACATACTTAGATGAGCTTCGGTGATGTAAAAATTTTTCGCGTTCTGCTTCTGTGACGGCTCCAATTTTTACCGGTGTCAAAAGATCTGCCATCTTTTGCGCAATCATAGGGTTTTGGGTTACCTTTCCGAACATAAATTTGTTCCGAATTGTGAGTTTTTCATACATGTTTTTGCCAGCATTGTTCATAGGCGGCTCCTTTCGTTGCATTTGCATTGGCAGGAACTTCTTTAGAACAAATTTCGCACAGATCATATCTTCTTTTGCCTGTTCCTTTACAAATCCCTGCCCTTATTTAGTTACAAGCATGGATTTTCTAAAAGATAAACAGATATGATGGCATGCATCATAAAGATATGTTTTGTCGGAAACAGAAAATCTCCGAAAAGAAAATATGCTTTGCGATAACTATACCATCATTGCAAACTATTTACAATTCTTATTTTGAAAAGTTTTTTACAAAAAAATGTTCACTATCCGGAATTTTAAGACAATTAAAAATTATAGTCTGGACAAATGAAACGCATTGTGCTATATTTTATCCACAAGCCACACATCGCGTGGTAATCTCCGGCGCTACCGGTTCTTATGAGCGTATCGCTCAAAATCTCAATTATTAAATTACATCACAATTTAACAGACAGGAATGATGCCTATGGGTGTTTAAGATTTTTTTATGCTGAAAAGATTTATAAAACTATATTTGCATGAAGGAGTCTGAAATGAAAAAGAGAATATGGAAATGGAAAATCCGTAAAAATAAAATATGGGAAAGCAAACTATGGAAAAGGAAAATGCGTAAAATCAGACGGAAGCAATTTGTACTTTTTTTTGCATGTGCACTGATGCTTGCGGCAAATACGCAAAATATATGGGCATATGATTATCAGATGACAGGAGCCTATCAGGATGGAAAGGTGACGATCACGGCACTGGGAGCCGGACAGAATATCAATGGATATTCGACGCTTTCGGGATACCGGGTTGATTATGAGCTGACAGAAAACTTTATTGCGTTTTCCAAGTATGACGGCTGCGATTTTTATGTGGGGAATAACCTTAATCCGTCCGGCGGATGTCACTTTGCTTACAAGCCCAATGGTGAAATCTGGCAGCAGGGAGCATTGAATCTGGGCGCTATTTATGATGGAAGAAGCGTTGGAAGTGCAGAACCGGATGCTAATAATACTGTACGGGCTTCTTTTCAGGTTGGATCACTTGCGGAGCTTCCGGAGTATATCTGTTATACCTATCAGCCTGCGGGTGGTGCATATCTTCATATCTCCGAATCTTATGGTCACGATCATCACGTCTGGTATTATCAAAATCTGAAAAATGTTACTCCACAAAATACAGCCAGTATTGATACGGTAGCACCCATTGTTGCCTGCGATGTCATTCCTTCGGGAACTACGGCCGTGTCAAATGGCAGGACATGGGGATCGGCTGCTGTTTTAAGAGCGACCGCAACAGATCACCAGTCGCGTCCGGGTGGCATACGTTTTTACAAGAGCGGAACGGAGATACATTCGGCAGGGAACGGAGCCAATGCGGAGAGTATTACCGAACAATACCGGGTAAGTACAAACGGAAGCTATCAGGTAAGGGCCTTTGATCAGCTGGGAAATGAAAGTGGGGCTCATACAGTAAATGTTGACTGCATTGACACAACGGCGCCGACAATCTCTTCCTTCCGGATAAATAAAAGCGACTATTGTACCAGTGCTATCCTGACGGTCGATTCCTCCGACAAGGAGAGCGGGCTGCATCAGGCGGCATATTCCTTCAACAATGGAGCGTGGTCCTCATCCAACCGGTTTACGGTTACGGAAAACGGAACCTACCGTGTAAAGGTAAGAGACGCTGTTGGAAATGAAGCAACACAGAGCATAACGGTAACCAATATTGATCGTACCGTACCGACAATTCACAGTGTTACAGGCAATGCGAAAAAATTCTGTACGGAAAATGAAATTGAGGTTGTGGCAAGTGATAGCGGAAGTGGACTGCATAAACAGGCCTATTCCTTTCATAACGGTGCATGGACGGAGAGCAATAAATTTACCGTAAAAGAAAATGGAACATATGTTGTGCGCGTGCGTGATGCTGTGGGGAATATTGCCGAGCAGAGTACGACAATCTCCAATGTGGACCGTGAAAAGCCAAAGCTTGCGGCAGATGTCAGGAAGCGTGGGGAAGGTGTTAATATCAGGGATGAGGAATGGACCAATGAAAAGTTTATTCATATTGATGCCGCCGATGAAAAATCCGGTATGGCAAGAGTGACATTGCAGAAAATGGATGAAGAGTTTGTCAAAAGCTTCGCCGCAGAAGAAGATGGACAAAAAGAGATGCATATTGATACGGACAGCATTCCGTCCGGTGTCTATGAGATAACCGCTTATGATGTTTTGGGAAATATGGAATCCGCTCGTGTGACAGTTGATCATGTGGACAATACTCCTCCGATTATTGAATCGGTAACGCAGCTTCCGATTGGAGATGAAAAAGTCCGGATCAGTGTATCTGCAAATGATTGCGATGGGAGCGGACTTTCAAAAGAGGCTTATTCCTTTGATAATGGGGAAACCTGGCAGGAGGATAACTTTAAGGATGTAGATAAAAACGGCGATTATGAGATCGTTGTGCGTGACAATATGGGACTGACTGCCAAAAAGAGTGAGAATGTCAGCAGTATTGTGAAAAAAGAAGAGCCGGACAATGGAGATCATGGTGGTAATGGCGGAAGCGGTGATGGTGATGGAAGCGGAAGCGATGGAGGCAACACCGGAAATAACGATAGCGGAAATAGCAATAATCCGGGAAATAACGATGGTGGAAACGGAAATGACAATAATCCGGGTAATGATGATGGAGGCACTGGAAATGACAACCCCAATAATAATCATGACAGAAGCAATTCAGAGGCCGACAAAAAATCTGATATGAATAAAAGTAAAACCACCAAAGAAAATACCAAATCTTCAAAAAAACCTTCATCCAGCGAAAAAAACGCTTCTGACGACCGTTCATATGAAAATTTTCATGAAGAAAACACATCGCAGTTGAATGATCAAAATAAAGACAATGCGGTGAACAGTACTTTCAAGGAAAAGATGCAGGAAAAACTGAGCAGCCATGAGGTTGAAGTCAATGAAATGGATAACAAAGCTACGGCGGAAGATAAAGAAAAAAAGACCGTGCGAAAGGTTGCGGCAGCCGTTCTTGCGGCAATATTGGTTGCGGGACTTACGGCATTCGGACTTTATTTCCTGCTTACGGCCCTGCACTATAGCTGTGTGGTTTATGAAGTCAGTGAGTGCAATGAACGAAAGAGACTGACACGTATTTTCTTAAAATGTGTTGTTGGTGACTGGGTTGTTGAGGTGCCGGATCGCAAGCTTGGCAATCTGGGTACCGGACGATATGTGTTTGTTTTTAAGGAAGCCTTCGTAAAAGAATGTGAAGGAGATTATGCGGTTATTGAGATAGACAGGAAGCGTATCCGCGAAGAGATACGGGAGGAAATCGAGGTGCAGGTATCATGAAAAGTACAAATGGAAAAAATAGAATAAAGGACAAATAGAATAAAAGCCCGAATCGTTGAAACCGAATCCATGGCATGATATAATACTCAGATGATGCGGTTAAAAATGTTATTGATTTTCTGACATTCCGATTCCGGTATCATAACGATATTACAAATTTTGGAAGGTTGCGTATATTCATGAACAAACAAAGCAAAACGATAACAGGAACTGCAGTATGTGTCTTGATTGTTCTTTCTTTAGTTGCAGCCTTTGTTAAAATTATGACCGGATTTGATATTGATGAAGCCTATGCCCTTGCTCTGCCTTATCGTGCCTTGCAGGGGGACAGGCTTTTTCAGGATATGTGGGAAGTTCACCAGACTTCTTATTTTATGCCTTACCTGTTTATAAAGCTTTATGCGATAATCATGCCCTCAATGGAGTATCTTGTGTTGTATATGAGGGCTGTGACGGCTATTATCCATATCGGTATGTCCGCTCTGGTATATGTTTCCTGCAAAAAAACGGCTGTTTTGGAGGAACGCAGTGAAGGAAAGGCAATTGCCTTTATTGCGGCATTGATTTATTGCAGCTTTCTTCCAAAATGGATGCTCGATATGGACTTTTCGATGCAGCAGTTGTGGTTTTTTACTTTGTTTTTGATTTTCCTTTTTAAAGGAATAAAAACAGAAAATACAAACAGAGCTATGTTGTTTCCGTTTTTATCGGGTCTTTCTCTGGCTATGGATGTACTGGCTTATCCGGGAATGGTGCTTTGCTATCCGGCGGCGATTGTCTGTCTGATTATTTGTGGGAAGCAGAAAAAAGCAGCTTTATCACAAACGTGGCAGCAGTCAGTGATAAAGCCGTTTATATGGCTCAGTCTGGGATGTCTGGCGGCGGCAGGTATTTTCTTTGCAGCTGTTTTCCGGTATATGAGCCTGCAGGAGCTTTTGGATGCCGTTCCAAAGGTTTTTATGGACGGTGCACATCAGTATGATTTTGCCACAAAGCTTTCCCAGTATCTGATGCAGTGGCTGGAGGTTTTGGTACAGTTTGCGATTTTACTGGTTCCGGCGGCTATAGTAACGGTCGTCATATGGCTTCTTTTAAAAAAGCCGGACCGCACATTGGGCTTTTTACTTTGCATTGTCTTTGAAATAGAGACCGCGGCGTTGATTACCTTTGCCGGACTTGTGGTTACCTGGGGACCGTTTCGTCTGCAGGTAAGATATATTATTCAGTTTGCTATGGCACTGTACCTGATAGCATTTGGTAAAAAACAAGAGATGTATATCAAGAAACAAAAATATCAGGATGCGTCAGAATCTTATGCTGATCAAAAAAAACAGGATGCTTCAGAGCTTTGGAATGTTCAAAATGGTCAGCGAAAAAAGCCGCTTTTGGAGCTGCAGTGGATCTGGTGGTTTTCGCTTGCGGCATTTTTAGGTGTGTTGTTAGCTTCCAATGTGGGGCCTACCAGCAGTGCTTCTTATCTGGTGACCGGAAATATGCTTTTTGTGGGACTGACACTTCTCATAGGAAGTGAGAAGGAAAAAAAGATCCGGCTTCTGACATGGATCGGAGCAATCCTGTTTGTAACGAGCCTTTTGATGTGCAAGGGCTTTTACATGCGCAATACAGAGTATGTTCCGGGAGATATTACCGATGGACTTGTGCAGGTAAAAGAGGGACCTTTGCATGGTATTTATGTAAAAAAAGAGGATGCTCTTCGTTTTACATCTGACTATCATACAATACAGGAAAATACCACAAAGGATGATCGGGTGCTCTTTATGGGAACGGAAAGTCTGTGCAATCTGTATGCAAATGGCAGGATCGTCAGTCCGACTACCATCAGTACACCGGCATTCAATGAACAATGGGTAGAATATTTTGAACTGTATCCGGAAAAACAACCGACTGTTATTTTCCTGGCAAAAAATACGGTTGATAACAGGGAAAAGTTTTTTGCAAAAAATCCGTTTGGTATTTGGATTGCAAAGAATTATAATGTAGAATGTATGCAGGAGACAGATTCACTCTGCATTATCCGTAAACGATAACAATTAAAAATGCATGAATAAAAGAAATATAGATAAACAGGAGAAAAATCATGAGCTGGGAAGATAATGTCCGCAAGGTTGTCCCGTACACTCCGGGAGAGCAGCCTCAAAATCCAAATGTGATCAAGTTAAATACAAATGAATGTCCTTATCCGCCTGCACCGGGTGTGGCAAAGGCATTGCAGAGCTTTCAGGCAGATGCATTGAGACTGTATCCGGATCCGGCAGCATCCGATCTGACAAAGGCACTGGCAGATTATTACGGTGTAAAGCAGTCGGAGGTCTTTGTAGGTGTTGGGTCGGATGATGTGCTTGCCATGATCTTTATGACTTTTTTTAATAGTAAAAAGCCGTTGCTGTTTCCGGACATTACCTATTCATTTTATGATGTATGGGCAGATCTTTTCCGGATCCCGTACCGCCAGATCCCGCTTAATGATGAATTTGAGATCAATAAAGAGGATTATATCGGTAAAGAATGTGGGGGGATTATCTTTCCCAATCCCAATGCACCGACCGGTGTTTTAGTAGATCTTGCATTTATTGAAGACATTGTAAAGGCCAATCCGGATGTCATTGTCGTTGTGGATGAAGCATATATTGATTTTGGAGGGGTAAGTGCGCTGCCTTTGATCCAAAAGTATGACAATCTGCTGGTTGTCCAGACCTTTTCAAAATCAAGGGCCATGGCAGGTATCCGGATCGGATATGCATTTGGCTGTGAAAAGCTGATCAAGTATCTGAGCGATGTTAAATTTTCTTTTAACTCTTATACCATGAACCGTCCGGCACTTGCACTCGGAATAGAGGCTGTGCGTGATGATGCATATTTTAAAGAAATTGTTGGTAAAATTGTAAATACAAGAGAATGGGTAAAAAAAGAGTTGAAAGAGCTGGGATTTGTTTTTAAGGATTCCATGAGTAATTTCATTTTTGCGACCCACCCGGATTATGATATTGTAAATATCTTTGAAGAACTCCGGAAAAGAGATATTTATGTACGTCATTTTAATGGCGAACGTATCAGGGATTATCTGCGGATAACCATTGGTACAGATGAGGAAATGAAGACATTAATTAATACTATAAAGGAGATTGTTGCATGTTAAAACACTATCTGATTATCTTTTTTGTATCGATGGTACCGTTAATTGAATTAAGAGGGGCAATCCCCTACGCGGTGGCCTTTATTCAGGCGGGATCTCCGCTTAGTCTGCCGCTTTGCTATGTGATCGCAGTGCTTGGCAATATGCTTCCTGTGCCGTTTATTTTCTTTTTTGCAAGAAAAGTTCTGGAATGGGGCTGTGATAAGCCGGTTATTGGCAAATTCTTTACATTCTGTCTTGAAAAAGGGCATAAGGGTGGTGAAAAGCTGAAAGAGAAAGCCGGAAGAGGCTTGTTTGTAGCTCTGCTTTTGTTTGTTGGTATTCCGCTTCCCGGAACAGGCGCATGGACGGGAACTCTTGCAGCAAGTATTCTGGATATGGATTTTAAGCAGAGTGTGACTGCTGTTATGCTCGGTGTTGTGCTTGCCGGAATTATTATGGGAATTGTCAGCGCAGGTGTTTTTGGAGCCATCTTTGCATTATAAGGATCTAAGAGCCTGACGGATACTTCAATTAATAAAAAAGCTTTCGTATATGAGGATTGAGATATGGATGAAGCATATACTGGTTTCGCTTTTGTATATGATATGTTTATGGATACAACCCCTTATGAAAAATGGGGCAGATTCCTGAGTGACTGTTTAAAAGAATACGGAATTTATGATGGGATCGTGCTGGATCTGGGCTGCGGAACCGGTGTCATGACTGAATATCTTGCAAAAAAAGGATATGACATGATCGGGGTAGACAATTCCTATGATATGCTGGATGTCGCCGCACAAAAACAGGCAGACCGCATGAGCACGGGGACAGAAGCTTCCGATTACAATATTTTGTATCTGTGTCAGGATATGAGAGAGTTTGAATTGTATGGTACGGTGGCGGCTGTTTACAGTATCTGCGACAGTATCAATTATATTACGGAGCCCAAAGAGCTTCAGACGGTCTTTGAACTGGTCAACAATTATCTTGATCCCGGCGGATTATTTATTTTTGATTTCAACACGGAGTATAAATATCGTGAGGTGATCGGCGATACCGTGATCGCGGAAAACCGGGATGAAGGCAGCTTTATCTGGGAAAATGCCTATGATGAGGAAACAAAGATCAATGAGTATGATCTGACAATTTTTGTTCCGAGCGGAGAGAAAGAGCTTTATGAAAAGCATGAAGAGGTTCATTTCCAGAGAGGCTATACACTGGAAGAAATGAAAAAACTGCTGGAAGCCGCCGGTATGATCTTTGAAAAGGCCTTAGATGCTGATACGCAGGCAGAGGTAACAGACCGTAGCGAACGTATCTATATATTTGCCAGAGAGTGCGGTAAGTAAAAAATATCAGCAAACAGATATCAAAAAGATTAGAAAACAGATGCCGACAGGCAGGTGTCAAAAATACCGGTAAATATTTTATATCAGACTTTGCAGATAAAAATGGAGAACAGACGATGAATGATTATATTGTAAGAGCAACAGCTGCAAATGCACAGATCAGGGCGTTTGCGGCCACAACCAAAAATCTTGTGGAGTTTGCAAGAAACGCACACGGGACAAGCCCGGTGGCAACCGCTGCACTTGGCAGGCTTTTGACAGCCGGGGCCATGATGGGTTCGATGTTAAAGGATGAGGATGATCTGCTTACTTTGCAGATCAAGGGAGACGGTCCGCTGCATGGAGTGACAGTAACAGCCGATTCTAAAGCAAGGGTAAAGGGCTATGTGGACAATCCGCAGGTTATGCTGCCACCCAATGCGATCGGCAAGCTGGATGTCGGCGGTGCGGTTGGGCATGGCATTCTGACGGTTATCCGTGATCTGGGATTAAAAGAGCCTTATGTCGGACAGACGGCTTTACAGACCGGAGAAATTGCCGAAGATCTGACTTATTATTTTGCAACCTCAGAGCAGATTCCTTCTTCTGTAGGTCTGGGTGTCCTGATGGAAAAAAACAATACCGTCAAGCAGGCAGGCGGATTTATCATCCAACTGATGCCTTTTGCCGAAGATGCCGTGATCGACCGGCTGGAAGAAAATCTCAAAAAAATACAGTCTGTTACTTCTATGCTTGATCAGGGGCATACACCGGAGGAAATGCTCTGTACCGTGCTTGAAGGAATGGAAGTTGAAATTACGGATATCATTCCGACTGAATTTTACTGCAACTGTTCTAAAGAGCGGATCGAAAAAGCCATCATCAGTATCGGGGAAAAGGATATCGATGAAATGATCCGGGAAGGGAAAGAAATCGAGGTAAAATGTCACTTCTGCAATATGGGATATCATTTTTCGGTTGAAGAATTAAAGCACTTATTAAAGAAGGCCAAGAAAAAGTGATTTTCTGCCGGGACAGATATCTGCAAAGAGTATCAGCAGGTAAGAAGAACATTATATCAGTTATAAAGAAAACAGGCAGGACAAGAAACGGAGAAATAGAATGGAGAACGGTTTTTTAAAGGTAGCGGCGTTGACCCCGCATATCAGGGTTGCAGATCCGATGTACAATGCACAGCAGATCTGTGACTGTATTGACGAAGCAGAAGAAAAAAGAGCAAAGATCATGGTATTTCCGGAGCTCTGCATCACCGGCTACACCTGTCATGACCTTTTTTTGCAGGAAAAATTATTATCGGAAGCAAAGCGGGCACTGAATATTATTGTAGAACATTCAGATGGTGTGGATGGACTGATTTTTGTCGGACTTCCGCTTGAAAGGGAAAACCGTCTTTATAATGTGGCAGCTGTTATCAACTGTGGCGAGATTATGGGTTTTGTCCCCAAGACCTATATCCCCGGATATGGCGAATATTATGAACCACGTCATTTTGCATCCGGTAATGCCACACCGGTCGTGATAGATTATGAAGGTATGGAAGTGCCGTTTGGAACCAATTTATTATTTACGTCAGATGCGATGGAGGGGCTTTGTGTTGCCTGCGAGCTGTGTGAAGATGTCTGGGTAGCCAATCCGCCGTCCACAGACCATGCGATCGCCGGAGCCAATGTCATTGTCAATTTATCGGCATCCAATGAGATCGTAGGTAAAAAGGAATACCGCGAGATGCTGGTTAAGGCAACATCGGCACGTCTTGTCTGCGGCTATGTATATGCCAGTGCCGGAGAAGGAGAAAGCACACAGGATGTTGTTTTTTCCGGACACAATATTATCGCCGAAAATGGAACTGTTTTAGCGAGTGAACGCAGCTTTACCTGTAGTCATGTATACAGTGATCTGGATATTTTCAGACTTCGTTCGGAAAGAAGAAGGATGAATTCTTTTTCCAACCCCAACGATAAGGAATATATGATCATTCCGGTCGCGCTTGTAATAGAAGAGGACGTATTGGACAGGACCTTTGACCGCCAGCCGTTTGTGCCAAAGGATCCGGCAATGCGCAATAGCAGATGTGAAGAAATTCTTTCGATACAGTCATACGGCCTAAAAAAGAGACTGGATCATACAAAAGCAAAATCAGCTGTGATCGGAATTTCCGGCGGGCTGGATTCGACACTTGCGCTACTTGTTACAATGAAGGCTTTTGATCTGTGCGGACTTGACAGAAGTGGAATCAAGGCTGTGACGATGCCGTGCTTTGGAACAACCAGCCGTACCTATGACAATGCCTGCAAGCTGGCTGAAATTGCAGGTGCTGAACTGATCGAGGTCGATATCAAGGCAGCAGTCAACCAGCATTTTAAGGATATCGGACAGGATCCGGATGTCCATGATGTGACCTACGAAAACTGTCAGGCAAGAGAACGTACACAGGTGCTGATGGATTTAGCCAACAAGACCCAAGGTCTGGTCATCGGTACCGGAGATATGTCAGAGCTTGCCTTAGGATGGGCGACATACAATGGCGACCACATGTCCATGTATGGAGTAAATGCGGGCGTGCCCAAGACACTTGTCCGTCATCTGGTCCGGTATTATGCAGATACCTGCAAGGATCCGGAGCTTGAAAAAATCCTTTTGGATGTATTGGATACACCGGTAAGTCCTGAGCTTTTGCCACCTGAAAACGGCACGATTTCCCAGAAAACAGAGGATCTGGTCGGACCGTATGAGCTGCATGACTTTTTCCTGTATTACATGCTCCGGTGCGGATTTTCACCGATCAAGGTATTCCGTCTGGCACTGGGCGCTTTTGCCGGTGAATATGACTGTGATACAATTTATAAATGGATCCGGATTTTTTATCGTAGATTTTTTGCACAGCAGTTTAAACGCTCCTGCCTGCCGGATGGACCGAAGGTCGGAAGCGTTGCCGTATCTCCCAGAGGTGATCTGCGCATGCCTTCTGATGCAAGCGCAGCCATCTGGATGGAAGAGCTGGAAGCATTAGGTCCCGTTTTGAGACACTATAGCAGCTGATGCTTTATCCAAAGAAGTTTGGATCGCCTGAATGAGTATTTGAGAGGTATAGTAATTCTCCTGATCATAAGCGATATCGGAGAGTGCTGTACCTTCTTTTATTTGAGCTGCAATGGAATCAAATGTAGGCTCCATAAGAGGAAACATCGTTGTTACAGCTTCATTTATATTGTTGAGCTCTACCGAATTGATATGACTTTCATCTACCGTGACCGTGATGTCAACGACCTGATTGTTGAGCGTCAGACTGGTGGAATATACGCCGGGAACATAGGTGGCGCTTGCCATGGTTTCTATAGTCGTATCCGGTTCCTTTTTCCCGAACATGACAATTAACAGTATGACAAAAAGAATGGCCAGTGCCGCGAAAATAGCGGTATATATCAATTCTTTCATATGAAGGACAACAATTTTTGTTTTATTCTGCATGGGCGACTCCTTTGGTAGTTTGTTGTTATAATTTATGCATGCAAAAGGGATTTATACCAACTTTTGACGGAAACTTCGCACCGGCTTCTGCCCGGCTCCCCGCCCCGGGGCGTTTGCTATCGGT
>URPH01000021.1 GCA_900549665.1 uncultured Lachnospiraceae bacterium | reverse complement strand
ATTCCGTGAACGAATATAGCAGGGGCCCAGACCGCGTCAGACCGCAGAGGGGTATTCCGATTCACAACCAGCCACAAACAGAACAGCCCCCGGATGGTGGAAGCATCCGGGGGCCGCCCTGTATATGTTAAACTAAGGGATTAGATAAACGCATGTTTATTCAACATCCTGCAATGCTGCAAAGTTTTCTTCACCGGTACGGATCTTAACAACCTTATCAACATTGTATACGAAGATCTTACCATCTCCGATATGTCCGGTATAAAGTGCTTTCTTAGCGGAAGCAATGACATCATCAACCGGGATTGCACTGACAACGACTTCGATTTTTACCTTCGGAAGCAAGGTTGCATCGACTTCAACACCACGGTATTTCTCGCCGGCACCTTTCTGGATACCACATCCCATAACCTGTGTAACTGTCATACCGGTTACACCAAGATCGTTCATTGCCTGTTTTACAGCCTCGTATCTTGCAAGTTTTGCAATGATAACAACTTTATAAATGCCGGTTGAAGGAACCAGATCAGGCGCTTTTGCAACGGATACAGCTGCATTCTTTGCTGCATCGGATGCTGTGTCATAATCCTCAGAACCAAGATTTGTATTTGCATTTACTTCCATTGTCATAGTATTGGAAATATCCATGATAGAGAAGCCTGCATATGCACTCGGAAGACCATGTTCTTTTGCATCCAGACCAATGATTTCCTCTTCTTCTGTTACTCTTAAACCAAAGATTTTTTTGATTGCCAGGAATACAATTGTAATTGTGATAGCTGCCCAGGCTGCTACGGAAACAAAACCAAGAAGCTGTAATCCAAGAAGCTTAAATCCGCCGCCATAGAACAGACCAACCAATTCGTTGCCGTTTGCATCCGCAATGCTGTAACCGGGAGCTGAATTGGTAGCAAATAAACCAACAGCAATGGTACCCCAGATACCGTTTAAGCAGTGAACTGCAACAGCACCGACAGGATCATCTACATGAAGCTTGTAATCTAAGAACCATACACCGAAGCATACAAGAAGTCCGGCTACAATACCGATTATGATCGATCCAAATGCATCGGTTACATCACAAGGTGCTGTGATGGCAACCAGACCTGCCAAAGATGCATTCAGACACATGGAAACATCGGGTTTACCATATTTAACCCATGTAAAGATCATACATGTAACGGTTGCAATAGCGGGAGCGATTGTTGTTGTTACGAAAATGGAACCTAACTGTTCAACGCTTGTTGCAGCAGCTCCGTTAAATCCATACCAGCCTAACCAGAGAATGAAAACACCAAGTGCTCCAATCGGTAAGTTGTGACCGGGGAAAGCGTTTACTTTTACAATTTTTCCATTTTTATCTTTCTGGAATTTTCCAATACGGGGTCCAAGCATTGCAGCTCCGACTAAAGCGGAAATACCACCAACCATGTGGATGGCACATGATCCTGCAAAATCATGGAAGCCAAGCTGTGATAACCAGCCGCCGCCCCAGATCCAGTGTGCTTCGATCGGATAGATTAGTGCTGAGATCACTCCGGAATAAACACAGTAGGATAAGAATTTTGTTCTTTCTGCCATAGCTCCGGAAACAATTGTTGCTGTGGTTGCACAGAACACTAAGTTGAATACGAAGTTGGACCAGTCAAAATTTGCATAATTTGTGAAAACATCAAATCCGGGCTTTCCGATAAAACCGATCAGGTCTTCACCAAGCAATAAGCTGAAACCAATCAAGATGAATGTAACTGTACCGATACAGAAATCCATCAGATTTTTCATAATAATGTTACCTGCGTTTTTTGCTCTGGTAAATCCTGTCTCTACCATTGCAAAGCCTGCCTGCATCCAGAATACCAGTGCTGCGCCGATCAAAAACCACACACCGAATACCTGACCATTGACGGCATCAAAAATTTCTTGTGTCATAATCATTCCTCCTCATGATGCAAAAAAATAAAGCCTACTACACACAACAAGCCACGCCTTTGTGGTAATAAACCTTACTCTTTTGTTTGATATACAGGGCAATCTGTCCCTTATTATTCTTTATGAGTATCGGTATCTCAAAAAGAATAAGGGCACTGAATGAACTTCAGCGCCCTTGCTTGATATTGAGTATAGCCCGGTCATCATAAAATGTCAACTATCAAAATTGTATTTATATCTGTACAATTTCTGTGTGATTCCCTTGTGCCATTTTAGATAACCCCATAAAAAGGGAGGATGCCGGGTCGACTGTATCATCGCCCGGCATTTATTATGAAAAAGTTTTTATAACATAAATAACACACTTATTACTTATTTATTGTTATCTTATAATGCTATTATATGGGAGGAAAATGACAAAACCATGTTATGTAAATTAAGTTTTTGAATCAAAATTGTAAATAAAATATGAACAGCAACAAAAAACAGCCTCTCCGGAAATCCCGGAGAAGCTGTCCGATGTCTTTATGCGGTCATCCGTGTACAGATTAAGCCTGTCCAACTGATCCGAATAATTCCATTTTTTCTTTAACTTTAGCTTTGATTGCATCAAAACCAGGAGCTAATAACTTACGAGGATCAAATCCTTTACCTTCTAAGTCTTTTCCTGCTTCGATGTATTTACGTGTAGCGTCAGCAAATACTAACTGGCACTCTGTATTAACATTGATCTTAGCAACACCAAGGTCGATTGCTTTTTTGATCATGTCATCCGGAATACCTGTACCACCGTGAAGAACTAAAGGAAGGATTCCTGTTTCTTTCTGGATGTTGTCAAGTACGTCAAACTGTAAACCAGCCCAGTTTGCAGGATATTTACCATGGATGTTACCGATACCTGCTGCAAGGAAATCTACGCCAAGGTCAGCGATCATCTTGCATTCCTTAGGATCTGCGCATTCGCCCATTCCGATAACGCCGTCTTCTTCACCACCGATAGAACCAACTTCTGCTTCGATGGAAACTCCCTTTGCATGAGCAGCTTCTACTAATTCTTTTGTCTTAGCGATATTCTCGTCGATTGAGTAATGAGAACCGTCAAACATGATTGAAGGGAAGCCTGCTTCCATACATTTGTAGCAGTGCTCATATGAACCATGGTCAAGATGTACAGCTACGGGAACTGTGATGTTCTGGTCTTTGATCATACCATTGACCATACCCATAACTACATCATAACCGCCCATGTATTTGCCTGCGCCTTCAGATACACCAAGGATAACAGGTGAGTTGCATTCCTGAGCTGTTAACAGGATAGCTTTTGTCCACTCTAAGTTGTTGATGTTGAACTGACCTACTGCATAGTGGCCTGCTTTTGCTTTTTTAAGCATTTCTGTTGCTGATACTAATGCCATTTTAAATTACCTCCATAATAATTTATATACGCGCAGGTATTCCTCCGCGCTCTTGCGCTTATTATAACGCACTTTATTTAAAAATGGAATATCCTTTAGGAAATTTCTAAGCTCTCTTCTTTGACATACCCGGCCTGTGCAACTGCCTCCACAGACGGGATAATCAGATTTAAAGCCTGGAATTCATTTTTGATCCTGACGGTAGTGTGTTTTCCTCCATTTTCACCGTCCATCGTCCACGGCACCTCAACCTGACACTTAAATTCGATCTGCTGCGCTTTAAAACACTGCATATATTCGGAATCCACCTTGTCATCCAGAATCGCAAGGATGATCTGGTTTAACTCATTGATCCGGCGCGGTCTTTTGATCAGACAGACCTCAAAATATCCGTCATTTAAGTCAACCGTCTTTCCTGTCAGCTTGGAAAAACCTCCAACCGAGCGGGAATTGGTAACCATACCGTAAATATATTCGCCTTCATAAACATGATCATCACAGGTGATCTTCATCTCATAACCGGTGATGGAGCTTAATCGTCTGGCTCCTTCCAACAGATAGGCTGCATGTCCCAAAACGTTTTTGATATGCTGGTCTGTCTCATAGGACACGTCCGTAAACAGTCCGAATGCAGCCACATAAATAAAATACGTATCGTTGAAACGCCCTGCATCACAAGAATAAAATCTGCCGCCGACAATTTCTCTCGCCGCCTTTGTCATATCATTGGAAATACGCAGTGATCTCGCAAAATCATTGGTCGAACCGGCCGGAATATAACCAATCGGAACCTTTTTTTCAAGTTGCATCATCCCTGTCACAATCTCGTCAAGCGTTCCGTCCCCACCGCTGCAGACAACCAGATCATAGTCATCCGCTTTCCGGATCACTTCCTGTGTAGCATCCTCACGTTGCTGGGTCGGATGTGCCGTTACCTCATATCCGCCTTTTGTAAAAATATCAATAATATCGGACAAATAATTTTTGATCATGGCCTTGCCTGCATGTGGATTGTAAATAAACAGCAATTTTTTTTCCAAACTCATCCATCCTTTCTACTACAATATTTTTTATTTATTTCCCATTTGCATCTGATCATGCATCCGCATTTTCCTACAATAACTTAAGAAAGGCTGTCGCATAAAATGCGATAGCCTAATTCTCGTATTGTCGTGAGCTTACATTATTTTGCATTTCCGCTGATATATTCTTCAAGACTATCAACGGCAGCACCTTCATCTGCACCTTCGGCAATAACAGTAACCTCTTCCCCTGCATTGAGTCCCAGACTCATCATTCCCATAATGCTCTTTGCGTTTACCTTTTTGCCTTCTGATTCAATGTAAATATTGCTGTCAAACATACTGGCTTTCTGAACAAGAACTGCGACCGGTCTTGCTTCCAGCCCGTTTGCCAATTGAATTTGCATAGATTTCTGAATCATTCCTTGACCTCCTAATTCACTCTTAATCTCTCTGCAAGCTCACTTAACTTCCGTAATCTGTGATTCACTCCTGATTTGCCTACAGGCGGATCCATCAACCGGGACAGTTCCACCAATGACGCTTCCGGATAAGAAAGTCTTACCTCCGCCACCTGTCTCAGATTATCCGGCAGCTTATGTAGTCCGTAAACCTTCCGGATAAATAAAATATCTTCCACCTGTCTGGCTGCGGCATTTACCGTCTTGGCGATATTAGCCGTCTCACAGTTTACTCTGCGGTTTATAGAATTCCGCATATCTTTAACAATGCGGGTATTCTCAAGATTCATAAGGGAAATATGTGCGCCCATGATATTGAGCATATCCACAATTTCTTCTCCCTCTTTGATATACACAACATAATTCTTTTTGCGGATCACCATCTTGGCATCTATGGAAAAGGTATTGAGATTTTTGATAAAATCATCTGCCATACCCTGCCTGTCAAAAACAAACTCCATGTGATACCCTTTTTCCGGATTGCTCATGGAGCCGACCGCCAGATAAGTTCCACGGATAAAAGCCCTCCGGCAACAGTCCTTTTTAAGCAGGAGCGGATCAACCGGCTGTCGCAGCTGCGGCAATTCCGATCCATTGTACTTTTTGACCGCCATAAGGATCTGCTCAATTTCTTCCTTATCCTGTATACACAGCTTATAGGAAAAAATCTTGTTTGAAAAATTATGTTTTTTTATCAGAATATCAGAATATATATTAAATGTTTTTTTGATTAATGTAAAGCTTTTTGTAATAATCGCCTTGTTTTCCGCGGCAATTCCGATCTGCATCTGCCCAAAACGATCCATCCGGGCAAATCCGCAGCAGGAAAAAACAGCGGCAAGCTCTGCTATCTGACAATGTCGTCCATTGCCATTAACCGACAACAGCTCTTCTTTTACATCTCCGGAAAATGACATAGAATCACCTTTTATCGTTGTATACTAAAAATCGCCAACCCGGACCACTTCCGGCTCAAGTGTCACAGAAAAGCGTCTCTTTACTTTTTCGGTCACCTCATCCATCAGTTCCGTGATATCAGCGGCTGTCGCATTGCTTTTATTGATGATAAAACCACAATGCTTTTCCGATACCTGCGCTCCACCGATGCTGTAGCCACGAAGCCCTGCATCCATGATCAGCTTTCCGGCAAAGTATCCTTCCGGCCTCTTGAATGTGCTTCCGGCACTCGGATACTCCAATGGCTGTTTGCTGCGCCGCCTTTCGTTAAAATCGTCCATCTTTGCCCGGATCTCATCTGCATTTCCTTCCTGCAGGGAAAACTCCGTCTCCAAAACAATAAACGGTCTGTTTTTGATAATACTGTTGCGGTATGAAAACTGCATATTGTTGTTGGAAAGCTCCATAATCTCACCGGATTCGCTCAATACCGTGACCGTCTGTACGACCTGTTTCATTTCTCCGTCATATGCTCCGGCATTCATCACAACCGCTCCGCCTACCGTTCCCGGTATCCCGGCTGCAAATTCCATTCCGGTCAGCGCGTGCTCCCATGCAGTCCTTGCCACAGTCGTAAGCATGGCTCCTGCCTGTGCCCTGATCGTATTGTCTTTGACCTGTATATCGGAAAAGCGCCGTCCAAGATGTAAAACAAGCCCTCGAAAGCCCTTGTCTCCAAACAGGACGTTGCTTCCATTGCCCAACACAAAATAGTCTCTTTCTGTCTGTTTCAGATACTTGATGATCGCCGACAGCTCCTCTACTTTGCCAATCTCAACATAGCAGTCGGCACATCCGCCCACACGGAAGGTCGTATGCTTATCCATCGGTTCGTCTGCAAAAATACATTCATCCGGCACCTTTGTCTGTAAAAATTCGATTAATGCCTTATCCAACTGTCCACCCACTGCCTCTTCTTATTTTTAAATATAGTATGACCATTCCGGCAAAAAGATACCGGTGTCAGACCAATTGTGCTTTGGACCAATATCCGTATCAGTCTAAAACAAGCTTTGCAGCTCCATAAATTCCCGCATCATTGCCAAGGGTTGCAAGTGTAAACTGCACATCCCGGCTCGCATGGAATACATAAGGTGTATAGTTTTTCCGGATATAATCAAGCAGGATCGTTCCGGCCTTGGAAACACCGCCGCCGATTACAAAAGCCTCGGGGTTGATCACGCAGGCTACTGCCGCAAGCCCTTTTCCAAGATACTGACCGAACTCTTCGGCTATCTCAATTGCGACCTCATCACCTGCTTTAACGGCATCCCAGACATCCTTTGCAGAGACCTCTCCGGCCTTTAATACCGTCATTTTATCCGTTGATGCAAGTGCACGATTGGCAAGTCTGACTACACCTGTTGCAGATGCAAACTGCTCCAGACATCCGGTATTTCCACATCCGCATACGTCCTTTTCATCATCATCCACATGAATGTGTCCGATTTCTCCGGCAGCTCCCTTTGCGCCGGTCAAAATCTTTCCGTTCATGATAATTCCGCCGCCAACACCTGTTCCGAGTGTAACAACCACGATGCTTTCAAAGCCCTGGCCGCCGCCTTTCCACATTTCTCCCAAAGCAGCTACATTGGCATCATTTCCGCCTTTGACAGGCATGTCAAGAAGCCGCCCAAGCTCTTCGTTGATATTTAATACGCCCCATCCGAGGTTGACACATTTGTATACAACACCCTTGTCGTCAACCGGTCCCGGAACGCCGATCCCGACTCCGACCACATCTTCTTTGGCAATAGATTTTTCACTGATCTTTGCCTTGATCGCCTCTGCGATATCGGGAAGGACATTCACACCGCCGTTTTCGGTGCGTGTCTTGATCTCCCATTTATCCAAAACGTTTCCTTCCAGATCAAAAAGTCCCATTTTAATTGTTGTGCCGCCTACGTCGACACCAAAACTATACTTTGACATCATTTTTCTCCTATTATTTATTAAAAAAATTTTAATATTAATCCTCGCGTTTTTTAGCAAGATTATTTTGTACTCTTGTATATAATTCCTGTGCGGCATTGTAGCCCATCTTTTTCTGACGATGGTTGACAGCTGCCGACTCACAGATTACTGCAAGGTTACGTCCGGGTCTGATCGGAAGTGTGTGGCACACTACCTTTTTACCGAGGTATTCGGTATATTCCTCTTCCAGTCCCAGTCTGTCGTATTCCTTGTCCCGGTCCCAGTCCTCCAGTTTGATGACCAGATCAATGGAGGTGGTCTCCTTTACGGCAGAAACACCAAACAGTGTCTTGACATCCACGATACCGATACCGCGCAGCTCTATGAAATATTTGGTGATCTCGGGAGCTCGTCCTACGAGTGTATCATCACTTACCTTGCTGATCTCCACAACATCATCACTTACGAGACGATGTCCTCTCTTGATCAGCTCCAGCGCAGCCTCTGACTTACCGATACCGCTCTCGCCGGTGATCAGAACACCTTCGCCATATACATCAACCAAAACACCATGGATGGAAATACGAGGCGCAAGCTCAACATTGAGCCAGCGGATAATCTCGGCTGTAAAAGCACTTGTCGACTGTTTGCTCATTAAAAGCGGTATTTTCTTTTCAAGTGCGATTTTTAAAAACAACGGATCGGGCTGCAGATCCCGGCAGAAGATAATAACCGGAATCGGACAGGATAACAGTTTGTTGTAGATTTTTTCCTTTCTGTCATCATCCATACTGTCCATATATGTATATTCGACAAATCCGATGATCTGCAGACGTGTTGCCTCATAATGCTCAAAATAACCGGCCAGCTGAAGCGCAGGTCTGTTAATATCCGGCTGTACAATTTTAACTTCCGAAATATCCAGCTCGGGAGTCAGGTTTTCCAACTTAAAACGTTCAATAATCTTAGCTAATGATACACTTGCCATTTTCCTTCTCCTTGTCCAAAATAATACATGATGCATAACCCCATCATTTTTAATATAGCATAGTTTACGGGCTATCGCAACGGACTACCCGTGAAAGAAACGGTAAATTTCCTCTGCCTGATTTTTTGTGATTTCCGGTACGGAAAGCAGAGTATCCACATCCGCATTTTTGATTTCTTCGATTGTTTTAAAATGACGCATCAGGGCCTTTCTTCTGGCAGGTCCTATGCCCTTTATATCATCCAGCATGGAATGGATTCCCTCATTTCTGTGAAGGGATCTGTGATATTCGATGGCAAACCGGTGTGCCTCATCCTGTACTCTGGTGATCAGCTTAAAACCTTCCGAATCCCTGGCGATCGGCACTTCCTTCTGATTGTAATAAAGCCCTCTTGTCCTGTGATGGTCATCCTTGACCATACCGCAGACCGGAATATCAATATGCAGGTTCTCAAGCACTTCCCGGGCTATATTGACCTGCCCCTTTCCTCCATCCATCAAAAGCAGGTCCGGAAACTTCGTAAAGCTGCCGAATTCCTCATCCAGCTTTTTTTCCTCCATCTGCTGCTTTTCTTCCAGTCCGTGTAAAAATCTCCGGGTCAGTACCTCTCTCATACATGCATAATCGTTTGGTCCATCCACAGACTTGATCCGGAACTTTCGGTAATCGCTTTTCTGGGCCTTTCCCTTTTCAAAAACAACCATGGAACCGACATTTTGGAAGCCGCTGATATTACTGATATCAAACGCCTCGATCCGGTCTGCTTTTTCAATTCCGATCAGCTCCGCAAGCTCCTTGGCGGCACCGATCGTACGGCCTTCCTCTCTCCGGATCCTTTCCTTGTCATTGTCAAGCACCATCCGGGCATTTTTGGCCGCCAGCGTGACAAGCTTTTCCTTGTTGCCGATCTTTGGAACCTGCAGATAGACCTTTGTCCCTTTTCTTGCCGAAAGCCATTCCCCGATCAGCTCCTGATCCGCGATCTCGGTCTGCAGCATGATCGTACGGGGCAGATACGGCGTACCGGCATAAAACTGTTTGATAAAATCGCCAAGTACATCAGCCGCCTCTGTCTCAGCCACATTGGTCATGTAAAAATGCTCCCTGCCGATCAGCCTGCCGCTTCGCACAAAAAATACCTGTACAACGGCATCCTTTTCGTCTGCTGCCATGGCAATGATATCCTTGTCCTCTTCGGAGCTTTCCGTGATCTTCTGCTTCTGCGCTACCGATTTGACACTATTGTAAAGATCACGGTACCGGATAGCTTCCTCAAAATCCATTTCCTCACTGGCGCGGTTCATTTTTTCTTTCAGATCATTGAGGATAGGCGCATAATGCCCGTTCAAAAATTCCAGTGCCTTTTCAATCTGTCTGTGATATTCCGCCTGCGTCACCTTTCCCGCACAGGGCGCACTGCACTGCTTCATATGATAATTCAGACAGGGACGTTCCTTGCCGATATCCCGCGGCAGCACCTTTCTGCAGGTACGCAGATCAAAAAGCTTATTTAACAGCTCGATGGTATCCTTGACACCGGTGGCACTTGTATATGGCCCGAAATAGCGTGACCTGTCTTTTTTCATGGTACGCGAAAAGACCAGCCTCGGATAAGGCTCTCCCATTGTCACTTTTATATAAGGATAGGTCTTGTCATCCTTTAACAGGGTGTTGTATTTGGGCCGGTGCTCCTTGATCAGGTTGTTTTCCAGAACAAGCGCCTCTAACTCCGAATCGGTCACAATATATTCAAAATACCGGATCAGCGATATCATCCGCTCTATTTTGGCAGTCCGGTTGTGCATGGTACGAAAATAAGAGTGCACACGCCTGTTCAGATCAACAGCTTTGCCCACATAAATAATGGTATCGTTTTTGTCATGCATCAGATAAACTCCCGGACTGTGCGGCAGTTTTTTGAGTTCTTCCTGTATGTCAAACATGGCTTCTCCCTGAATTTATATCTCCTATGTGAAAAAGGAGCCTTATAAAAGCTCCTTTTTTTTATACCTCTCTGAAATCGTTGGCATCATCCGGATCCTGTGCATTTTGTGATTTCTGTGAATCCTGTGCATTCTGTGGATCCTGTGCATCCTCTAATTCCTCTGTCGATGCAGATTTGATTTCCTCATCTGCCTTCTGTTTATCAGCATCTGAAGGAACGGTAACGCTTTCGGACGGACTGCTTTCTTTCAGCTTCTCTTCGCCCTCCGTAAGCACTTCCCTGAAGTCCATGACTACAGTTTTGTCTGACTGTTCCTCTTTCGGCTTGTCTGCAGCTTTTTCCTCTTTCACTTCTTTGCCAGACGCTTCATCAGCCCCGGCTCTTTGTGCCTGCAGCGGGTCTTTCTTTTCCGGTACCGGAATGCCTTTTTCCTTACAGTAAATTTCCATAAACTCTTTGCCGGTAATGGTCTCTTTTTCAATCAGGTGTTCTGCAAGCTTATCCAGAACAGCTCTGTTTTCCTTGATCATGGTCTTGGCTTCTTTGTAGCAGGACTTCAATAATTTCATGACCTCTTCATCAACGCCTGCTGCCGTAACCTCCGAACAGTTCATGGAGGTACGTCCATCCAGATACTGGCTTTCGACTGTTTCTAACCCCATCAGACCAAACCGCTTGCTCATACCATAGCGGGTAACCATGCTTCTCGCCAGACCGGTGGCCTTTTCAATATCGTTGGAAGCGCCGGTTGTAACCGAATCAAACACCACATCCTCTGCTGCACGGCCGCCGAGTAATCCGACGATCATATCATGCAGCTCTGCCTCGGTATTGAGATATTTTTCTTCCTCGGGCACCTGCATAACATATCCCAATGCTCCCATAGTACGGGGAACGATCGTAATCTTCTGAACCGGCTCGGAATTTTTCTGAAGTGCAGCGATCAGCGCATGACCTACCTCGTGGTAAGATACAATCTTTCGTTCCTGCTGGCTCATGATCCGGTCTTTCTTTTCTTTTCCGACGAGGACAACCTCTACTGCGCCGAAAAGATCCTTTTGCGAAACAGCCTTTCTGCCTTCTTTTACGGCATTGATGGCAGCTTCATTGACCATGTTGGCAAGATCGGCACCAACCGCACCGCTCGTAGCAAGGGCAATGGCATCCAGATCCACACTGTCATCCAGCAGTACATCCTTGGAATGTACCTTTAAAATATCCACACGGCCTTTCAGATCCGGCTTTTCTACGATGACACGCCTGTCAAAACGTCCCGGTCGCAGCAATGCCTTGTCCAAAATCTCCGGTCTGTTGGTAGCTGCCAAAATCAGGATACCCTTGGACGAATCAAAACCATCCATCTCAGACAACAGCTGGTTGAGGGTCTGTTCTCTTTCTTCGTTGCCGCCGCCGTATTTGGAATCACGGCTCCGGCCGATCGCATCGATCTCATCAATAAAAATAATACAGGGTGCGTTTTTGTTGGCTTCCTTGAACAAATCTCTGACACGGGAAGCACCCACACCGACATACAGCTCCACAAAGTCGGAACCGGTCAGTGAAAAGAACGGTACATGCGCTTCTCCGGCAACCGCTTTGGCAAGCAATGTCTTACCGGTTCCGGGAGGTCCCACAAGCAGGGCACCCTTGGGAAGCTTGGCGCCAATCTGTGTATACTTGGCGGGATTGTGCAGAAAATCAACAACCTCCTGCAAAGATTCCTTGGCCTCTTCCTCTCCGGCAACATCCTTGAAGGTCACACCGGTCTCTTTTTGTACATATACCTTGGCCTTGCTCTTTCCAACGCCCATGGGACCGTCACCGCCGCCCATCTTGCGCATCAGGAAGGTCAGCAGCAGATATAAAATAAGAGCCGGCACGATCCATGTCAAAATGAAGTTTAACACCAGACCGGAATTGTCCGGAATCTCCTTGGAGTACTCAACATCATGCTCATCTAAAAGCTGGTACAGATTGTCATCCTCCAGATTTCCGGTGTAATATGTGACTGTCGTGGTCGGTCTTGTTGCAATGACCGGCTGACTGTTTTCATCTTTTTTTGCTTCCTTTGGTGTGATCTCAATCTCAGTATCTGTGATGACAACGCTCTTGACCTCATCATTTTTGACCATCTTCAGAAATTCGCTGTAAGTAATTTCCGAATCCGCGCCTGACATCAGATTCATAAAGAAACTCATACCCATAATGGTAATTAAAACAGCAATCAGCAGCATAAAAAGGCTCTGCCTCTTCTGCGGTCCGTTCTGATTGTTGTTCTGGTTATTTTGATTATTATTCTGGTTATTTTGATTATCCATTGAAAATCTCCTTAAAAAGTCTGTTCTTATTATAAATTTTGGCTAATTATAAATCAATAGATAGATTTTGAAATTTCTGTGCTCACTTTCTGAATTTTCTATAAACTCAAAATATGATGTCCACGAATTGCTCCGCTGCAAAGCAGCTCCCACAATTCTCAAATTTTTTCAAAAAAAATTAAATGGATTTATGGATTTTGAATTTGACTCATTGTATAATACTGTGTATGTTAGGAGGACTAGTTTATGGCAGTTAAGTACGTATTCGTAACTGGTGGTGTCGTCTCCGGTCTTGGAAAAGGCATTACCGCAGCATCTTTGGGCAGACTCTTGAAAGCACGTGGTTACACTGTGACAATGCAGAAGTTTGATCCTTACATCAATATTGACCCCGGTACCATGAATCCCATTCAGCACGGCGAAGTGTATGTTACCGATGACGGAATTGAGACTGATCTGGATTTAGGTCACTACGAAAGATTTATTGATGAAAATCTCGACAAAAATTCCAATGTCACAACCGGTAAGGTATACTGGTCTGTATTGCAGAAGGAACGCCATGGCGACTATGGCGGAGGTACTGTTCAGGTTATCCCTCATATTACCAATGAGATCAAAAGTCGTTTTTACCACAATGACCGGGATGATGAAATGCATATTGCGATCATCGAGGTCGGCGGTACGGTTGGCGATATCGAAAGCCAGCCATTTTTGGAATCCATCCGGCAGTTCCAGCATGAGGTCGGGCATGAAAATGCGATCCTCATTCATGTTACGCTGATTCCTTATCTCAAGGCTTCCGAAGAAATGAAGACAAAGCCGACACAGGCTTCCGTCAAGGAGCTGCAGGGTATGGGAATTTGGCCCGATATCATCGTATGCCGCAGCGAACATCCCCTTGATCAGCAGATCAAGGATAAAATTGCCCTGTTTTGTAATGTTCCTACCAATTGTGTATTACAAAATCTGGACGTTCCTTATTTATATGAAGCACCTCTCGCAATGGAAAAAGAAAAGCTTGCGGATGTTGTCTGTGAAGCCCTGCATTTGGAAAACCGCAAACCGGATTTAGCAGACTGGATCCAGATGGTAGACCTTTTACACAATCCGGAGCACGAGGTTACGATTGCCCTGGTTGGCAAATACATCCAGCTTCACGATGCCTATTTAAGCGTTGTGGAAGCATTAAAGCATGGCGGCATCTATGCCCGCACAACCGTTCACATCAAATGGGTAGATTCGGAAACTGTTACCGGTGAAACCGTTGCAGACATCCTCGGCGACGTTGATGGCATTCTGGTTCCCGGCGGCTTTGGCTCCCGCGGAATCGAAGGTAAGATCACGGCCATCCGGTATGCCCGCGAGCATCAGCTTCCGTTCCTTGGATTATGCCTTGGCATGCAGCTTGCCATCGTTGAATATGCACGCGATGTGATTGGCTATTCCGATGCACATACCGTGGAATTTGATCCTGATACCACACATCCGGTTATTGCGCTCATGCCCGACCAAAATGGTATTGTCGATATCGGCGGTACCTTGAGACTGGGATCCTATCCATGTATTTTAGATAAGGATTCTCTGGCATACCGGCTATATGGCACAGAAACCATACATGAAAGACATCGTCATCGTTACGAAGTCAACAATGAGTTCCGTGATGCTTTAGTTGCCGGCGGTCTCCGTCTTTCCGGTATTTCCCCGGACGGAAGAATTGTCGAAATGTGTGAGATACCTTCACATCCGTTCTTTATCGCAACACAGGCTCACCCTGAATTTAAATCAAGGCCGAACAGACCACATCCTTTATTTAAAGGATTTGTCGAAGCGGCACTCAAACACAGTCAACAATAAGGAATATATTCACCATGAAAAAAGGATTTGATAACAACAAATACCTCTCTATGCAGTCCGAACACATCAGAGAGCGTATCAGGCAATTTGACAACAAGCTTTATCTGGAATTTGGCGGCAAATTATTTGATGATTACCATGCATCCCGCGTATTACCCGGCTTCGAACCCGATTCCAAGCTGCAGATGTTATTGCAATTAAAGGATCAGGCTGAGGTTGTGATCGTCATCAGTGCCGAAGATATTGAAAGCAACAAAATACGCGGTGACTACGGCATCACATATGATCTGGATGTATTAAGGCTGATCGATGCTTTCCAAAACCGCGGACTTTATGTCGGAAGCGTCTGTCTGACCAAATATGCTGCACAGCCTCAGGCAGAGCTTTTTGAAAAAAGGCTGTACGACCTTGGGATCAAATCCTATCGTCACTATAAAATACCGGGCTATCCCCATGACGTGGCAAAAATTGTCAGCGATGAGGGATATGGCAGGAATGACTATATCGAGACCAAACGTCCTCTGGTCGTTATCACAGCACCAGGTCCCGGCAGCGGAAAAATGGCAGTCTGCCTTTCCCAGCTTTACCATGAGTATAAGCATGGGATCAAAGCCGGCTATGCCAAGTTTGAGACCTTCCCGATCTGGAATATCCCGTTAAAGCATCCGGTTAATCTGGCTTACGAAGCTGCAACCGCAGATCTCAATGATGTCAATATGATCGATCCCTTCCATCTGGAAGCATACGGAAAGACAACCGTCAACTACAATCGTGACATCGAGATTTTCCCGGTCGTGGAATCCATGCTGGAAATGATCTCCGGAAAAAGTATTTACAAATCGCCTACCGATATGGGCGTCAATATGGCAGGCAACTGTATCGTTGATGACGATGCCTGCTGCAATGCTTCCAAACGCGAGATCATCCGCAGATATTACAAATGCCTGTGCGAACAGCGTATCAACGGCTTTGCCAAAGATGACCTGTACAAACTGGAGCTTTTGATGAATCAGGCAGGAATTTCAACATCCTACCGTCAGGTTGTGACCAAAGCTTCCGAAAGATCCGTCCGGACAGACGGTCACCCGGCTGTTGCAATCGAGCTTCCCGACGGAACCGTTGTTACCGGCAAAACAGGTGATTTGCTTGGAGCATCTGCTTCCGCTCTGCTCAATGCGTTAAAAGAACTGGCCGGCATTGATCATGAGCTTGATTTAGTATCTGCGACTTCCATTGCACCTATTCAAAAATTAAAAACCGATTATCTCGGAAGTCACAATCCGCGTCTCCATACAGATGAGATCCTGATTGCATTATCCACCTCCGCAGCCGACAATGAGCTCGCTGCAAGAGCCCTGGAACAGCTTCCCAAATTAAACGGCTGTGACGCACATTCCACCGTCATCCTTTCTTCGGTAGATGACAAAATGTTCAAGCGTCTGGGCATCCAGCTTACCTGTGAGCCCAAGTACGAGGAAGAAGAAAGACTCTATCATAAATCATAAGACAATAGATCCCCCTGTAAAAGATTGATGAGAATTGCTTACAGGGGGATTGTTATGTTTACTGTTATCGATAATTCGTTTATATTTTTTTTGTTTTATATATTGACTTTGAGTATTATTTCATATATACTTCAACTATCTTAAGTGAAAACATCTGCTGTATATCATATCTTCAGCAATATCTTGGCATTCGCCAACATTTTTCACCGGGAAATCTACAATATATGTTGGCGGGCTTATTATTTCATATACTCTTTTACTCATGGCCCGGCCGACAGGAAGGAGTATTATGAGTAAAAAGAGATTTGAAGATTTGGATTTGATTGATAACTATCTGGTGATGGCTATGGCATCCGATCCGGAGGCAGGACCGGTTTACGGTCGTCTGCTGGCAGAAGGACTTCTGCATCAAAAGGTTCGCTATGTACGTGTCCATGCCGAAAAGATTGTTTTGGGCAATTCCAACGTCCATCGCGGCATCCGCATGGATGTGGAAATGCAGGCATTTGATCATGCACCTGACGAGACAGATTTTCCGGACAAAATCTATGATTTTGAACCGCATCATCAAAACAGGGATAATCTGATCAAGCGGAACCGTTTCAGTCAGGCTAAAATTGATTCCAACAATTTAAAATCCGGTGAAAATGACTTTGACAGACTTCCAGATTTATGTGTGATCAATATTTTGGATTATGACCCCTTTGACAGAGGTCAAATGCAGTATCATTTTCACAATATGTGCGAAGAGGATACTTCCATTCCATATCCGGACGGACTGGATTTTTATTATTTCATCACAAAATCTGATGAAACAGAAGCAATAAATCCAAATAATGCCGAACTCTGCGCCCTTCTCAAGTATATCCAGAACAGCACACAGGAAAACGCCACCACACCACTGACACAGGAACTTCACAAATATGTGACAAAGATAAAAGAATCAGCATATGGGAGGAATCAGTATATGACATGGGGAGAATATATCGACGAAGAAGTGGAAGAAGAAAAAAATCGTTTACTTGCAAAATTGGTCAAAGACGGTTCTTTGACTATAGAAAGAGCTGCAAAAGAACTTGATATGTCAGTAGAGGATTTTGAAGAAAAATTCATGCAATAAATGATATTAATTTATCTTTAACTAGATATTGGGGGATAAAAATATTCCTATTATCTATATTCCATAATATCAATTGTACCACCTTTGAAAAATATAGCCTTACAACATATTTGTATTTATAGACTCAAGATTAGAAAACAAGGCGGAAAGCTTATACATAAGTCTTCCGCCATTTATTATTATAGAAGATCTAAATATTTACATAATTTTCTTCACACACTCATTTCTTCATGATTTTCCATATATTTTTTCTACCACATCTGAACCATACTTATATCATATGATATGGGGAACTTGTTCACCATATTGTTATTCAGTAGGTGCATCAAGGTAGCAGGTAATTGTATGTGGTTCTTCATCCGTATTGCTTTTCAATCGAAAAGAATAAAAGAATTTCTGATTTTTATCAAATTTCGTATAATCCGGATATAATATCACAGCATTATTACTTATTCTGTCAAATTCGTTTGATACAATATTAGTATCAAATGCACTTGATGAAATAACGTCCCAGCATTCATTTACAATAATTTTGTCTCCTTTTTTGAGACTATAATGTTGACCTTCCTGAATATTTACAATTGTTCCACCATCACTCTCATTATATATAATAATTGAAGGATACTGTGGATCCAGACTTTCCATATAAGCTAAAAGCCCTCCTGCTTCCATTGCCGTTGTTGTTACCTGAGCTTCCGTCATATTAGTTGTTGTTTCTTCTTCTGTTGTTTTTTCTTCTGTCGTTTCTTCCTCTGTCTCTCCCATCTCCTTCGCTGTAGGTGTTTCTTTTACCGTTTCCTCCACATCATTTACGACCTCCGGTTCCTGCGGTTCACTATTCTGTGCATCCTCCGCCTGCGTACCGCCACATCCAAAAAGCATAAATGACGTAATTGCAAATAAGATAAGTGACTGTTTTACATATTTTCCCATAAAATATGATTCCTCCTTGATTAAATTTTTTTTAGCTTTTCAATATATAATATTGTCTATATAAGTATAATTAACTTATTTAGATCATTCTATCATATAACTTGCAATATTACAATCAGGATATATAAATACCTATATAGACAAGGTGGTATTCTAATTGCAACAGGAAATAAATTATAAGATGCTCGGTTTAAAAATAAAGGAAATACGCATTAGCAAGGGTTTGACACAGGATAATCTGGCTGAACTGGTGAGTTGTAATACTTCACATATTTCAAACATTGAGAATAATCATACAAAGGTCAGTTTAAACGTACTTCTCGCCATTGCAAATTCTCTCAATACTTCCATAGACTATCTTTTATCTGACCAATATGAAAATTCTTCGCTCGCATTGGACAATGAAATATTAAGAGCACTTAAAAACTGTGATAATGAAAAGAAACAGAAAATTTTAAAGATAATTGAAATTCTATAAATATTCAATCTTACTATATATCTATATATACCTATTTTCTCAATAAAAAAGATGAATCCCAGGTCATCCCAAGATTCATCTTTTCTTAATTTTTTTATCTCTTCTTAATTCAAATTACCAATATCTATATCTTTTATCTACTAACTTTCACTTATAAACCAAGTGACTAAATTTCCATCACCTAAAACAAGCATTGATCCTAAAATCAATCCAATATCTCATATCTAATATCTTTGCCAACACTCCATTAGCCGTACAGATATTTCTCCTGCTCCGGTGTCAGAACATCAATCTGTTTACCTAAGAAGTTCAGCTTGCGGACAGCTACATCGCGGTCAACCTCTTCCGGAACATCGATGAGCTTTTCGGTCAGACCGGCACCTTTTTCTACAAGGTATTTTGCTGAAAGTGCCTGAATAGCAAAGCTCATATCCATGATCTCAGCGGGATGTCCGTCGCCGCAGGCCAGATTGACCAGACGTCCTTCGCCCAGTACGCAAAGGGTATGTCCATTGGATAAGGTGTATCCCATAATATTTTTTCTCATTTCTTTGGATGAAACGGCAATTTCACGAAGTCTTGCCATATCGATCTCACAGTCAAAATGTCCGGCATTGCAAAGGATTGCGCCATCTTTCATTTCCATGAAATCTTCTTCATCAATGACCTTGTCACAGCCGGTTACGGTTACAAAGAAATCACCGTATTTAGCTGCTTCCTTCATTGGCATAACATCAAATCCATCCATAACGGCTTCGATTGCCTTAACCGGATCAATTTCTGTGACAATGACTCTGGCGCCAAGTCCTTTGGCACGCATGGCTGTTCCTTTACCACACCAGCCGTATCCGGCTACAACGACAATTTTGCCGGCAACGATCAGATTGGTGGTACGGTTGATGCCATCCCATACAGACTGGCCTGTACCATAGCGGTTATCAAAGAAATGCTTGCACTGCGCATTGTTGACACGAACCATCGGGAACTTGAGCTTTCCGGCTTTGTTCATGGCCTCTAACCGGATAATACCGGTTGTTGTCTCTTCGCAGCCGCCGATCACTTCGGGAATCAGATCGGTAAACTCCGTATGCATCATATTAACAAGATCTCCGCCGTCATCAATGATGATGTTGGGACCAATCTTTAAAACTTCTCTGATATGGTGATTGTATTCTTCATCTGTTGCATCATACCACGCATGAACTTCAAGACCTGCTGCCACCAAAGCTGCTGCCACATCATCCTGTGTGGACAACGGATTGGAGCCTGTCACATACATTTCAGCTCCGCCTGCTTTCAATACCTTGCAAAGATATGCGGTTTTTGCTTCCAGGTGTACGGATAAAGCAATTTTCTTTCCGGTAAACGGTTTTGTCTTTTCAAATTCTGCCTCTAGGGTACGGAGCAGATCACAGTTTCTTTTTACCCATTCTATTTTCTGTTCCCCACTGGAAGCCAGATTAATGTCTCTGATTTCGCTACTCATATTGTCCTCCGGTCTATTTCTTTTTACTTTCTTTAGTTTATCTTTTCCCAAACAAACTGACAAGTGTCATTTTTTTAATTTCTTACATTTCTTCTAATTTTTATTTTCTTTTATCACCGGTTTTTGTGCTTTTTCACAAATTTACTCCCGTGCCCGTGAACAATCTGACAGAAAAGAAAGGGATTTTTTCTTTTTTCCCAACCTTTATTATACAAAATGCCCATAAAAGTGAATTATTTTCGTGCTAGTTGCGATTTGATTTTCTTTTAAATATGAATTATGATACAGAAAAGTTAAGATGAATTTACCAAACACACACATTCAATCACAAACCCAAACCCAAGACAAGTTGTCGGCGCCAATCACATGACTGGCGCCGATTTACTTTGTCTCAATATTATCATCAATACTTTCTGTAAAAATCCAGATCTTACATATTTACGATATTTCTTTTTTCTCCATTTATAAAGGCCTTGATATTTTCATAAACCTCTTTTGCAAGTCTGGTTCTTGCCTCGGTACTTGCCCATGCCATATGAGGAGTGATGATCAGTTTTTCGCTGTCCTTGATCTGGCTGAGCGGATTGTCCTCCGTGATCGGCTCTTTTTCCAGTACATCCAGTCCGGCCGCATAAATCTCGCCTTCTGTCAATGCACGGTACAGGTCAGCATTGTTGACAACCGGTCCTCTTGCTACATTAATAAGAATAGCTGTCTTTTTCATTTTCTTCATGGCTTCATAATCGATCAGGTTTCTTGTCAGATCTGATAACGGACAATGAACGGAAATAAAATCACAGGTATTTAAAAGCTCATCAAAATCCACTCTCTGATAATCGGTATTGGTATTTTTGCCGGTTACGGAATAATAAACAACCTCACAGCCAAATGCTTTTGCAATCTGTGCTGCCTTTTTACCGATGTTTCCAAGTCCGATGATACCCCAGCGCTTGCCCTGCAATTCCATAAACGGTCTGTCAAAATTGGAGAAACGGTCCTGGGAAGCATAGGTGCCGGATTTTACATAGTTATCATAAAAAGGAAGTCTCTCAAGCAGATACAGAGCCATCGCAAATGTATGCTGGGCTACTGCCGGTGTCGAATAATCCACAGCGTTGGCAACACCGATTCCTCTTTTTTTACAATATTCAATATCTACATTGTCATAGCCGGTCGCAAATTCGCAGATCAGCTTTACATTTTTGGCATCCTTTAAGCTTTCTTCATTTAATTTTGCCTTGTTGGCAACTACGATGTCCGCATCCTTGATACGCTCTGCCACTTCATTTACCGTATTTGCATAATACGTTACATTACCAAATTCCTCATAAATGGACAGGTCGATATCCAATCCAATGCTGTTTTGTTCCAATACTACAATGTTCATTCTGTCTCTCCTCTCGTATGCCTGAAATTTCCATCCCTATACAACTGCATGCAAAATCTGCACAATTACTGCAACTACAACAAGAAAACCAATCGCAAAGTATGCTACCATCAGTTCATGGTTGATCCTGTTTGTCTCCTTTTCATAAGCAATGCGTTTTTCCCTGGAATACATAAGCTGATACCTGCTTCCGTCAGGATGCTTCTTTTTGCGGACATCCTTTAAGGAAAAAAATCTTGCCATCTGACCCGTATATGGATCCTCATATATTATGATCGGTCTTCCATAGCCCGGCAGTGACCTACTGTTAAGATCTGCCTGATAACCGGCAATCCGGCCTGTGATCGTCATATCCAGATTATCATTTTCTTTGACCATGCGCTTTCGTATGATCATACCGCATATCGGAAACAAACAGATCATAACGACAGATACCAGAATTTTGATAATCAGATAAAACATGTCATCCGGATCAACTATCATCTACAAAACCCCTTTCCAACTATATTCTATATAGAAGTACCCTTGAAATCAATACAATTATTCGGTATAATTTCAAATGGTTATAATTATAGTAAACAATAAATTATTTTCCACAAATATAAGGAGGAACCTATCATGGTTAAATGGAACAACTTGGATACTCTGGATTCTTACAAAAGCCTTGCTTCCAAAAAGGGAAGTGTCAATCTGGTTGATGTAATGTCCGGTGAAAACGGTGCAACCCGTGCAAAGACTTACAGCGTACCGATGGCAGGCGGCATGGTTTACAATTATGCAGCAAAGGCTGTTGACGATGCAATTTTAAAAGATCTTGCAGCATTAGCTGACGAAGCTCAGTTAGTTGACAAATTTGAAGCTCTTTACAACGGTGAAGTTGTAAATACCGGTGAAAAACGTCTTGTTTTACATCATATGTGCCGTGGCCAGCTTGGCGATGCGGTTGTAGCAGACGGCGTTGACAAACGTACCTTCTACACCACACAGCAGGAAAAGATCGCAGAATTTGCCAACAAGGTTCATGCAGGTGAGATCACCAACGCTGCAGGCGAAAAATTTACAACCGTTGTCCAGATCGGTATCGGTGGTTCCGACCTTGGTCCCCGTGCTATTTACCTTGCTCTTGAAAACTGGGCAAAGACCAACAACACCTTCAAGATGGAAGCAAAATTCATCAGCAATGTTGACCCGGATGATGCAGCAGCAGTTTTAAATTCTATCGACGTTGCTCATTCACTTTTCGTACTGGTTTCCAAATCAGGTACCACTCTTGAAACACTGACCAACGAATCATTTGTTAAAGATGCTCTCAAAAAAGCAGGTCTTGATGCTTCCAAGCATATGATCGCAGTTACAAGTGAGACTTCTCCCTTAGCTAAGAGCGATGATTACCTTGCAGCATTCTTTATGGATGACTACATCGGAGGCCGTTTCTCTTCTTCATCCGCAGTTGGCGGTGCCGTATTATCACTGGCATTCGGTCCCGAAGTATTTGCACAGTTCTTACAGGGTGCAGCAGAAGCAGACAAGCTTGCTGCCAACAAGGATCTGATGAAAAACCCTGCTTTACTGGATGCCCTGATCGGTGTTTACGAAAGAAACGTACTCGGCTATCCCTGTACAGCAGTTTTACCTTACTCTCAGGCACTGAGCCGTTTCCCCGCTCACTTACAGCAGCTTGATATGGAATCCAACGGTAAATCCGTCAACCGCTTTGGCGAGCCTGTTGATTATGTAACAGGACCGATCATCTTTGGTGAGCCCGGTACCAACGGACAGCATTCCTTCTATCAGTTGTTACATCAGGGAACAGACATTGTTCCGTTACAGTTTATCGGATTCAAAAACAGCCAGATCGGTACCGATGTTGATATTCAGGGAAGCACAAGCCAGCAGAAGCTGTGTGCCAACGTTGCAGCACAGATCGTTGCATTTGCATGTGGTAAAAAAGACGACAACAACAATAAAAACTTTGCAGGCGGTCGTCCTTCAAGCATCATCATTGGTGACAAGCTTACCCCCGAAACAGTTGGTGCTTTATTATCACACTTCGAAAATAAGGTTATGTTCCAGGGCTTTACATGGAACATCAACAGCTTTGATCAGGAAGGTGTACAGCTTGGTAAAGTACTTGCAAAACGTGTTCTTGCCCATGAGACAGACGGTGCTTTGGAAGTATTCAGCAGCTTATTAAATATCTAATAGGATTGTACTTATTTTAGAGCAGAAGTTTTTTATACTTCTGCTCTTTTTTGCTGGAAAAACCGTTATCTATTTGATATAATCAAGTGCGTATATATAAATAAGCTCTGCTTATTCTAAGGGAGATAAACCATGAAAAAAATTGTCTTAACCGGAGGTGGAACAGCCGGTCATGTGACACCAAATATTGCACTGTTACCCGGATTACAGGAATTGGGATATGAAGTTCATTACATCGGGTCTTATGAAGGTATCGAATCAAGACTGATCGCTGATTTCGACATTCCATATTATGGAATTTCCACAGGTAAATTTCGCAGATATCTTGATCCCAAAAATTTTTCGGATCCGTTCCGCGTGATCAAAGGCTATACAGAGGCCCGCAGGATATTAAAAGAGCTTAAACCGGATATTGTTTTTTCCAAGGGCGGATATGTTTCCGTTCCCGTGGTAAGGGCAGCAGCATCTCTAAAGATTCCCTGCATCATCCATGAATCGGATATGACACCCGGACTTGCCAACAAGCTCTGTATTCCCGTAGCCAGAAAGGTCTGCTGCAATTTTCCCGAGACCATGCAGTATCTTCCAAAGGACAAAGCTGTACTGACAGGTTCACCTATCCGTGAAGAGTTGTCCAAGGGTAATAAAATCGCAGCTCTTGATCTGTGTGGATTTGATGCCAATATTCCTGTTATTATGGTTATCGGTGGCTCACTCGGTGCAGCCAATGTCAACAAAGCAGTCAGAGATGCTTTGCCGGAATTATTAAAGGATTTTCAGGTTGTTCACATCTGTGGAAAAGACAAAATTGACAATATGCTTTTAACAACCAGAGGATACAAACAGTTTGAATATGTCAAAGCAGAATTAAAAGATATTTTTGCCATGGCCGATGTTGTCATAAGCCGTGCGGGTGCCAATGCAATCTGCGAGCTTTTAGCATTGCAAAAGCCCAATCTCTTAATTCCTCTTATGGCCGGAAGCCGGGGAGACCAGATTTTAAATGCCAAATCTTTTGAATTACAGGGTTATTCCAAGGTTCTCATGGAAGATGACATTACAACCCAGCTTTTAGTTGATTCTGTTCACGAATTGTATTTCAATAAAAGGATCTTTATTGATGCGATGAGCAATTCCCATCAGAAAAATTCAATTAAAAGCATTTTAAATCTGATAGAACAGACTGTTACCGAAGCTGAATAATGAAATATCCGGTATCAAAAGTATTTTGTTTAAAATTCGCAATTTTACATTAGTACTACTTGGAGGTATATCAAATGGAATATATATTTGAAGGCGGATTTGAAAAAGACAAAGAAAATAACAAAAATTATTTTCCAATTCCCTTTAATGTATGGGAAGTTTGTGAAGACAATATCGGAGAAATTCCGGTTCATGTAAAAGTAAACGGTAAGGAATTTGACTGCGTCTTAGAGCCGATCAAAAATGGCTATTACAACATTCCTTTGACAGATGCTCAGGCTGCAGGCCTGTATCCCAAAAACTTTTACTCCATTACCTTTTCCATCAACGGAAAAGACGGTATCGATAAGGAATCCAGTCCTTATTCTTATGACAATCCGATCCGCAAAATTGACAGCATGGAGGTTTTGATCCAGCCCTGGGACGGACTGTGCGGACAATCCGTATTTGCCATGCTTGCAGGTATCACAATTGAAGAAGCAGGCAACATCATGCACTGCCGTGAATGGCAGGCCAATATGGCAAAAATTGTTTCTTCTCTTGACTATGCCGGCATCAGACATTCCGGCAAGATCATTTATACCAGAGGAAAAGATATTGAGCTTCCAAAATGCTGTATCATCATGGAGCATCTTGGACGTTTCAGCCATTATCTGGTAGGATACAACGGCAAATATTATGATCCAAACGATGGTGTACAGGACAAGATCGACAAAGCCAATATCAAAGGCTATCTTGAAATCATCTGCGATTAAAATATCAAAATTACATATTCACAAGATTAAAAATCATAAATTACTCTATGTTTTGTTTATAGGTCGTTTATGATTTTTTTATTTCAAAAATGCCGGAATTATAATCAAATCTTAAACTTTTAAAGCTTGCAAAATTGTATGGCATGATGCAAGATAGTATTGATTAAATGACTATATACGTTTTAAAGGGGAATATAAAATGAGCACATCAACAGTAGCAGCCGGGACTTCTAAGCCAAATCTTCGGAAAGCATGCGATATTATCTTTCTTATTTTTTTGGGACTGATAACGCTTTACTGTACTTACAAATCTATTTACTATGGCTGGGATATTGATGAATCCTATCAAATTACAATGGCATACCGCTATCTGCAGGGGGACAGGCTGTTCAAGACCATGTGGGCTGTCCACCAGTCATCGGTTGTTTTCTCTCTGCCGTTTATGTATCTGTTTTTTAAATTTTCCACAACAACGGCAGGCGTTGTCGTATATATGAGGATCTGCGGCACAATCATCCAGCTGTGTGCATCCATCTACGGATACAAAGTTTTTTCTAAGTATGTCAATAAAATGCTGGCTTTGGTGCTGGTTTCGATGTTTTACAATTTTACACCGAAATTTATCCAGTCTCCGGAATTTTGTTTTTGTGCCTATGTTTTCTTTTTCCTGTTACTCTGTGCTTTTATGGATTATCTGAAAACCGAAAAGAAAATCTGCCTGGTGTTTGCCGGTATCTGGATGGCATGCTGCGTTCTTTCTTATCCTACACTGGTTGTATTATTTATATACCTGTTGTTGTTAATCTTATTTTCCAAGAAGATGAAAGACGGATATATTTCCAAAAAGAATTTATGTTATTTTCTGGGTGGTATCGCACTTGTTGCTGTTTGCTTTTTAATCCTGGTTTTTAAGGATGTCAGCCTTAGCGAGTTTTTCAGAAACCTGCCTTATATTTATTCGGACCGTGACCACAGTACCTCTATCTGGTTTAAAAATCACAAGCTTTTCAGTGGTCTATGGTATGTATGTGATGAAATACTTGTTATTATTATTCCCATGCTTATTCTTTATTTTGCGACAAAAAGATACAAAAACAAAAAAATACCGGGAATTATCCGTATGATCATGTGTTTACTCGTTGTGGCAGCCTGTATTTTTTTAGGTGTATCACATTATCATAACATCATGCAGGCACAGTATTTTTCAATCAACTGGGTTATCTTTTATGTTGTTTTTGCCATATGCTTTCTTCTAGTATTTTACAGAAAGCATCATAAAGTACATATTTTAAATTACTATGCATTATTCCCGAGTATTTTGTTTGTACTTGCTACCTCATGGATTTCCGATCTGGATATTTATGCTAATTTTGGATTGCTGTTGCCGGGACTACTTGTGGGATTTATCGATCTTCATAATGAGATCAATGAGGATGTCACGACTAACCTGAAGTTAGCAAAGGCTATTGAATCAATACTGGTCATATTTGCATTTACCGGAATTATTGTGGGACGTGTTTTCTTCGTGAGAATGACAGCAGTACAGCCTGTCACAACACTTGGAACAGAATTTTATGATGTGGGAATTGGTCCGGCCAAGGATATCGAAGTCACGCAACAGGAGCATATCCAGTACCATGATAAAGCCCAGGCCATTATGAAATATATCAATCCAAACGATACCATCCTTTATATCGGAGGTGATACCTATCTCTATATGCTGACCGGTACAAAGGTGGGGGCTCATACCTGTATCAGCACGCCCAACTTTGACCATGTTATTCTCAAATATTATGAATTTTATCCGGAGAAAATTCCGGATGCGATTGTCATAGATACCTATTATTATTCTCTGGAGGATGTACTGGCAATGCCGGATTTTGGTGATTATATCAAAGAAAATTATGAAACGGATGAAAACGAAATCAGGGAAAGCGCATTTACGACAATCTTATATCGTAAGCCGGAGGCTGATATTAATACACAAAAATAAAATAATATTAAAACATTGATATTGAAATGAAACAACAACATTTCATTATTCAACTTTTTCATGCAATAAAATATAATAATCATTTACAAAAAATTCCGTATAGTTTTCATATATGGAATTTTTTATTTCATCCGGCCAGATTTCTCCGCCGTTTGGCAATACGATCCACTTTGCAGAGTGGGAGCCGATATAATCTAAAAGCTCAGCTTTGATTTCCGGATACAGGATGATCCAATGCGGCTGCCAGTCACAATATTTATTTGGCGGGAAAATACCGGCCTTGGCATACCACTGTGAGCAGGAGCCAAAACCATATAAATAGACACTGTCTTTTTCATCATCCGGAATCTGACCCATAACATCCTGTATATATGCAACATCCCCTTCATCCGGATTGCCCTGACGGACGCTTTGAATCGTATAGTTAGCAACCGCTAACGTTTTATCACGGATAACATCTTTTTGCATGCAAATAGCTAAAATAACAATGCATACAGATAATACGATTCTAATGATACGCAAGGTTTTATTCTTATCAGAATTATCCTGATTATCTTTTTCAATTTTTTCCAAAACATTTTCTTCATCATTTTTCTGAGGCTCTTTTTTGGTATTACCCAGATTTTTTTTCTGAGTTTCTTTCTGGATATTACTGAGATTATTTTCCTGAACACTTTCTCTACAATAACTTGAATCGTTAATATCAGTTTCACAATTTCCTAAGCATGCACTAATTAGAAAATACAATGCCAACACAGCATTGGGAAGCTGCAGTGAAAAATAATGCAGATAACCATCACCCATCGATACAGCGATCAATAAAATAACTGCAGAAGAAACGGAGAGCAGCAGCAATGGCCATTTCTTTTTGGAACCTGTAAAATAAAGAAAAATTGAAACCATCCCAATCACGATCATCGGCCAGACAAAATTTTTGACCAGCATAAAACGGTCTGCCATATTCAGCTCGGTAGAATAGGAAAATGCCAATACAAAAACCTGACGGATCATATCTTTTAATATTCTCCGTGTCAATGCCCAGATACAGGCCGGAAGCATTGCCACGATCACACCTGCAATAAATACGACAGTATTTTGCAAGATATTTTTCCAATTTTTTTTGAAAATCAGATATATCACGATCGTCAAAAGCACAGCTCCCAGAAATGCGGCATTGATAATGCGCACAAAAGCAAAAAAGCCAAAAGCCATACCATAGATAAAACCAATCTTAAGAGAATGATCACTGACAGGAGAGCAGTCCTGATCATCAAAATATCTCAGGCAAAGATACAGACATAAAACCATGACAGGATAAGAAAATTCTTCTGTCAGGTTTCCTCCTTCAAAGGTAAAGGATATGATCAACAGACTAAATAAAACAGAACAGATATAGATAACAACTCTTTGTATCTTTTTTATTGTCATTTTTTTCAGTAAAAGATTTACAATACATAAAATAATTCCGATCGTAAGAGTCATATTGATCGTCTGGATACAAAAAGTTCCAAATCTGCCTTCCGAAATCAGCTGTCCAAAATATTCAATCCAGAACATATAGGGACCTTTCATTTCATAAAAATCCCGGTAAGGCAACATACCATGCTTCATCGCAGCACCAACCATGGCATAAAAAGCAGAATCTTCTCCGTAATAGCTGGTAAGCGGAGAAGTGGCAGTAGAATAGAACAACAAAAATAAAACTGATGATACAAATGACAATATCCATAAAATCAGATTTTTGAAGATATTTTCCTTATTTTTTAATTTTATTTTATCCGTTTTTACTGATAACATGATTTTTTCCTTTTATGATAAGTATATAGTTCAATTTTTACAGTCTTATATTTTTTAACAAATAAGAAAGCTTTTACTTATCCACTATAACACAAAAAAAGAGCTGTACACAAATCAATCTGTACAGCTCCTGTAAAATCTAATAAATTTTGATGTTTATATATAAGTAATAAATGTTTAGTCTACATCATTTTATAAGAATGCATACTTCAAAATAAATAATATTGCCAAAATGTACATCAGCGGTTTTACTTCTTTTGCTTTTCCGGTAAATACATGAAGAATTACATATGAGATAATACCAACTGCGATACCATCAGAGATGCTGTATAATAACGGCATTGATAATAAAGCAAGGTAAGCAGGAATTGCTTCGATCGGGTTCTCAAATGAAATATCTTTAACAGCCATGATCATCAGGAAACCTACAAAGATCAATGCAGGTGCTGTTGCAAATCCGGGAATTGCAATAAAGATCGGGCTTAATACGATAGATACCAGGAATAATAAAGAGGTAACAACTGATGCAAGACCTGTTCTGGCTCCTTCGGAAACACCTGATGAACTCTCAACGAAAGTAGTAGTAGTAGATGTACCAAGGACAGCACCTGCACATGTTGCAACAGAGTCAGCAAGCAGAGCCTGTTTGATTCTCGGGAGCTTGCCATTTTTATCAAGCATTTTAGCTTTGTCTGCACATCCGATCAATGTACCGAGTGTATCAAATACATCGACAAACAGGAATGCACACATAACTACAAAGAAATCAAGACCATTGAAATTGGTAAGTGCGGCAGAAGTAAAGCACTGTCCAAAAGTTTCTCCGATAGCACCAATATTGAAGCCGGTGAATGTAGGAAGTACAGAAGGTCCTGTATAAAGTCCGGTAAACTGAGCAATGATGCCTAAAATCCATGTTGCAAAGATACCAATTAAGATAGATCCCTTTACATTTTTAACGTAAAGAATAGAGATGATCAGAAGTCCGATGATAGCTAATAAAGCACATACACCAACATTTGTGAAATCTTCTCTGAAGTTTACGATGGTTACTAATGTAGAATCGCTGTTTGCAACAATTTTACCGTTCTCAAGACCGATAAATGCAATAAACAGACCGATACCAACAGATACACCTTTCTTTAACTGTATCGGAATTGCATCAAAAATTGCTTCTCTGACATTTGTTACTGAAAGTATTACGAAAATAATACCTTCTACAAATACTGCTAACAGAGCAAACTGCCATGTATATCCCATAGCACCACAAACGGTATATGCAAAATATGCATTTAAACCAAGTCCGGGAGCTAAAGCAAAGGGATAGTTGGCCATTAATGCCATACACAGAGTTCCGATGAAGGAAGCAAGTGCAGTAGCGATTAAGATTGCCTGCGGATCCATTCCTGAAGCAGACAGAATGGATGGATTAACTGCTAAAATGTAAGCCATTGCCATAAATGTGGTAACACCACCGATGACTTCCGTTTTAACATCAGTTCCGTTTTCCTTTAATTTGAAAAACTTTTCTAACATTTTCTTTTCTCCTTTCGCATCCTAATAATTCATTAGATTACATATTGATTTTAAAAGATAAAATGCTATTTTACAACATCAAATTGCAATCTGTGACCTTAATTTACAAGGTTAGGAAATTATATCCAGATCATCTGTTTCATCAGCTTCGTCACCAAATTTTTCTCTTACCTTGGCAACCTTGGCAATCTTGACATTGTCATCCAGATTCATGAGCTTCACGCCGGATGCATTTCTTCCATACGTAGATACATCATTCATGGAAATCTGGATAATGATACCGGCATCTGTGATCATCATGATCTCGTGATCATCATTAACAGCCTTCATACCTACAACATCGCCGGATTTTTCAACAATCTTGTAGCATCTGATACCTTTACCACCACGTTTCTGGATATGGAATTCAGAAAGAGGTGTCTTTTTGCCGTATCCTCTTTCAGATACAACCAACATCTTTTCACCCTGGGTATCAAGCTGCATACCTACGATTTCATCATCCTTGTTGAGGTTCATACCGATAACACCCATGGTATTTCGGCCGGTAATTCTGACATCTGTTTCCTTAAAGCAGATACACATACCTTTTTTGGTAACAAGATAGATGATATTGTCAGCTGTTGTTGTCTTAACCTCGATCAACTCATCATCCTCACGGATATTCATCGCGATCAGACCACTCTTACGCATATTCTTATAATCTTCGAGTGTAGTCTTTTTGATGATACCTTTTTTGGTAACCATCAGAATATTTTTGGAATAATCCTCTTCACTGATCGGAATGACCGCAGATATCTTTTCTCCCGGATTTAACTGAAGTAAATTGATGATTGCTGTTCCTCTTGCAGTTCTGCCGGCTTCCGGAATCTGATAAGCTTTCATATGATATACACGACCAAGACTGGTAAAGAACATGATGTAATTGTGCGTATCCGTCATCAGCAGATTTTCGATCACATCATCTTCAATGGTCTGCATACCTTTGATTCCGCGGCCGCCGCGGTGCTGAACTTTGAAATTATCAACCGTCATACGCTTGATATATCCAAGACTGGTCATGGCAATGACGGTATTTCCTCTCGGAATCAGATCTTCCATGGAAATATCATATTCATCATATCCGATCTTGCTACGGCGATCATCTCCAAATTTATCGGCAATCAGATTAATCTCATCCTTGATAACACCAAGCAGGATTTTTTCATCTGCAAGGATAGATTTTAAATAAGCAATTTTTTCTAATAATTCTTTGTGCTCATTTTCAAGCTTTTCTCTTTCCAGACCGGTCAGAGCACGCAAACGCATATCTACGATTGCCTGTGCCTGTGCATCGGATAAATCAAATCTCTCAATTAAAGCTTCCTTTGCAGTCTGGGCATTGGAGCTGCTTCTGATAATCTGAATAACCTCATCAATATTATCAAGAGCAATCAGCAATCCCTGTAAAATATGATCTCTTTCTTCTGCTTTGTTAAGATCAAATCTAGTTCTTCTGGTAACAACCTCTTCCTGATGCCTGATATAATAGGTAAGCATATCCAGAAGATTTAATACCTTTGGCTCATTGTTGACCAACGCCAACATGATAACACCAAAAGTATCCTGAAGCTGTGTATGTTTGTAAAGCTGGTTTAAAATGACATTGGCATTGACATCTTTACGAAGCTCAATGACAACACGCATACCTTCACGGCTGGATTCATCTCGTAAATCTGTAATTCCATCAATTTTTTTAAGCTTTACAAGCTCTGCTATTTTTAAGATCAGATTGGCTTTATTAACAAGGTAGGGCAGTTCCGTAACAATGATGCGGCTTTTGCCATTTTCCATTGTCTCGATATTGGTCACGGCACGGACTCTGATCTTGCCTCGTCCGGTACGATAAGCTTCTTCACAGCCCTTTGTTCCTAAAATAACACCACCGGTCGGAAAGTCGGGAGCCTTTACAATCTCAAGAATCTCATCTATTTCTGTTGAGCGGTCCTCTTCGATACGATTGTCAATGATCTTGACAACAGCAGCAACAACCTCTCTTAAGTTGTGAGGCGGAATATTGGTAGCCATACCAACGGCAATACCGGTAGTACCATTAACCAGAAGGTTGGGATAGCGGCTCGGTAAAACGGACGGCTCTTTTTCTGTTTCATCAAAGTTTGGAACAAAATCAACGGTATCTTTATTGATATCAGCCAATAATTCCATAGAAATCTTTGAAAGTCTTGCTTCTGTATAACGCATGGCAGCGGCGCCGTCACCATCGACAGAACCAAAGTTACCATGACCATCTACCAAAGGATAACGGAATGACCATTCCTGTGCCATATTTACCAAAGCACCATAAATAGAACTATCACCGTGAGGATGATATTTACCCATGGTATCACCGACGATACGTGCACTTTTACGATGCGGCTTATCCGGTCCGTTATTTAATTCAACCATGGAATAAAGTACTCGACGCTGAACAGGCTTCAAACCATCACGGACATCCGGAAGAGCTCTGGATGCAATAACGCTCATCGCATAATCGATATAAGAGGTTTCCATCGTCTTTTTCAAATCAACGTGTTTGACTTTATCATATTCTTTATCAAAAATTTGATCGTCCATTCTTTTGCTCCTAATATATTTGAGATAGTTGGAAAGTTATTTTTTCTAATAATCCATGCCATTCATAAATGCTGTGCATTTATTTCATGGGCGCTACGCGCCATATATAAATTCAATCAGATAAAAAATTGCATAAATGCATTTTTCATCTGCTATGAATTTATGCATGGCTTATTAGATATCCAGGTTTTTAACAAATTTTGCGTTTTCTTCGATAAATTCTCTTCGGGGCTCTACTTTGTCACCCATCAAAGTCGTAAATGTCAGATCTACCTCTGATTCACTTTCATCATCAATAACAACTTTTAATAAAACTCTGTGCTGAGGATCCATGGTTGTATCCCAAAGCTGGTCCGCATCCATTTCTCCCAGACCTTTATAACGCTGGATACGGTTATTCTGGTCACGGCCGACTTCATTTAAGATATTATCAAGCTCTTCATCACTGTATGCATACCATACTTTTTTATTTTTCTCCAGTTTATAAAGAGGAGGCTGGGCAAGATAAACATATCCCTGCTTGATAAGCTCCGGCATAAAACGATAAATAAATGTAAGCATGAGAGTAGCAATGTGAGCACCATCGACATCGGCATCGGTCATGATGATGATCTTGTGATATCTCAATTTGGAAATATCAAAATCTTCATGGATACCGGTACCAAATGCAGTAATCATGGCTTTGATCTCTTCATTGGCATATACTTTATCAAGTCTTGCTTTTTCAACATTTAAAATTTTTCCGCGAAGCGGTAAAATTGCCTGGGTTGCACGGTCTCTGGCAGTTTTGGCACTACCGCCGGCACTGTCTCCCTCAACGATATAGATTTCGCAATTTTCCGGATTACGATCTGAACAGTCAGCAAGCTTTCCGGGAAGACTCATTCCCTCTAAAGCTGTTTTTCTACGGGCCATTTCTCTTGCTTTTCTGGCTGCATCCCTTGCTCTCTGTGCAAGAACTGATTTCTCGCAGATCAGTTTGGCAACAGCAGGATTTTGCTCCAGAAAATAAGTGAGCTGTTCACTGACAACACTTTCTACAGCCCTTTTTGCTTCGGAATTGCCAAGCTTTTGTTTGGTCTGACCTTCAAACTGAGGATTTTCAATCTTAACGGATACGATTGCTGTCAGACCTTCTCTGACATCTTCACCGGATAAATTGGGTTCACTTTCTTTTAAGATCTTTTTCTCTCTTGCATAATCATTGAAGGTCTTGGTCAGTGCATTTCTAAAACCGGTAAGCTGTGTACCACCTTCCGGAGTATTTATATTGTTGACAAAACTATATACACTTTCCTGATAAGAATCATTGTGCTGCATCGCTACTTCAACATATACATTTTCCTTGTTACCCTCAAAATACATGACATTTTCATACAATGCCTGTTTGCTTTTATTTAGGTATGTAACAAATTCCTGAATACCGCCTTCGTAGTGGAAAACCTTGTGAATTTTTTCCTCAGGTCTCAGATCAAAAAGCTCGATTCTCAGATTTTTGGTAAGAAAAGCCATTTCTCTCAGACGCTGCTTTAAAATATCAAATTCAAAAACAGTTGTTTCAAAAATTTCTGCATCCGGCTTGAATGTAACCTTTGTACCGGTTTTATCCTCAGGACATGTGCCGATTTCTTTTAACGGATAACATACATCGCCTCTTTCATAACGCTGTTTGTATATTTTACCTTCTCTGCATATTTCCACTTCAAGCCATTCTGATAAAGCATTAACAACAGAAGCACCTACACCATGCAGACCACCGGATACCTTATATCCTCCACCGCCGAATTTACCGCCCGCATGTAAAATTGTAAATACAACCTCTACCGCAGTTTTACCGGAATCATGATTGATACCTACAGGAATACCACGTCCATTATCTTCAACTGTGATCGTATCTCCTTCATTGATGGAAACCTTGATCGTATTACAAAAGCCGGCCAATGCTTCGTCAACCGCATTGTCCACGATTTCATAAACAAGATGATGAAGACCTCTGACAGAAGTAGAACCAATATACATACCCGGTCTTTTTCTGACAGCTTCCAGACCTTTTAAAATCTGAATTTGATCAGCTCCATACTCATCATTGTGTTTTTCTGTTTCATTACTCATAAAATAACTCCTTATCAATCTGTGAAAATCTAATTTTCACTTTCAATTGCGCCATTTACAACTTTAAACAGTTTATTTATCTCAAACCGGTTATTAACAAATTCATCCAGTCCTGTACAGGTAATGATTGTCTGGATATCTCCGATACTTTTTAATAAATAATTTTGTCTGTTATTATCAAGCTCACTCAATACATCATCCAATAATAAAACAGGCGTATCCTTTGTAATCTGTTTGACAAGCTCTATTTCTGCAAGCTTTAATGAGAGAGCAGCAGTACGCTGCTGACCCTGGGAACCAAATTTACGGATATCTATTTCATTTACTATAAAAGCAAAATCATCTCTGTGAGGACCAATACCGGTAAACTTTGCCTTGATATCCCTATCCATATTTCTGGAAAGATTTTTTTCAAAATCTTCACAGCTTGTATCAGGCTCATATATAACCTTTAGATTTTCTCTTCCTCCTGATAGATTAAAATGAATATCCTTGATGATTTCATTTAATTTATCAACAAATTTATATCTTGCCTGTATGATCTGATTGCCATAGGAAACAAGCTGATTATCCCAGATGGTAATCGTATCCTTCAGATCCGGATTAAAATAAAAATCTTTTAAGAGTTTATTTCTTTGATTGATAATCTTATTGTATTGATTTAGATTATAAAGATAATATTTATCCAGCTGGCACAATTCCATGTCAACAAAGCTTCTTCTGTTGGCAGGACCGTTTTTTATGATGGATAAATCTTCAGGTGAAAAAAATACGACATTAATAAGCCCCAGCAACTCTGCAGCTTTTTTAATCTTTTGACCATTGATAGCAATTCCTTTTGATTTGTTTTTACGAAGGTGCATATCAATACGGTATTCCATATTTCCTTTTATAAGAAAAGTCTTAATATGAGCCTCTTCTTTATCAAAATTAATAATATCTTTATCCTTACTTCCCTTATGTGACTTGGTAGTGGAAGATAGATAGATAGCTTCAAGCACATTGGTCTTGCCCTGTGCATTGTCACCATACAGGATATTGGTCTTACTATCAAAATTTAAGGATAAAAAATCATAATTTCTAAAATTTTCCAATTCCAGTGATTTGATGATCATTTTTTTCTCCGGTACTAAAATACTAATCTGAATATCATCAGATAGAAATCATAATTGTTTCTCCTTCAAAAGAAACAATATCCCCATTATGAAGTTTTTTCCCACGCTGAAACTCGGTCTCTCCATTTACCATAACAAGTCCATCCTGAATGGCATATTTGGCATCGACACCGTTTTCAACCAGACCGGCAGCTTTTAAAGCCTGCCCAAGCTTAATATATTCATCTCTTAATTTAACTGTATAAATCATTTTTTCTCCAAATGCTTTGATAACGAAATAAAATTATTTACATCAGACTGTAAAATTAACCGGCAGAATCAAATACAGATAGCTGGAAGAAGAATCCCTGATAATGCACGGAGCCTTTGGATTGACCATATAAATATCGATTGTTTCATCATCTATAACCTTTAATGCATCCATTAAAAACTTGGGATTGAAACCAATCATGATATCCTTTCCATCTTTTGAAATATCAATATTTTCATCCATGGATCCCAAGGTAGATTTTATCATCAGCTCAATGTTGGAATCCGTAATATTCATGATAATAGGCTTTTTGTCTCCTTCTTTAACTAAAAGAGTGCCCCTGTCTATACTTTCATAAAATTCTCTTTTATTGATACTGATCCTGGTCTCATAATCATTGGACAACATCTGGTCTATCTTGAAATATTCTCCTTCGATCAGTCTCGACAAAACGACCGTATCATCAAACTCAAATAAAATATGTCTGTCCGTAAAATAAATAGTAACCTCTTTATCTGCTTCGCCTGTTAAGATTTTGCTGATTTCATTTAATGCTTTACCGGGAACTACTACCTTGATAGGATCATAATTATCTTTTAATTCGACATTTCTCAAAGAAATGCGATGACCGTCAAGAGATACAACCTTTAAATGGTTGTCCTTTACTTCAAATAATTCACCTGTCATCATCTTATTATTTTCATTTAAAGAAATAGAAAAAATGGTCTGTCTGATAATTTCTTTTAATGTAAACTGACTGATAACAATACTCTTATTTTTTTCAATCTTAGGAAGATAAGAAAAATCTTCTCCGCTCTTTCCTACAATATCAAATTTGGATTTTTCACATGTGATTGAGGTAGCAAGATTGGAATTGGTCTCAATTGTAATTAAATTGTTTGGAAGCTTACGTACAATTTCCAAGAATATTTTTGCATCCAGAGCAATAATTCCTTTTTCTGAAATATCACCTTCAATGATTGTTTCGATACCAAGCTCCATATCATTTGCCGTTAATTTAATTTCTCCATTGGAAGCATCGATCAGTATACATTCCAGAATAGGCATTGTTGTTTTGGAAGATACAGCTTTACTTACAATCTGAACTCCGTTTAAAAGATTGGATTTTTTACAAACAATTTTCATGATATGAATAACTTCCTTTCAAAAATCAAAATAGAAGATTGTTACGCGCACGCGTAATTATATAATTAATTAAAGATTATTTTAGTTGTATTATTAATAAGGGGTGTGGATATGTCCATAACCTTTATTATTATAGCATTTTTAAGGCTAAAAAGCTATGTATAAGTGTGTGAGTAATCAAAAATTTTGATGTGTAAAAAAATAAAATTTGTGGATAAATAAAAAACTTTTTATTATATGTTCATTTTTTTCTTAATGATCTCAATCTTATTTTTAATATCAGGATTGGTATTCATTTCACTTTCTATCTTTTTAACACCGTGCAGGATCGTGGTATGATCCTTTTTATTTAGCATCTTTGCAATGGATTCAAGAGATGTGGTCGTATATTCTCTTATCATATACATGCATATCTGTCTGGGAATGACAAACTCCGAGTTTCTCTTTTTGGATATAATATCCTCCTGGGTGATGCCGAAATGCTCTGCAACTACCTTTACAATAAAGGAAGGTGTTATTTCCATGGGAGTATCCGGAGAAATAATATCTTTGAGGGTTTCTTCCGCAAGCTGCATGGTAAGCTCTATATTATTGAGTCTGGAAGCTGCAATCACTTTTTTGAGAGCTCCTTCAAGCTCACGGATATTGGATTTTACATTGGTAGCGATATAATTTAGTATTTCATCATCAATATTGTTGTTGTATAAATCAACATTCTTTTTTAGGATGGCCATTCTGGTCTCATAATCCGGTGGCTGGATATCCGCCATCAGACCCCATTCAAATCGTGAACGGAATCTTTCATCGAGAGTTTCCATTTCTTTCGGAGGCTTATCAGATGAAAGAACAATCTGTTTACCGGCATTGTGCAGGGTGTTGAAGGTATGGAAAAATTCTTCCTGGGTAGAATCTTTTCCTATTATAAACTGAATATCATCTACGAGAAGGACATCGACAGTACGATATTTTTCTCTAAGCTGTGTCATTTTGGTGGAATTACCGCTTCGGATCGATTCAATAACTTCGTTGGTAAATTCTTCACTGCTGACATAGAGAATCTTTTTGTCGGGACTCTGTTCCAAAATAAAGTGGCCGATCGAATGCATGAGATGGGTCTTCCCAAGTCCGGGACCTCCGTATAAATAAAGAGGATTCCACGCTTCACCGGGAGATTCGGCAACAGCTAAAGCTGCGGAATGAGCAAGCTTATTGTTGCTTCCTACGACAAAGGTATCAAAATTGTATTTGGGATTCAGATTAGCATTTTCCTTATTTATATTGTAGGTATTGAATTTATCTTCATCTTCATTATTTTTTTTGATATCTTTTTCGAGGATAAACGATATCTGATATTCATCATTGAACATTTCAGAAATAGATACCTGAAAAAAGTTTTTGTACTTATTTGTAATATAACTAACGGCATGAGCCTGATCGGATGGAATTAAAATCGTAACGGTATGATTTTCATCCTTATAAAATTTTAAAGGCTTGATCCAGGTGTTGTAGGAAATATCCGTAAGATCATATTCATTTTTGATGATTTCTTTGATTTCATCCCATCTGTCTGCAATTTCACTCATAATAAAAACTCCTTAAAAATTAGCATACACCAAAAAAAGATGTACGTTTCTATATTAAACCAAATAGATTGAAAATTCAAATGTTCACAGTTTCCACAATGAATTGTTGATAAAAAAGGTTTAGTTTACATAGTGAGGTTTAAATAAAAAAGAATGTGCATAAGTCTTATCGACATCGATTTGTAAAAAAAATGTCAAAATTGCTTAAAATTCGTTGGTTAAAAATTAAAATTCAATAGTTATAAACACTTATCCACAATAAATGCACAAAATGTGGATATTTTATGTAAATTAGTGAGTTATGAACATATAAAATTATAGAATCAATATCTTGTTTAAAAAAATATTTATTCCACAAAATATTGAATAAAATTTTTTTATGATAAATTGTACAAAAATTGTACTTTATGAAAAATATAAAAAAGCCTTGAATTTGCTTGACTTATGATATTTTTTTACCTATAATCGTAATGATTGTTTCTAACGGAAAAAAGGAGGTGTTTAGTTATGAAGATGACATTTCAGCCGAAGAAAAGACAGAGAAGTAAAGTTCATGGTTTCAGATCCAGAATGAGCACAAAAGGCGGTAGAAAAGTATTACAAGCCAGAAGAGCTAAAGGAAGAAAAGTATTATCTGCATAGGCCGCATATTTGTGGCCTTTTTTTCTCTTAATAAATGAATAAGAGAGGAAAAGATTTTGACTCCAATATAAGGAAGATTTATTATGAAATTTTCAGAGTCATTAAAAAAAAATGACCAGTTTAGAGAGGTTTACAAAAATGGCAGATCTCTTGCCAACAAATATTTAGTAATTTATGTGTTAGAAAACAATCTGGAGATAAACCGTCTCGGAATTTCGGTCAGCAAAAAAGTAGGAAACAGTGTTGTCAGACATCATCTGGCGAGACTGGTCCGGGAAAGTTACAGGCTACATGAAGATATGTTTAATAGTGGTTTAGACATAGTAGTCGTTGCAAGAAAAAGTGCTGCCAGTATCAGCTATCATGATATGGAAAGTGCTTTATTACATCTTTTCAGACTTCACAAAATAATGAAGAAGTCATTATAGAGTTATGCTATGAAAAAAATTTTAATTTTTATAATTAAATTTTATAGAAAATATCTGTCTCCCTTAAAGAGTACCAGATGTCCCTATACACCTACCTGTTCCCAGTACGGTCTGGAGGCGGTGGAAAAGTACGGAGCCATAAAAGGCGGGGCATTGGCTGCATGGAGAATTATAAGATGTAATCCTTTTTCAAAGGGTGGGTATGATCCCGTCCCTTAATAAAGTCAGGAGGAAAGAATGTCAGGTATTTTATTAACTAAAACTTCTACTTTTATTATTGGACCTGTTGCCTCACTTCTTGGTTATTTGATGAGTGGTATTTTTACTATTTTGGAAAAGATAGGTATTCCGAATATAGGTTTGTCTATTATTATTTTCACTTTGGTAATTTATCTTTGTTTGATGCCACTTACCGTTAAGCAGCAGAAGTTTTCAAAGCTTCAGGCTAAAATGGCACCGGAGCTGCAGGCAATCCAAAAGAAATACGAAGGAAAAAAAGACAATGATTCCATTATGGCTATGAATGCAGAACAAAAGGAGGTATATGCCAAATATGGTGTATCACCTTCCGGAAGCTGTATACAGCTTTTGATTCAGATGCCTATTTTGTTTGCTTTGTATCGTGTTATTTACAATATTCCTGCTTATGTTCCTGCAGTAAAAAATGTATTTAACGATCTGATCAACCAACTGGTCAATCTGGATGGAGCAACAGAATTTTTAAAGACATTCCAAAATGCAAACTATTTTAATAAACAGTTTACAAGTGACAGCTTTGTTGCCGGAAGCGAATTTATGAAAAATACATTTATTGATGTATTGAACAAGGCTTCTACAGCTGAGTGGATGTCTATTGGTGATAAGTTTCCCTCTGTTTCAGATCTGGTTCATTCCACATATGAAACATTGACAACCTACAATAATTTTCTGGGTCTTAATATTGGAAACTCACCTTTGTATACTGCAAAAGAAGCATTTGCATCCGGTCAGTATTTACTGATCGTTGGAGCATTACTTATTCCTATTTTAGCAGCTTTGGCACAGTTTTTAAGTGTTAAATTAATGCCTCAGGCGGCAAATCAGAGCAGTGGCAATGAAACGGCAGACAGCATGATGCAGTCTATGAAGATGATGAACTATACAATGCCTATCATGTCAGGTGTTTTCTGTCTGACACTGCCGGCAGGTATGGGAATTTACTGGGTAGCAGGTTCTGTTATCCGTTGCGTTCAGCAGATTTTTATTAACAGACATGTTGATAAGATCGACTTTGATGAAGTTATTAAAAAGAATCAGGAAAAAGCTGCAAAGAAAGTTAAAAAACAGGTTGCTTCTTCCGTTGTATTACAAAATGCAAGCATCAAGACAAAGGCAAACATCAATGCTAACAGCAAGATGAGCCAGGAAGAAAAAGAAGCTCTGATCGAAGAAGCAAAGAGAAAAAATGCAAATGCGGCTGCGGGAAGTATTGCAGCAAAAGCCAATATGGTAAAAGATTTCAACGAAAATAAAAAATAGGAGGTTTTAATCTATGGAATTTATTGAAGTTTCAGCTAAGACTATTGAAGATGCTATTACAGAAGCATGTCAGAAATTATCTGTTACAAGTGAAAAATTAGATTATAGTGTTATTCAGGAACCTTCTTCAGGATTTTTGGGAATTAATTCAAAACCTGCCATCATCAAGGCAAGCATCAAAGAAGAAGAAAAAACAATTGATATCAAAGCAAAAGATTTCTTATCAGATGTTTTTAATTCTATGAATATGGCGGTTGTCATCGATGCCAAATATGATGATATTGATCATGCGCTGGATATTGTATTATCCGGTGATGACATGGGAGTATTGATCGGTAAGAGAGGCCAGACCTTAGATTCATTACAGTATCTGGTTTCACTGGTTGTCAATAAGGGTGTTGATGATTATATCAGAGTAAAAGTCGATACCGAAAATTACAGACAGAGAAGAAAAGATACTTTGGAAAATCTTGCTAAAAACATTGCTTATAAAGTAAAGAGAACAAGACGTCCGGTAGCTTTAGAGCCTATGAATCCTTATGAAAGAAGAATTATTCATTCAGCTTTACAGAATGACAAATATGTGACAACTCACAGTGAAGGTGAAGAACCTTATCGTAAAGTAGTTGTAACACTTAAAAAATAAGTCTTTTGGCTGTCACATTATTTTAATGATAATGTGGCAGCATTTTTTTTATTATGTTATGATGTTGGAGTCAAGAATTATTTTATAATTTTGGAAAATAAAGAGGAACCTATGAAAACAGATACAATTGCGGCAATTGCAACCGCTATGTCTAATTCGGGAATTGGAATTATCCGTATCAGCGGGCAGGAAGCTTTGTCAATCGCAGATAAAATATATCGTTCAAAAAATGCAGATAAAAAATTATCTGATCAAAAGACTCATACAATTCATTATGGGTTTATTTATGATGGAGAGGATTTTATTGATGAAGTAATTGTACTGATCATGAAAGGACCTCATAGTTATACTGCAGAAGATACTGTTGAAATTGACTGTCATGGTGGTATTATGGTGGTCAATAAGATTTTGGAAACGGTTATCAAATATGGAGCCAGAATAGCTGAGCCCGGGGAATTTACCAAACGTGCCTTTTTAAACGGAAGAATTGATCTGACAAAGGCAGAAGCAGTTATGGATCTGATCGAATCACAAAATGATTATGCTTTAAAATCTTCGGCCAATCAGTTAAAAGGAAGCATTTACAATAAAATTTCCGGTTTCAGGTCAATGATCATTCATGAAATAGCTTTTATTGAATCTGCATTGGATGATCCGGAGCATATCAGTCTGGATGGATATCCGGATAAGCTTTCTAAGATTGTAGATAATCTGATGAAGGAAATGAATCAGATGCTTCTTACCTTTCAAAATGGAAAAATATTAAAAGAAGGAATTAAAACTGTTATTTTGGGAAAACCGAATGCAGGAAAATCTTCTTTATTAAATAAGCTTCTGGGAGAGGAGAGGGCAATTGTTACGGAAATTGCCGGAACCACTCGTGATGTTTTGGAGCAATATATTAATTTAGACGGAATTGGAATGAATATCATAGATACTGCCGGAATTCGTGATACCGAAGATATTGTAGAAAAAATCGGTGTTGATAAAGCAATGAAACAGGCTGAGGATGCGGATTTATTACTTTATGTTGTTGATTCCTCCAAGCCGCTTGATCAGGATGATTTTTCAATCATGAAGTTGATGACTGAAAAAAGGTCAATTATTTTGATGAATAAATCGGATTTGGATGAAGTTGTATCTTGTGAAGATATGAAAAAGCAGATGCAGGATATGAGTAATAATAATTATGAAAAAAATGAAAATTTCTATTATATGAATAATGATCAGATTGAAAATGATGATTATAATTATAATGAAGAAATTGCCGGAAAAATTGCTGATAGTGATAATGATGAATCTGATTTAAAAAATCAGGATAATAATAGTATAGATAATAATAGTATAGATGATAATACAAATAATGATACAAATAACAATAACGGCAGTAATCAGATCATAATTCAGACTTCTATGAAGGATGATACAGGATTGGATATTTTGATTGATTCTATCAAAAAGCTTTTTATAAATGGAAAAATTGAGTACAATAATGAAGCAAATATTACCAATATCCGTCATAAGGAAGCATTATCGGATGCTTTTGAATCATTGAAACTTGTAAAGCAAAGTCTGGCGGATGAAATGCCGGAAGATTTTCTTTCCATTGATCTCATGAATGCTTATACTTCACTTGGTAAAATCATCGGAGAAGAAGTGGAGGATGATCTGGTAAATGAGATTTTCTCTAAATTTTGTATGGGAAAATAGTATATAGTTGGTTTTATAATATAGTTAGCATATGCTAACTTTTTAAGGTGAGAATATGTCAGAATTACAAAACAGAAAAAAAACATTGGTTGATGAGGTTGATGTATGTGTTGTAGGTGCAGGTCATGCCGGTTGTGAGGCTGCACTTGCCTGCGCGCGTCTTGGATTGAAAACCGTGATCTTTACGGTGAGTGTTGACAGTATTGCATTGATGCCCTGCAATCCCAATATTGGTGGATCATCAAAAGGCCATCTTGTCAGGGAACTGGATGCGCTTGGTGGTGAAATGGGTAAAAATATTGACAAGACTTTTATCCAGTCTAAGATGCTGAATGTATCAAAAGGACCTGCCGTTCATTCCTTAAGAGCCCAGGCTGATAAGGCAGATTATAGTCGTGAAATGAGAAAAACACTGGAAAATCAGGATAATCTGATCATCAAGCAGGCAGAGGTATGTGATATTCTCACAGAAACAGATGAAGAAACCGGTAAAAAGAAAATTACAGGAGTTCAGATCTTTACCGGTGGCATTTATAAATGCAAAGCCGTTGTTTTATGTACCGGTACATATTTAAGAGCCAGATGTTTGTGTGGTGAGGCAATTACTTATACAGGACCTAACGGCCTGCAGGCTGCTAACTATCTGACAGATTCCTTGAAAAATCTTGGCATTGAAATGCGCAGATTTAAAACAGGTACACCTGCCAGAATGGACGGTCGTACAATTGATTACAGCAAGATGGAAGAGCAGTTTGGAGATAAAAAGATTGTTCCGTTTTCATTTTCAACCAATCCTGATGATATTCAGATTGATCAGGTATCATGTTATCTGACTTATACCAATGAAAAGACACATGAGATTATCCGCAACAATCTGGACCGTTCACCGATTTATGCCGGTGTTATTGAAGGAACCGGTCCAAGATATTGTCCTTCTATCGAAGATAAGGTTGTAAAATTTGCAGATAAGGACAGACATCAGGTATTTATTGAGCCTGAAGGACTTCATACACATGAAATGTATGTTGGAGGAATGTCTTCATCATTGCCGGAGGATGTGCAGCTTCAAATGTATCGTACCGTTCCGGGACTGGAGCATTGTCAGATTGTCAGAAATGCATATGCGATCGAATATGACTGTATCAATCCCAATCAATTATATGCTTCTCTTGCATTTAAAAATTTTGATGGATTGTATGCCGGAGGACAGTTTAACGGAAGCAGCGGATATGAAGAAGCAGCAGCACAGGGTCTGGTTGCCGGAATCAATGCTGCCATGTATGTTCAAAACAGAGATCCAATGATTATTGACCGTAGTGAAGGATATATTGGTGTATTGATTGACGATCTTGTTACAAAAGAAAATTTTGAACCTTATCGTATGATGACAAGTCGCTCAGAATATCGACTTTTACTTAGACAGGACAATGCAGATCTGAGACTTCGTAAAAAAGGTTATGAAGTAGGACTGATTACAAAAGAACAATATGATTATGTCTGCTTAAAAGAAAAACTGATTGCCGAAGAAGTAGAGAGACTGCAGAATACAAAAATTGGTGCCAATAAAGAAGTACAGAAATTTTTGAAAAAACATGATAGTGCTTCTCTAAAAACAGCAGTTACATTGGCAGAACTCATGTGCAGACCGGAATTGTCTTATGAAATTCTTGCAGAAATTGATCCGGAAAGAAAGCCTCTGACTGATGATGTTATAGAACAGGTAAATATCAATATCAAATATGATGGATATATCAAACGTCAGATCAAACAGGTAGAAACATTCCGTAAAATTGAAAATAAGAAAATACCTGCAGAAATTGATTATGATGATGTAAGTTCCCTGAGATTGGAAGCCAGAGCAAAGCTGAAAGCCTTTCAACCAATTTCCGTCGGACAGGCATCGCGTATTTCCGGAGTTTCACCGGCTGATATTTCAGTATTATTGATTTATCTGGAAACCTATTATCAAAAGAAAAATGAAAATAAAGAGCAATAAGGAAAGTTTCACGTGAAAAATTTGGATAGTTTTGCAAATGATTTAAAGCAACTACATATAGAATTATCAGATGAAGCAATTCAACAGTTTGTAGATTATTATGATTTGTTGATTGAGTGGAATGCGGTTATGAATTTGACTGCTATCACAGAATTTGATGAAGTATTGAAAAAACATTTTGTTGACAGCCTTTCTTTTATAAAAGCAAAAGATATTATAATAGAAGGAACAGGTAAAAATATCTTATCCGATACACTTTCCATTATTGATATTGGAACCGGAGCCGGATTTCCCGGAATACCACTCAAGATAGCTTTTCCAAATTTAAAGATTACATTATTAGATTCCTTAAATAAAAGAGTACAGTTTCTAAATGCAGTTATAGAAAAGCTTGAATTGAAAAATATTCAGGCAATTCATGGAAGAGCAGAGGACTTTGCCAGAAACAAAGAATATCGTGAACAATATGATATAGCAGTGAGTAGGGCAGTAGCAAATATGAGTACACTTTCTGAATATTGTATTCCTTTTGTTAAAAACAATGGATTATTTATTCCATTTAAGTCTGAAAAAATTTCGGAAGAACTGGTATATGCAGAAAATGCTTTAAATACCTTAAATAGCAAATTAGTAGATCAGATAGAATTCAACCTTCCAAATTCAGATTTATATCGCAACCTTGTAATCATAAAGAAAAAACAGACTATATCCGGCAAATATCCCCGCAAAGCAGGAATGCCATCCAAAAATCCCTTATAATATATCAGCCATAAATTTAGTAAAAATAACAAAACATAATGTTTCACGTTTCACGTGAAACATTTTTTTATTTATGCATCCAAATTAGACTAAAAACATCATTTCGTGTTTCACGTGAAACATTGACCACAAAATATTGTGAGTAATCCCGTGAAACATCAAAAAAACAATTTTGTGAAACATTTATATAATATCTGATAAATTGTGAATATTTACTAATTTTATATCTATCTTATGACCTTTATAATCCTTATAACCTTGATTTTTTAAAACATTATAGAAATAAAAAAATACTTATCTTATTCACAAATATTTAAAGTAAATTTCAGTGTTCGCAAGGTATTAGAATGTGTTTTTCAATCGTTTATTTCGAGCCGTGTAAGAGTTAATGCCGCCAAAAACAAAAGACTGGCACAAAAAATAACCGTTCAAGCCGAAGGCGCGTTTTATTTTTTGTGCCTTTACCGGTAGTAGAAGAGTAGATAACGACATTTACTCTTACCAGGCACAAAAATTCCACAATTAAAAAACACATTCTAATACCATAAATACCAAAATTAAAAATCCATCTAGATTGAATGTATAAATAGTGCTATAATCGTTTAGGAGTATGAGAGAGATGAATGTCGGTACGATAAACCGAAAGGAAGGTATAAAATGAGTAGAATCATTGCAGTTGCAAACCAAAAAGGTGGAGTAGGAAAGTCCACAACATCCATCAATTTAGCCGCTTGTCTGGCTGAATTTGGAAAAAAAGTATTGGTAATTGATTCAGATCCACAGGGAAATACAACCAGTGGATTTGGAATTGATAAGAATTTTTTGGAAAATACCATATATGAGCTGATTTTAGGAGAATGCTCAATTGGTGACTGTATTATAAAGGAAGCAATAAAAAATGTTTCTGTATTGCCATCAAACGTTAATCTTGCAGCAGCAGAGATTGAATTGATCGGTATTGATAATAAAGAGTTTATTTTAAAAACAGAAATCGACTGGATCAAGGATAATTATGATTTCATCATTATTGATTGTCCTCCGTCATTAAATATGCTGACAATCAATGCATTAACAGCTGCCAATTCGGTTTTGGTTCCGATTCAGTGCGAATTTTATGCATTGGAAGGACTGAGTCAGTTGATACATTCTGTAAATTTGATAAAAGAAAGATTAAATCCGGAGTTGGAAATGGAAGGTGTAGTCTTTACCATGTATGATTCCAGAACAAATCTTTCCAGCCAGGTTGTGGAAAATGTAAAGAGTAATCTGGATGAAAATATATGTGAAACAATTATTCCCAGAACAATCAGATTAGCTGAAGCTCCCAGTCATGGTATGCCAATTACCATGTATGATCCAAAATCAACAGGTGCTGAAAGCTATCGTGCATTGGCAAAAGAAATCATGAATAGGAAAGGTGTGTAAAAATGGCGAAATCCAGGGGACTTGGAAAAGGATTAGATTCGTTGATTCCGGTTGGAAGTACAGAAGGAAAAACAAAAATTGGAATTAACAGTGCACCGGCAGCAGAAGAAAAGCCGGATAAAATGGTTAAAATAACTATGGTTGAGCCGAACAGAGATCAGCCTCGTCATAAATTTGATGAAGCTGCTTTGAATGAGCTGGCAGATTCCATCAAACAATATGGTATTATTTCACCGATCATTGTACAGGATCGTAAAGACCATTATGAGATCATCGCTGGTGAGAGAAGATGGAGAGCCGCTAAAATAGCCGGATTAAAAGAAATTCCTGTCATAATCAAAAACTTTACAGAGCAGGAAATTGTGGAAATTTCTTTAATCGAGAATATTCAGAGAGAAAACTTAAATCCAATTGAAGAAGCTTTGGCATATAAGCGTCTGCTTACTGAATTTAATTTAAAACAGGAAGAAGTAGCGGAACGAGTTTCAAAAAGCAGAACTGCAGTAACAAACTCGATGCGACTGCTGAAATTAGCTGATGAAGTACAGCAGATGATCATTGATGAAAAGATTACAACCGGACATGCCAGGGCATTGATCACAATCGAAGATACAGAAAAACAGATTGAGATTGCCAAAAAAGTTGTGGATGAAAAATTAAGTGTCCGTGATATTGAAAAGCTTGTAAAAGATCTGAATAAGCCTAAAAAAGAAAAAAAGGCTGCAAAACAAATTAAAAATGAGTTTATTTATCAGGATATTGAAGAAAAGCTCAAACAGTCATTTGGAACCAAGGTTTCTGTAACAGCAAAAGAAGATGGATCCGGTAAAATTGAAATCGATTTTTATTCCAGTGATGATCTGGATCGTATTTTGGATCTGCTCAAATAAATGGAAGAAATCCATAATGTTGAGATCAGAACAATTTTTTGTTTCTCAGATACTGTAATAATTTTACCTTGGAGGAATATATGAATAGCGCACTATTAGACCAGATCGGCCTTGGATGGCTGGATATTACTTATTTTTTAATTGCATTTATAGTCCTTATCATTATTTTATTTGTGCTAAATATCATTTCACTGGTTAAACTAAAAAAGTGGAAGAAAAAATATGAAGCATTTATGCTGGGCAAGGATGCACAGAGCATGGAAAAAGAAATCACGGATTTGTTTTCAGATATTGAATTTTTGAAAAACTCGGCAACTGAAAATAAGAAGGAAATCCGATCGATTTACAGAAGATTGAGAACAACCTATCAAAAGCTCGGTATTGTAAAATATGATGCATTTAACCAGATGGGTGGACAGCTTAGTTTTGCACTTGCTTTGCTTGATGAAGGAGATAATGGATTTGTCATCAATTCAGTCCACAGCAGTGAAGGAAGTTATTGCTATACAAAAGTTATTGAAAATGGCGAATGTGATATTGCCCTTGGTGATGAAGAGACACAGGCTATCAAGATAGCAATGAAAGAAACTGAGTAAAATAGAAAAATAAAAAATAGAAAATAAAAGATTAAAAAAATGACAAGAAAAGATGGCAAAAAATAAAAAAGCTGTCAGAAAATAAAACATGAAATAATTATAATGAAAGAAAATGGATAATATCCATACATCTAGGAGGACATACACATGTTAGACATTAAATTTTTAAGAGAAAACCCTGAAATCGTAAAACAGAATATCAAAAATAAATTTCAGGATAAAAAAATCCCCATGGTAGATGAGGTAATCGAACTGGATTCCAAAAAGAGAGAATGTCAGCAGGAGGCAGACAGCCTGAGAGCTAACAGAAATAAAATTTCCAAACAGATCGGTGCCTTAATGGCACAGGGTAAAAAGGAAGAAGCAGAAGAAGTAAAAAAAGAAGTTGCTGCTTTTGCTGCAAGACTTTCCGAACTGGAAGAGCAGGAAAAAGAACTGGATGAAAAGATTTTAAAGATCATGATGGTCATTCCCAATATCATTGATCCTTCCGTACCAATCGGTAAAGATGACAGTGAAAATGTAGAGGTTACAAAATATGGAGAACCGGTCGTTCCGGATTTTGAAATTCCTTATCATACCGATATCATGGATCGTTTTGATGGAATTGATCTGGAATCAGCCGGAAAAGTTGCGGGTAATGGTTTCTATTATTTAATGGGAGATATTGCGAGACTGCATTCAGCTGTTATTTCTTATGCAAGAGATTTCATGATCAACAGAGGATTTACTTACTGTGTACCTCCTTTTATGATCCGCAGCAATGTTGTTACCGGTGTTATGAGTTTTGATGAAATGGATGCCATGATGTACAAAATCGAAGGTGAAGATCTTTTCTTAATTGGTACCAGTGAACATTCCATGATCGGTAAATTTATTGATACGATTGTTCCGGAAGAAGAGCTTCCGAAGACATTGACAAGCTATTCACCCTGTTTCCGTAAGGAAAAAGGTGCCCATGGTATTGAGGAACGTGGTGTTTACCGTATTCATCAGTTTGAAAAACAGGAAATGATCGTTGTCTGCAAACCGGAAGATTCCGCTATGTGGTTTGATAAATTATGGCAGAATACCGTAGATTTATTCCGTTCCATGGATATTCCGGTTCGTACACTGGAATGCTGTTCCGGAGACCTGGCTGATCTTAAGGTTAAATCATTTGATGTAGAGGCATGGTCACCGAGACAGAAAAAATATTTTGAGGTCGGCAGCTGTTCTAACTTAGGTGATGCACAGGCACGCAGACTGAAAATCAGGGTAAAAGGTGAAGACGGACAGAAATATTTTGCCCATACTTTAAATAATACAGTAGTAGCACCTCCGAGAATGTTGATCGCATTTTTGGAAAACAACTTAAGAGCTGACGGTTCTGTAGCAATTCCGGAAGTACTTCGTCCTTATATGGGAGGAATGACACAGCTCACACCCAAGCATGATTAAGGTGAGGTATTGTTTTGCATACATTTTTAAGAGCGGTCGGGTTTAGCAAATGCAAAAGCAAAAAAGAACTAAATAACTTAATCGCAGCTGCAGTAAAGGATGCAGATGAAAAACTGTATACTACACTTAATGATGATATTATTTTCGCGGAATATAATTTATTTTGCGGAGAAAATATCGGAATTAGTGTTAGAGGCGAATATGATGAGGAAAACCAGTTTTTACCGGATTATTCAATACCCTTTTTCAGAGGAAGTCAGATCAGTTCTTATGCTGACAATTCCGTGGAAAGGCATGCAGAAAAGGAATCCTACGCCGGTATCTGTGATGATGTCAGAATAGGAGTATCTCTTATCTATTATCTGCAGAATGTTGTTGGATATATAAAAAGAAAGGTCGGAGGACAGCTTCCTATGAAGGGAACGGCTCTGACCCTTGCCGGATTATCGCTTTCGGGAACAATCCTGCTCCCCATCGAAAAAGACGAAAGCGATTTAAAAAAGACCAGAAAAATGGCTCACAATCGTCATAAAATGATCATGAAAGCCAGAAATGGAGATGAAGATGCCATTGAAAGCCTGACTTTGGATGATATGGATACATACAGCAATATTACAAAAATGATCATCAAGCAGGATATTTTAAGTCTGGTTGACAATTATTTTATGCCATATGGTGTCGAGTGCGATCAGTATGCCATTTTGGGCGAGATTCTGGATGTAAACTGTGTCAAAAATAAGATTACCAATGAAAAGGTATGGCAGATGACCTTAAGCTGCAATGATCTGATCTTTGATGTGTGTATCAATAGTCTGGATCTGTTTGGAGAGCCGGCCGTCGGCAGGAGATTTAAGGGAAACATCTGGCTGCAGGGTATGATTCATTTTCCGGCATAAATACATGAGAAAGTAGCGATTTACGCAGTAAATCAGCGAATTTCGAATGTTTGAGATAAGAAAATTGAATAGGGGATTGCAGTTCGACTTTTGTCGGGTTATAATCATAAATGGTTGTGCGTCGCTATAGCTCAGTTGGATAGAGCGGCCACCTCCTAAGAAGTAACCATGGTTAAAGCCATGGCATTTGTTCCCATAGTTAAATGGATATAACAAGCGCCTCCTAAGCACTAGTTGAGGGTTCGATTCCCCCTGGGAACAGTTTATGAAAGCAGTAATGATTGATGAGATCATTGCTGCTTTTTTCAAGCAGAATTATAAATTCAGAGACAAAATTTGTCAGCGAAACAGAACATAATCTTGTAGTAACCAATCGGCTATATCGTGAATTTCGATTCCTTCATAGCTATATTGGGGATGTTTGGTTCTGGCAATAATCATTTTCGGATAAGCGTCTCGAATCTGAAGCAGAGGAGAGCATTCTCTCTCAAATGTTTCCTGCCCGGAAATGTTGTCGCTGACCTGAATATAAAACTTCTCGCTGCTTCTCTGAGCAACGAAGTCGATTTTATATTTCAAAGAAAAGAGGATAAAGAAATGTCAGAGAAAAGATGTTATACAGTTTAAGAGTTACAGGAAATCTTAGGAGTCAGCAGAAGCATGATCAACAAGTGGGCGGATAAAGAAAAGTTCACAGTAATAAAAGTTGGCAGTCGAGTTAGAATCCATCGGGATGAATTTGAGGACTGGATGGAACAAAAAGATTTGGAAAGGAGGGAAAATTAGAAATTTCTACAATCCATGAGGGTGCAGATGCAAGAAAAATTGATGAGAAATTCCAGAATGGACAGGTACAGACAGTTTCATGGAAAGCAGAGGAAAACCAGATCATAAAAAGACAAAATGCACTGTTGAAAAAGATACAGACCAGTTTCGGAAAAGTGTCTGGTGCATGTGGTCTATATCGGAATCCGATGTTATGTGAAAGACTGGCGAATTTTTTTAACTGCTATTACTTATATTTACTTTCATGCTAATGTGTATTATCATATTAGCATGAAAGGAGGTTCTATATGACTCAATTTGAAAAATTAGATTTGTTGTTGCGTGAATGTGGAGGGACAATTCAGACATTTC
>URPH01000020.1 GCA_900549665.1 uncultured Lachnospiraceae bacterium | reverse complement strand
GTTCCGGCAGGATATGGTTTGGCGGCAGCGGCGCGGGCAGGTCTCCCGGTACACGGAAATACTCCGGATGTATGGAAAGATCGCATTTTCAAGCATATTTTCACACCGTCAGGATTAAGATAGTATAAATAATACTGAAATGCGGAAATAAAGATGAAAAAACGGTTATTTATCCTTGTGAGTTTTGTACTTTGCTTTTTTTACCTTGCAACAGGTGTCTGTGCAGCAGAGCTTCCGATCGATTCACCTTCGGCAATTCTGATGGAAGCATCAACCGGAACGGTTATTTACGAAAAAAATGCCGACCAGCCGTTAAAACCGGCAAGCATTACCAAGATCATGACTTTGCTTCTGACTTTTGAAGCTTTGGAAAAGGGACAGATCCACTTGGAGGATGAGGTAACGACCAGTGCCTATGCACAGTCCATGGGAGGCAGCCAGGTTTTTTTGGAAGAAGGAGAAGTGCAGACGGTTGATACTCTTATCAAATGTATTGCTGTAGCAAGCGGCAATGATGCGGCGGTTGCGATGGCAGAGCATATTGCCGGAAGTGAGGAGGCTTTCGTCGGACTGATGAATGAAAAGGCCAATGAGCTTCAGATGACGGCAACCCATTTTGAGGACTGCTGTGGACTGACGGATTCGGATACCCATATTACAAGCGCCAGAGATGTTGCAATCATGTCGCGGGCATTGATCGAGGGATATCCACAGATCTATGATTATACAAAGATCTGGATGGAGGATATCGTACATAATACCAGGAGAGGCTCCAGTGTGTTTACCCTGACAAGTACCAACAAGCTGTTGCGTCAATATCCATATTCGACAGGTTTGAAAACAGGCTCTACCTCGAGTGCGAAATATTGCTACTCCGGAACTGCCGGTAAGGATGGCATAGATCTGATCGCTGTTGTAATGGCGGCACCCGATCACAAGGCAAGATTTGCGGATGCGGTTAAGATGTTTCAGTATGGATTTTCGGTCAGCCATATATATACCGATGAGCAGACCGGTGATCTGCCACAGGCCGAAGTTACCGGTGGCATTGAACAGACGGTTGATCTGAAATATGAAAACCGGTTTTCCTATCTGGATGTGCAGGGGAATGATCTTTCGGGAGTTACAAAAGAACTGCGTTTGTCAAAAAATCATGTTGCACCGATCAAAGAAGGAGATGTAGCCGGAGAAATGGTCTACTTTTTAAATGGGAATAAGATCGGAAGCGTCAATATCCTGTACGATTCCTATGTAAAGGAAGCAAAATATAAGGATTACCTGAAACAGATCTGGAAAATCTATTTTTGACGGTTGTGATGTGCACATGCTATACTTGATCTAAAGAAAATATACCGTGTGGCAACTGAAAATAATGATCGGATAGAATCATAATCGGTTGGAATGATGATCAAACAAAATAATTGACAGCTGCCAATGCATGCAAAGCTGAAAAAATATAACTGCAATAAATGACCGGGAAATGGTCTGAAATTTAAAAAACAGATTGAGGAAACAGTATGAATAAACAACGATTCCTTTCCATATGTGCGGGGCTTGCTTCATTTGTCTTTCTGGACATTTTATATGATATTTCCCATATAAAGGTACAGCGCTATCATATAAAGAGCAAAAAGATCAAGACCCCTTATCATTTTGTCGTGCTTGCAGATCTGCATGACAATACATTTGGCAGGGACAATGAAAGATTACTGCAAAAAATTGATGAAATATCACCGGAGGCCGTATATATCGCCGGCGATATGATCACCGCGCATCCAAAAGAAAATTTTGATTCCACACTTGCTTTTTTAGAAAAACTTTCTAAAAAGTATCCGGTGTATTATGGAAGCGGCAATCATGAATACCGGATGCGGATCGACACCGATAAATACGGTGATATGTCTGAAAAATATGAAGAAAAGCTTAGGCAGATGGGAATTGTGCGCCTATATACCGGAAGCTGTGAGACGCACAGAAAAGATGTGCGTGTGGCAGGACTTGAAATCGGGCGTATGTATTACAAAAAATGGAAGCTGCGGCATATGCCGCGGAGATATTCCGTGGAAAAGCTTGGAATGGCGGATCAGGATTGCTTTACCATTTTATTGGCACACAATCCGGAATATTTTTCTAATTATGCCAGAACCGGAGCGGACCTTGTCCTTGCGGGACATCTGCATGGCGGGATCGCAAAGCTTCCGTTTATAGGTGGTGTGATTTCACCGAGATTTCGCCTGTTTCCCCAGTATTCAGGAGGATTATACAAAAAAGGAAAAAGCCGGATGATCGTAAGCCGGGGACTTGGGTGCCATACGATCCCGGTACGCTTTTTAAACCCATGTGAGCTTGTGGATGTTATGGTGGTTCCGTCCAAAAGCTCTCACCACAGTTGATAGCTGACATGGGCATTTTCATAGCGACAAAGAAAAATGAGATTTACATAACTATCCATATATAGTTTTGTACTTGCAATCAAACACAATATGTAGTATTATAATCCGGTGAATATGCATTAAGGGGTAATACTATGAGTTTAGCAGTCAAATTGCAGGTGTTTGAAGGTCCTCTGGATCTGTTGCTGTATCTGATAGAAAAAAATAAAGTTGATATCTATGATATTCCGATCGTCCAGATCACAGATCAGTATCTGGACTATGTACGAAAACTCCATCATGAGGACATGAATGTGATGAGTGAGTTTCTTGTCATGGCAGCTACTCTGATCGATATCAAGTGCCGGATGTTACTTCCGAGAGAGGTCAATGAAGAGGGCGAGGAAGAAGATCCGAGAGCAGAGCTTGTCCAAAAGCTTTTGGAATACAAGATGTACAAATATATGTCTTATGAGTTGAAGGACAAGTATCATGATGCGCAGAAGGTATGGTTTAAGGAGCAGTCACTTCCCAAGGAAGTTTCCGAATATGTACCGCCGCTTGATTATGAAACACTGATCGGTGGACAAAATCTGGCAGGACTTCGTACCATTTTTGAAAGTGTCATGAAAAAACGGGAGGACAAGATCGACCCGATCCGTTCCAAATTTGGCAAAATCGAAAAAGATGAAGTGGATATGGATGCCAAGATGCTTTATGTGGAAGACCTGATCATCATGCAGAAGCATTGCAGCTTCCGCAATCTGCTTGAAAAACAAAATTCCAAAATGGAGGTTATTGTGACCTTCCTTGTGATTTTGGAATTGATGAAGGTTGGCAAAATCCTGATTGAACAGGAAGATGCTTTTGAGGATATCTATATTACCTCAAAGGAGGCAGCATAGTTTGGATAAAGAAAAGAAAAAGGCTATTATTGAGTCGGTTTTATTTACCATGGGAGAATCGGTAGAGGCGGACAGGCTTTCGCAGGTGCTTGAGGTAAAGCCCAAGGAAGTGAAGGCACTTATAGCTGAATTAAAAGAAGATTATGACACGGATCCATCAAAGGGTGTCACGATCATGGAGCTTGATGGTGCATATCAGATGTGCTCCAAGCCGGAAATGTATGACTGGCTGATCAAGATCGCCGCCATTCCCCGCAGATATACACTGACGGATTCCCTTTTGGAGACATTGTCGATCGTTGCTTACAAGCAGCCGGTTACCCGTATCGAAATCGAAAAGATCCGGGGTGTCAGCTGTGATCATGCGATCAACAGACTGATCGAGTTTGACCTGATCACAGAGGTCGGACGCATGGATGCGCCGGGCAAACCGATCTTGTTCGGAACTACCGAGCAGTTTTTACGATCATTCGGAGTTACAAGCTTAGAAGACCTGCCCAAGATGAATACAGACCGTATAGAGGAATTCAGAGAACAGGCAGAAAAAGAAGTTCAATTAAAGTTGGATATTTAGGAACACATCGGAATATATTGTACAAAAACGGAGAAATTCCGATGAAGATTTTTCAATGTTGTGTTTTTAGATTTCAGGATACGATGAAAAAGAGACGGAAGAGGATCATTTCCTTTTTTCTGGCTCTTTTTATTTTGTCCATATTTTTTGATAAGAGTGGTCCTGCGGTAAATGCGAAAGAGATAGAAGAGACGGAACAGACAGAAGAGACAGAGCAGACGGAGCTGACAGAACAGACAGAACTGATAGAACAGCCGCAGCTGCAGCTTTATGCAATGTCAGCTGTCCTGATCGATGCCGCAAATGACAGGATCCTTTATCAGAAGGACGCTTTTAAAGTCATGCCGATGGCATCGACAACCAAGATCATGACAGCAATCCTGGCCCTTGAAAACGGGAATCCGGATGATATTGTGACAGTTTCAAAACGTGCAGCCTCCATGCCGAAGGTCCGGCTGGGGATGAGGGAGGGAGAGCAGTTTTATCTGAAAGATCTGTTAAATTCCCTGATGCTGGAATCACACAATGATTCGGCTGTTGCAATTGCAGAACATATTGGCGGGAGCATGGAAGGTTTTGCGGATATGATGAATGCAAAGGCCAAAGAACTTAACTGTGAGAATACATATTTTATCACACCAAACGGTCTGGATGCCGAAAAGGACGGCAATATCCATTCCACGACCGCATACGATCTGGCAAAGATAGCTGCCTATGCCATTCAGAACCGGGATTTTTTAAATCTGGTGGCAACAAGAAGCGCACAGTTTTGTGAGCTTGGGGAGGGAAGGTCTTTTTCTGTTTACAACAGAGACCGTTTTTTGGATATGATGGATGGTGCACTCGGTGTAAAAACCGGTTTTACCAATAAAGCCGGATACTGTTTTGTCGGAGCCGTTGACCGTGATGGTAAAAAGCTGGTTTCGGTTGTGCTTGCATGTGGATGGCCACCACATAAAAATTACAAATGGGAGGATACTGCGGCATTAATGAATTATGGACTGGACAATTATGAATACCGTGAAATTGCATGGAAGGATATACCGGCCTTTATTCCGGTAACCGGAGGGGTGGAAGAAAGTACGGGGCTTTATATGGAAGACGAAAATCCACAAACCATCCTTCTGTCCGAATGGGATGAAACAGAGGTGAGCTATGAGGTAAAGGATGTGATTTGTGCTCCTGTCAGTGCCGGGGAAATTGTGGGTTATGGGAAAATATTTATCAACGGAAATGAATATAAAAGCTGTCCGATCCGGACAAAAAATGCAGTTCTTCCGTATACATTTATGCACTGTATAAAAGAAGTGTTAAGATGCTTCTTTATACAGGAATTTTGTTGAAAAAAATACAATTTATATCTGGAAGTAGCAGAAATTCTATGTTATACTCTTAACGATGCGTTGATGGGTTTACTCTGCCCATTCGCAAATATCGTTATTTTTTTTATTAATATAAAATGGAGGTCTGAAAAATGAGTAATTCTTCACAAGCGAGTCAAAGAATTGCAGCTTTACTCGATGACAACAGTTTCGTTGAAATCGGTGCAATGGTTACAGCCAGAGCTACAGATTTTGACCTGAAACAAACAGAAACTCCCTCAGACGGTGTTATTACCGGCTACGGAGTGATCGATGGTAATCTTGTGTATGTTTACAGCCAGGATGCTTCCGTATTAAACGGAACTGTTGGTGAAATGCATGCCAAAAAAATTGCCAACCTCTATGATCTGGCTTTAAAGACAGGTGCACCTGTGATCGGTTTAATCGATTCAGCCGGACTTAGACTGCAGGAAGCAACCGATGCATTAAATGCATTTGGTGAGATCTACATGAAGCAGACATTGGCTTCCGGAGTGATTCCGCAGATTACAGCCATCTTTGGTGCATGTGGCGGCGGTCTTGCACTGTTCCCCACATTAACTGACTTTACATTTATGGAAGCTACAAAAGCAAAATTATTTGTAAACTCCCCCAATGCGTTAGATGGTAACTACGCAGAGAAAAACGATACTGCAGCAGCTGATTTCCAGAGTGCGGAAGCAGGTATCGTAGATGTTGTTGCAGATGAAGCAGAAGTACTTTCACAGATCCGTACACTGGTTTCATTATTACCCGGCAACAACGAAGATGATGCATCTTATGTTGAGTGCACAGACGATTTAAACCGTGCATCAGCAGAGCTTGCTAACTGCGTCGGAGATACTTCCGTAGCATTATCCATCATCGCTGATGACAATATGTTCTTTGAAACAAAAGCAGCTTATGCAAAAGAAATGGTAACCGGATTTATCAAATTAAACGGTGTTACCGTTGGTGCCGTTGCCAACCGTTCAGAGGTTGTTGACGAAGAAGGCAAGGTTGCAGAAAAATTTGATGCAGTATTAACAGCTAAGGGCGCTGAAAAAGCAGCTGATTTCATCAACTTCTGTGACGCATTCAGCATTCCCGTATTATCCCTTACCAATGTTAAAGGATATGAAGCTACTGTATGTTCAGAAAAGAAAATCGCAAAAGCAGTTGCAAAGCTTACATATGCATTTGCAAACGCTACCGTACCGAAGGTAAATGTTGTGATCGGACAGGCAATGGGAAGTGCTTATGTTGCCATGAACTCCAAAGCAATCGGTGCTGATCTGACACTTGCATGGGAAAATGCACAGATCGGTGCTATGGATGCCAAGACAGCAGCACAGATCATTTACAACGGACAGGGCAATGATGTGATCGCAGAAAAAGCAAAAGAATACGAAAAAGCCCAGACAAGTGCAGCCGGTGCAGCAAAGAGAGGATATGTTGACCAGATCATCAATGCAGCTGATACAAGAAAATATGTGATCGGTGCATTTGAAATGCTCTTTACAAAAAGAGATGATCGTCCGGCAAAAAAACATGGAACTGTATAAGAAAGGATGATATAAGATTATGAAAAAATTCTTGTTAACCTTAGCTCTTACAGTAATGTGTGCATTTGGATTAACAGCATGCGGCGAAACAGAGCAGGCTGAGCTTCCGGTTTCCAAAACAGATGCTGAACAGGTTGCAGAAAGCACAATTTCCATCATCAATCAGGTCGTTTTAGCTGAGCAGGTTGATGACTATGTAGACCAGTTTACATCTTACTACGGAGAGGATGCCGGAGAAGCATTTGCTTCTGCATGCGACATCTTTTCATCAGGTCTGGATGAGATCGGCTTTTACAAATCCATCGTAGCAGACTCTGTTGAGGTTACCGGTGACGCAGATGATTATACAATTTCTTTTGAAATTGTTGGCAGCGACAGAAATGCCAGCGTAGAAATGTATTACGATGCGGACACGATCGTTCCGGATATGATGATTTCTCCCCAGTATACACTTGGTGAGAAAATGGCAAAAGCCGGCATGAACACTCTGTTAGGTATGGGTACTGTATTTGCAGTCCTGATCCTGATCATGTTCTTGATCCAGTTATTTGCTTTCATTCCCAAGATTGAAAAATCCATTGCTGATAAAAAAGCTAAGAAAAACGCAACAAATACAAGTGCAGCTGTTGACAATACAATTGCACAGATCATTGAAAATGAAGAGCTTTCCGACGATACAGAGTTGGTTGCCGTAATCGCAGCAGCAATTGCAGCAAGTGAAGGCGCTGCCAGCACAGATGGTGTTGTAATCAGAAGTATCAGAAGAGCAAGCACAAACAAATGGCAGAGAGCCTAATTATAGGAGGATATTAAGATGAAAAATTATACAATTACCGTTAATGGCAACGTATATGATGTAGTAGTAGAAGAAGGCGCTTCTACAGGTGCTCCCGCAGCAGCACCCAAGGCAGCTCCCAAAGCTGCACCGAAAGCAGCTCCCGCAGCAGCACCTGCAGCAGCAGGCGGAATCAAGATTGAAGCCGGTGCAGCTGGTAAAGTATTCAAGATCGAAGCTTCTGTTGGACAGGCAGTAAAGAAGGGTGATCCGGTTCTGATCCTTGAAGCTATGAAGATGGAAATCCCTCAGGTTGCTCCTGAAGATGGTACAGTAGCAAGCATCAATGTAGCTGTTGGTGATGCAGTAGATGCAGGCGCAGTTCTTGCTACATTAAACTAATTATTTCAGGATAATTGGTTTTTACTAAAACAGGAGGTTAAAGAGATGGATTTATCCTATGTAACAAATACGCTGAGCAACTTACTCCAGCAGACAGCTTTTAAAAACCTGACCTGGGGCAATTATGTTATGATCGTGGTTGCATGTGTATTCTTATATCTTGCGATTGCCAAAGGCTTTGAACCGTTGCTTTTGACACCCATCGCATTCGGCATGCTGCTGGTAAACATCTATCCCAGTATTATGACACCATTTGGTGATGGACAGACCGGCGGATTGCTGTATTATTTCTACGTTTTGGACGAATGGTCAATCCTTCCTTCACTGATTTTCATGGGTGTAGGTGCGATGACAGACTTCGGTCCTTTGATTGCCAATCCTAAGAGCTTCTTATTAGGTGCAGCAGCACAGTTCGGTATCTTTACCGCATATTTTGGTGCGATTGCAATGGGCTTCAACGACAAAGCCGCAGCAGCAATCTCAATCATCGGTGGTGCGGATGGTCCTACATCAATCTTCCTTGCAGGTAAGCTTGGACAGACTGCTTTGCTCGGACCGATCGCGGTGGCAGCGTACTCGTACATGTCACTGGTTCCGATCATTCAGCCCCCGATCATGAAACTGTTTACAACAGAAAAAGAAAGAAAGATCAAAATGGGTCAGTTACGTCCCGTTAGTAAACTGGAAAAGATCTTATTCCCGATCGTTGTAACAATTGTTGTTTGTATGATCCTTCCTACAACAGCACCCCTTGTTGGTTTACTGATGCTTGGTAACCTCTTCAAAGAGTCAGGTGTTGTAAGACAGCTGCAGGAGACTGCATCCAATGCATTGATGTATATCGTAGTTATCTTATTAGGAACATCTGTTGGTGCTACAACATCTGCAGAAGCATTCTTAAATATAGATACATTAAAGATCGTATTATTAGGTCTGATCGCTTTCGCATTCGGTACCTTTGCCGGAGTTGTATTCGGAAAGCTCATGTGTTGGGCTACCAAAGGACAGGTTAATCCGCTGATCGGTTCAGCCGGTGTATCTGCCGTTCCTATGGCTGCCCGTGTATCACAAAAGGTTGGTGCAGAAGCAGATCCTACCAACTTCTTACTGATGCATGCTATGGGACCCAACGTTGCCGGTGTAGTAGGTACAGCGGTAGCAGCCGGAACCTTTATGGCTATCTTCGGTGTATTCTAAATCCGTAGGATTTATGAATGCAGGCTTTATATGATATACAATTATTACTATGAAATTTCAAATTATTATTATTGGAGGAAAAAATAATGGCAGAACAAAAACCCGTAAAAATTACGGAAACGATATTACGTGATGCACATCAGTCATTGATTGCTACCAGAATGCCTACCGATTTTATGCTTCCTATCCTGGATAAGCTGGATCAGGTCGGATACAACTCACTTGAGTGCTGGGGCGGTGCTACATTTGATGCTTCCCTTCGATTCTTAAAAGAAGATCCCTGGGAAAGATTAAGAAAAATCAAAGATAAATGTAAAAATACACCTCTTCAGATGTTATTCCGTGGTCAGAACATCTTGGGTTACAGACCTTATGCTGATGATGTTGTTAATGCTTTCGTTGAGAAATCCATTGCAAACGGTATTGATATCATCCGTATTTTTGACTGCTTAAATGATATCCGCAACCTTCAGGCTGCAGTAGATGCTACCAATGAGATCAAAAAACGTGAAGGAAGAGGTCATGCACAGGTTGCTCTTTCTTATACATTAGGTGATGCATATACACTTGATTACTGGGCTAAAATGGCAAAAGATATCGAAGAAATGGGTGCAGATTCCATCTGTATCAAAGATATGGCAGGTCTTTTGGTTCCTTACAAAGCAGAAGAGCTCGTTAAGACATTAAAAGAATCTACAAAGCTTCCGATCCAGCTGCATACACATTATACATCCGGTGTTGCTTCTATGACATACTTAAAAGCAGTAGAAGCCGGTGTTGATGTTATCGACTGTGCAATCTCACCTTTCGCATTAGGTACTTCACAGCCCGCAACAGAAGTTATGGTTGAAGCATTCAAAGGAACTCCCTATGACACAGGATATGATCAGTCATTGCTTGCTGAGATTACCAATTACTTTGCTCCTTACAGAGAAGAGTGCTTAAAGAGTGGCTTAATGTCAACCAAGGTTCTTGGCGTAAACATCAAGACATTATTATATCAGGTACCCGGCGGTATGCTTTCCAACATGGTCAGCCAGTTAAAGGAACAGCATGCTGAAGATAAATTCCAGGAAGTACTGGAAGAGATCCCGAGAGTACGTAAAGACTGTGGCGAGCCTCCGCTTGTTACACCTTCATCACAGATCGTCGGTACACAGGCTATCTTCAACGTATTAATGGGTGAAAGATACAAAATGGCAACAGGTGAGTTTAAAGACTTACTCCGTGGTAACTATGGCCAGACTGTTAAACCGATGAATCAGGAAGTTATCGACAAGGTTATCCCCGGTGAGAAACGTTCTACAGCACGTTCTGCAGAAGCTACCGGACATACCGAGCCCGAACTTGAGTCAATCAAGAAAGAAATGATCGAAGCCGGCTTTGAGCCTCAGCAGGATGAAGATGTGTTATCTTACGCATTATTCCCTCAGGTTGCTTCAGAGTTCTTCAAATATCGTAAAGCTCAGCAGGAAAAAGTTGATCTGACAAAGGCTGATACAGCAAACGGAGCATATCCGGTATAATTTCAGATTGTACTTTTTCATAGCAGACAGCAGAATAGTACAAATAAGAACCGCAAATGCATAAATAAAAAATGCATTTGTGGTTCTTTTTATAAAAACAGAAGGGGATTTAAGGGAACGATACATATATGAAAAAAATAAAATGTGTCATATCAAGTGGAATTATTACTGCTTTTATCTGTGTGTTTCTGTTATTCACAACGGCTTATATACCACAAAGTGCAATACAGAAACAGATGAAAGAGAGTGCGGAATACTACAGTGAGCATCTGTTGTTTGATAGAGTAACTCCGTTTTCTTTTTTGAGCAGACAGGATAATTATGCCGATTGTATTCTGACAAATATTATATACCATATTGATTCTGAAAATATCCTTACATCCGTTTTAAGTGCTTCTTATTACAATCCGGATGGGGAAGAGGTCAATGAAAGCTTTTCCTATGCAGTCAATAACCCGGCCGGTATTTCCGGCAATGATAAGATCGTGCCAAATGTGGATTATTCACGTTACTGGCATGGATCCATGGTGCTTTTACGGCCGTTGTTTATGTTTTTTGATATCCGTATGATTCGTATGATCCTGGGAATTATGATATTACTGTTGACAGTTTGGTTTCTCTATCTTTTGATTCGGGAAAAATATCTTTTTTTTGCCTGCTGTTATGTTGTGGGATTGATAAGCGTATCCGCGTGGATGTGTGGCTTTTGTGTGGAATATACGATGCCGTTTCTGGTGATGGCGGTGGAACTTCCGGTTTTGTTTTTGCTGATGACCAGAAAAGTCAATAACGAAAAGGATGAGTATCAGGAAAAGATATTGTGGTGCGTTCTGGCTGCGAGCGGAATTGTGACGGCTTTTCTTGATTTTCTGACAGCAGAGACCCTTACATTTACGGTTGCCTATATGCTGTATCTTGTGATGCGCAACAAAAGAGGGCAGATCCGGGGATTTAAAAAAGAATGTGTAAGGATGATAAAAAGTGGGGGCGTATGGGGGATTGCCTATACTTTGATGTTTTTCTTAAAATGGATCATGGCGTGTATTTTTCTTGGAAAGGATGCCTTTATGGATGCACTCCGACAGGCTGCTTTCCGCATGAACGGAGATGCGACACTGGGAAATGTGACCGGAGCGGAAACGGTATCGGACAGTGAACGGATCTTTGGTGCCCTGTGGCGGAATTTTGCCTGTCTGCTTCCCTTCAGGGATAGCATGAAGGTGTGGACAACGGTGATCACATTGGTGGTGACAGTAGTTGCTGCTTTTTGTATCTGGTATTTGTTTCGGACTAAAAAGGTCAACGATATCAACCGGTTGTTTGGTATATTGGCAATTATCCCGGTTGGGAGATTTATTGCTCTGAATAATCATTCCTATATTCATTTTTTCTTTACATACCGGGCTTTGCTTGTGACGGTTGTGGTGCTGATATATGTACTGGGTGGATATATGATTTCATGGAAAAATAAGATGAAGTAAAAATCGCTGATATCATCAAAATATATTGATTGCGCAACATAATAAAATTTGATAGTATTATATTAGTATGATATCAGGGGAAAAAGGTCAAAAAGTCGTTCGTACTTGTACGATAAGACTTTTGAACTTGGGACCTGCCAAACGTGAAAAAGTAGTGATTTACGCAGTAAATCAGCAGTTTTCGAATGTTTTAGGTTATAAACATCCTGTGTAAGGGAACAGAGATAGAATATAGGAGAGGGATTCATGAAGGAATTAAAAAAGAGATTAAAAGGGCTGTTGGCATTGCTGCTTGTGGTATGTCTGTTCTGGGAATCGGGCATTTCGGCAATGGCCGGAAGTGGCATGATAGAGGTTGGATTACTTCATAAGAAAGTAAATGATTGTCTGAATCTTGAGTTTTCAGATATCGGAGACGGTCTTAAGAATTCAAGCTCCGGTGGTGAATTTGTAATATCTTATGGGAGTGCTGATATTGCAAATTATATATCGTTATCAGAAGAAAAGCAATCAGATAAGGGCCTTTATTCATATTATGACAGTATGACTGTCAGTTCAGAGCTTCCGGCAAATTATGAATCCATCAAGGTAACCTCGGTAGTTGATACGGGAGATACGAAGTATAATTATACGTTGTATAACCTGACCCTTGACTGGACACCGGCCAAGATGTGTACGGTTCAATATGATCGCAATGGCGGAGACGGTTTTGCACCGGAAGCGATGCAATATAAAATCAGTGCAATATATACAATAGACGATCAGATTGATGTGTACAATAAAGGCCATTCCTTCCGCGGCTGGTCTCTGGTAAAGCCGAGTGAGGTGACAGAGAATACATATCTGTACAGCATAGGTGAAAAGATTGATTTTGCCGGAAATGATTATATTCATGTGGAAGAGGGAGATACGGTCACTTTTTATGCAATCTGGTCTGATCCTTATTCATATACTGCCGGCTTTACGGCAGGAGGAGTGGGACAGATTGTTCCGGACGGAAAGACACCCGGAACAATGGAAGGTGATGCAGATCATCCTATTACCATGCCTGAGTGCGGTCTGTCTATGCCCGGATATCATTTTGCGGGATGGAAGTTGGTAAATGTGAAGGATGGCAATTCCCAGTCCGGAGCGGGAGATATTTATCAGCCTGGGGATTCCTTTGATTATGATCCGGAAGCTGAAAAGGCAGAGCTTTTATTTGAAGCGGTCTGGGAGCCCAATCATTTTACGATCAGTTATAGTGCGAACGGCGGAAACGGAACTGTTGCCGATAATGTTATTGCATATGATCCACAGGCAAATCCGGTTCAGAGTCTGACAGACGGAAACGGACTGCTTACCAGAGAGGGATATACCTTCCGTGGATGGTCTTTGACTCCGAATGGGATGACAGATATCATTACCTCATATGAACCGGACTGGTCCGAGGATCAGGCATCGGTTACGGTATATGCAGTCTGGAGAGCCAATGCCTATACCATCCGGTTTGACGGAAACGGCGGAACGGGAAGTATGCCTGATCAGAATGGCGATTCTTCAGCCCCTGTGGTATTAAACAAAAATCAATTTACCAATGTGGAGCAGATATTTGCAGGATGGTCTACAAGCAGCAGCGGTACAGTACAGTATAAGGATGGAGGCAGCTTTGATTTTAAGGCTGCATCTGACAACCAGATTGTGGATTTATATGCAGTCTGGACCAGCATGGCGGATTCGGACGGACGCACGCAGATTAATGCAGGAACCGTTTATCTGAGTGCCGGTCTGGAATACTATTTTGGTGCAGGTGGATCATATCTGGTGGAAGGGGATGCGAGTATCTATCCGTCCGGAACCGTTTTTTATGTACCGGAAAGCGGATATTATACAATTACGATCCAATAAATAAATAGATGGATAGCTGAAGCATGATTTTATGTTTCGGCTATTTGTTATATCTGTACGGATGTATCAGAATACGTTATTTTGGGTTAAGGGGAATATATGAAAAGCAAAATAAGGGAAATCATTACAGTTGTTGTTGTCTTTGTGCTGACTGCACTTCTGGGAAGTCTCCAGCCGTTTTATGCATTGGATCATATGGCGGAGGATGCGGTATATCAGAGAGCCGGTTCTATCAATAAAAAAATCAAGATTATCAAAATAGATGAAAAGACCATGAGCAAGTATGGACCTACAACAGAGTGGGGACGTGATATACCGGGAAAGCTGGTGGAAACACTCTGTCAATCGGATGCATCTAAGCCGGCAGTGTTGGCATTTGATGTTATGTATATCGGAGATAAGGATGCCGATGGTGATACATATTTTGCAAGTGCGTGCAAGAATGCGGGCAATGTCATTCTTGCTTCCAACATTGTATACAAAACAAGTGTTGATCGTTTTACGGATGGTGTGACCTTTGTCAACAACCGGGGAATTGAACAGATAGAAAAACCATATGAAGCACTTTTAGATGCGGGGACCTGCGCATTTGCCAATACTGTACAGGACAGGGATGGATATATCAGACAGGCCCAGCTTTTTGTTGAGACGGATGATGGGCAGATGGACAGTCTGGCATTTGCTGTTTACAAGGCATATCAGCAAAAAAACGGACAGGAGATTCAAATTCCCCGACTGGATGCTTACAATCAGACGGAATTTACTTTTTCGGGAAATATTGCAGACTACGAAGATGTGTCAATGTGTGATGTTTTGGATGGAACCATTGATCCGAGAGTTTTTAAGGATTGTATTGTGCTTGTAGGCGCTTATGCACCGGGATTAATGGATTCCTTTAATGTGGCAGTCGAAAAAGGCAGTCAGATGTATGGGGTTGAGGTACATGCCAATATTGTGGAAGCATTGCTGGAAGGTAAATTTTCACAACCGGCGAATGCAGCTTTGTGCGGTCTTGTTTTTGCGCTGGTAGCTGTCTTATTTTATCTTTGGATCCGCAAAAAAAATATAGTGATCAGTATACTGAGCTTTTTTGTTTTGCTTGCGGGTGAAATTTTAGCAGGAATCCTGCTTCGTGGACAGGGATATACGATACCGTTGATCTATCTTCCGGTTTCAATGATACTGATTGTCGGATACAAGATCTTTAGTCAGTATCTGATTGAAAAAATAAACCGTACCAGGACATTAAATGCATTTAAAAAATATGTAGCACCGCAGATTGTAGAGGAATTATCCAAAAAGAACAATCTGGAAATCAAGCTTGGCGGGGAAAGCCGGCAGATTGCTGTTTTGTTTGTGGATATCCGCGGCTTTACCACAATGTCTGAAAGTTTAGAGCCGGAACAGGTCGTGGAAATTCTGAACCGCTATCTCAGCCTTACCACAAAGGCGATTTTTGATAACGCAGGTACATTGGATAAATTTGTCGGGGATGCGACAATGGCGGTGTTCAATGCACCGTTTGATCTGGATGATTATATTTTCAAAGCGGTATGTGCCGCATATGATATTGCAGCCGGAGCAGATGCCATAGAGGCGGAAATGCAGGAGCGCTTTGGCAAAACCGTGGGCTTTGGAGTCGGTGTTAACTGTGGTCCGGCCGTTGTTGGAAATATCGGCTGTGATGTCCGTATGGATTATACGGCGATCGGCGATACGGTCAATACAGCTGCGCGTTTAGAGGCCAATGCCAAGCGCGGACAGATATTGATCAGTGAAGCGGTATATGAAGCAGTCAAGGACCGGATCGAGGTTGAGCCGGTCGGCAATATTCCGCTAAAAGGAAAGACCAGGGATGTCATGGTATATTCTGTAAAAAAGGTAAAGGGAAAAGAAAAGGAACTGTAAAAACTGTACTAACAGGAGGGGAAGCTTGAAGGTTGAGGTTTCATTTATTCCGGAGTATGAAAGACTTCGGGAATCGGTTGCAATAGCGCAAAAATATAACGCACGTTTTGAGTACAATGATTTTTATCTGCCATCGGTTTATAACGATGAAGAGGAGGTTGACAGGCGGGTCAGGGCATATCTGTCATGTGGACGTGATACCGCTATGGACACGATGCATGGAGTGTTTTTAGATATGACGGTACATAGTTCAGATCCCAATATTGCCGCATATTCCCAAAAGTGCATCCAACAATCCATGGAGATTGGAAAAAGGCTTGGTGTAGGAGGAGTTGTATTTCATACAGGACTGATCGCAGGATTTAAAGAACAGAGATATGCTTCCAACTGGCTGTCGGTCAATAAGGATTTTTTTAGTATGATCTGCGACAAATACCGGGAAATAAATGTATATATGGAAAATATGTTTGACCGGGATGAAGAACTTTTATGTCAGCTGGCGGATCTTATGAAGGATGTTCCGAATTTTGGAATCTGTCTGGATTATGCGCATGCGGCTATTTCAGATGTTGCACCGACGGTGTGGCTTGAACGATGTGCACCATATATCAAGCATATGCACATCAATGACAACGATCTTGTAAATGATCTGCATCTGCCGCTTGGAAAGGGTAAAATCAACTGGCAGGAATTTTATAAAGAGTTCAGGAGACTTTACGAAAACGGAAATCTGAAGGAGCTTCCGAGCATTCTTCTGGAATTAAAAAGTTTAGAAGCATTTGAGGAATCAATCACTGTATTTAACAATTTATTTGAATAAGGGGACGAATATGAATTTAACACAACAGGAATTTCGTAATATTATCTCAATCGGTATTGAACTGACAACGGAAAAGGACCGTAACAGACTTTTGGAAAAAATTCTGGAAGAAAGTATGGATGTGACCAATTGTGATGCCGGTACACTGTATGTTCTGGAAAATGATGCACTGAAGTTTAAAGTGATGAAGACGCTTTCAATGGGTGTCAGCCAGGGAGAGGATGGCGAGGAAATTAATCTGCCTCCTGTTCCGTTAAAAGAGGAAAATGTATGTGCGTACAGTGCAATTCATCGCAAGGTTATCAATATCAAGGATGTATGGTGCAATGATACCTTTGACTTTTCCGGTCCTAAAAAATATGATTCCATGACAGGATATCACACGGAATCCATGCTTGTGATTCCGTTAGCCAATCATGAAGGGGAAGTGATCGGTGTCATGCAGCTGATCAATGCCCTGGATGATGAGGGACAGATCATTGTATTTGATGAGGAATACGAGTTTATTATTTTATCCCTTGCGTCGCAGGCTGCAATCGCTATTTCCAATATGCATTACACAGAAGAACTGAAAGAACAGATGTGGTCCTTTACAGAAGCACTGGCAACTGCCATTGATGAAAGAACCCCGTACAATGCCACGCATACCAGAAAGGTTGCGGATTACTCGGGACGGATCGTGGATGAACTGAACAAAGAATATGCTGATGGGCAGTTTCCGGAATGTTTTGATGAGCAGAGAAAGGAACAGCTTGTGATGGGAGCTCTGCTTCATGATATCGGCAAGATGATCGTACCTCTTGATGTCATGAATAAAGCAACCAGGCTTGGAGAAAAGCTTTACGATATAGAAAATCGTTTTAAACTGTTTGAATGTTATGCAAAGATGCGTTTTCTGGAAGGAAAGCAGACAGAAGAAGAGTATGTGGAACAGTCGGAGTTTTTACGGGATACACTTGCTTTTGTGAATGATATCGATAAAAAAGGATTTTTGCCGGATGAGGATTTTGCCCGCATAGAAGCCCTTACGGCTAAAATGTGGATGCTGCCTGACGATACGGAAACACCGCTTTTTACCGAAGAGGAAGCAGAATGCCTGAAAATCCGCAAGGGAACTTTGACGGATGAAGAACGGGCAGTTATGGAGAATCATGTCAACATGACCAGAAAAATTCTGGAAAAGGTACATTTCAACCGGTATTTTAAGGATTGTCCCATCTGGGCTGCACAGCATCATGAAACGCTGGACGGAACCGGATATCCGGATCACCTGACGGCAGATAAGCTGGCGTGTGAATCACGGATTTTGGCAGTGGCGGATATTTATGATGCACTTACAAGTGAGGACCGGCCCTATAAGAAACCGATGCCAAAGGAGAAAGCCTTTGATATTCTGGATGATATGGTTTCAGCCGGAAAGCTGGATGAAAAGATTGTATCTGCATTAAAGCAGTGTGTATAGGGTGTATAGAAAAAGAAAGGACAAAACACATGAAATTAGGTAATAGAGGAATTACAAAAGCTGCAGTAGCGGCGATCTGTGGCGGTACTGCAGTAGTGGGAGCAGTCGCAGTTGCCGTGATTCTCAATCTTGGAGGGGAGAAGGCGTTCCGTAATATCAGCGTTATCGATAAGGTTGGCAGTGTAAATGTATATAGAGAAAGTATAGGGGATACGCTGGAGGCCTATGTAGACATGAATCTGGAATCCGGAGATGATGTTTCTGTCGGGGAAGCCAGTGAGCTGGATCTGAAGCTGGACGATGACAAATATGTCTATGTGGAAGAAAATACACAGATGTTGTTGAAGGCAGAGGGTGATTCAGCCGATTCCAAAACACAGATTTATCTGTCGGAAGGTGCAACCTTACACAAGCTTGATAATAAACTGAGCGATGCATCCTCTTATAAAATCGAAACCCCCAATGCAACTATGGCTATCCGGGGCACGATCACCTGGGTAAGGGTATATATCGGAGAGGATGGAGAGGTTCATTCCGATTTTCTCGTATATGAAGGTAAAACAGTTTTACAGCTCCATACCATAGATGGAAAGAATATTGGAGATCCGGTTGAGATACCGGAAGGCTATCAGGTCATGACGAGGGGCGGACAGGACTTTTCCGAGATCATTTTACAAAAAGTAGGAGATGAAGAGCTTTCGCTTGCACCAATTGATTATAAGGGTCTGCCGACACAGACTTTAAAGGTGTTGCAGAGTATCATGAATTCAGGAAGGACTATCTATGTGGGTGTCAACCTGTTGCCGGACAGAGTGCCTGTTTCTTTTGATGAAATTGAAGAAATCATAACAGAGCGGGAAAATGAAGCGGGCATAGAAGATAAAGAAGAGATCAAAGATGATGAGAATGATACTGTTGTGGAAGAAAATGAAGAAGCATTAGAAGAGGAAACTGAGGAGCCTGCAGCAGATAAAAAAGAGAAACCGCAGAAAAAGAGTTCTGCTTTAAAACCGGATGCTGGTAAGACACCGGCAGCTTCTTCCAATACACCGGCAGCGTCAACGCCGACAGCTTCTTCTGATACAGCTGTTTCATATACGGTAGTCTTTAGCTACAATGGCAGTACCTTTGCTACCCAGACAGTTAATAGCGGTGCTGTGGCAGGAAAACCGAGACTGCAGCCATCCGCAAGCGGAAACTGGTATGTTACCGGTGCCGACAATACCCTGACTGCATATGATTTTTCAACACCTATAACGGCAGATGTGACTCTGATCTGGAAATAGATGTATCCGAAAGGAAACAGTTGAATTATAGCATAACTTGTGTTATTGTTTTTGTGATAAAGAATGTCAGCCAGTCTGGCATTTCACATTCCGAAGAAAAGGGGTATCAGTGATGGCAAGAAAAATCAGTGTTACAAAGGAAATGCTGTTAAATGCTGCTTTTGAGATTACAAAAGAAGAGGGGTTAAGGGAACTGACTGCCAGAAAGCTTGCAGCGAGGGCAGGCTGCTCTACGCAACCGATTTTCCGTGTGTATGAAGGAATGGATACGCTGTGTGATGATATATTTGCATTGTCAATATCTGATTTTTCTGATTTTTATGATGGTTACCCCACAAAGAGCAACACGCCGTTTGTCAATCTCGGAATGGCATATATTGAATATGCGATGCAGAAACCGCAGTTATTCAGGCTGTTGTTTCTTGAAGAAAAAAGATGCAATGCGTCTTTATTTGGAATCCTGAACGGCAAAAATAATGCGCTTCATAAAGAAATTGCCAGAGCCGGAGCCATGGGAGTGCAAAATCCGAGTGATATTTTCATGAAAATGTGGATCTTTATTCATGGAGCCGCAGCTATGGTCATTACCGATGATTATGATCTGACGATGGAAGAAACCTGCTCTTTATTGGAAAATGCATACCGCTCTTATATGAAATAGTGGAATTGCACGACTAAAGAAAACAGGGCAAGTAAAGGATGATTGTTAAGATACATGAAGGAAGATAAAAAAGCAGAATATACAGATATTATAGCGTTGATCAATGAGCGCTATGACAGATTGAGCAAGAGCCATAAAAAAATAGCAACTTATATTCTGGATAACTATGATCAGGCTGTTTTTATGACCGCCGCACAGTTAGGAGCCAGGGTGGATATCAGCGAATCAACCGTTGTCCGTTTTGCATCCGGACTGGGCTTTGACGGCTATCCGGAGTTTCAGCGTGCGCTGGAAGAATGGGTCAAAAATGAATGGAACGGCGTGGCAAAGGTCGGAATGAAATACGGTAAAAGTACGCAGTCGGAGATTTTGACGAGCGTGCTCAATTCCGATATCGACAAGATTGCCGATACACTGCAAAACATCAATGTAGAAGCCTTTGAGGCGGCTGTTGATATTATTTTACGGGCAGAGCATATTTATATTATCGGTCTGCGCAGCTGCGAACCGCTGGCAGACTTTCTGACCTTTTATCTGAATATGATCAGACCGGGTGTAAGCTGTGTGAAGTCTTCCTCCATGACAGAATTGTTTGAACAGATGATACGGATAGATGAAAAAGATGCTGTGGTAGGCATCAGTTTTCCGAGATATTCAATGCGGACATTAAAGGCAATGGAATTTGCCAATGACAGAAACGCCAGGATCATTGCCCTGACCGATTCGGAAAATTCACCGATGTGTATGTATTCGTCAGTGAATTTATGCGCCAGAAGTGATATGGTTTCGATAGTAGATTCTTTAGTCGCACCACTGAGTCTGATCAATGCCTTAGTGGTTGCATTATGTTTACGGTGCCCGGATCAGGTGAGTGATAATTTGAAAAAACTGGAAGATGCATGGACCAATTATCAGGTTTATTTAAATGATGAATTGAATTATCTGGATGATGAACCGGTGCTTAAAAATCCGTTGACGAGGAAAGAATATGAGTAAGGTCATTGTAGTCGGTGGCGGAGCCGGCGGGATGATGGCTGCAATAGCAGCATCGGAGTGTGGACATCAGGTAACTCTGATCGAACAAAATGAAAAGCTTGGGAAAAAGATCTATATTACCGGAAAAGGCCGGTGCAATCTGACCAATGCGTCCGATATGGAACAGATTTTTTCCAATATTGTGTCCAATCCCAAGTTTTTATATAGTGCCCTGTATGGATTTGATAATCAGGCATGCATGGATTTTTTTGAAAACCATGGTCTGAAAATAAAAACAGAGCGTGGAAACCGTGTGTTTCCGGTTTCTGATCATGCATCGGATGTGATAAAGACTTTGGAAAAATGCCTGAAGGAAAATCAGGTGGAGATAAGACTTCATACCCGCATTAAAGAGCTGATTCTGGAGCCTGTAGCGGCAGATGAATCGCAGGATGCTTCGCAGCGCAAGGAAAAGATCGGCTTCCAATCCATGATAAAGGGCGTTGTGGATTCACATGGAAAACGCTATATGGCAGATGCGGTTATTATGGCGACCGGCGGGGTATCCTATGAAACAACCGGAGCTACCGGTGAAGGTATCCGCATATCCCAAGGCTGTGGACACCGCGTGGTGGATTTAGAGCCGGCGCTGGTTCCGCTTGTGACAAGAGAAGACTGGTGCAAGGATCTGATGGGTCTTGCTCTTAAAAATGTGACGGTTACGATCAAAAACGGTAAGAAAACGGTCTATGAAGATTTTGGAGAAATGCTGTTTACACATTTTGGGGTCAGCGGGCCGCTGATACTTTCTGCAAGCTCCAGGGTAAATAGTCTGTTGAAAAAACAGCCGCTGCAGATGTATATCGATTTAAAGCCGGCACTTGACATGGAACAGCTTGAAAAACGCCTGATGCGTGAGTTTGAACAAAACCACCAGAAGCAGTTTAAAAATGCTTTAAACGGATTGTTCCCGACAAGGCTGATACCGGTCATGATTAAACTGTCCGGGATACATCCGGATAAAAAAGTGTGTGAAATTACAAAGGCAGAAAGAAACCGCTTTGCAGGTGTGATCAAGGCGCTTCCGCTTACAATCGTGAAAACCGGGAATTTCAATGAAGCAATCATCACAAAGGGCGGCGTGAGTGTCAAGGACATCAATCCGTCCACCATGGAGTCAAAGCTTGTCAAGGGTCTGTATTTTGCAGGAGAAATGATTGATGTGGATGCTCTGACCGGAGGATACAATCTGCAGATCGCCTGGTCGACCGGACATCTGGCCGGCAGCAGTATATAGACGGATATAATGAAAAGAGGAACAAAAATGGGTTATTCGGTAGCAATCGATGGTCCTGCGGGAGCAGGAAAAAGTACAATCGCCAAAAAGGTGGCAAAGCAGCTGGGATTTATCTATGTTGATACAGGTGCCATGTATCGTGCAATGGCACTTCATATGCTGCGTAACGGCATATCTGCAGAAGATGCTGCAGCAATCAGTGCAGCCTGCGAAAGTGCCGATGTTACGATTGAGCACAGAAACGGAGAGCAGGTTGTCCTATTAAACGGTGAAAATGTCAATGGCCTGATCCGGACAGAAGAGGTCGGCAATATGGCATCCGCAAGCTCTGTCAATGCAGATGTCCGTAAAAAGCTTGTAAGTCTCCAGCAGAAGCTTGCAAAGAAAACAGATGTGATCATGGACGGAAGGGATATCGGTACGGTCGTACTCCCGGATGCGGATGTAAAGGTCTATCTGACAGCCAGCAGCAGGGTGCGGGCAAAGCGCCGTTATGATGAGCTTGTACAAAAGGGAGAAAGCTGCAGCCTGGATACCATTGAGCAGGATATTATTGAGAGAGACAACCGGGATATGCACCGTGAAATTTCTCCGCTCAGACAGGCTGAGGACGCGATTTTAGTCGACTCATCCGACATGACGATCGATGAAGTGGTTGATAAGATCATTTCCCTGACGGATAGGGGATAAAAATTATATATTATTGCATGCCGGATTGAAAAAGAAATAGAAAAAGAGATTGAAAATCCAGCATGTAACGGACAATAAATAAAGAAAGAAATATGAGAAAAGGAAATCAATCAGATGGAAGTACTACTGGCTGACACAGCCGGATTTTGTTTCGGTGTCAAAAGAGCCGTGGAACAGGTATATGAACAGATCAATACCGGCAAGAAAATTTACACCTACGGACCGATCATTCACAATGAAAGTGTTGTGGAAGATCTGGAAAAAAAGGGAGTAACCGTAATCGATTCGGTGGATGAACTAAAAGGGCTTACAAAGGGAAGTGTGATCATCCGGTCACATGGCGTATCCAAGGATATTTATGAACTGATTATCAAGCAGGGGTTAGAGTGTGTGGACGCGACCTGTCCGTTTGTAAAAAAGATACACAGGATCGTTGAAAAGGAAAGTGCAAATGGAAGCCTTATTGTTATTATCGGCAATAATTCGCACCCTGAAGTAGAAGGAATCAAGGGCTGGTGCTTAACACCGGCAATTGTTATCGAATCGAAAGAGCAGGCAGAACAGCTGACTGTATCCGGAAATCAAAATATATGTATTGTATCTCAAACGACATTTAATTACAATAAATTTCAAGAATTAGTTGAAATTGTCCGCAAAAAAGGTTATGATATAAATGTTGTAAAAACGATATGCAACGCTACGGAAGAGAGACAATCCGAGGCAGCTGAGATTGCACGGAAGGTCAATACCATGATAGTGATAGGCGGTACTCACAGTTCCAATTCCCGTAAACTGTACGAGATATGCAAAACGGAATGTGAGAACACTTTTTTTATACAGACTCTAGAGGACTTGAAATCGGACTTCACCGTACCGGCTGGTCCGGTAGGGATTACCGCAGGGGCGTCCACCCCAAACAATATAATTGAGGAGGTTCAAAATTATGTCAGAATTAACTTTTGAACAAATGCTGGAACAATCATTAAAAACAATCAGAAATGGAGAGGTTATAGAAGGTACTGTCATCGATGTTAAGCCTGATGTTGCTGTTTTGAACATCGGATACAAGTCAGATGGAATCCTTACCAGAAACGAGTACACAAATGAAGCCAACTTTGATCTGACAACCGCATTAAAGGTTGATGACAAGATTGAAGTAAAGGTTATCAAAGTTAATGACGGTGAAGGACAGGTTCTTTTATCATATAAGAGACTTGCACTTGAAAAGGGTTACAAGAGAATTCAGGATGCATTCGAAAATAAAGAAGTATTAAAAGCAAAGGTTGCACAGGTTTTAGACGGTGGTTTAAGTGTTGTTGTTGATGAAGCAAGAATCTTCATCCCTGCAAGTCTTGTGTCCAATGTATACGAAAAAGACCTGACAAAATATGCAGATCAGGAAATCGAATTTGTTATTACCGAGTACAATCCGAAGAGAAGAAGATTTATCGGTGACCGCAAGCAGCTTTTAGTAGCTAAGAAAGCAGAGGAGCAGAAAGCTTTATTTGAAAAGATCCATATCGGTGATGTTGTAGAAGGCGTTGTTAAAAATGTTACTGATTTCGGTGCTTTCATTGATTTAGGCGGAGCTGACGGACTGCTTCATATTTCAGAAATGTCATGGGGACGTGTTGAAAATCCCAAAAAGGTATTTAAAGTCGGAGATCAGGTTAAGGTTCAGATCAAAGATATTGATGGCACAAAGATTGCACTCAGCATGAAGTTTGATGATACAAATCCCTGGAAGGATGCTGCCAGCAAATATGCAATTGGCAATGTTGTAAAGGGCAAGGTTGCCAGAATGACAGATTTTGGCGCATTTGTTGAACTGGAAGTTGGTGTTGATGCATTATTGCATGTTTCACAGATTTCCAAAGATCATATCGAAAAACCTTCTGATGTGTTATCAGTTGGTCAGGAAGTAGAAGCTAAGATTGTTGATTTCAATGAAAATGACCACAAGATCAGCCTGAGCATGAAAGCTCTTCAGGACAATGGTTCAGATGATGATGCAGATGTTGTTTCTGTAGATGTTGATCAGGTTATTTCTGAGGAAGGCGAAGAATAATCATAATGGCTGAATATGATTACGAACAATTTAAAAAAGCCATATATGATCTGACCAGTATTGATCTGAGCTGCTACAAAGAAAAGCAGATGAAACGCCGGATTGATACGCTGATTGCCAAGCATCACATTGATGGGTATGAGCCGTATGTTAAATTGTTAAAATCAAGCCAGGAAAGATTTGATGAGTTTGTTAATTATCTGACCATCAATGTTTCGGAGTTTTATCGCAATCCGGATCAATGGGAATATATGGATAAGACAGTCATTCCGCAGCTTATTCATGAGTTTGGACACAATCTCAAGATATGGAGTGCTGCGTGCTCGACAGGAGATGAGCCTTATTCATTGGTAATGGCTCTGTCAAGGCATCTTCCCTTAAGTCAGATTACAGTTTTGGCTACCGATATTGACAATCAGGTGCTGGAAAAAGCGCAGACCGGGCTGTACAACGAAAAAAGTGTAGCAGGTGTTCCGCAGGACTTAAAAGAAAAGTATTTCACGAAGATTGGTCCGTCTTATAAGATATCAGATGAGATCAAATCGCGAGTGAAGTTTTGTCAGCACAATTTACTGCTGGATCCTTATCCGAAGAATTGTCATTTCATTGTATGCCGCAATGTGCTGATCTATTTTACGGAAGAGGCCAAGGATGAGATTTTCAAAAAATTTCATGAGTCATTGGTCCATAAAGGACTTTTGTTTATCGGTAGTACCGAGCAGATTATTACCTATAAACAGATCGGATATGCCAGAAGAGCATCATTTTATTACGAAAAATTATAATATCAATAATAAAAAGCCTGAATTTTTATTCAGGCTTTTTTTGTACTGATTATATTTATGCTATGCAATCATCCATATTGCGGGCGTGTGCCATCATATCTAAAATATGCAGAGCATATTGCCGGAAGGATTCCGGCTGCTTTTTCATATCTTCGGTCAATTCAAAATAGCAGAGCTTATCTTCATAGGATTTTTTGAAAATCGGTTCAAAAATGATATCCCACTGGGGAAGATAATCGGATTCCTTTCGGGTATAACAGTTAGAAGCTTTTGCCTGTTTGCGGTGATCCTTGTCGACAAAGCCGGCAACTGCCTTGTGGAGTGCGATATCCTCAAGCGGAAGATAATAATAATCCCTGTAATTGGAGTAAAAATATTTGAGCTCACCCTTAAAGAGCGGAACCTTTAAAAAGCCTTCATTGTCATTAGCACTAAAATGACACCCTGCCTTGTGCATGGAAAAAGGAATGGGGAAGGCAGAAGAAAAGCGCAGCTTCATCAATACTTCATCACCTGCGGACTGATCCACATTGGTAAAGTGGTTGGCCTGTACCTTGACGACGCGGAATGGCTGCATAAAAATATCTGAGTAGGTCAGGATCGGAAGCAGCTTTAGCATACCCTTCATATCCTCGTTGTTGTGTAGGATCAGAAGCTTTTCGGATTCTTCTGACGGCTGTCTGCAGTATTCTTTGTAAATATCAATGAGCTGTCCGCCGTTGTACTGATCCTCTCTGGAAATTCCCAGAAATTCCTCGATCGTTTTTTGTTTGCAGTTTGGAAGTCCCAGGATATCCTTGTAGGGCATAATGCGCTTGTAGATATCAACACCCTCCATAGTTTCAAACGGAGAGGAAAGACCATATTGGCGGGCTTTGGCCTTCATATAAGGAATATCAAAGGTGTTTCCGTTGAAGTGGATCAGGGTGCCGGACGGATGACACAGGTCAAAAAAGGAAGATAAAACCTCTTTTTCCTCTGTGGTATCCTCAGCAAAAAACTGAATCAGCTTTGGTATGTTATTTTCAAAGCGAATACAGCCGATTTCATACAAAGAAGATGATCCGGCAGAAAATCCGGTTGTTTCAATATCGACAAAAAGAAGCTGATCAAGAGGAGCAATCCGTGTCAAATCATATTTTTCCGGATCAATGGTTAAAGTTTCGATAACTGTTTTCATACGTTTGGTCCTTGCTGTAATTTTTACGTTTTTATTTTAGCATATTTTCCGGATCACGTCTTTAGAAACCCAATGTTTTTTGCCTGATTTTATAGAAATTAGATGAAAAAAATAGTATAGTAAGAGAGAAGAAATAAAATGAAAACGATGCAATGGCGCATTGAAAGAAAAGAGGTAATAAGATGGGAGCAAGAGGAACTTTCACCGGTGGAATACATCCTTATGACGGCAAGGATCTGAGTAAAGACAAGCCAATCAAGGATGTACTGCCAAAAGGGGATCTCGTTTATCCGTTATCCCAGCATATCGGTGCACCGGCTGTGCCGATTGTCAAAAAAGGAGACCATGTGCTGACCGGTCAGAAGATCGCTGAGGCAGGGGGATTTGTATCAGCCCCGATTTATGCGACGGTTTCCGGTACAGTCAAAGGAATTGAAAAAAGACGTATTACACTTGGCGACAGCATCGATTCTATTATTATTGAAAATGATGGCCTGTACGAAGAGGTAGACTATGGTGAGTGCAAGCCGTTGGAAGAACTGACCAAAGAAGAAATTGTAAAAAAGGTCCAGGAGGCCGGGGTTGTCGGAATGGGGGGTGCCGGTTTCCCGACACATGTCAAATTATCGCCCAAGGAACCGGACAAGATTGAGTATGTTATCGGCAACTGTGCAGAGTGTGAACCGTATCTGACCTCCGATTACCGCCGTATGCTGGAGGAGCCGCAGAAGGTTATCGACGGATTAAAGTGTATTCTGGCACTGTTTGACAATGCAAAGGGTATTCTGGCAGTAGAAGACAATAAACCGGATTGTATCAAGCTGTTAAAGAATCTGACCAAGGACGAGCCTCGCATCACGGTCAAGGGATTAAAGACCAAATATCCGCAGGGTGCCGAGCGTCAGTTGATCTATGCCACAACCGGACGTATGATCAATTCCGATATGCTTCCGGCAGATGCAGGCTGTATTGTAGACAACGTGGATACTTTAGTTGCCATCAACAGTGCAGTCAGGGAAAATAAGCCTCTGATGCAGCGTATCGTTACCGTGACCGGTGATGCGATTGCTGATCCACGCAATTTCCGCGTGCGTATCGGTACCAACTATCATGAGCTGATCGATGAAGCGGGCGGTTTCAAGGAAGAGCCTGCCAAGATCATAAACGGTGGTCCCATGATGGGCTTTGCGTTGTTCCATCTGGATGTGCCCACGACCAAGACAGCGTCCGCACTTTTATGCCTGACCAGGGATGATGTATCCGAGGCCGAGGAAGGACCCTGTATCAACTGCGGCCGGTGTGTTGAGGTATGCCCCGGAAGGATTGTGCCTTCCAAGCTTGCAAGCTATGCCGCAAGAGGAGACAAAGAGGCATTCCAGAAATGCAACGGTATGGAATGCTGTGAATGTGGCTGCTGCAGCTTTATCTGTCCGGCCAAACGTCCGCTGACCCAGCAGATCAAGTCCATGCGCAAGATGGTCCTGGCTGACCGGAGAAAGAAATAGCAGGAGGAAGGGAAAACATGAGCAATTTAATGAAAGTATCATCCAATCCGCATATTCGTTCCAGGATGTCAACGAGCATCATTATGCTCTGTGTTGTGGCTGCATTGCTGCCGACGACAATCTTTGGTATATACAATTTCGGATTGCATGCACTTGTTTTGATTTTAGTTACCATTGCCAGCTGTGTTCTTTTTGAATATCTGTTTGACCTGTTGGTACATAAAAAAAATACAATCACAGATTTTTCGGCAGTTGTTACCGGACTGTTATTGGCATTAAACCTGCCGCCCAAGGCACCCTGGTGGATTGGTGTTGTCGGTGGATTTTTTGCGATCGTTGTTGTCAAAATGGTATTTGGCGGTCTGGGACAAAACTTTATGAATCCGGCACTTGGTGCCAGATGCTTTTTACTGCTGGCATTTACGTCCATTATGACAGACTTTGCAACCGATACCTATACCGGTGCGACACCGCTTGCCGCATTAAAGGCCGGTGAAAGCGTCAACGTCTTTAAGATGGTGACCGGATTTACCTCCGGTACGATCGGGGAGACTTCCATGATCGCCATTGTGGCAGGAGCGATTTTCCTGATCATGATGGGAATCATCGATCTCCGCATTCCGGGAACTTATATTCTGACCTTTGTTGTGTTTATCGTCCTGTTTGGCGGTCATGGATTTGATTTCAATTATATTGCAGCTCAGCTTGCCGGCGGTGGACTGATGCTCGGTGCCTTCTTTATGGCCACGGACTATGTCACAAGGCCGATCACGGTCAAGGGTCAATATGTATTTGGTATTTTACTTGGTATTCTGACCGGAATTTTCCGAATTTACGGAGCCAGTGCCGAGGGTGTATCATATGCGATCATCATCGGAAACCTTCTGACACCTTTGATTGAAAAATATACAATGCCTCATGCATTTGGAAGAAAAGGAGGTCTTAGCAGATGAAAACAATGTTGAAAGAAGCAGGAATTTTATTTGCGATCACTCTGATTGCCGGATGTCTGTTGGGGCTGGTATACCAGGTGACCAAGGAGCCGATAGCTGAGGCCCGGCAAAAGGCCAAGGATGAGGCCTGCAAAGAGGTATTTGCCGATGCAGAAGGCTTTGTATTACAGGAAGATATCTCATCAGAGGATGCAAGCAGCCTGGTACAGGATGAGGGCTACAACGTATCTATCGATGAAGTTTTGGAGGCACAGGATGCTTCCGGCAGCAAGCTTGGATATGTGATCACCGTTACGGATCATGAGGGATATGGCGGAGATATCCAGTTTTCCATCGGAATTCGCAATGACGGAACCGTCAACGGAATTTCCATTCTGAGTATTTCCGAGACAGCAGGACTTGGTATGAATGCTGATTCCGTTTTGAAGCCTCAGTTTGCAGATAAAAATGTAGAACAGTTTGAATATACCAAGACCGGAGCACCGGGAGACAATCAGATTGATGCAATCTCCGGAGCCACCATTACCACCAATGCGGTTGTAAACGGTGTCAATGCCGGTATTACCTATTTCCGCACACAGTTGATGGAAGGAGGAAACGCAAATGAATAAGTCACTCGAAAGATTATACAACGGTATTGTCAAAGAGAATCCGACCCTTGTTTTGATGCTTGGTATGTGTCCGACACTGGCTGTTACGACATCAGCAATCAATGGACTTGGCATGGGACTTACGACAACAGTGGTACTTGCTTTATCCAATATGATCATTTCACTGCTTCGCAGGATCATTCCCGACAGAGTGCGTATTCCGGCATTTATCGTTATTATTGCATCCTTTGTTACAATCGTGGAGCTTTTGCTGGAGGGCTTTATTCCGGCATTATACAGTGCACTTGGTCTGTATATTCCACTGATCGTTGTAAACTGTATTATTTTAGGAAGAGCAGAAAGCTATGCTTACAAAAATCCCGTGATCCCGTCCTTCTTTGATGGACTTGGCATGGGACTTGGATTTACCATGTCGCTTACCGTGATCGGCCTTTTAAGAGAGCTGATCGGTGCCGGCGAGATCTTTGGATTTCATGTAATGCCTTCAGGATATGAACCGGTTCGTATCTTTGTTATGGCTCCCGGTGCTTTCTTCGTGCTTGCCTGTCTGGTTGCCGTTCAAAACAAGATCAAGATCGAGGGCGAAAAGAAGGGTAAGGATATGAGCAAGGTCGGCTCCGGATGCTCCCATGACTGTATGGCGTGCGGAGAGGCCGGATGTTCGTCTCGAAAATTTTATGATGATACCGCTTCTGTAAAAGCAGCAGAGAAAGAAGCTGTGGCCGCAGAAGATCAGAAAGCAGAAGAGGAGGTAAATGCAAATGAGTAATCTGATTATGATTGCATTAGGCTCTGCCCTTGTCAGCAACGTTGTATTAAGTCAGTTCCTTGGCCTGTGTCCGTTCCTCGGCGTTTCCAAAAAGACAGAAACCGCAGCCGGAATGGGAGCTGCCATTATATTTGTCATCACACTGGCATCCCTGGTAGCAGCTGTTCTTTACAAATTTGTACTGGATCCTCTGGGACTGGACTACCTAAAGACGATCGTCTTTATTCTGGTCATTGCCGCACTGGTTCAGTTTGTGGAAATGTTCCTTAAAAAGGCTATGCCGTCTTTATATGAAGCGCTTGGTGTATACCTTCCGTTGATCACAACCAACTGTGCCGTACTTGGTGTTGCTTTAAACAACGTTCAGGCATCCTACAACATTATTGAAAGTGTTGTCAATGGTTTTGCCACAGCACTTGGATTTACGATTGCAATTATTATTCTTGCCGGTATTCGTGAAAAAATCGAATACAATGATGTGCCACAGCCCTTTCAGGGAATGCCGATCGTCCTTGTGACAGCAGGCCTGATGGCAATTGCATTTTGTGGCTTTTCTGGACTGTTATAGGAGGGTAGGCATATGAGTATAAGTGGAATTGTTATTGCCGCTGTTTTAGTCGGTGGTGTTGGATTGTTTATCGGCCTGTTTCTGGGCATTGCCGGTATGAAGTTTCAGGTAGAGGTTGATGAAAAAGAAGAAGCGGTACTTGCTGCACTTCCCGGAAACAACTGTGGCGGCTGTGGTTTTGCAGGCTGTTCAGGACTGGCAAAGGCCATTGCCAAGGGTGAAGCAGAGGTTGGGACCTGCCCGGTCGGCGGTGAGCCGGTTGCGCAAAAGATCGCCGAGATCATGGGTGTCGAGGCCACTGCCGGTGTGAAAAAAGTCGCTTTTGTCAAGTGTCAGGGTGACTGTGACAAGACAAAGACCGATTATGAATATACCGGTGTCAAGGACTGTGCCATGCTTTCTTTTGTTCCAAATGGCGGACCGAAATCATGCAACCAGGGCTGTCTTGGCTATGGCAACTGTGTCAAGGCCTGTCCGTTTGATGCAATTCATGTAGAAAACGGTGTGGCAAAGGTTGATAAAGAGGCATGCAAGGCCTGTGGTAAATGCATTGCTGCCTGTCCGAAGGGATTGATCGAGCTGATCCCCTATGATGCCAAATATGCAGTAGCCTGCAGCAATACCGAAAAGGGTGCTGTCGCCATGAAGGCTTGCGAAACAGCTTGTATCGGTTGTATGCTTTGTGCAAAGAACTGTCCGAAGGAAGCGGTAAAGGTCGAAAACTTCAATGCACATATTGATCAGGATCTTTGCGTCGGATGCGGTATTTGTGAAAGCAAGTGTCCGAAAAAAGCAATTATCAAGGTTTGATCATTCGAAATCCGCTGATTTACTGTGTAAATCGCTACTTTCTCATGTTTGGCGGGTCCCAAGTTCAAAAGTCTTATCGTGCAAGCACGAATGACTTTTTGACCTTTTGACCCTGATATCATAATATATCAAAAATATATCAAAAAAAATAATATATTGCAAAAAAAACTTGCATCCGGACACCGACCCATGCTATAATCAACTTCGGCGACTGATAATGGATGCCAAAATAGAGGAATAGTACAGTGGTAGTGCGGCGGTCTCCAAAACCGTTAACGGGGGTTCGATCCCCTCTTCCTCTGCTGATTAAGGATCTTGATTTTCAAGGTTCTTTTTTGTTGATATATATGTTTTCTTTTTCATATCGGAAATCAGATTTCCTTTTTAATCACATTTTTAGTTGCGTTTTATTTTCTTTTTAATCGCATTTTTAGTTGCGTTTTATTCTCTTTTTAATCGCATTTTTAGTTGCGTTTTATTTTCTTTTAATCGCATTTTTAGTTGCGTTTTTTATCCACACTCAGCTAAATTCTATAAAATATTACAACTGTAGACAAGCCGGAGACTCAACTCACACGGCTTCCGGCATTTGGCATCCTTTTTTTGTTTTTTTCAGTTTTGGCATGCCGGGGCACCTGATCATAAGCCGGATTTACGCGGCAAGCGGCATCCTTTTTGGGATTTTTTCTTTTTTTGCATGCCGAGGCACCTGATCACAAGCCGGATTTACGCGGCAAGCGGCACCCTTTTTTGGATTTTTTCAGTTTTGGCATGCCGGGGCACTCGATCACAAGCCGGATTTACGCGGCAAGCGGCATCCTTTTTTGACTTTTTTCAGTTTTGGCATGCCGGGGCACCTGATCATAAGCTGGATTTGCGCGGCAAGCGGCACCCTTTTTGGGATTTTTTCAGTTTTGGCATGCCGAAGGCACCCAACCACATAAGTAAAATCACAAGACTACATATTTAACCTATACTATACTTCTTCAGCTTTATAATATCAAAGTCAAAAGGTCAAAAAATCAAATATCGAAAGATCAAACATCAAATGAGCAAATATCAAACGAGTAAAAATCAATCAAGCAAACATCAATCAAGCAAACATCAATCAAACAAACTTCAATCAAACAAACATCAATCAAGCAAACATCAATCAAGCAAATATCAAAGAGTCAACAATAATCGGATTCACATGGCTTTCTTATACTCATCACACCATTTTCATGCTCTTTTTCCTGTTTTTACGCAAACAAATAGACCGAACGCTCGATACGCTCGGTCTACCTGTTTGTGTAAAAGGGGAATTCTTCCGGAATTGCTAATTAGCAGATTTAACTCTCGTTAAATCTTCTTTATTATATCCACTTTTTTTACTTTTTTCTACAATTATATTGCTTAAAAATTAAAATATATTGCTCTATTTTGACTTATTTTATACAAAAACATGCAAAAATCGCAACAATTTGTCTAAATATCTGTTAAGAAACCATTAAGGAAACAGCTTCTTTAATATTTTTTACCGGATGGATCTTCATGTCCTTGATATCCGCAAGCTGTTTATAGTTGGTATACGGAACCATACAGCTTGTATATCCCATTTTTTTGGCCTCAAGCACTCTCTGCTTGACCATGGATACGCCTCGTACCTCTCCGCTTAGTCCGACTTCACCAAATACAATCATTTTGTCATCAACGGGTGTATTTTTGTAGCTGGAAACAAGTGCCATCACCACAGCCAGATCTGTCGCAGGTTCTGTGATCTTCATACCTCCGGCAAAGTTGATATAAGCATCCTCGTGACCTAAAGGAATACGGATGCGTTTTTCAATTACTGCTATCAGCAGATTCATGCGGTTGAAATCACAACCGGTAGCCTGTCTGCGCGGTATCTGGAAATTGGTATCACAGACAAGTGCCTGCACCTCCATCAGCATCGGGCGTGTCCCCTCCATACAGCAGGTAACGACCGATCCGCTTGCACCCTGTGGTTTTCCGCTGATCATATATTCGGAAGGATTTTTTATTTCCCTAAGGCCACCTTCTTCCATTTCAAAGACACCAATTTCGTTGGTCGATCCAAAACGGTTTTTGACCCCTCGTAAAATACGATAGATATCCTGTTTATCTCCTTCAAAATATAAAACCGTATCCACCATGTGCTCCAGCACTCTCGGTCCGGCAACGGTTCCTTCCTTGGTCACATGTCCGACGATCAGGATAGCAATATTTTCACCCTTTGCAAGCTGCAATAATACAGCCGTCGATTCACGTACCTGCGAAACACTTCCGGGTGCCGCATTGACCTGTTCATTGAACATGGTCTGAATGGAATCGATCACGACAACATCCGGCTTTTCCTTTTTGACGGTCTGTGCAATGATATCCAGATTAATCTCCGTAAGCAGACGGAACTGCTTTTGAAAGGTACCGATCCGGTCAGCACGCATCTTGATCTGCGACAGTGATTCTTCTCCTGAAATATAAAGTACTTCCCTGCCTGTATCGGATAGCTGTTTACATACCTGTAAAAGTAAAGTGGATTTCCCGATACCGGGATCTCCACCCACCAACGTAAGGGAGCCGGGGACGATACCGCCACCCAGCACCCTGTCAAATTCTTCAATATCAGTTGTAAAACGCTCTTCCTTGTCTCCCTTAATCTCATCAATGGAAACCGGTGGTCTGTCAACACGGCGGACGCTCTGCCCTGTGGCATGAGGGCTCTTTATGACCGGCTCCTCCACAAAGCTGTTCCATTCGTGACACGCGGGACACTGTCCCATCCACTTGGAAGATTCATATCCGCAGTTCTGGCAGAAAAAAGCACTTACTGCTTTTCCCTTTGCCATTATTTTATACCTCTGCTACATTTACTTCTACTTCATCTGCCTCAGCAATCTCAACAGAAATATTGAGCTTACCGCTCATACCTGTATTCATCCTGCCGACACTTGCTCCGTCTACAAACACTTCGTATTCGGTATCTTCTTTTAGACCCAGAGTAATCTGTGCATCTTCACTGCCTTCTACGGTAAAACTCATACCGTCTGCACGCTCTACAAGATGTGTAACGCTTGTTCCGGGAACGGATTCATATAAAAACATACCGTTTTTCTCAAGCTTGGTCATAGTCTGGAAGGTCTTTACCTTGTAAAGATCTCCATTATGAGGAAAGTCCTCCAATTTAGCCTTTGCAGCCAATGTGTGATTGCCAAAACTAATACTTCCGTCTGCTTCACTGCGAAGCAACTCTTCAACAACTGCCATATTCGTATCCTCCTGGTACTTTATACATGCCTGCCACAAAAATCCTGCGGCGCAGCTTTGCTCTTTCGCTATATATCCGAAATCCGCTGATTTACTGCGTAAATCACTACTTTTTCATGTTTGGCGGGTCCCAAGTTCAAAAATCTTATGGTGCAGGCACGAACGACTTTTTGACCTCTTGACCTTGATATCATGTAATCATAGTATACTCTATTTTGTTCTGACGGTAAATACTATTCCTTCACGGAAAAAACAACTTTTTTATCCTGCAGTCCTGCCCGGACCTTCTGTCCTTCTTTGATTTTACCGGATAAGATTTCTTCTGCCATCGCATCCTCAATTTCGGTCTGGATAGCGCGCTTGAGCGGTCTTGCTCCCATCTTAAGATCGGTATATTTGTCAACGATATAGCTCTTTAATGCCGGCGTTATCGTCAGGTCAATATTCATCTGGTTTTTACAACGCTTGCACAGGTTTTGTGACAGTAGTGTCACAATTTTTGTCATATCATTTTTATTTAACTGTTCAAACACCATAATTTCATCAATTCGATTGATAAACTCCGGCTTGAAAAGTCTCTTAACCTCTTCCATGACATTGCTCTTCATCTTTTCGTAATTCTGCTTTTCCGATGTTGATGCGGCAAAGCCGAGATTCTTGGGCTCCACAATACGGGATGCGCCTGCATTGGATGTCATGATCAGAATGGTGTTTTTAAAATTGACCCTGCGCCCTTTTGAATCGGTAATATGCCCCTCGTCCAAAACCTGCAGTAAAATATTGAACACATCCGGATGGGCCTTTTCGATCTCGTCAAACAAAACAACCGAATAAGGATTCCGGCGAACCTTTTCGCTCAGCTGCCCGCCCTCATCATGTCCTACATATCCGGGAGGCGATCCCACCATTTTAGCAACGGAATGCGGCTCCATATATTCTGACATATCAACACGGATCAATGCATTTTCAGAGCCAAACATAGCTTCTGCAAGTGCCTTTGACAATTCTGTTTTGCCGACACCGGTCGGTCCCAAAAACAGAAATGAGCCAATCGGTTTATTGGGGTCGGAAAGTCCGACACGTCCTCTTCTCATGGCCTTTGCGACAGCTGTAACGGCTGCCTCCTGTCCAATCACACGTTTATGCAGGATGCTTTCCAGCTTCAATAGACGTTCGGCTTCTTTTTCAGCCAGCTTGCTTACAGGAATCCTGGTCCACTTGGATACAACATCAGCTACATCATCTTCATTGACAACAAGATTTCTGTCTTCCATCGTCCTGACATGACGTTCCTTGAGTCTGTTGTATTTTTTGATCAGTTCATCCTGTGCCAGCTTAATCTCATGCGCCTTAATAAAAGCCTCAAACTTGAAAGCCTGCTCCATCTGCAGATCCATCTGCCTGATCTCTTCTTCCAGTTCATGACACTTCGGTGGCAGATTCATTCCCTTTAAACGGATAGCCGCCGCTGCCTCATCAATCAGGTCGATCGCTTTATCCGGCAGATTACGGTCATTGATATATCTTTTGGAAAGCTTGACTGCCGCTTCCACTGCTTCATCCGAGATTGTTACCATATGATGTTCTTCATATTTGTGACGGATCCCCTTTAAAATCTCAATTGTTTCACCAATGGTAGGCTCTTCCACATTGACCGGTTGGAAACGTCTCTCTAATGCCGCATCCTTTGAAAGATACTTACGGTATTCCTCCACTGTTGTCGCACCGATAAGCTGAAGCTCACCTCGCGCAAGAGACGGCTTTAAAATGTTGGAGGCATCAATAGAACCTTCCGCTCCTCCTGCACCCACGATTGTATGGATCTCATCCAGAAATAAAATGATATTTCCGTCACGGATCACTTCTGCAATGACTTTTTTGATACGTTCCTCAAATTCACCACGGTATTTGCTGCCTGCAACCAGAGCTGACAGATCCAGTGTCAGGATCCGTTTGTTGATCAGGGTCTGCGGAACCTCTTTTTTTGCAATCCGCATTGCAAGCCCTTCTGCAATAGCCGTTTTTCCGACACCGGGCTCACCGATCAGGCATGGGTTGTTTTTGGTTCTTCTGCTCAAAATCTGGATCACACGCAAAATCTCATTTTCACGCCCGATCACCGGATCCAGCTTATCCTCGGTTGCCATTTTTGTCAGATCCTTGCTATACTGATCCAACGTTTTGGTTGCGCTGTTTTTCTTTTTGGTATTCAGATCCTCTTTGGCAATATTGGGATCTTCGCCGATTGCAATAAGAGTGTCGACATACAGCTTCTGTAAATTAACACCCAGTGTATACAAAAGCCTTGCTGCAATATTATCGCCTTCTTTGATAAGCGCCAACAGGATATGCTCGGTTCCGGTCTTTCCGGCCCCAAAACGCTCTGCCTGTCTGTCTGCATCCTGAAGTATCTGTACTGCACGCGGGGAATAACCATCACGTTCCAGCACGGATACTCCGCCCGATGGCGCGATCAGCTCTTTTATCACATCCAGTACCTTTTGCTCGGTAACATCATTTTTTTCAAGAAGATCCGCGGCTACAGAGCTTTTGCAATTTAATAATCCCAGTAAAATGTGTTCTGTTCCGATATAATTTTGTCCTGTCTTTTTCGCCATTCTCTTCGCAATGGACAGGACCGTTTTTGCATTTTCTGTATAGGCCATTTAAAGCCCTCCGATCTTAATCATCTTCAAAATGAATAAATTCAAATTCAAAATCATCATCGATTCCGGTAGGTTCAGGTTCACGCGACAGGTTGATCATTTTAAATTCCGGACGACGCTTTCTCACGATTTCCTGGCTGTCGATCTGTTCTTCCGCAGAATCCGCATTTTCATCTTTTGAGACCTGCATTTCTTCATCCGATACACCTGCCTGCATTTCTTCGCTGCCATACTCGGAAATATCTTCCTGAAGCTCTTCATCAGCCTCTTCATCTTCTGAGTCGTCTGTCACATTGTCCGTTTCCGCATCAGGATCCTCCCCCTCATATTCTCCATCTGCTTCACGATCTTCCGTATCCGCTTCATCGCCATCATACGCTTCATCATCAACGTCATCTTCGCCGTCATATTCTTCGCTGTCATATTCTTCGTCTTCATAACCGTCATCGCCGCCATCATCGGGGCCGTCATAATCCGGATCATATTCCTCCAGATCACGCTTGAGCTCTCTGTTTTTCATATACAGATTGATAATGAAGAAAACAGCAAGCAGCAACAGCACAAACAAGGTGCACATAATCGCAAATCGCTGATGGGCCATATCCTTGTACTTGAAGTAGGACTGATCCAGATCATAGGAGGTATCTCTTTCTACATATCTCTGATAGGTACCTTCCTTCCAGTCATAGAGATAAAAGTTTTCCTCTCCGTTGTTGTTCATGCCATAAAACAGGTAAAACTCCGGCATCTCGTCAAGCGAATCCACGGAAACCGGGTCTGCATCTGCCGTAGACTCTCCGGGCTGAAGTGTATCCTTATTTTCCATTCCTGCCTGAACAGAGAGCGGGTTGTTGGTAAGCTCTGTATAGATATAGCAGGCAACAACCTTTTTATCAAACGGCATGTAGCTGCCGGTATAATTGGTCGGAACCGGAATCTGCGCCTGATATCTGACCGGAAATACATATCCGCTGTAGCCAAGGAAGGGAACAAAATCCATCATGTCATTATCATCTTCATAATAAATACGCAGACCGGCATTGGTGCCCTCTGCAGATTCGGAAAACAAAAGTCGGATATCACCGGCTGCCAAATATGCAGACTGCACTTCATTCCCGTTGAAATTGTAATTTTCAACTACAAATCCATCCGGAAGAAGGGAAGAATCAAAGGTAGGAACCACATAATAATCCGCATAAATGGAATCGCCGCCGACCAGATACCGCTCGCCGCTGTCTGCAGCCGGAGCCATGGTTTCAACCGCTTCCCCGGATGCGGTTTCATCTGCGGGTACATCCTGAGAATCTTCTGTGGAAGCATCCTGTGTATCATCATCACTGCCTGTAGTTTCCGATACTGCAGCTTCTGATGCTGTATTTTCTGTATCAGCTGTCACCGTATCGGTTGTGCTCTGTGCTGTATTTTGCGTAGAGCTTGTCGTATCTGATGTTGTGGTACCGGCCATAGCCGCACCTGATGTCTGAGAGCTCTTGTCTGTCGCCAGTTTGATTCCGGCTCCCTCTGCCGGATTGGTTGCGGCAGACACATTTCCCCTTACGATCGTAAAATTGTAGGTGCAGATTGTTCCACTGGCCCCCTGTACCTTGATCGTAGCTTTATTGTTGCCAAGCTGAAGATTTTTGAAACCCTTGGCCTCTTTTACCTGTGCATCGGAATCTGCTGTGCTGCAGGTCACACTCAGCTTATCCACATCTGATGAAACGGTGATTGTATAATTGGTCACCATGGATGAAAAATCCGGACTTATCGTACCGGGCGATGCTGAAAATGTTTTTAAATACGCATCCGATCCCTGTGTCTGACCGGCCTGTGTAGCATACACTGTCCTGACAGTATCACCGGGACAAAATGTCAGCACTGCCGCTAACAGCATCATACCTGCAATCCTCAAACCGCTTTTTTTCCTAAACATCATATACTAACCCTTTCGCATTATGCTTCATCAATCGCTTTTCCGATATCATGACGCATATATTTGTTGGCAAAATCAATCCATTCTGTTGCTTCGTATGCTTTTTTTCTGGCGTCCTTTAAATCACTTCCCTTAGCGGTAACACCAAGTACACGTCCGCCGTTTGTTACAAAGCCTTCCTCTGTCTTTTTCGTTCCTGCATGGAAAACATAATAGTCTTCTTTTCCTTCAAACTTCTCCAGTCCGTGGATAACAAATCCTTTTTCGTAAGAAACCGGATATCCGTCGGAAGCAAGTACAACACAGACTGCTGCATTGTCTTCAAACTGCAGGTCAACCTGATCCAGAGTACCATCAATACATGCTTCGGCTACTTCGATCAGATCATTTTTCATACGAGGCAGAACTACCTGCGCTTCGGGATCACCAAATCTGGCATTGTATTCAAGTACCTTAGGACCGTCTTTGGTTAACATAAGTCCAAAGAAAATAACACCCTTAAACTCTCTTCCCTCTGCTGCCATGGCATCTACCGTTGCCTGATAGATATATTTTTTACAAAAATCATCTACTTCCTTTGTATAGAAAGGACTTGGCGAAAAGGTACCCATACCACCGGTATTTAAGCCCTGATCTCCGTCCTTGGCGCGCTTATGATCCTGTGCGGAGGACATGATCTTGATGGTTTTTCCGTCTACAAAGGATAAAACGCTGACCTCACGTCCGGTCATAAACTCTTCAATGACCATCTGGTTGCCGGCTGTACCAAACTTTTTGTCAAGCATGATACTCTTTACGCCTTCTTTTGCTTCTTCTAATGTATTGCAGATCAGCACACCTTTTCCGAGTGCAAGTCCGTCCGCTTTTAAAACGATCGGGAACCTGGCTGTTTCCAGATATCGGAGTGCTGCATCAGCATCATCAAAGTTTTCATAAGCAGCTGTCGGAATATTGTATTTTTTCATCAGGTCCTTGGAAAATGCCTTGCTTCCCTCCAGGATAGCTGCATTTTTACGAGGTCCAAAGGTACGAATTCCGGCTTTTTCCAGTTCATCGACCAGTCCGCCCACCAAAGGATCATCCATACCGACAATAACCAGATCAATACTGTTAGTCTTTGCAAATTCTACGATTTTATCAAATTCCATGGCACCGATTGCAACACACTCTGCAATCTGTCCGATACCGGCATTGCCCGGTGCACAATAAATCTTGTCTACCTTACTGCTCTTTGCCACGCTCTGAGCAATAGCATGCTCTCTTCCGCCACTACCTACGATTAAAACTTTCATTTCGTTATCCTTTCATATGCAGGTTATGTAAACTGCATGTAATTAACATTACATTTCTTATCTTACCATTGTGTACTAATTTTTCATTGCACAAATCTATTTTATGTAAACCTTGCCGTCATTCACTTCTACTTTGCCATTTGCGATCAGGTCAATGGCCTTAGGTAAAATCTTCCACTCAGCCTCCTCCATGATACGCAGCTGCAAGGTCTTTGGTGTATCGTCCTGCTTTACTTCCACTGCCTTTTGCAGAATGATCGGCCCAGTATCCGTACCTTCGTCAACAAAATGCACTGTCGCGCCGGACACTCTGACACCTCGTGCCAGTGCTCCCTCATGAACCTTGAGCCCATAATATCCCACGCCGCAAAAAGATGGGATCAAGGAAGGATGGATATTGATGATCCGGTTGGGATAAGCCTTGATCATCTGCGCCGGAATGTTTACAAGGAAACCGGCTAAAACGATCAGATCCGGATCAAGCTCTTTGACACCCTCAAGAAGTGCATCATTGAATATCTCCCGGCTCTCATAATCCCTGGGAGAAATACAGACAGCCGGAATACCGGCAGCCTGTGCTCTTTCTAATGCATATGCATTTTTGTTATTGCTGATTACTCCGACAATCTCCGTATTGGTGATCGTGCTATTGGCAACACCATCGATGATTGCCTGGAGATTGGTCCCGCCACCGGATACGCATACAACAATTTTTAGCATAAGATAACTCCTTTTTCGCCTTCTACAATGGAACCGACTACATAAGGAGTATCTCCGGTTGCACGGATGGCTTCCATTGTCTTGTCAACATCGGCTTTGTCGATGGCAACGATCATGCCAAGTCCCATATTGTATGTATTGTACATCATCTGCTCTTCGATATTGCCTGTCTTTGCAAGCAGTTTGAAGATCGGCGGAATCTCATAGCTGCCCTTTTCAATCTTGGCTGTCACGCCTTCGGGAAGCATACGGGGAATATTTTCATAGAAACCGCCACCTGTGATATGGCTGCATCCCTTTATGGTGACACCGGCATTTTTGATGCTCTTTAAAGCTTTGACATAGATACGTGTCGGCGCGATCAAAGCTTCGCCAAGAGTTGTGCCAAGCTCATCATAATAAGTATCCAGACTCTCTTTGGTCATCTCAAATACCTTGCGCACGAGGGAAAATCCGTTGCTGTGCACACCGGTACTTGCCATACCGATCAATACATCGCCCGGCTTGATATTTTCACCGGTGATCATGTCTTTTTTATCTACAACACCTACGGCAAATCCTGCCAGATCATAGTCATCTTCGGGCATCAGTCCGGGATGCTCTGCTGTCTCGCCGCCGACAAGTGCACATTCAGACTGGATACAGCCGTTTGCCACACCGCTGACAATGGTAGCGATCTTTTCAGGATAGTTTTTGCCGCACGCAATATAATCGAGGAAAAACAACGGCTCTCCTCCGGAGCAGGCAATATCATTGACACACATTGCAACCGCATCAATACCGATGGTATCATGCTTGTCCATAACAAATGCAAGCTTAACCTTGGTGCCGCATCCGTCTGTACCGGATAATAAAACCGGATCTTCCATGTCTTTGATCTTGGACAGGTCAAAGGCTCCCGCAAAACCGCCAAGTCCACCTAAAACCTCAGGTCTCATTGTCTCTTTTACGTGTTTTTTCATTAATTCTACTGATTTGTATCCGGCTTCGATATCAACACCGGATGTCTTGTAATCCATTGCCATGATGTTTCTCCTTCGATTTGTATGATTTATTTGGAATAATTTTTGTATCCGACTTCCTGAAGCTTTGCGTCCTTTGCCTCTACCTGCTCCTTTAATTTGGCAGAATAAGCTTTTAATTTATCCAGCAATGCGGCATCTGATGTTGCCAGAATCTTGGTTGCCAGCAAACCTGCATTGGCTCCGCCATTGATTGCTACGGTAGCAACCGGAATACCGCTCGGCATCTGAACGATCGAATACAGGGAATCACGTCCTCCAAGAGATGTCGTGTGCATCGGGATACCGATAACCGGCATCGGGAAAATGGCTGCACACATACCCGGTAAATGCGCTGCCATACCGGCACCTGCAATAATAACCTTGAAGCCCTTCTCTTCGGCTGTTTTTGCATAGTCAAAGAATACGTCCGGCTCCCTGTGTGCGGAAATAATACGCATCTCATAGGAAATTCCCAGTTCTTCCAAAATATCTGCTGCTTTACTCATGATGGGCATATCTGAATCGCTGCCCATAACAATACCAACCTGTGCCATCTTTTGTGCCACTCCTTTACATGATTAATCTACTATAGTTTACAAAAAATACAATACAAGTGCAACCTTTTTAAAGCTTTCTTTAAAGTTTTATTATCCTTTTTTCAGGCATTTTTTACTTTCTTATCAATGGATCACAAAGCCTCATTGAGCATCTCTGTCCCGGGCAGTACAAACCGTCCGTTTTCGATGATCATGACCTGTTCGCCGTTTTCTTTGACGCCGTACAGCTGTCCCAATTCGTCATAGGGGATCGTAATATCCGTATGGCACTGGAAATATGCCTTTTCCTTTTTCCCGTTATCCTTCCGAAGCAGCGAAATCTCATTGTCACGCGCTACGATCTCTTTTCCGTCCGGATTGAACACCGCCACATCCTCTGCGTGGGAATAACAGGTATCCCCGACTGCAAAATGCGGACCTGTCTTTTCAGCGATCAGGATCGGAAGCTTGTCCTCAATTCCGTACTTTCTGCCCATGGTATAAGCTGTTGTATTGGTACCGATGGCAAATTCCCCGATCGGAATGCTGTCATAATGATGCAGGACGTGATCCTTGATATATTTCTTATTTTTATCCGCTTCCGGATAGTTGGTACAGCTGTAATCGGCTACCATGCCATCCTTGAAAACAACCTCAAGGTTATCATAGGATAACTCATTTAAAAATACCCGTTTGACGAAAAGAACACCGTTGGTCCCTTTTAAGACCGGCGATGTGAAAACCTCGCCGACCGGAATATTGACATCAGCCACACAGTTTTCAAACTTTGTCATCTTAGCCGGATCTTTGAGTTTACATAACTCAATTCGTAAATCCGTTTTATTGCCGTTCATTCCAAGCACTTTTACATATTCGCACTGATCCAGAGCATCAATGATCACCTGCTGGACATCCTCATAGGTCTGATAAGGAAGCGTATTGAGCGCAATCGTCTCCTTCATGATGGCTTCATAATCCGGTCCGATCTCCGCAATGGGAAAAGCAATGATCGTAAAGCTCCTCTCCTCGCCTGGTACATAGGTGTTGATGATCTTTCCGGATGCAATCGCGTGAGCCGTCACCAACTCCTGCTGCTTATCACTGTAATGGCAGGCGCTCTTTTTATCAATGGGTGAAAAATTCTTTTCACCAAATACCTCAATAACTGCGGGACCGGCATGCTGTCCGGAAATAACCTCATATTTTATATAAGCTTCCTTTAACACCTCAAGCTTGCGGTTCATCAGCTTTTTATCTAAAAACAGGGCATCGTCCTCACGATGATCATAGTCAAACTGACGGTTAATGCCTGTTGCATAATATCCGGTTGTTCCGCCGATGCGTTTGTAAAAAATACTGTGTGCACTCCGCATCAGGGTCGGCTGCAATCCCATCTTTTCAAAATTAGCTATTGCTAACTTTACGACCTTTTCAAAACCGATCGGATATACAATATTGACAACCTTTTTTATGGAAAGATCCTTGTTGCCCTTGATAAAGCCGATCCGATATCCCTCCGTGTAGGTATCCGCCATCTTCTGCAGTTCTTCGTCTGACATTTTGTTGAAAAGCTTTACGGATGCGATCTCATTGTCTGTAATAGGCTCTCCATAGCGGTATAAATAATCCGGATTGGATAAATCCGCTTCCATGATCAGGCGGTATGCAAAATCAAAGGCCGGCTCTACCTTTTCGCCAACTCGTTTTTCCGCTTCCACATCATAATAATCGCTGACAAAATAATAACAGCATTCCCATACAGACTGCTCAAGTGCATCCTCGCCATGGACTTTATCATTGTATTCACGATCGTGATGACAATCATTTTTGTCACTGTTCGCATTTTCCGCATCACTTTCCGCCTGAGAGAAAATACAAAACAACTCTACAAACCATTCCATACGGATCAGAATCTCAAACAGATCCGATTCGGCCGCATAAACCGGAAGCGTGTACATCTCGGTATATACAAAACTTAAAAGCTGTCCGATTCTCGTTCCAAAACAGGACGCTGCATAATCCGGATTCAAATATGAGTTTACATAATTCTCTTCTCGTAAACCACTGTATGATTCATCCACGGTATCCCTGTTCCAGATATTCCGGCTTTCCCCGGTAAACAGCGGTTTCTTTTCTCTCTTCTGTGGTTCTGTTTCAAAATACGAATCTTCCACCTCGCACAAGGCAGCCGCATTCAAAACAAAAGAAGCCACTTCACGAAAGTAGCTTCCCCATTTTGTCCCCACAGATTCATCTGACTGAATCTCATTGATCCTTTCAATACATAAATTCCATCTTTCCTTCATCTATGCCTCCAAATTTCAGATATCATAAATGCCCATATACAACAGACATATAATGATAAATAAGCTGATCGAATTTAAAACAAGTCCAATATTGGGAAATAAATAAAACTTGTCTTTTTCCAGACGTGACATCACACCCAATGTTTCACCTGCAATGGAAATCAGAAGTGCAAAAAATGTAGCTGCACCAAGCTTTGGGCTCATGGCCCCTTTCCACCGATAGGACAGATAAATAACCAGACACATGGATATAAATGAAATTAACCCAAGTGCTGCCGACATCTTGCCGTTATCAGAATGGCTCCTGTCGGTAAACATATATCCTTTTCTATGCATAACCCTGTCCCTTAAAATAAAATATCTGCTTTCTTAACCAATAATTTACCACCCGTCACGATCATAAGCACACCTGCTGCAATACCAAATACGATCATCAGTACGCCGAGTGTCACATTCATACCGCCGGCATTTTTCATTGCCTTATAAATTTTTTCTTCCATTTGCAGTCCTCCTTATTTTGCTCCGTATTGTTTATAATATTCGTCAATTGCTGCTTTTAATGTGTCATCGATCACAACCCTGCCCCGGCACTCGCGGTTGTACAGATATTCGGTAACCTCAGCCATTGTCACGATAGCATTGGTCTCAAAACCATACAGGTCCTTGACCTCGTCTAAAGCCTTCTTTACTCCGCCCTTGCCGACTTCCATGCGGTCGAGTGAAACCATCAGTCCGACGATTGTCACATCAGCAGCTCCCTTAACCTTGGGTACGGTCTCTTCCATGGATTTGCCGGATGTTGTCACATCTTCGATCATGACAACACGGTCGCCATCCTGTAATTTGCTGCCTAAAAAAGCACCTTTATCTGCGCCATGATCCTTGTCCTCTTTGCGGTCTGAACAATAACGGATCTCTTTTTTGTACAATTCACTAAATGCGATTGCCGTAACAACAGCAAGCGGGATTCCTTTGTAAGCCGGTCCGAACAGAACATCAAAGTCATCACCATACTTATCGTAAATTGCTTTTGCATAATATTCGCCGAGCTTTTTAAGCTGTGAACCTGTCACATAAGCTCCTGCATTCATAAAAAACGGAGATTTACGACCGCTTTTCAAAGTAAAGTCACCAAATTTTAATACATCCGAAGCAACCATAAACTCGATAAATTCCTGTTTGTACTGTTCCATTCTATTCATAGACCTCCTGTCAAATATCGAATTTATTTTAACATAAAATAATGGGGGATTCAATCTGCATTTCATCAGCGTAAGCAATCGTGAATTCCCTGTTAAAATATTTTAAATCTCATTGGATTATTTACTCAAAACACCCCGGCAGAAAATCCTCAATCTCATCTATGTATTCCTGCGCCTTCATCACACAGGCAAGATGACCGCCCTTCATGATCTTTACCTTGGGATTTGTCATGATATCGACCATTCTCTGCTGATCCTCTTTTGAAAAAATATCCTGATCCGGCAGTAACAGTAACACTTTTCCATCCAGAAATGCAAAGTCGGATTTTGCAAACGGCGCATACTTTTTACCGATCTCTCCTACCAGTCCCACGGAATGAATGTATTTTCCCTTGTATACCGGATCGGCACACCATCTATCTGTACCTCCTGATACGGATATTTACTGCTAAATATTTTTAATTCCTCACCAAATGTCATCATATAAAATCTTCCTTCCGCCTAAATGATTCTGAAACAACAGCTCCATTCACTGTCTGTTTTATATGTTAGTCCGAACTAACTTTCCTTGTCAAGAACTTCAATCCAACACCTCCAAAATCTAAAATTAAAAAATCCACACACCTGCATTTCACAAGTATGTGGATCTTATTAAATCAATATTGTATCTAAAAATAAAATATAAATATCCCAGAATCTTTAAATCGCATCCAGTGCCTGTTTTAAATCAGCGATCAGATCCTCTTTATCTTCCAGGCCACAGGAAATACGAACCAGTCCTGCCGGAACGCCGGCCTCGATCAGCTGCTCCTCTGTCATCTGTCTGTGTGTGGATGTTGCGGGATTCAGACAGCAGGTACGCGCGTCTGCCACATGTGTTTCGATGGCTGCAAGCTTCAATTCTTTCATGAAAGCCTCTGCAGCTGCCTTTCCGCCCTTCAGTTCAAAGGATACAACGCCGCAGCCGCCATTTGGCAGGTATTTTTGTGCAACCTCATAATACGGATCGGATTTTAAGCCCGGATAATTGACCTTTGCCACTCTGTCATCAGAAGCCAGAAACTCGGCAACCGCCTGTCCGTTTTCCACATGTCTTGCCATTCTGACATGCAAAGATTCCAGACCCAGATTTAAAATAAATGCATTTTGGGGAGCCTGAATACATCCAAAGTCACGCATCAGCTGAGAAGTACATTTTGTGATAAATGCGCCCTCTTTTCCAAATTTTTCAGCATAAGTAATGCCATGATAAGATTCATCCGGCGTGCAGAGTCCGGGGAATTTGTCAGCATGTGCCATCCAGTCAAATCTTCCGGAATCAACGATAGCTCCGCCAACGGCAGCTCCGTGTCCATCCATGTATTTGGTTGTGGAATGGGTCACGATATCGGCACCCCACTCAAACGGTCTGCAGTTGACCGGTGTCGGGAATGTATTGTCAACGATAAGCGGTACGCCATGAGCATGAGCTGCTTTTGCAAATTTTTCAATATCCAGTACTGTCAGCGCCGGATTGGCAATGGTCTCGCCGAATACAGCTCTTGTATTGTCCTTAAATGCCGCATCGAGCTCCTCTTTTGAACAGTCCGGAGAGATAAAGGTCACTTCAATACCCATCTTTGCCATGGTAACAGAGATCAGGTTGAAGGTTCCGCCGTAAATGGATGAGGATGCCACAATATGGCTTCCGCATTCACAAATATTGAACAGTGCAAAGAAATTGGCAGCCTGTCCGGAAGATGTCAGCATAGCAGCTGTTCCACCCTCTAATTCTGCAATCTTGGCAGCTACCATATCATTGGTCGGATTCTGCAGTCTGGTATAAAAATATCCGCTTGCCTCCAGATCAAATAATTTGCCCATTGCTTCACTTGTTTCATAACGGAAGGTGGTGGACTGGATAATCGGTATCTGACGCGGTTCTCCATTTCCCGGATGGTATCCACCCTGTACGCATTTTGTATTGATTTTGTAATTGCTCATCTCGTACTCCTTGTATTTTTTTATAAATCATGATGTTGAAACTGACAAACCGGAACCATGAAACAATTTCCATGATTCCGGAATAATTGCACATCTTTATTTGTATTTTGCTGACAGGTCGGCGCACAGATCAGAAGAATGAATTGTATGTACTGCCCTGTAAATAAGCACTGTAGGATCCGCTTGCACCATAGAGACCGCTCGCCTTTGCGGCATCGTCCCTGGCATAATTGTTGATATAGGATGCGGATGCACTCGCTCTGTATGCAAAAGAACCAACGCCTGAAAAAACAGACTGGATGGATGAAAGCTTTGCTTTTTTAAAGGTATCCTCATCCAGTGTCAGCTTGCTGTCCGTACCGACACGGATACCGATGCTTGATAACAGCTTGTAGTTGGCCACCGCATTTCCTGCCATGGAATTTCCGATTCGGACCACCTTGGCGTTGTCAGAGGAACCAACCGCATCCACTGTAGAATTGTAATCCTTTACAAAGCCGGATACCGCTTTTAACAGATCATCCCTTTTATCCTCAGTATATAAATCCTTGCCTTTTTCTCCATAAAGAGCCTCTGCCGATTCGGAGAGTGCCTTGGATGTCTCCTGAAGCTTTTTTATTTCTACGTTATTGTCCTGACTGGCTGCCTTGCTTTTCGCAACACTTTTTACAAAGCTGTTGTCAGTGTCTGCATAATATGCTTTCATCAGCTTTTTGTAAGTGCCGTTTTTGATCATCGCATAATCAGACAGCGAAAAGGTATTGCCCGTTGTTGTATTGGACGAAGTACCAAATAAAAATGAATAATCATTTTGAAGTGAAATTCCCATCGTAAGTCCCCCTTTGACTATTCCTGTGTATCACTTTCAAAGCTTGATGCATAATCATCAAATAATTTTTCAACTGCACTGTAAGTATCCCGGCTGATGGACGGAAGCTTCTTCCCCCATGTAGCTGTAGCCTGTTTAAATCCTTTTTCAAATGCAGAACGCATCTTTTCCATGGTATCTTTGTCACCGCCGGACAAAGCCATTGCAAAATCAAAGATACGCTGTGAAGTCTGGCTGACACCCCAGTATCCATCCTCTGCAATATCTGCCTGTGCCTGTGCCTTGGTAGCAGCATCAACAGTAAAATTGCCGCCTGCTAACACCTTCCACATATCATCTGCCTTGCCAATCGTAACTCCCTGTTTTTGGAGCATCTTGGTAACGATGCTTGTCATCTGCTCAGTTCTTGACTGGGCATCTGCCTTTAACTGTGAAACAAGTGCCGCACGATCGGAAGCAGACATCTTGGAAGCTTTTTCCCTTCCCTTTGCGGAAGCTTCAAAAGTAGCTGCCGTTGTATTGGAAGCTGTCTGTGTATCCTTTGTTTCTGCCTTTTTGGTACCGGAAGTATTGTACGCGCCATATACGTCTGTATAATTGCTTCCTACTGAATTAACATTTGCCATAATCTTATCCTCCTTGATTAAAAACGTCAGCCATTCCGGCTTATTAACATGCGCAAATCCTTTTGCGCCTCTTCTAATATAGATATCGGCCAAAATAACGAATATATAAACCCCTTATCTTAGTGCTTCTGCAATATCCTCTTTCATGGCAAGCACTGCTGCCCTGGAAGCATCGGCATAATTTTCGGGAGCAAATTTTTCTTTGTATGCATCCTGCTGGTATGCGGCAATGATACCTCTGGAAGAATTGACGATGGCTCCAAGTCCGTCCTTATTGAAGAAGTGGACGAGATCCTTGCCCTTTCCTCCCTGTGCACCATATCCGGGAACCAAAATGTATGCCTTTGGCATGATATCACGCAGCACCTTGCCCATTTCCGGATAGGTTGCTCCGACTACTGCTCCGACATAACTATAGGAATCTCCCATCAATTCAGAGCCCCATGTATCTACCATGGAACCAACCAGCTCATACAGAGGCTTGCCGTCGATCAGGCGGTCCTGAAACTCCCCGCTGCTTGGATTGGAGGTCTTAACCAGTACAAAAATACCTTTCTTTTCCTCTTTGCAGACATCGATAAAAGGTTTCACACCATCACTGCCAAGATAAGGATTGACTGTCACAAAATCCTCGTCAAAACCTGCATATGACTTGCTTCCCACCTGTACCTTTCCCAGATGTCCGACTGCATAAGCTGTGGAAGTAGATCCGATATCGCCTCTTTTGATATCACCAATCACAACCAGTCCCTTTTCCTTGCAGTAGTCCACGGTCTTTTTGAAAGCCTGCAAGCCTGGAATACCAAACTGCTCATACATAGCGATCTGCGGCTTTACTGCCGGGATCAGATCATAAACCGCATCAACAATTCCTTTGTTGTACTGCCAGATTGCTTCTGCAGCGCCTTCCAGTGTCTCACCATACTCTTCAAAAGCCTTTTTTTTGATATGCTCGGGAACAAATTTCATCATCGGATCCAGTCCGACAACGATCGGTGCTCCTGTTTTTTGAATTTTGGAAACAAGTTGATTAATCATGTGATGACTCCTTTAATTTGTAATTTTTTATAAAATGATATCAGGGTCAAAAGGTCAAAAAGCCGTTCGTGCTTTTTCAAATGTTTGTTATCTTGTACTTAAAAATACAGCTTCTCTCTGAGCAGCCTCATCATCCGGATATGCCGCCAGATATTCATCCAATAAGGTCTTTGCCTTGTCAAAATCGGTTGCCTGCTCATAGGCACAGATCTGATTGTATTTTAAAATCTGTGTCATGGCTGTATTGCCAAGCTCAAGTCCGCTCTCAAAAGACTTAATAGCTGATGCTGCATCATCAAGCTTTAACTGACAGATGCCAAGCTGATTGTAGATATTGGCATCGCCTGTGTGATCCTGCAGGTACTCGGTATAAAGCACACTCGCATAATTGTACTCGCCAAGCTGCTCATAAGTCTTACCAAGCATGTATACGATATTGCCGGCATTTTTGGTATCCGACTGTTTTGCCAGTCCCAGATGATTTCTGGCACTATCATAATCCTTTAAATAAAAATACACAACACCCTGCTCATAATCGCTTAGCTTGGAACCGTCATCTAAAATACCGGTCAGATACTCACTCCCCTTGTCTTCATAGCCATTGGAAACCAGTTCTTCAAAAACACGGATCTTCATGGACTGCTGATCCTTGGAATTTTCGATAGCCTTATCAAAATGGTAAATGCCGTTTTCGTAATCATCGGTTTCCAGAGCAACACAGCCTCTTAAAAAATGCGCATCGACATTGTTTTTCTGACTTTTGATGATCACATCCAACAACTCACCGGCCCGTGTGTAATTGCCATTTTTGTATAAAGCGGTAGCCATATAAAAATTGATATCGCGCTCCAAATCTCCGGCAAACAGCCCGCCATTGGATAAAGCAGTCTCAAAAGCATCAACAGCCTCATCATACTGCGCCATCCCAAGATAGGTCATGCCAATTCCGCGATAAGCAAGCTCTGCATCCTCACCCTCGTCAATCGCGGCCTGAAAGCACTGCATCGCCGTATCATAATCCGACTCCCCAATAGCGGAAAAGCCGGCCTTTGTCTGATCACCCTCTTTTTGTCCGCAGCCCGAAAGCAGACACATGGACAAAACAAGCAACAGCGGAAGTATTTTTTTGTATAATTTTTTATTGTGAAACTTTTTTTTCAGAATCATAATAAACTCCACTCTTCATAGTTAAAATCAGTATAGCAAATTATGACATATTTTGAAATATATCTGTCACATTTTTTCAAAACATTTTCTCAAAACATTTTTCCAAAGCAAAAATCCGGTATATTTTTTTACACATTCCTGTATTTTTCCGTACATACGCAATTTTTGAGCATAAAAATACCTGTTTTACGCATTATCTCTGTCGATTTTTGTCATTTTCTGTCGTTTTTACGCGATTATCGCAGTTTTTACCAAATCTCACCGAAAAAAAATCTGTTTTTTTACAGGACCAGCCATATTTTTATGCCCAAAGCCTGTTTTCCGGGTCCCAAATACCAAAAACAGTCGTAATCCGGCTTTAGACCATATAATTGATACCTCCGGCACCAATCCCCCCAAAATGACAGTCTTTTTTTATAAACTGGTTCTGTGGTTGACATAATACTCAGGCAGAGTAAATACAAAAGCATATCTTCTATCCTGTCTTACAACACGTCTTTCAGCATATCTTTCCTGTTTCATTCTGAAACAAAAGTTTTATTTTACCCTGCCGTCACCACAATGTGATTTACATAACTCCTGTTGCATCCAGATAGGAATAAATTTTTTTGGAATAATTCTGTCCAAATGCAACAACAGTCTGCCCATCTTTAAAATTGAGGCATTTTTTTCTGAAATCTATCTCAGCAACGCAGCGCATATTGACAACAATCCCCTTGGCGCAGGTTATAAAATCATAATGTTCAAATTTCTGCATTGTGCTGTTACCGGAACAGTTCGTCAGCCGAAACTGCCCCAGACGTGTATAGACAACCGCGTATTTTTTATGATGCTCAATATATAAAATGTCCGCAATCCTCACACACTTAATCGCCCCTCCGGTTTTAAAATACGCATACTGCTTTTCCGCGATCCGGTGTCTGAACTGCAGCGCCTTTTTGATCAGGCGGATCGCATATTCTCTGTCAAACTGTGGATCCATAATTCCAAAGCAATGCAGTTCTCCTAAAAAATACCGGAAATTCAGCTCATCTGTTGAAACCAGAATGATCGGAACAAATGCAAACTCCTCATTCTTTTTGATACGCTCGATAAAATGGATCCTTGAATCATCAAAATGGCAATTCATGTGCATCCGGATAAAAATCAGTTCTACCTGCTTTCCGAATGCCATATGATAAGCTTCCTCCAATTCAACCGTACGAAAGATCTCCGCACCCGGACACAACTCCTCCAAAAGCCGTACCAGCCGGTTTAACAACCGGTTTTCATCCTCCAAAATCAAGATCTGTTTTCTGCTAACTCCCACCTCATGTCTGTTTTCCATAAAAAGAAAACCTCCTTAAAATATAATTACGAAACAATCCGTCATAGCAGTTCAAACCGATTTGTTCCGTAATTATCATCATATCATGACATATGGGATAAAAGCATGGGAAACTCTTATCAAGAACGGTAATCTCCGTTGATCTTTACATAGTCATAGGTCAGATCACAGCCCCATGCCTTGGCGCTTTCTGTTCCCTGCTTTAAATCTACATGAATAAAAATCTCGTCAGACGACAGGATCCTGGCTGCTTCCTCTTCCGAAAACGCAACACCTGCTCCATTGCGGCACACGGCAACGGTACCGTATTTAGAAGCAAGGTCCACGTCCACCTTGTCAATTTCAAAATCAGCCTCTGCATAACCGATCGCGCACAAAATACGTCCCCAGTTGGCATCTTCTCCAAACATGGCACATTTAAACAAAGGTGAGCGGATCACACTTTTTGCCACGATAATAGCTGTATCCAGATCCTTTGCACCTTTTACCTCACATTCGAGAAGCTTGGTTGCTCCCTCGCCGTCCTTTGCAAGCATCCTGGTCAGATTCATCAATACCTGATACAGAGCCTCGCAGAATGTATCATAATCTTTGTTTTCCGCATCAATACGTTTGTTGCCCGCAAGTCCGTTTGCCATCACGCACAGAGTATCATTGGTAGACTGGTCTCCATCCACACTCAGACAGTTATAGGTAATCTTGACAATTTTGCTTACCGCCTTCTGTAAAAGCTCTCTGTCGATTGCGGCATCGGTTGTGACAAAATTAAGGGTTGTCGCCATATTGGGATGGATCATGCCGCTTCCCTTTGCCATTCCGCCCACGGTAACCGTTTTACCGTCTAGCTCAAATGAAACAGCACATTCCTTCATAACGGTATCGGTTGTCATGATCGCATACTCGGCTTTTCCGTGATTTTCTTTGGAAAGACCTGCTGCCAGCTCATCTATATGTGCTTCGATCGGTTCCATCGGAAGAATCTGACCGATAACACCTGTCGAAGCCACGATAACCTCATTAGCCGGAATGCCAAGCACACGACCGGCAAGCACAGCCATCCGTTCCGCTTTTTCTTCTCCGTCCGCATTGCAGGTATTGGCATTTTTGCTGTTTGCGATGATGGCTCTCGCTTTTCCGCCTGTCTGTTCCAGATGTTTTTTGGTTACCAGGATCGGCGCACCCTTTACCTTATTCTGCGTAAAAACAGCGGCTGTATCGCACATGGTCTCGCTGTATACCAGTGCCAGATCGTTCTTTTCCTTATTGGGATTCAATCCACAGTTTAAACCGTTTGCCACAAATCCCTGTGCCGCACATACGCCGCCTTCTACAAATGTAAATTCATTCTGTTGTTTCTGTTCCATTTTTCTACTCCTTGTGTATCTGTTTTTTATTGCATACTGTTGTTTTAATTGCACTTTGTTTTTTAACTGTACTTTGTTAATTTTTATCTGCCTGATTTATTTCATATTGAAATATTATGATGTTAGAGTCAAAAGGTATTTTGCCTCTAACTTGATATCCACGAATTGCTCCGCTGCAAAGCAGCTCCCACAATTCTCAAA